>NZ_JALHMP010000012.1 GCF_022843985.1 Phreatobacter sp. | reverse complement strand
CTCCCACTCGAAATCCGTCAGGTCGTAGCGGCCCATCGTGAAGCTCCCAAAAAGGAGCTTGAATCACGAATGTCCATGTGAGGGAATCCGATGTGGCCGTTTATGGGTTTACGGCCTAGATGTGGCGCCACTTTTACGATAGTGCCGTGAAGGGCTGGTGCCGGCACCGCGGTGGATTAAAAACCTATCACGCCGATTCACCCCTTCGCCGGGACCGGAACTTCATAGGCCGTGGTCGACTTGATCCGCTCCATCGCGAAGCGCGAGGTGACGTTCTTCAGCGGGATCGTGTCGATCAGCCGCTTGTAGAAGGCGTCATAGGCCGCCATGTCGGTGACGACCACGCGCAGCATGTAGTCGACATCGCCGGCCATGCGGTAGAATTCCATCACCTCGGACATGCCCGACACCGTCTCGGCGAAGCGCGCGAGCCATTCGCGGGAATGATCGGCGGTCTCGATGGAGACGAAGACCGTCAGGCCGAGGCCGAGCTTTTCCGGCGAGACCAGCGCGACGCGCTTGATGATATAGCCGGCCGCCTCGAGCTTCTGGATGCGCTTCCAGCAGGGGGTCTGTGACAGGTTGATGCGCGAGGCGAGCTCGGCGATCGAGATCGCCGCATCGTCCTGGAGGAAAGTGAGGATCTTCCGGTCGATGGCATCCATGCTCTTGCCCCCCTGTGGCACCGGGCCCAGGCCGGCCCAGAAAAGAATATTGCTGCCCTCTATTGCAGGGTTCCGGACACTTCACGCAATAATTTTCTCCTTCCGCAACGACATGCGCGCGCGACATGACAGCGTGGCGGGACGCCGCATGGCAACGACCCCGGCCCGCATCCCCTTGCATCGGCGCCGGCCTCCCAGCACCTTGGCTCCCGCGGCCAACCGCCAAGACCGCAGAGGAAATGACCATGTCCACGATCCCGGCCGGCCCGCCCCGGCACCTCTCCCTCATCGCCGTTGCCCTCGCGGGAAGGCCCGCGCGATGACCCAGCCCTCGACATCCCTGTCCCTCGCCGGGCTCAATGCCCTCATCATCGGCGGTTCCAGCGGCATCGGCGAGGCCATCGCCCATGGCTATGCCGAAGCCGGCGCCCGCGTCGCCATCGCCGCCCGCAGCCCGGACAAGCTGCAGGAGGCTGCCGCGCGCCTTGCTGCCGCCTATCCCGGATCGAAGGGCTATGTCGCCGACGTCACCGATGCCGGCCAGCTGCAGGAGCTCGCCGCCACGGTGGCGCGCGATTTCGGACCGGTCGACATCCTCGTGCCGTGCCAGGGCACGACGATCATCAAGCCGACCCTCGATTTCACCCCCGCGGAGATCGACCTGATCTTCCGCACCAACCAGACCAGCGTGTTCTTTGCCTGCACCACCTTCGGCCGGGCCATGGTCGCGCGCGGCAGCGGCGCCATCATCAACATCGCCTCGCTCTCGGCCCATCGCGGCTGGCCCAAGGCCTGTCCCTACGCGATGACCAAACATGCGGTGGTCGGCCTGACACAGACCCTCGCCGCCGAGTGGGCGCCGCAGGGCGTCCGCGTCAATGCCATCTCGCCGGGCTTCTTCATGACCGAACTCAACGCGGCGAAGATGCCCGCCGACCGCAAGGAAAATGCCTTGCGCCGCACCCCCATGGGGCGCTGGGGCCAGACGCGGGAACTGGTCGGCGCGGCGGTCTATCTCGCCTCGCCCGCCGCCAGCTTCGTGACTGGCACGGTCATCGCCGTCGATGGCGGTTATCTCGCCTCGGGGATCTGACCCCCCATTTCGGCATGATTTCGGCCGTTTCCCTGGCGGGGAATGTTGTCTCGCCAGGGCGCAGTCCCCATAATGGTCGGACCGGCGCCTGTAGTCCGGTTCCCAGCCATGATGTTCGAGGATGAAGGCCGCCCGATGCCGCATGACACCCCGCTGATCGCCACCATCGTCGCCGGTCTCGGGCTCGCCTTCATCTTTGGTCTCATCGCCAACCGTCTGAAACTCCCGACGCTGGTCGGCTATCTGCTCGCCGGCATCCTCATCGGGCCGCACACGCCAGGCTTCGTCGCCGACCAGAAGCTCGGCACGGAACTCGCCGAGATGGGCGTCATCCTGCTGATGTTCGGGGTCGGCCTGCATTTCTCGCTCAAGGACCTGCTGTCGGTGCGGGCCATCGCGGTGCCCGGCGCCGTCGTGCAGATGGCGACGGCGACCCTGTTGGGCATGGGCCTCGCCTGGCTGCTCGGCTGGCCCATCGGCGCCGGAATCGTCTTCGGCCTCGCCCTGTCGGTGGCCAGCACGGTGGTGCTTCTCAGGGCCCTGCAGGAGCGCCGCCTCATCGAGACCGAGCGCGGCCGCATCGCGGTCGGCTGGCTCATCGTCGAGGACATTGCCATGGTCCTGGCTCTGGTGCTGCTGCCGGCGCTGGCGGGGATCATGGGCGGGGCGAGCCAGACGAGCGCCGCAAGCGACCCCCTCGTGCAATGGCTCGACCTCGGGGTCGGCGGCGTCATTCTCGTCACCCTGCTGAAGGTGGCCGGTTTCGTCGCGGTGATGCTGGGCCTCGGCCGCAAAGTCATCCCCTGGCTGCTGCACTACGTGGCCCATACCGGGTCGCGCGAACTGTTCCGCCTCGCCGTGCTCGCCATCGCGCTCGGCGTCGCCTTCGGTGCCACCAAGCTCTTCGGCGTCTCCTTCGCACTGGGGGCTTTCTTCGCCGGCATGATCATGAGCGAATCCGAACTCAGCCACCGCGCGGCGGAGGAATCGCTGCCGCTTCGCGACGCCTTCTCGGTGTTGTTCTTCGTCTCCGTCGGCATGCTGTTCAACCCGTGGACGCTCCTGACGGCGGCCTGGCCGATCCTGGCGACGCTTTTCATCATCATCATCGGCAAGTCGCTCGCCGCCTTCCTGATCGTCGTGGCCTTCCGCTATCCCGCCAGCACCGCCCTGACCGTCTCCGCCTCGCTGGCCCAGATCGGCGAATTCTCCTTCATTCTCGCCGAGCTCGGCGTCGGGCTGAAGCTCCTGCCACCGGAAGGCCGCGATCTCATCCTTGCCGGCGCTATCCTGTCCATCATGCTGAACCCGGCGGTCTTCGCCGGCATCGGCTGGCTCAAGCGGCGGCTCGACCTGAATGCGGCGCCCTCCCCCGAGACCTCAGCCAACAGAGAGGCTGCCGCGGCCCCACCCGCAACGCCCCCAGGCACGGATGACGAGGCGCCGCAAAGCACGGGACTGACCGGCCATACGGTCCTCGTCGGCTATGGCCGCGTCGGCAGCCTCGTCGCCGAGGGTCTGCGCGCGAAAGGTTTGCCCTATCTCGTGATCGAGGATGCCACCCGGCCGCAGGCGCGCCTGCGCCACGAGGGCGTCGAAACCATCTCCGGCAACGCCGTGCAGCAGGAGATCCTGACCAGCGCGAACATTGCCGGCGCCCACCGCCTGATCGTTGCCATCCCGAACGCCTTCGAGGCCGGACAGATCGTCGAGACCGCAAAGGCGGCCAACCCGGCCCTCGCCATCATCGCCCGCGCCCATTCCGACGCGGAGGTGGAGCACCTCAAGGGGCTGGGTGCAGGAACCGTGATCATGGGCGAGCGGGAAATCGCACGCGGCATCATCGAAGAAATTCACGGGGCAACCCGGCAGGGAGCGGTGTCTGGCACCACCCATGCCCATGACCTCCCCTTCGTCGCGCTGGACGAGCCCGGGTCCACGGCAGGCGCAGCCGCCCCCAAACCTGCGACGTGACGCCCGGGTCGGTGCGTGCCCGCCGCCTCAGGCGCGCCTGAGGCTCCAGGGATAGGGCGCCGAGCCATGGGCCATGCCGGTGAGCGTCTTGCGATAGGCCGTGCGCAGGGTGAACTGGCCAAGCGGCACCGTTGCGACCTCCTCGAGCGCCAGGCGACCGAGTTCCTTGGCCGCCTTCTGCTGGCCCGCCGTATCGGGGGCGTAGAGCCATTCCTCGGTCAGCGCCTCGGCCTTCGGACTGTCCCACCAGCCGAACCAGCCGCGGGCGCCCTGCCCGCGCACCAGCAGCGATGTGGCGGGCGTGCCCCAGCCGGAAGCCGGGCCCGTCGTGTGGAAGATGCTCCAGCCACCCTTGTCGGTCGCCTCGCGGCTACCGCGGCGCTGGATGACGGTGCCCCAGTCGGTTTCGGCCAGTTCCACGTTCATGCCGATCTTCTGCAGGATATCGGCAGTCACCTGCCCGAGCGGACCGATATCCGGAAAATCGGTCGGGTTGATGATGACGACCTTCTCGCCCGCATAGCCGGACGCCTGGAGGGCCGCCTTGGCCTTGTCGATCGACTGCGGCATCAGGTCCTCCTGCTCGCCGCTGTAATAGGGCGTTCCTTGCGGCCAGAGGCTCCGGCAGACCGTCCAGGCCGAGGTGTCGTTGCCTTGCGACCCCCGCATATAGTCTTCCTGCATCGCCGCCATCCTGACGGCCTGGCGCACCTTCACATTGTTGAAGGGGGCCTGCAGGTGGTTGAGGCGCATGATGGCGAGGCGGCCCGACGGATCGGTCACCTCGCGGGTGATGTCGCGCGAACGGGCAAGCAGCGGCTGCAGGTCGGCGGGCGGGCGCTCCCACCAGTCCATCTCGCCTCGGACAATCGCATTGGCGGCCGTCGAGGGATCGGGGAGGATGTGCCATTCGATGCGCGGGAAATGGGCGACCTTGGCGCCGGCCCCGCGGCTGGCGGCCTCCTGGCGCGGCACATAGCCGTCGAACTTCTCGTAGACCACGCGGCTGCCGGAATTGTACTCGCCGGCGAGGAAGCGATAGGGGCCAGAGCCGATCATCTCGGTGACCTGCCGGGTGGCTTCCGTCTTGGCATGACGCTCGGGCATGATGAAGGCTGGCGTATCGGGCTTGCCGAGCGCGTCGAGCAGAAGCGGGAACGGCCGCTTCAGCTTCAGGTCGAATGTACGGTCGTCGACCACCTGCCAGCTGTCGATGACCCGCGCGACCAGCTGGCCGAAGGAATCGCGCTGCGTCCAGCGCATGATCGAGGCGATGCAATCCTGCGCCCGAACCGCCTCACCGTCATGGAACTTCAGGCCGGCCCGCAGCTTGAAGCGCCAGCGCAGCCCGTTGTCGAGCACCTCTTGCCCCTCGGCCATCTGCGGCCGCGCGACGAAGTCCATGTCGGACGCATAGAGCGTGTCATAGACGTAGTAGCCGTGGTTGTTGGTGACGGTCGCGGTCGTCCAGATCGGATCGAGCGAGGACAGGTTCGCCTGGGGAATGAACCGCATGGTGGACGCGCGCCAGTCCTGTGCCAGGGCCGGTGCGGCCACCAGCGAGACGGCAGCCGCCTTCAGCAGCGATCGTCGATCGATTCCCATGGACACTTCTCCCCTTGCAATCGGCGCGCCCTTCAACCGGGCCTAGCCTGCGACATCGTGGCGCGGCCGGAGGCCCATGGCAATCCCGGCCGCGCATGGGCCCGTCAGTCGAAGCCGAGGAAACCCGGCATGGCGCTGATCGGCGGCGCGGTGGCCAGCCTGGCAAGATCGGGAACGGGACGGGCGGTCCTGGCATCGCCGGCCAATTCGCGCTCCAGCGCCGCCGCCACGGCGAGAACCTTGGCGTCGCCACCGCGCGGCCCGACGATCTGCAGCCCGAAGGGCATGCCCGCGTGGTCGAGGCCCACCGGCAGCGACAGGGCGGGATGGCCGACATTGGTCACTGCGTAGGCATTGGCGAGCCAGTGGAAATAGCTGCGCGTCGGCTGGCCGTCGATCTCGGCGGGGTAGAGTTCCGACCAGGGCCGCGGGCTCAGCGTCACGGCGGGAGACAGGATCACGTCATAGCGGTCGAAGAACCGCTGCCAGTTCTTGTAGAGGATGGTCTGCTGTTTCAGCGCCCGGGTCACGTCGAGCGCCGAATAGGTCAGCCCCTCCTCGACATTGGTGCGCACATTGGGGCCGACGAGCTCGGGCGTGTCGCGCACCCGCTCATACATGCCGGCCATGAAGGCGACCGACCGCAGCACCTCGAAGGTCTCGTCCGTGCCGGTGCAATCCGGTGTCGCCTCCTCGACCCCGGCGAAGAGGTGGCCGAAGAGCGCGACCTTCTCGGCGAAGACGGCGCGGATGTGCCTCTCGGTGGGGCTGAAGCCGAAATCGGGCGTCACGGCGACCCGCAAGCCCGCGAGGTCGATCTCCGCCGGCATGGCGAAATCCTCGGCCCGGCGCACGGTGCGGCCGTGGATGGTCGTCGCCAGCGGATCGCAGGCATCGTCCGAGACCATGGTGGACAGGAGCAGGCAGAGATCCGGCACGGTGCGGGCCATCGGCCCGAGCACGCTGAGCGGGTTCCAGCCGAGCGGCCGCTTGTCGCTCGGCACGAGCCCCGGCGACGGGCGGAAGCCGACAATGCCGTTGAAGGCGGCGGGATTGCGCAGCGAGCCGCCGGTATCCGATCCCGTGGCGATCGGCACCATGCCGCAGGCAAGCGCGACGCCGGAACCGCCGGATGAACCGGCCGCCGAGCGGGTGGGATCGAAGGGATTGCCGGTCGCGCCATAGACGGAATTGCGGGTATTGGCGCCGGCGCCCCATTCCGGCGTGTTGGTCTTGCCGAGAACGATAGCGCCGGCATCCCTGACCGACTTGACGATGAGCTGGTCTTCATCCGGCACGAAATCCTTGAAGATCAGGCTGCCATAGGTCGTCCTGAGACCCTTGGTGTTCTCCAGGTCCTTCACGCCCACCGGCAGGCCGTGGAGAGCGCCGAGAGCATCGCCCCGCGCCACGGCCGCGTCGGCGGCCTTGGCGGCGGCGCGCGCTGCGGCATCATCCCGCGCCACCATGGAGTTTACTGCCGGATCGACGGCGTCGGTGCGCGCGATACAGCTCTCGACGAGCTCGGTGGCGGAGAGCTTCTTGGCACCGATCAGGCGGCGCGCTTCGACGGCGGAGAGATCACAGGGGTGCATGAAAGACTGTCTCGGACATGGAAGGTGGCAACGGCCCATCCTTGGCCGCGGGACCGCCGCCATGCAATCGGGCGGCCCGACCGGCATGGCTGCCGCGCAAGGATCGCGGGCGGCACCGGCAATGCCCGCATGGCCGTCGGCACCGCGCGCGGCTATGGTCGCGCCCTGGCCACGTGCCGAACCGTTCCGAGCCCTGAGAGCCTGCCATGCCGATCCCCGAGAAGATCACCGCCCTCGCCCCCGAGATGACCGCCTGGCGGCACGACTTTCACGCCCATCCGGAAATCGGCTTCGAGGAGACGCGCACCTCCGAGATCGTCGCCAAAGCGCTGGAGGGCTGGGGCTACGAGGTCCACCGCCATGTCGGCAAGACCGGTGTCGTCGGCCGCCTGAAGGTCGGCACGTCGCCCCGCTCCGTCGGCCTGCGCTGTGACATGGACGCGCTGCCGATGCACGAGATCACCCAGCTCGCCTATCGCTCGAAATTCGAGAACCGCATGCATGCCTGCGGCCATGACGGCCACACCGCCAGCATGCTGGGGGCTGCCAAATATCTCGCCGAGACGAAGAATTTCGACGGTACGGTGACGCTCATCTTCCAGCCGGCCGAGGAAGGCGTCGGCGGTGCCCGCGCCATGCTGGCCGATGGCCTGTTCGAGCGCTTCCCCTGCGACGCCGTCTTCGGCTTTCACAACACGCCGAAACTCGACGTCGGCAAATTCGCCATCCGGCCCGGCTACATGATGGCAGGCGGCGCCTTCTTCGACATCAAGGTGCAGGGCCGCGGCTCCCATGGCGCCCATCCCGAACACTCCATCGACCCGGTGCTCACTGCCTGCCAGATCGTCACGGCCCTGCAGTCCATCGTCGCCCGCAATATCGGCGCCGTCGACCAGGGCGTCATCTCGGTGACGCGGATCGAGGGCGGCGATGCCTATAATGTCGTGCCCGACACGGCCTGGATCCGCGGCACCGCCCGCTATTTCAAGCCGGAGGTCGGCCAGCTGCTCGAGGAGAACATGAAGCGGATGGCCAAGGGCGTCGCAGCGGGCTTTGGCGCCACCGCCGAGGTCGACTGGCGCCTCATTTTCGCGCCGCTTTACAACACGCCGGACCATGCCGCCTTCGCCGCCGACGTGGCGGCCGAGCTCGTCGGGGACGCCCAGGTCAATCGCGATGGCGGGCTCAAGATGGGCTCCGAGGACTTCTCCTTCATGCTGGAGAAGGTGCCCGGCGCCTATATCAACATCGGCAACGGCGATTCCGCCCAGGTCCACAACCCCGCCTATGACTTCAACGACAAGCTGCTGCCCTATGCCGCCGCCTTCTATGCGCGCGTCGTGGAGAAGAAGCTCGCCGCTGCCTGACCGACCCGCCTCCGGGAGGTCGCCCTTTCACCATCCGGCGATCTCCCGCTTTCCCCCTGTCGCAGCGCCGTGCCAAAGTCCGGCCGTCATGCATTGCAAGGGGTGGGAACCATGGACGCCTGGCTGAGGGCTGCGCTCGACTACGTGCCGCGCTGGATCGATTTTCAGGTCCAGCACGTCGACCAGCCCGGCTGTTCCATCGCCGTCGCCCACCGGGGCGACATCGTTCTGGAGGAGGCCTTCGGCACAGCCGACCTGTCCACCGGCGAGGCGCTGACCCCGCGCCACCGTTTCCGTGTCGCCTCCCATTCCAAGACCTTCACCGCCGCCGCCATCCTCAAGCTCAAGGACCGGGGCCTTCTGCGCCTCGATGATGCCGCCGGCACCTTCGTCCAGGGCCTGCACGAAGAGGCGGCCGCCGCGACCCTGCAGCAGCTTCTCTCCCACAGCGCCGGCTATGTCCGCGACGGCGCCGATGCCGGCTATTTCGGCGACCTCAGGCCCTTCCTCACCGCCGCGCAACTGCGCGAGGAACTGGCGCTGCCCCCGCCCCTGCCGGCAGGCCAGCGGTTCAAATATTCCAACCACGGCTACGGCATTCTCGGCCTCGTCATCGAGGCGGTGACCGGCGAGCACTACCGCGACTGGATCATGCGCGAGATCGTGGCACCGGCCGGGCTGACAGAGACCTATGCCGATATCGGGCTGATGACCGCCGGCACGCTGGCCAGCGGCCATTCGACCCGCCTGCCCTTCGGCAAGCGCCTGGTCATCCCCGGCAATGCCCCGACCGCCGACCTCGCCTCCGCCACCGGCTTCGTCTCCACGGCCGCCGACCTCGCGCGGTTCTTCTCCCAGCTCGCGCCCGCCTCGCCCGCGGCGCTGCTCTCCGCCGCCGCCCGTCGCGACATGACGCGACGCCACTGGCGCGACAGCGAATCGATGCTGGAGCGCTACTATGGGCTCGGCACGATCTCTGGCTCGCTGGCCGGCTGGGACTGGTTCGGCCATTCCGGTTCCTTCGCCGGCACGCTGTCGCGCACGGCCGTCTTCCCCGGCCAGGATCTCGCCATCTCCGTCCTGACCAATGCCATCGACGGCCCGGCCCAGGCCTTCGTCGACGGCATCGCCCATATCCTCAAGGCCTTCGAGAAGAGCGGGCCGCCGACGGAGGAGGTCGCTGACTGGGCGGGGCGCTGGTGGACGCTCTGGGGCGCCGTCGATCTGGTCCCCGTCGGCGACAAGGTCCTCGCCTCGCCGCCGGCGCTCACCCCCCCGCTCGCCGAGGTCAGCGAAATCACCGTCACCGGTCTCGACGCCGGGCTGATCACCTGCGCGCCCGGCTTCAGCCAGGCCGGCGAGGTTGCCACGCGGATGCGGGATGCCGACGGCGAGGTCAGTGCGATCTGGCTCGGCGGCGTCCGCCTGATCGGTGAATTCGCCTTCGCCGAGGAGGCCGGCACCCGCTACGGCGGATGACGCTGCCGCCCGCGCCTGACCGCCAAAATGTGGCAAGAATGACAGGAATTACGTCCTATCAGTCCGCTGCAACCGCTTCGCGCTCCGGTTGCATGCGGACAAGAGACGACGGCCCCCCTTCCGGCAGGGACACTCCTCCGGAGGACCGCCGCAGAGCCACTCCCTGGCTCCGGCATGGCGTCGGAATGCGCGGCCGGAACGCCCGTGTGGCTCAGACCGCCCTTGCGAAATGGGCTTCCAGTTTGTTGAGAGACGCGGTCCAGCCACGCGTATGGCTGAGGCGAGCCGCCTGGTCGGAGAATTGCTCGTGGACGAGGGTGAGCATGCAGCCCTCACCGTCCGGCCGGCAGCGGACCGTCACCCGCGACACCCGTTCCGGCGTCGACTTCCAGAACCAGGAAAAGACCAGCGTCTCACCCGGGACCACCTCCTGATAGGTGCCGTGGACGTCATGGCGCTCGCCCGCATAGGCGAAGCCGATGTGGAAATCACCGCCCACCCTCACGTCCATATCCGCGACGATCACGTCGTCCGGCGTGCCCGGCCCCCACCATTGTGCTAGCTTTTCGGGGTCCGTCCACGCCGCGTAGACGCGGGCAGGCGCGGCGTTGAACCAGCGCCGGAGGGTGAGGCTCGGCTTGGCGGCGACGATGGCGGCGCCGCCGGCGCTGTGGATGGGCCGTGACTGGGCGGACATGTCTCTTCCTCCAGGAAGGCTTCCAACCGGTCGAGCCGGCCGGTCCAGAAGATCTGGTAGTGGGCGAGCCAGTTGACCGCCTCCTCCATCGGCGCGGCGTTCAGCCGGCAGAGCACGGTCCGCCCCGCCTTGGTGCGGGTGACGAGGTCGGCCTCCGCCAGCACGTCGAGATGTTTCATCACCGCCGGCAGAGACATCGCAAACGGCCGCGCGAGATCGCTGACCGACATCTCCGCGCTGGAGGCGAGCTGGGCCAGCAGGGCGCGCCGCGTCGGATCGGCGAGAGCCTGGAAGGTGCGACTGAGCGGTAGCCCCTGATGCTTAACCATCGAGTTAAGCGTTAGGGCGACGGAGCAACGCTGTCAAGCGGGAAGCATCAGGCCGCCCCGTGCGGCGCGGAATCCGTTGCGGCGGCGGCGCCGAGCTGTCGCGACAGCGCGATGAGGCGGGGGATGGCGGGCCCGCGCCTGTCCACAAGACCATGCTGCCCGCCTTGCAAATCACCGGCGGCGCGGGCATAGAAGCCCCCTAACGGAGACGTGGCCGAGCGGCTGAAGGCACTCGTTTGCTAAATGAGCATACCCCAAAAGGGTATCGAGGGTTCGAATCCCTCCGTCTCCGCCATCAAACGCGTCACGTAGCGAACCGCGGTGGCGCGTCTAATCGTTTCACAAAGGACGCTGCAGTCGGTGTTACGGACGATGCTCGTCTGAACGCGGCCTCTGCAACATACGCGTGATCCACAGAACGGCTCTCCACAGGACGCCGCATCCCAGAGCCGTTGCACCGGTGAGCATGATCCTGTCGGCCATGCGCGTGTGAAAAAGCCAGCGCTCCTGCATTTCGGGAGTTGTATCCTGATAGGGCAGACCAGCAAACGACAGGCCGTACACGAACCCGCAGACCACCAACGCGGCACCGGACACGAACAGGAATCCTGAGATCGTCGGTCTCATTGTCTGTCCATAGCAGCCCAGTTCAGGATACCAAAGCCCCAAACAGCCCAGAGCCCCAGCCGGGGGGCTGGGGCTGTGGGGACCGCGGCGGATGGGGCGTCGCGCTTACTCGCAGACGCGGACGGTGCGGCGCTCCATGCCATAGGGGCCCTCGACCCAGCGACGCATGGTAAAGCACTCGCGCACCTCATAGGCCCGGGCGCGGCTGGAGGCGGCGACGGCGCTGCCGACGATGAGGCCGACGGCCAGGGCGCCGATGCCAAGGGCGGCGTTGCGCGAGCGGGCCTCGGCCGGGGGGGCCATGGCAAGCGACAGGGTGGCGGCGGCGACGGCGGCGAGAGCGAAGGTCTTAATGCGGGTCATGATCGTATTCCCTTTGGTTTGAAAGGGGCGTCTCTCGCCCCGGTGATCAAACCCTAGGCCACCGCGCCAACCCGCGATGTTCCCGCCGGAACAGGGGCACGATTTTCTGAAGATCAAGGGCTGGCGAGGGCG
Source organism: Phreatobacter sp. (assembly GCF_022843985.1). GTDB lineage: Bacteria > Pseudomonadota > Alphaproteobacteria > Rhizobiales > Phreatobacteraceae > Phreatobacter. The sequence goes on along the minus strand of NZ_JALHMP010000012.1, from coordinate 107,528 downwards.
GCACCTGCCCCGGACAGCGCCGGTGCCGAGCGCCGGAGGGCCCGACGCCCGGCTACTCCGCCGCCGAGGGCAGGTCTTGCGAGACATCCACGGGGCCGGCCGGATCACCGGGTGCCGTCTCGCATGCGAGGTCGGGAGACGCGACGATGCGCCGGCCGCGGAAATCCGTGCGCATGACGAACAGGCCCCGCTCCTCGAAATAGGCAATGAGCCGCCGGGCGCGGCTCGGCGAATGGCTGCCATAGACACGGGCGATGGTGGCGTCCGACGGGCAAGGCGCCCCCGTCAGCGCGGCGCGGGCGATGACCAGGAACACCCCCTGAAGGTCGTCCGGCAGGCCGGCCGAGAGGGTCACCGCCTGGCTCCAGCCCTCCTCGCCCTCGCGCGTCATGTCGACGCCGGCCCGCGCCACGGCGAAGCGGCGGCGGAAATCGGCGAGGGTCAGCGGTTCGCCCGGCACGCGGCGGATGCGGCAGCGCACGAGGAAGTCCTGGTAGAGCACCGCCACCGTCCGGAAAGCGGCATCGGGATCGGCGAGGATCTCGCGCAGCACCTCGTCGATCCGCGCCGCATGGTCGGCTTCGGCAATGACCGGCAGCAGCGGCTCTGCCGGCTCCTCCGCCTTCGGCCGTGCCTGGGCGAGCTGGGTCAGGATGTCGGCAGTGGACACCGGCGGCGGGGGCGGTGGCCGGCGCGGGGGCATCGCCCTGACCTCGTCGGCCCCGGGGGTGAAGATCAGGTCACGCGCATCCGCCGGCGCCGGTGCCTCCGGCAGCGGCGTCAGCTTCGGACTGGTCGAGCGGGCGGCGGTCTCCACCGGCCCGATCGTCACCGGCAGCGGCCGACGCGACAGGGCGGGCCCGAGGGCGACGAAATGGCCGCGCGCCAGATCACGGAACATCTCCGACTGCCGGCGGTCCATGCCGAGAAGGTCGGCGGCCCGGGCCATGTCGATGTCGAGAAAGGTGCGGCCCATCAGGAAGTTCGAGGCCTCCGCCGCGACGTTCTTGGCGAGCTTGGCGAGCCGCTGGGTGGCGATGACGCCGGCAAGGCCGCGCTTGCGGCCGCGGCACATCAGATTGGTCATGGCGCCGAGCGACAGTTTGCGCGCCTCGTCGGATACCTCGCCGGCCACTGCCGGAGCGAAGAGCTGCGCCTCGTCGACAACAACCAGCACCGGGTACCAATGGTCGCGGTCGGCGTCGAAGAGCCCGCCGAGGAAGGCCGCCGCGCAGCGCATCTGCTGCTCGACATCGAGGCCTTCGAGGTTGAGGACGACAGAGACGCGGTGCTGGCGGATACGTGCGGCAATGCGGGTGAGTTCGGCCTCGCTGCGCTCGGCATCGACCACGACATGGCCGTAGCGGTCGGCGAGCGTGACGAAATCGCCCTCCGGATCGATGACGCATTGCTGCACCCAGGGCGCACTCTGTTCCAGCAGCCGCCGCAGGAGGTGCGACTTGCCCGAGCCGGAATTGCCCTGCACCAGCAGGCGGGTCGCCAGCAACTCCTCAAGATCGAGCGTGGCCGCCTTCCCGCCGGACTGCGACCCCATGTCGATATCGACTTTCATCCCGACTCAGGAACCCTCATCCACTGCGCCGGCTGTCCTAGCATCCCTGCGCGGCGCGCGCCTCCTTCCGTCCACAAAACCCACAGGAAGCACGCGGGCACTGGCCGGCGCGCCCGCAATGGGCTATGCCCCGCCGCTTTCCGCAGGAAGGCTCCGCCCGTGGCAATGCCCGCCCCCCTCTCCATCGGCATCGACTTCGGCACGACCAATACCGTCGTGGCCCTGGCCGACGAGGACGGCCTGGCCGAGGCCGTGACCTTCCACCACGACGGCGTGACGCTGAAGGGCTTCGTCACGGCGCTGTGCTACTGGCAGGAGCGCGCCGGAGGCAGGCTGACGAACCGGGTCGAAGGCGGGCCCTTCGCCATGGACCAGCTCATGGCGGGCGGCGGCGCGCAGCGCTTCATCCAGTCCTTCAAGAGCTTCGCCGCCAGCGCCAGTTTCAGGGAGACGCGGATCTTCGGCCAGACCACACGCTTCGAGGACCTGCTCGTCGCCTTCATCCAGACGCTCAGGCGCCACGCCGACCGCGACCTCGACTGGTCCGGCGCCCGGGTGCAGATCGGCCGCCCCGTCCGCTTCGCCGGCGGCAATCCGGACGACGCCCTCGCCATGCAGCGCTACCGCGATGCTTTCGGCCGCCTCGGCCTGAGAGATGCGCATTATGTCTACGAGCCGGTCGGTGCCGCCTTCTTCTATGCTCGCGCCCTCGACCGCGACGCCACCGTGCTGGTCGCCGATTTCGGCGGCGGCACCTCCGACTTCTCGGTCATGCGCTTCGCCAGGCGGGACGGCCGCCTGACCGCCACGCCACTTTCCCATGCCGGCATCGGCATCGCCGGGGACAGTTTCGACTACCGGATCGTCGACCACATGGTCTCGCCAGCCCTCGGCAAGGGCTCGAACTACCGCTCGCTCGACAAGCTCCTGACGGTGCCGAACCGCTACTATGCCAATCTCGCCCGCTGGCATCAGCTTGCCATGATGAAGTCGAACGGCGACCTCGCCGGCCTGCGCGACCTCGCGAAGGTCGCTGTGGAGCCGGATAGGCTGCTCCGTTTCATCGACATCATCGACTATGATCTGGGCCTCGCCCTGTACCGGGCGGTCTCGGAGGCGAAGGTCACGCTGTCCGCCGCCGCCGAGGCCGAGTTCCGCTTCATCGTCGAGGACGTCGCCATCACCGGCCGCATCACCCGGGCCGACTTCGAATGCTGGATCGCCGGGGACGTCGCGCGGATCGGTGCCACTGTCGACGAGGCGCTCGCCCGGGCCGGCATTCGGGAGAACGAGATCGACCAGGTCTTCCTCACCGGCGGCACCTCCTTCGTTCCCGCGATACGTCGCCTCTTCACCGACCGCTTCGACGCGGACAGGCTCACCAACGGCGACCAGTTCGAATCGATCGCTTACGGCCTCGCCCTGATCGGCCGCGACCCGGACGCCGGGCGCTGGGCCGCCTGAGGCCCCGCGGAGCGAATGCCCGACCCGCGTGCCGGGACCCTTAACGCCGGAGCCCGTCCTGCGGCATCATCGCGAAGCCGGCATCGTCAGGAAGGGCGCAGCGTGACCATTCTCATCACTGGAGGTACCGGCTTCGTCGGCGCCGCGACCGTCGACCACCTGGCCGCGGCCGGCGAGGAGGTCGTGGTCCTCGCCGCCCATGCGCCAGAGCCCGGCTGGCTACCGGACGGCGTCGCCGTCAGCATCGGCGATGTCAGGGACGGCGACGGCCTGCGCGCCCTGATGAGCGCCCATCGCTTCTCGGCGGTCATCCATGCCGCTGCCATCACCGCCGGCCCCGACATGGAACGCGCCCATCCCGAGCGGATCGTCTCGGTCAATGTCGGCGGCACCGCTGCCGTGATGCGGGCGGCTGCCGAGGCGGGCTGCCCGCGCGTCGTCATTGCCTCCTCGGCGAGCGTCTACCCCCTCGCCAAGGCCGACGACGCGCGCTTCCGGGCCGATGTCGACCCGCCAGCCCCGGCGGCCCTCTACGGCCTGACCAAGAAGATGACCGAGGATGTCGCCATCCGTCTCGGTGCGGTCTATGGCATCGCGACGCCGATCCTGCGCATTGCCGGGGTCTACGGCCCCTTCGAGCGCGATACCGGCGTCCGCGAAATCCTGTCGGCGCCGGCCCAGGTCATCGCCGATGCCCAGGCCGGGCGGCCGACGCGCCTCTCGCGCCCGGGCTATGCCGGCTGGCTCTATTCCAGGGATGCGGCGGCGGGCCTGGCCACCCTCGCCACTGCCGGGTTCGACCAGCCGGCGCCGATCTTCGATCTGGGGGGGCCGGAAGTGTTCTCGGTGGAAGCCTTCTGCGCCGCCATCGCGCCGGCCTTTCCAGGCTGGAGCCATGGCGTCGACGCGGCCGCACCGACCGTGCGCTACCAGATCCCTGCCGACCGTCCCGGCAGTGATTTCGAGCGCCTGAAGGCCGCGACCGGCTTTGCCCCGCGCTTCGGCCTGGCGCAGGCAGCCGCCGATTATCTCGCCTGGGCCGGTCGCGGCTGATCCGCCAGCCGAGACGGGTATCCCGCTGGGGCAGCCATGCGCCCGGCGGGTTTGACCGCGGCGGAGAGCCTCCCCTAGCCTCATCCGTGAAGGAGAGCGCCATGGACGACGTCGGGCATCGCTGGCTCAACCAGCACCGCGTGGGGCAGAGACTGCCGCGCGCCGTCGGCGGCGAAGGCATCCATGTCTTCGACGAACACGGGCGGCGCTTTCTCGATGGCTCGTCCGGACCGGCGCTTTTCTGTCTCGGCCATGGCCATCGCGAGGTGATCGAGGCGATCAAGGCGCAGTACGACACCCTGTCCTTCGGCTATTCCGCCGATTTCACCTCCGACCCGATCGACGCCCTCGCCGACACCATCGTCGACCAGGCGGGCGGCGGCATGAGCCGGGTCTCCTTCGTCTCCGGTGGGTCCGAGGCGACCGAGACCGCCATCAAGATCGCCCTGCAATATCACCTCGCCCGCGGCCATGCCGGCCGCACCCATTTCTTCGCGCGCCGCCAGTCCTGGCACGGCTACACGATGGGCGCCCTGTCGCTCTCCGGCCATCCGGCGCGCCGCCGGCCCTATGTCGGCGCGCTCATGCCGGTAACCCACCTGTCCCCCGCCAATGACTATCGCCCGGCCGACGGCGTCGCGCAGGCCGACCTGGTCGATCACCTCGCCGCCGAGTTCGAGCGCGAGATCCACCGCGTCGGGGCCGAGCGCATCGCCGCCTTCTTCTTCGAGCCGGTGGTGGGCGCCGCCGGTGGCGCCGTCCCCGCTCCAGACGGCTATGCCCGGCGCATGCGCGACATCTGCAGCCGCTACGGCATTCTCATGGTGGCCGACGAGGTCATGTGCGGCGTCGGGCGCTGCGGAACCTGGCGCACCCTTGCCCATGACGGCGTCTCGCCCGACATCATGGTGACCGCCAAGGGCCTCGCGGGAGGCTATGCGCCTCTCGGCGCCGCGCTGATGACCGAGGAGGTCTACCGCACCATTGCCGACACATTCGGCACCATCGCCTCGGTCCATACCTATTCCGGCCATACCGCCGCCTGCGCCGCCGGCCTCGCCGTGCAGAAGGTCATCATCCGCGATGGGCTGGTCGCCAAATGCCGCGACGACGGCATCTATCTGATGGGCGCCCTCGAACAGGCCTTCGGCCAGAACCCGCATGTCGGCGATATCCGCGGCCGCGGCTTCTTCGTCGCCGTCGAACTGGTCAGGGACCGCGAGACGAAGACGCCCTTCGCCAGCCATCTCGGGCTCTACAAGCGTGTGAAGGATGAGGCCTTCGCCCGCGGTCTGCTCTGCTACCCCTCGCCCGGCACGGCGGACGGCCATGCCGGCGACCATGTCATCCTGGCGCCGCCGTATATCATCACCCGTCCGGACATCGACCGCATGGTCGACCTGTTGAAACAGGCCGTGGATGCAGCCCTCGCCAGTGCGGCCGGAGAGGCGGCCTGATGCGCCTCCCGGGAAAGGTCGCGGTCATCACCGGGGGAGGGTCCGGCATCGGCCGGGCGACGGCGCTCGCCTTCGCGCGCGAGGGCGCGCGCCTCGCCCTCGTCGACCGTGACGCGGCCGGCGCCAACGAGACAGCCGGCATGGTGACCGCTCAAGGCGGCGAGGCCATGGTCTGCATCTCCGATGTCGGCGAACCCGGCACCGCCGACCGTGACGCTGCGGCAACCCTCGCCCGTTTCGGCCGCATCGACATCCTCTTCACGGCGGCCGGCTTCTCCGTCGGCGGCACGATCATGACCACCAGCCCCGAGGACTGGGACCGCGTCTTCCGCGCCAATGTCGGCGGCACCTGGCTCTGGGCGCGGGCCGTCGTGCCGGCCATGCGGGCCCAGGGCGGCGGCGCCATCGTCACGACCGCCTCGCAACTGGCGATCGCCGGCGGCGCCGGCAATGCCGCCTATATCGCGGCCAAGGGCGCCATCCTCAGCCTCACCCGCACCATGGCGCTCGATTTCGCGGCCGACCGCATCCGCGTCAACGCCCTCGCCCCCGGCGCCATCGATACACCGATGCTCCGCCGCAGCTTCGGCCGCGCCGTCGATCCCGCCGCCGCGGAAGCCAAGTCCGTGGCGCGCCATCCGCTTGGCCGCCTCGGCCGGCCGGAAGAGATCGCCGAGGCGGCCCTTTACCTTGCCAGCGACGCCGCCGCCTTCACCACCGGCACGACACTCGCCGTTGACGGCGGCTGGCTCGCTGGCTGACGGTGCCTAACCCTTGGGCAGGGCAACCCAGTTGCTGCCCAAGAGAGCAAATGCCGAAGAGGATTTCCGCAGTCGGGCATTTCGGCGAACGCACATTCTTCTCGGCCAGGCCTCGCATGGCCAGCGAACCGCTGCTGGTACGGAGATTGCACTCATCTTGACGAGCCGCCGGGAACCGGATCACCGACTCGCATTTCTTAACGGAGACCGCGTCATGAAGCTGAACCGTCGTCACCTCCTCGCGGGAACGGCCGCTGTCGCCACCGCCCCCTATCTCGGCGGCCGCGCCGAGGCGCAGACCCGCGCCGAGACCCTGCGCTACGTCACCGGCGCCGCGGTCAACACGCTCGACCCGACGATGCCCGGCTCGACACGCGAGGCCTTCGGCGTCAGCGTCAACGTCTATGACCGGCTCGTCTCCTTCGGCCGTAAGCAGCGCGACGGCAACTGGGTCTTCGATATCGATAATATCCGCGGCGAGATCGCCGAGAAGGTCGACATCAGCCCTGACGGCATGACCTTCACCTTCCATATCCGCAAGAACGCCAAGTTCCACGACGGCACCCCGGTGACCGCGGCGGACGTCAAATGGTCCTATGATCGCGCCGTCTCCGCCCGCTCGCTGGCGGCCGCCCAGATCGGCACCGGTTCATGGACCAAGCCCGAGCAGTTCACGATCGTCGACACCCACACGGTTGTCGGCAAGATCGACAAGCCGGACCGCCTCGCCCTGCCGAACCTCTGCACCCTCTACGCGATCGTCTTCAACTCCACCCTGGTGAAGAAGCACGTGACGCCGCAGGACCCCTGGGGCCAGGCCTGGACCAAGGACAACACGGCCGGTTCCGGCGCCTACACCGTCGAGAGCTTCCGACCCGGTGAGCAGGTCATCCTGCGCCGCAACGACGCCTGGACCGGCGGCGTCGACGGCAAGCCTGCTCCGTTCCGGCGCATCATCTGCCAGACCATTCCCGAGGCCGCGACGCGTGCCAGCCTCATCGAGAAGGGCGACGCCGACCTCTCCATCGACCTTCAGCCGAGCGACATCGACACCCTGGTCGCACGCGGCCGCGTCAAGGCGATCTCGACGCCCCAGTTCAACGCCTTCTCGATGATCGCCTTCAACACCAGGATGCCACCCTTCGACAACAAGAAGGTGCGCCAGGCGATCGCCGCCGCCCTGCCCTACGACTCGCTGTTCAAGGCGGGCCTGTTCGAGCGCGGCGCCAAGCTCTATGGCGGCACCTGGTCGGGGACGCCGACAGACGCGTCCTTCCCGCAGCCCATGCCCTACAAGCACGACGTCGCCAAGGCCAAGGCGCTGCTCACGGAAGCCGGCTTTCCCAATGGCTTCGACACGTTCTTCGCCTTCAACCTTGGCTCCGCCGCCTTCGCCGAACCGATCGCTGCGCTGGTGAAGGAAGCCCTTGCCGCCATCAACATCCGCGTCGAGATCCAGAAGCTGCCCGACGCGCAGATCTCGACCATGGTCACCGAGCGCAAGCTGCCTTTCTTCATCGAGACATCGATCGCCTGGCTGCCCTCGACCGACTACTTCTTCCGCACCTTCCTCTATGGTCCGCAGCGCTGGAACTATTCCGGCTGGAACGACCAGCGCATCGCCGACATTGCGGAGAAGGCGCGGTTCGAGACGGACAAGGCGAAATACGACGCGGCCTGCAAGGAAATGATCGCCATCATGGCGGAGGAGACACCGATCGTCATGCTCTGGCAGCCGAACCAGGACGCGGTCATGCCCAAGAACATCGACGGCTATACCTACGGCTATCACCGCCAGGTCGACTTCCGCGACATGAAGCGGATCTGACGAGCCCGCCGGTCATGAGCCTTGCAGCCAGCATCGCCAGGCGCGCGGGACGGAGGGCCCTGTCTTCCGTTCCCGCGCTCTTCGGGGTGATCGTCTTCACCTTCCTGCTGATGCGGGTGCTGCCGGGCGACCCGGCCGTCTTCTTCGCCTCCGGCCCCAATGCCGGACAGGCGGAAATCCAGATGATCCGGGAGCAGATGGGCCTCGACAAGCCCATCCCGCAGCAATTGCTGCTCTATCTGAAGGACATCGCCACCGGCAATCTCGGCCGCTCGATGAATACCGGCCAGCCGGTGGTGACCGACCTGATCAACCGTCTGCCGGCCTCGCTCGAACTCACCTTCACGGCGCTGCTTTTCGCCCTCTCTCTAGCCCTGCCGCTCGGCATCCTCGCCGCGCTCAGGCCCAATTCCCTGATCGACCACGGGGTGAGGTTCCTGTGTTCGCTCGGCGTCTGCGTGCCGACCTTCGTGTCCGGGCTGCTGCTGATCTACGCCTTCTACTACATCCTCGGCATCGCCCCCGACCCGACGGGACGGCTCGACGTCTTCGCGGCTCAGCCACCGGTCGTCTCCGGCTTCATCCTCATCGACGCGGCCCTCGCCGGCGAATGGGAATCCTGGCGCGCCGCGGCGAGCCAGCTCGTCCTGCCGGCGGCGACCATGGCCCTCTTCGTCCTGGCGCCGCTCGCCCGCATGACCCGCGCCGCCATGCTGGCGGTCATGACCAGCGACTTCGTGCGCACGGGCGAAGCCCTCGGCCTGTCGCGGCGGCGTGTCGTCCTGGTCTATGCCTTGCGCAATGCGCTCCTGCCCGTCATCACCATCATGGGCATCGTCTTCTCCACCATGCTGGGCGCCAACGTTCTGGTCGAGAAAGTCTTCTCCTGGCCCGGTGTCGCCTCCTACGCGCTCGACGCCCTGCTGACCTCCGACTATGCGCCGGTGCAGGGCTTCGTCCTGCTGATGGCCTTCATCTTCGTCCTGGTGAACCTCACCATCGACGTGCTCTACGGCCTCGCCGATCCCCGGGTCTCGATTGAATGAGCGCCACGCTCCGCCATACCGGCTACATCCTCAGGGGCAATCCGGTGACGCTCGTCGCCGGCATCGGCGCGGCGCTGCTGGTGCTCATCGCCATCGTCGGGCCCTGGATCGCACCCTACGGCCCGACCGTCTCCAACGTGCCGCAGGCACTGCAGCCGCCGAGCGCCGCCCACTGGTTCGGCACCGACCAGCTCGGCCGCGACGTCTTCTCGCGGGTGCTGGTGGCGACCCGGCTCGACCTCGCCATCGCCGCCTCGGCGGTGAGCATCTCCTTCGTCCTCGGCGCCATGATCGGCGCCTTCTGCGGCTATGCCGGCGGGCGCCTCGACCGCTGGGTCGGCCGCTTCGTCGACGTGCTGATGGCCTTCCCGCTCTTCGTCCTTGCCATGGCGCTGGTGGCGGCGCTCGGCAACCGGGTCGAGAACATCATCTACGCCACCGCCATCATCAACCTGCCCTTCTACATCCGCTTCGCCCGCGCCGAGGTGAATGTCCGCCGCAATTCCGGCTGGGTGGAAGCGGCGCGCGCCTCCGGTAACAGCCATGTACGCGTCGTGCTGCTCTTCCTCCTGCCCAATGTCCTCCCGGCCATGGCGGTGCAGATCTCGCTCAACCTCGGCTGGGCCATCCTGAATGCTGCCGGCCTCTCGTTCCTCGGCCTCGGCGTGCAGGCGCCGACGCCGGAATGGGGCATCATGGTGGCCGAGGGCGCGCGCTTCATCACCACCGGCAAATGGTGGCTTGTCGTGTTCCCCGGCGCCGCCTTGATGGCCGCCGTCCTCTGCTTCAACCTCCTCGGCGACGGCCTGCGCGACATCCTCGATCCGCGGATCCGGACATGACGGAGCCGCTCCTCACCATCGACGACCTCAAGGTCACCTTCTCCACCCGTAACGGCCTGGTAGAGGCGCTGAAGGGCGTCTCCCTCAGCCTCGACGCCGGCGAGACGCTGGGCATTGTCGGTGAATCCGGCTCCGGCAAGTCCGTCACCGCCTTTTCGGTGATGCAGCTCCTCGATCGGGCGGGACGGATCACCAACGGCCGCATCACCTTCCGCGGCCAGGACATCACCCGCGCCTCGCGTTCCATGCTGCAGCCGCTGCGCGGGGCGGCCATGTCGATGATCTTCCAGAACCCGCGGGCAGCCCTGAACCCCATCCGCACGGTTGGTCTGCAGATCGCCGACGTGCTGCGCGCCCATGAGGCGCTGTCGGCGCGGGAGGCCCGCGCCAAGGCACTGAAACTGCTCGAGGCCGTGCTGATCCGCGATCCCGAGGAGCGCCTCGACGCCTATCCGCACGAATTGTCGGGTGGCATGTGCCAGCGCGTCATGATCGCCATGGCGATCGCCTGCGAACCCGCCCTCCTCATCGCCGACGAGCCCACCACCGGATTGGACGTCACGACGCAGAAGACGGTGATGGACCTCCTCGCCGAGATCACCGCCCGCCGCGGCATGGCGATGGTCCTCATCACCCACGACCTCGGCCTCGCCGCGCAATATTGCCAGCGCGTCGCCGTCATGGAACAGGGCCTTGTGGTTGAACAGTCGGTGCCCGCGAGCCTTTTCGGTGCGCCGCGGCACCCCTATACGAAACGCCTCGTCGCCGCCTCGCCGACCCGCCATTCCACCGTCGACAGCCTTGTGGTCGATGCCGGCGAGCCAGCGCCCGCGGCGCCGCGCGTGTCGCTCCGGCGGCCCGCCGAAGCGCTGCTCACCGTCTCGAACCTCGTGAAGACCTTCGACAATGGCTTCCGCGGCGTCGACGACGTCTCCTTCGACCTCGCGCCCGGCGAGAGCCTCGGCCTCGTCGGGGAATCGGGTTCGGGCAAGAGCACCATCTCACGCCTCGTCTGCCGCCTGCTCGATCACTCCGCCGGCACCATCGGCTTCGACGGCGAGGACATCGGCAAGATCTCCTCGCGCGACTTCTACCGGTCGCGATTCCGCAAGGACATCCAGATCGTCTTCCAGGACCACGGCGACAGCCTCAACCCGCGCTTCTCCGCCTTCGACTGCATCGCCGATCCGCTGAAACTTCTGGCCGGCGTCCAGGACAGCCGCGAACTGCGCCGGCAGGTCGAGGATTGCGCCCGCCGCGTGGGCCTACCCGCCGAGTTCCTCGACCGTTTCCCCCACCAGCTCTCCGGGGGCCAGAAGGCCCGGGTTGGCATTGCCCGCGCCATCGCGGCGAAGCCCCGCCTGCTGGTTCTCGACGAGCCGACGGCGGCCCTCGACGTGTCGGTCCAGGCGGTGATCCTGCATCTCCTCGACCGTCTCAGGCGGGAGACGGGCCTCGCCTATCTCTTCGTCAGCCACGATCTCAACGTCGTCCGCATGATGTGCGAGCGCACCATCGTGCTGCAGAAGGGCCAGATCGTCGAGCAGGGACCGAGCGGGGCGCTGTTCACCGATCCGGCGTCCGACTATGCCCGCGAGCTCATCGCGGCCATCCCGCATTTCGATCCGGAAGCGGCCACGGCCCGCCAGAGGGAAGCCGCGACGGCGGGCTGAGCCTCGTCCCTTCGGTGCCCGTCTCACACGGCACTCCCGCAGACCTATGCGTCATGCCCGGGCTTGGCCCGGGCATCCACGAATTCTCATGATGCGGTGGTCAAGTCGTGGATTCCCGGCACGAGGCCGGGCATGACGCGATGAGGTCGGTGATCCACGAAACGGGCTACTCCGCCGCGATACCGAGCCCCGGCACTGTCTCGCGCACCTCCGCCTGTGCCACGTCATAGGCGAGGAAAGTCTCCCAGTTCGCCTCCACATCCGCCGCGAACAGGCCCTTGGTGATCCCGTCAACAAGCCGCGGCACCGCGGTGGTCATGGCGTTGATCGACGAGCCGGAGGGACCGAAGCTCATGGTCGAGGCGATCGAGAAGAGATGGACATTGCCGATCCAGGGCGTGCGCCCCGTCACCTTCTCGGTGAACTGGTAATCCGGCGAGAGATAGGGGAAGGCGGCGAGGCGGTCGCTGCGCTCGTCCTCGGGGGGCAAGTAGCGGTCGCCCCAGGTGGCGATATTGTCGTGGAAGGCGGCCAACTCGGGCTTGGCCGCATAGTCCATGGCGATGCCGGTGCCGCAGATGAGGAAATCGGCGGCGAAGTCACCATGGGGGGTGGTGACGACGGCACGGCCCGCCTCCTCCCGCGCCGCGGTCCAGGGCGCACCCGTATGCAGCAGGAAGTTGGGATGCCGGGCGCAGCGGTCATAGGTCGCCTGCGGGAACCCCTCGCGCAGGCCCATGACGCGGCTCATGAACCGCCAGCGCCAGGAATCGTCGAGATCGGCGAGGTGTTTCATGAAACCGCGGAAGGTGATCCAGCGATAGGGCTGGATCACCTGCGGTTCGAGGCGGCGGCAGAAGAGATGGACCGAGGCCGCGCCGGCTTCGAGCGCCGTCGCCGCATTGTCGAAAGCCGAGGCGCCGGCGCCCAGCACCGCCACGACCTTGCCCTTCAACGCGGCGAAGTCGATCGCATCGGCCGCATGGGCGCGCAGGGACGGCGCCAGAGACGCGACGAAATCCGGCATCCACCAGCGGCCGGTCGAATCCTGCCCCGTCGCCAGCACCACCTTGCGGGCGTAGAGCCTGCGCTCGCCGCCGGGCCCCCGGACCGTCGCGGCGACCAGCTCGCCGGCCTGGGTCAGCGACAGGAGTTCGGTGTCGTTGTCGACGGGGATCTCCGTCACCCGGCGCATGAAGAGGAGGTAGTCGTTCCAGTCCTGGCGCGTGATCAGGTCCAGCGCCCGCCAATGGTCGGCGCCGTAGCGGGCCTCGTGCCAGGACTGGTAGGTGAGGCTCGGAATGTCGAGATCCGGCCCGGTGAAATCCTTGGGGCTGCGCAGGGTCTGCATCCGGGCGAAGGTCACCCAGGGCCCCTCCTCGCCATAGGGGGCCTTGTCGATGACCAGCACATTGTCGACCCGCGACCGTTTCAGGCCGAAGGCAGTGACCACCCCGGACTGCCCCGCCCCGACCACCAGCACGTCGAGCGCCGCCGACCCGTCCGGCGCGACGCGCGGGGTCAGCCACGGCGCCCGGGGATGGGCGATCCGCGCGAGATCGTCGCGGATGCGGGTTTCGAGGGCGGTCAGCGACGGTGAGGTCATGTCGGAATCTCGGGCGGCATGCGAAGGGGTATGGATCGCGCAGGCAAGATGCAGGCCGCATGCTGGTCCCTGCCGGCGGGGCTCGCAAGGCCGGCGATCACCCGGCGCCTGTCGCCCAGGCGGCGTCCTGCAACGACCGCCAGTCGAGCTTGTTGGACGCGGTGCGCGGCAAGGCGTCGACGAATGCGACCAGCCGCGGCACCTTGTAGGCGGCCATCACCTCCCGCGCCCAGGCAATCAGCTCCTCGGCCGTCAGGTCGCACCCCGGCCGGCGGACCACCAGGGCCTTCACCGTCTCGCCGCGATAGGCGTCGGGCGCCGAGACGATGCAGCATTCCTGGACGGCGGGATGGCGGTAGAGCACCGCCTCGACCTCCGAGGGCCAGACCTTGAAGCCGGAAACCGAGATCATCCGTTTCAGGCGGTCGACCATGTGGAAATAGCCCTCGTCGTCGATGCGGGCGAGGTCGCCGGTGCGCAGGAAGCGCCGCCCCGCGAGCGTGACGAAGGCCTCCGCCGTTGCCTCCGGCAGGTTCCAGTAGCCGCGCATCACCTGTGGCCCGGCAATGACGATCTCCCCGGTCTCGCCCTGCGGCAGCACGGCGAGGCTCCCAGGGTCGATAATGCGCGCATGGGTCTCCTGCACCGGCACGCCGAGGCATTGCGGCTTGGGCCGGTCGACGGGGTTGAGATGGCTCGGCGACATGGTCTCGGTCAGGCCATAGCCCTCGACATAGGCGAGGTTCCACCGCCGCTTCAGCTCGGCCGCCACCGCCGCAGGCATGGCCGCGCCGCCGCCGGTGATAGTCTTGAGCCTGGCAAAGGCGGCCTGGTCGAAGCCGTCTGCGGCGAGTGCATCCACCACCATGGTCGGCGCCGCGCTCCACAAGGTCACCCCGTAGCGCTTGAACAGCGGCGCCACGAGGTCCCGGTCCCAGCGGGCCATGACGACCACCGTCGCGCCGCAGGCGGCGCAGCCGTTGAGCGAGAGCTGCATGCCGGCGACATGGAACATCGGCATGAAGCCGGTGAGCACGGTTTCATCGTCGTAGAAGTACCAGCGCGCCTGGACGAAGGCGGTAAAGAGCACGCTGTGGTGGGTGTGCAGGCAGGCCTTCGGCTTGCCCGTCGTGCCGGACGTGTAGGGCATGACGCAGAGATCGTCCGGACGGCTGGTATCGGGCCGTGGCGGCCGCGTCTCCGCCAGCGCCTCGTTCCAGGCGACAAAGCCCGGCTGCAGCCATTCGGGGAGTACGCTCTCGCCGATCACCGGTGGCAGGCGGAACGGGGTATCGGCCGGAATCTCGTCGCCATAGGCCGCGACGATCACATGGGCCAGCGGCGCCGGCACGAGCCCTGAGAACCTGCCGACCAGCTCGGCACCGATCAGCGCGACCCTGGCCCCGCTGTCCTCCGCGAGATAGGCGATTTCCTCCGGCATGGACATCGGATTGACCGGCACCACCACGCCGCCGGCCCGGGCGATGGCCTGGTAGGCAATGATCGCATGCGGCGAATTCTGCATGTCGAGCAGCGCGCGGTCGCCGGGTGCGAGGCCGCAGGCGTGCTGGAGATGGGCCGCGAGCCGCTCCACCCGCGCGAGGAGTTCGGCAAAGCTGATTTCCGCCCCGTAGAAGGCGATGGCCAGCGCCTCCCCCCGCCGCGCCGCGGTGGCCCTGAGCGCCGCGCCGAGGCTCTCGGGCAGCGCGCCGATGGTGCGGGCGACGCCGGCCGGCCAGATGCTCATGCGGCGGAAACCCCGTAGCCGCCGCCACCGCAGCCCTCCAGCGTCACGAGATCGCCGGCCTTGAGCAGCAGATTGGCCTTGCCCGACAGGCGTTCCGTGCGACCGTCGCGTTCCAGCGTGATCGTATAGGGCTTGCCCTCCCCGCCCCCCTTCAGGCCATAGGTCGGCATGACCAAGCGCTCGACGCAGGTGGTGAGCCACAGGCTCGGCGCCAGCACCCGATAGGCGCGGATGACGCCGTCTCCACCCTTGTGCAGGCCTTTCCCGCCGGAATCACGGCGGATCGCCTGTTTCTCGACGCGGATGGCATAGTTCGCCTCGATCATTTCGGCCGGCGTGTTCGAGGTATTGGCGAGATGGACGCGCGTCGCCGGGCAGCCGTCGCGGTCGTGACGGGCGCCCTCGCCGCCGCCATGCACCTCGTAGAGCATGCGCCAGGACTGGTCGGGCATCGGCTCGGCGAAGGCGAGGAGGCCGGACGTCGCCGGCCCCCCGGCCGACAGCCGCTCGGGAATGACCGCCTCCATGGCACGGAAGATGGCGTCAACCACCCGCATGGAGGTTTCGTGGTTGCCGGCGGCAACTGCCGCGTTCCAGCCCGGTTCGAAGATGGATCCCGGCCGGGTGATGATGGTGATGGGCCTGAGCGCGCCGGCATTCTGCTGCATGTCGCGTCCGCTCATGATGCGCGCGGCATAGACCACCGCGGAGCGGGCGATGAAAGGCGTCGTGTTGCAGAAATTGGCGACCCGGTCGGCCGACCCCGAGAGATCGAAGGTCGCCTCGTCGCCGCGGATCTCGATTGTCACGTGAATGCGCGCGGGCTCGCCGTTCGGCCCGCCATCGTCGAGGAAATCCTCGCCCTCATAGGTACCGTCCGGCAGGTCGGCCAGCGCCGCGCGCATCTCCGCCTCCGAGAGATCGTGCAGGCGGCTCATGGTCGCGACGAAGGTCTCGGTGCCATACTGGGCACACATCTCACGGATGCGCCGCTCCGCCGCCGTGGTGGCCGCCAGTTGCGCCATCAGGTCGCCCTCGCAGGAGACGGGGTCGCGGACATTGGCGAGGATCAGCTCGAGCACCGAGCGGTTGAGACCATTGGTGTCGGCGATCGTCAGCGGCGGGATGCGCATCGCCTCCTGGAACGTGTCGAAGGCATTGGCGAGATAGCTGCCCGGCCAGGTGCCGCCGACATCGGGCCAGTGGGCGAGGCTGAGCGCGAAGGCGATGAGGCGGCCCTCGACGAAGACGGGCCGGGCGATCTTGACGTCGTTGAGATGGTTTCCGCCGAGAGCGCCGACATTGTAGATGATCGCGTCGCCCTCCTTCATGCCGGAGGCAGGGCGCACCTTCAGCAGTTCCTTCACCGTATAGGCCATGGCGCCGAGATGGATCGGGATGTCTCGCCCCTGGCCGACCAGCCCACCCTCAGCATCGGTGATGGCGGAGGAAAGGTCTCCCGCCTCGCGCAGCAGCGGCGAGCGGGCCGAGCGGGTCATGACGAGGCTCATCTCCTCGGCCGCGGCCGACAGGCCGTGGCGGATCACCTCGACCACGAAGGGGTCCAGCGCACTCATGACTCGCTCCGGGTAAGGAAGAGATTGCCGAGGTCGTCGGGACGCGCCTGCCAGCCCGGCGGCACGATGACGGTGGACCAGGCATCCTCGATGATGGCGGGGCCGGTGGTGATCCCCGAAACGGTCTCGCGCGGCAGGATGCGCGTCTCGACCGACCCTTCCGGCCCGAAGATGCAGGAGCGGCTGCGGCCCGAGACCTGTGGCCGGCCGACATCGGGACGCGAGAACGGCGTCTCCGAGGGCTTCGTCGCCTTCACCCGCAGCGCCTCGATGACGCAGGCCTCACCGGTCGCATAGCCGAAGAGCTGGTGGTGGCGGGCGTGGAAGTCGGCCTCCAGCCGCGTCGGGTCAAGCGGCACGGCAAAGGCGATGGGGATGGAATCGCTCTGCGCCGCATAGCGCATCAGTGCGACAGGCTCGACGGTGATCTCCTCCGCCGCGATGCCGTTGGCGATGAGGGGATCGCGCGCCTCCGCGACGAGTTCGGCGACCCGCGCCGCGAAGGCCTCGGCCGACAGTCCTTTCAGCGCCATGCGCACGGTGCGCTGCTGCAGGAAGCTGAAATCGGCGGTGAGGCAGCCGAGGGCCGAGAAGGCGCTCGACGCCGCCGGCACGATGATCTCCCGCAGGCCATAGATGTCGGCAAGGCCGGTGGCATGCATCGGCCCGCCGCCGCCGAAGGCGAGCAGCGTGCAGTCGCGCCCGTCGACGCCGCGCTCGACGGTCACCCGCCGCAAGGCCCGCGCCATGGTGGCGTTGGCAACCTTGACGATGCCGAGCGCCGTCTCGGCGAGGCCGAGGCCAAGCCTGTCCGCGATGGGCTGGACGGCGTCGCGCGCCTTGCCGAGGTCGATCCGGATCGTGTCGCCGAGCAGCGCCTCGGGATCGAGATAGCCGAGGATGGCATTGGCGTCTGTGATGGTGGCGCGCGTGCCGCCGCGGCCGTAGCAGGCAGGGCCCGGTACGGCGCCGGCGCTCTTGGGGCCCACCGAGAGGCCGCCCGGCCCCAGATCGACGATGGAACCGCCGCCCGCGCCGATGGAATGGACCGCGAGCATCGGCTGGCGCAGCGGCCGCCCGCCCATCATGCGGGTGTCGGTCATCTCCGCCGCGCCGTCGACGATGAGGCACACGTCGGTGGTGGTGCCGCCCATATCGAAGGTCAGCACGCGCGGGCGCGCGAGGTCGCGGGCGATGCGCGCCGAGGCGGAAACGCCAGCCGCCGGCCCGGACATGGCCATGACCAGCGGACGCCGCTTGACTGCCGGCAAGGGCACCATGGCGCCCGCCGAGTGGAAGACCTGCAGCCCCGCGCCGATCGGCAGCCGCTCCTCCAGTTCGGTCAGATATTCCACCGCGATGGGCATCGCCGCAGCATTGAAGGCCGTCGAGGAGGCCCGTTCATATTCGCGCGCCTCCGGATTGATCTCGTGCGAGACACAGACATGCGGGACGATGCCGGCGAGGTGCTCGGCGAGGCGCTTTTCATGGTCGGGATTGGCATAGGCATGCAGCAGGCAGATGGCGACGCTGGCGACCGCGTTGGCCTTGAGCCAGGTCACCAGCCGTTCGATCTCGCTGTCCGCCAAAGGCGTCAGCACGGCGCCGCTATGGTCGACCCGCTCGACGATGCCGAAGCACAGCGACGGCGGCACCAGCGGCGGCGCCTTCGGCGGAATGTCGAGGCGGTAGAGCTCCTGCCGGCGGTAGCGGGCGATCTCCAGCACGTCCTCGAACCCGGCAGTGGCCACCAGCGCCATCTTCGGCAGGCGCTCCTCGACCAGGGCATTGGTGACGCGCGTGGTGCCATGGACGAAGCGCCTGACGTCGTCGGGTCCGAGACCGACGGCCGTAAGCGCCTCCATCATCGCCTGGACGGGCGCATCGGGGCGGGAGGGAACCTTGGCGATCCGCGTCTCATGGCCACCGCTGCGGACGGCAATGATATCGGTGAACGTGCCGCCGATATCGGTACCGATGTCCCATTCTCTTGCCTGCACGTCGCTTTGCTCCATGACCGGACCGGCCGATCCGGCCTGCAGCATTGAACGGCAAGCAGGCCGGGCGGCGGAAGGTCTGCTTTCGGGCCGAAGGCCTGATGCCGCTGCACGGCTGGGACCGACGCAAGTCCTGAACCAGAGTGGACGAATGCCTGCCATGTCGCTGGCGCGGCTCGGCCACGCCGCCGTGCCGCACTGGTCTAACCCGTTTTGAACCGATAAAGGCTGGATCAACGGACCGCACGCCGGACCGATCGAACAGATCCACGACGAGACTTGGAAACGACCATGCCCGCCTATCGTTCACGCACCACGACCCATGGCCGCAACATGGCCGGTGCCCGCGGCCTGTGGCGTGCCACCGGCATGAAGGATTCCGATTTCGGCAAGCCGATCATCGCCATCGCCAATTCCTTCACCCAGTTCGTGCCGGGCCATGTGCACCTGAAGGATCTCGGCCAGCTGGTGGCGCGCGAGATCGAGAAGGCCGGCGGCGTCGCCAAGGAGTTCAACACCATCGCGGTCGATGACGGCATCGCCATGGGCCATGACGGGATGCTCTATTCGCTGCCCTCGCGCGAGGTCATCGCCGACAGCGTCGAGTACATGACCAACGCCCATTGCGCCGACGCCCTGGTCTGCATCTCCAACTGCGACAAGATCACGCCCGGCATGCTCATGGCGTCCCTGCGCATCAACATCCCGACCGTCTTCGTCTCGGGCGGACCGATGGAAGCCGGCAAGTTCATTGCCGACGGTGTCCTCAAGAAGGTCGACCTGGTCGACGCCATGGTCGCCGCCGCCGACGACAGCATCTCCGACGAAGAGGTCGCCGCCATCGAGCGCGCCGCCTGCCCGACCTGCGGCTCCTGCTCGGGCATGTTCACCGCCAACTCGATGAACTGCCTCACCGAAGCCCTCGGCCTCGCCCTGCCCGGCAACGGCTCGGTGCTGGCGACTCATGCCGACCGCAAGCGCCTCTTCGTCGAGGCCGGCCATCTCATCGTCGATCTCGCGCGCCGCCATTATGAGCAGGACGACGTGAGCGTACTGCCGCGCTCCGTCGCCTCGTTCAAGGCCTTCGAGAACGCCATGACGCTCGACATCGCCATGGGCGGCTCGACCAATACGGTGCTGCACCTGCTGGCTGCCGCCTATGAGGGCGAGATCGGCTTCACCATGGAGGATATCGACCGCCTCTCCCGCCGCGTGCCGGTGCTCTGCAAGGTCGCGCCCTCCGTCGCCAATGTCCATATGGAGGACGTCCACCGCGCCGGCGGCATCATGGCCATTCTCGGCGAACTCGCCCGCGCCGGGCTCATCGACACGAGCCTGCCGACCGTCCATGCCGAAAGCATGGCGGCCGCCCTCGCCCGCTGGGACATCACGGTGACCGACAGCGAGAGCGTCAGGACCTTCTATTCCGCCGCACCGGGCGGCGTGCCGACCCAGACCGCCTTCAGCCAGAGCCGCCGTTTCGAGGAACTCGACCTCGACCGCGAGACGGGCGTCATCCGCTCCGCGGAACACGCCTATTCGCAGGACGGCGGCCTCGCCGTGCTCTCCGGCAACATCGCGCTCGACGGCTGCATCGTGAAGACCGCCGGGGTCGACACCTCGATCCTGACCTTCTCCGGCCCAGCCCGCATCTTCGAGAGCCAGGACGCGGCGGTCGATGCCATCCTCACCAACAAGATCAAGGCCGGCGACGTCGTCGTCATCCGCTATGAGGGGCCGCGCGGCGGTCCCGGCATGCAGGAAATGCTCTATCCGACGAGCTATCTGAAGTCGAAGGGCCTCGGCAAGGCCTGCGCCCTCATCACCGACGGCCGCTTCTCCGGCGGCACCTCCGGCCTCTCCATCGGCCATGCCTCGCCGGAAGCGGCGGAAGGCGGCGCCATCGGCCTCGTCGAGGAGGGCGACATGATCGACATCGATATTCCCAATCGGACGATCGCCATGCGCGTCTCCGACGCGGAACTCGCCCGCCGCCGCGCCGCCATGGAAGCAAGGGGCAAGGCCGCCTGGCAGCCGGCCGCCCCGCGCAAGCGCAAGGTGACGACGGCCTTGAGGGCCTATGCCGCCCTCACCACCAGCGCCGCCCGGGGCGCCGTGCGCGTGGTGAACTGACCCGGCAGCGGGAGCCCCTCGCCCCGCGCATGCGGGCTCCCGGCCCGGCAGCATTGACCCCTGCCGAGGATTGCCTCCTGATCGGGCAGGAATGAAGCAGCCGATGCCGCCCCGAGGAGCATCCGTGACCAGCACGCCCGTCGCCACGGCCGCCCCTGCTGTCGACCGCACCTCCTTCGGCATCCTGGCGGCGCTCAGCACCTGCCATCTGCTGAACGACGTGATGCAGTCGCTGGTCGCGGCGCTCTATCCCGTCCTGAAGGAGAATTACGCGCTGGATTTCGGCCAGATCGGCCTCCTCGCTTTCGTCTTCTCCGGAACCGCCGCACTGTTCCAGCCGCTGGTCGGTCTCTATACCGACAGGCATCCGCAGCCCTATTCGCTGGCTGTGGGGATGGGCTTTTCACTTGCCGGGCTGATCCTCCTCGCCCATGCGGCAACCTACGAATTGCTCCTCGTCGCCGCCGGCCTGGTCGGCTTCGGCTCGGCGGTGTTCCACCCGGAATCCTCGCGCATGGCGCGGCTCGCCTCGGGCGGGCGCCACGGCCTCGCCCAGTCGCTGTTCCAGGTCGGCGGCAATGTCGGCACCGCCCTTGGACCGCTGGCGGCGGCCTTCATCATCCTGCCGCGGGGCCAGCAATCCGTCGCCTGGTTCGGCGCGCTGGCGCTCACCGCCATGGTTATCCTTGTCAGGGTCGGCGGCTGGTATGCGCGCCAGCGGGCGGCCCAGGCCGCGCGGCCGGCGCCTGCCCGCCCCTTCGTCCTGCCGCGCCGCAAGGTGCTGATCGCGCTAACGGTTCTTGGACTGCTGGTCTTCTCGAAATATGTCTACATGGCCAGCCTGACCAGCTACTACACCTTCTACACCATCCACCGTTTCGGCGTGTCGGTGCGTGACGCGCAGTTGCTGCTCTTCGTCTTCCTCGGCGGCCTCGCGGTGGGGACGGTGCTCGGCGGCCCGATCGGCGACCGCTTCGGCCGCAAGCTGGTGATCTGGGGGTCGATCCTGGGGACGCTCCCCTTCACCCTCGCCCTGCCCTACGCCAACCTGACGGGAACCGTGATCCTCACCGGCATCATCGGCGTGGTCATGGCCTCGGCCTTCTCAGCGATCCTCGTCTTCGCCCAGGAACTCGTCCCCGGCAAGGTCGGCATGATTTCCGGGCTGTTCTTCGGCTTCGCCTTCGGCATGGGCGGCATCGGCGCAGCGGTGCTCGGCCAGATCGCCGATGCCAGGGGCATTGAATATGTCTACTGGCTCTGCTCGTTCCTGCCGCTGATCGGTCTTCTGACCGTCTTCCTGCCGGACATGCGCAAGGAACGCGCCCGTCTCAAGGCCGCCTGATCAGACGGCCACAGGCGCTTGCGAATCGAGCCATGCCCTCGCCCAGCCAAGGGCCTGCGAGATCTCGTCCTTGCTCATCTCGGCAGCGACCTCCTGCCGCCTGTGGGCCGCGTCGCGGTCGCCCTTCAGGGCGGCGATGTTGAACCACATATGGGCGGCGACGAGGTCGCGCGGCACGACCCGCCCGGCCGCATAGAGCGTTCCCAACTCGCGGGCTGGCCTGTCGGCTAGATCGGCCGGCACGATGGACGGCGCTTCGTCCTCTGCGAGGATCATCACGGTCATCGCATGATCTCCGATTGAGAGGGGCGGACCGGTCGGCCGCCCGATACCATTCATCAGCCGCAGTCTGCTTCCCATAGGTCAACGTAAGATTAACGCTACGACAAGGTGAAAGCCCCCGCCACAGCGCCGGCATGGTCGTGGGTCAGCGCGCCGTCTGGCCGAAGAGGATCGCCTGCGCCGCCGGATCGCGCGGCGCCGTAGCGTTGCGGTCCTCCTTGTTGACCATCAGCCCCTTCTGCACCGCCGGCCGCGCCAGCATCCGGTCGATCCAGGCCTTCACCTGCGGGAACTGGTCCATGTCCTGCCCCTGCCGTTCCCAGAGCTTTGCCCAGCCGATACAGGCGAAATCGGCAATCGACACCGCGTCGCAGATGAAGTCGCGCCCCTCGAGACGTCGGTTGAGGACGCCATAGAGGCGGTTGGCCTCGTTGGTATAGCGGTTGATCGCATACTCGATCTTTTCAGGCGCATAGATACGGAAATGGTGCGTCTGGCCGAGCATGGGGCCGAAGCCGGCCATCTGCCACATCAGCCATTCCTCCACCGCCACGCGGCCGCGCTCGTCCTGCGGATAGAACCGGCCGGTCTTGCGGCCGAGATAGAGGAGGATTGCGCCCGACTCGAAGACCGAGATCGGCGCGCCATCCGGCCCGTCGGGATCGACGATGGCCGGCATCCGGTTGTTCGGGGCGATCTTCAGGAATTCGGGCTTGAACTGGTCGCCCTTGCCGATGTTCACGGGAATGACGTTGTACGGCAGCCCGCATTCCTCCAGCATGATGGTGATCTTCCACCCGTTCGGGGTCGGCCAGTAATGGAGTTCGATCGGACGTTGCGACATGGAGCGTCTCCGCGTGAACCTGATCCCGGTGGCACCGGTCGGGGCCGCCGGGCCTCGGGAGCGGGAGGCTAGCATCTTGCCGCGGGAGGCCAACCCCTCGAGGGCCCATCCGTGCGATGCCTCAGTTGCACGGTTGCAGGAACAGGGCAGGATACAACCGCAGCGACGTTCATCCGGGGTTCTGCCTCAGGGTGACACGTTCAGCGCGATCACTCGGAGGATCAACCATGCGACTTCACTGGCTCGCGGCCGTCGCCGCCCTCATCCTCACCGCTGATATCGCCACCGCCCAGTCCACGGCGCCCACGCGCAGCCGCAGTGCCGCAACCGAGACGGCCACCACGCCCCCGGCCGCGGGCACCACCCGGCGGCCACGCTCGGCCGCGCAGCTGCGCAACGACCAGATCATGCGGGATTGCGGCGCCGAATGGCGGCGCGACAAGACCCGGCTGCAGGCCGCCGGCAAGACCTGGCGCAGCTTCCTGCCGGAATGCCGCGGCCGCCGCCGCGGTTGACCCCCGGCGGAGCGACCCTCAGTCGAGGGCCATCTTGAAGCCCTCGTGGCTCCTGGCGAAACCCAGCCGCTCGTAGAAGCGATGGGCATCGGTGCGGCTCTTGTTCGACGACAGCTCGACAAGCCCGATCCCCTTGTCGCGGGCAGTGGCGATGGCGTGGCGCATCATCGCCGCGCCGATGCCGCTGCGACGCAGGGTCGGGTCGACATGGACGCTCTCGATCTTGCCGCGGGTGCGGCCGCGCTCGGCGATGCCCGGCAGGACCGTGAGCTGGTAGGTACCGACGATGCGCCCGCCCTGCTCCGCCACGAACAGATGGTTGGCCTCTGACGCAGCGAGCCGCCGGAATGCCGCGGCATAAGCGGGGTGGAGGCCCTCCGCCTCGGCCGCGGCGGCATCCAGGGGCGACTTGGCGTCGCCCATGGCGATGAGCGCGGCGATCCGCGGCACGTCGGCCACGGTCGCTTCCCGCAAGGTGACCTCGGCGCTCACGCGCGCGTCGCCTTGGGCAGGCCGTCGCTGGCGATGAAGCCCGGCAGCGCCTCCATCCGGCTCATCCAGGTGCTGATGGCCGGATAGACGGCGAGGTCGAAGCCCGCCTGCGGCGCATAGGCAACCACGCCATAGACGTCGATGTCGGCGATGGTCGGGCGCGGCCCGGCGAGCCAGTCGGCCTTCGCCAGCGCCTCCTCCAGCACCTTCAGCGCCGCATTGCCTTCGGCCCAGTACATTTCCATGATCGGCTGGTTATAGGCCCGAAGGCCGAAGCGCTGGGCACGCGAACGGTAGATGGGCCCGGCGAGCCGGTCGAAATCCCAGAACATCCATTCGCGCGCGCGGGCGGTCCCGGCAGCGCCGTCGCCCTGGAACTGACCCAGTTCGGCCGCGAGATAATCGAGGATCGCCGCCGACTGGCAGAGCGACAGGCCGGTTTTCGCATCCTCCAGGGCCGGCACCTGACCGAAGCGGTTCCTGGCCAGGAACGCCGGCGCCTTGTGCTCGCCGGCGCGCAGATTGAGCGAATGATAGGCAAAATCCTCGCCGCAGAGGCTGAGCATGAGACCGACCTTGTAGGTCGGGCCCGACAGCCAGAAACCGTGGAGCGTGAAGCGTTTCGACATGATTTTCCTCCCCAGGAGGCCGGCATGGAAAACGATCATCCCCTGCGTCGCAAACCGTATTGCCACAAAGCTGGCAGCCGATCTGCGGAGGGCCGACCCTAGGACCGCCCGGACCGCTCGATCTCCTCGATATGGGCCCAGATCGTCTTGAAGACCTCGGTGCGCACCAGCCGCTCGATTCCGTCGGCACGGACCTGGTCGGGGTGGAACTCGCGGGCGATGAACTTCTTCAGCGCGCGGTATTGCTCGCCACCATCGGCGGGCTCGCTCGCCGCCGTCTCCTCACGGATCTGCGCCCGCGCCCTCCACGCGTCACGCTCGATGGTTAGCGCCTGGCAGAGCGCCTTCAGCCGGGCGAGATCCAACTCCTCATCGCCGTCCGCGCCCGATCCCGCCTCGCGCGCCGGCGGACGGGCCGACCGGTCGCGGAACCCCGGGCCGTTGCGGATCCTCGCACCCCGCTTTTGGACCGGCGGCGGTTCGCCCGATGCGAGCGACGCGGCGAAGGCGAGGACATCCTTGCGCGAGCGGAAACGCTGGCTGTCGCCGGTCTCCTCATTGACGATGGCGATACCATCATCGGCGATGGTGATGGCATAGCCGGCCGCCGCAATGATCTCCTCGGCGCCCCGATACCGGGGATCCCGCGCGATGTTCGCCGTCCAGAGGCTCGCCATCCGGTGGTCCTGTCGCAGCCTAGAGGCCGGGCCGCGCCCCCGCCTCAGATCCCGAGTTTCGTCTTCAGCATCGCATTCACCGCCTCGGGATTGGCCTTGCCGCCGGAGGCTTTCATCACCTGACCGACAAACCATCCGAGCATGGTCGGCTTGGCGATGGCCTGCTGGACCTTGTCGGGATTGGCCGCGATGACCGCGTCGATCACCTTCTCGATGGCGCCGGTATCGGTGACCTGCTTCATGCCGCGGGCTTCCACCACCGCCGCCGGGTCTCCGCCCTCCGTATAGATGATCTCGAACAAGTCCTTGGCGATCTTGCCGGAAATGACGCCCGAGGCGATGAGATCGACGATGCCGCCGATCTGGGCCGGCGTCACCGGCGAGGTCGTGACATCGCGGCCATCCCTGTTGAGGCGGCCGAACAGCTCGTTGATCACCCAGTTGGCCGAGGCCTTGGCGTCGCGCCCCTTGGCGACGGCTTCGAAATAGTCGGCATTGTCGCGTTCCAGCACGAGGATCGAGGCGTCATAGGGGGTGAGCCCGTACTGGCTGATGAAGCGCGCCTTCTTGGCGTCCGGCAGTTCCGGCAGGACAGCGGCGAGATCGTCCACATAGGCCTGGCTGAATTCAAGCGGAAGCAGGTCGGGATCAGGGAAGTAGCGGTAGTCGTGCGCCTCCTCCTTCGAGCGCATGGAGCGCGTCTCGCCCTTGGTCGCGTCGTAGAGGCGCGTCTCCTGGTCGATCGTGCCGCCATCCTCAAGGATGCCGATCTGCCGGCGCGCCTCGTAATCGACCGCTTGGCCGATGAAGCGGATGGAGTTGACGTTCTTGATCTCGCAGCGGGTGCCGAAGGGATCGCCGGGCTTGCGCACGGAGACATTGACGTCGGCCCGTAGGTTGCCCTTCTCCATGTCGCCGTCGCAGGTGCCGAGATAGCGCAGGATGGTGCGCAGCTTGGTCACATAGGCCTTGGCCTCGTCGGCCGAGCGCATGTCCGGCTTGGAGACGATCTCCATCAGCGCGGTGCCGGAGCGGTTGAGGTCGATATAGGACAGCGTCGGGTGCTGATCGTGGATCGACTTGCCGGCATCCTGTTCCAGGTGCAGGCGCTCGATGCCGACCGTGAAGCTTTCGGTCGGCGACAGGTCGACGATGACCTCGCCCTCGCCGACGATCGGGCTCTTGTACTGGCTGATCTGATAGCCCTGTGGCAGGTCTGGATAGAAATAGTTCTTCCGGTCGAAGACCGAGCGGTGGTTGATCGTCGCCTTGAGGCCGAGCCCGGTACGGATCGCCTGGCGCACGCATTCCTCGTTGATGACCGGCAGCATCCCCGGCATGGCCGCGTCGACGAGGCTCACCTGGCTGTTTTCCGGCGCGCCGAAGCCGACAGCGGCCCCCGAGAACAGTTTGGCGTTGGAGGCCACCTGCGCATGGATCTCGAGGCCGATCACCACCTCCCAGTCGCCCGTGGCGCCGGGGATGAGGTTCTTCGGATTGGCATGAGCGGTCATGGGCGGGCCCGACAGTGGAGGAGAAGCGCTTGGGTAGCCCAGGGGAGCGGTCATCGGCAAGGGGCAGCGGGCCCCGCAGAGCCCCGCTACGCCCTGCCGACGGTCTTACAGCGGCGTCGCACCCCGCCCGACATAGAGGATTGGCCCGGTCGGCCGCCCGGTCGGTGAGCCGCCCGCGGGCTCCAGCGTGATCTCGTACAATTGCTGGTCGACCGGCCGCGGCATGCCGGATGTCGCGTAGTCGCGCGCCTCGGCCCGCTCCATCAGGCCGACCGAACGCGGACCGACCTGCCGGTCCCACAGGGTCCAGACCTGCAGCACCCGCCCTTCCGGCACCGGAATGGCGCGCAGCGGCACGACGCGGATACGGCCGTCGGCGAAAGCCTCGACGATGGCGCCGGCCTCGCTGGTATTCGGTGCGTTGAGCACGGCGACGACGGTGGGCTTGCCCGCGCCGCCGAACGGCTGGGTGACGAGAAGCACTGCCATGACCAGGGCCGCCGCAGCCCCCGCGAGCGTGGCGAGCCTCAGGGCGGAGACATCCTGCCAGAGGCGCGCGAACCAGCCGGGTTTCGCCTGTCCCGGACGCGCAGCGCCGATAGCCGTCTCGATGGCCGGCCACAGGCCTGCGGAGGGCGTCAGCCGGGGCGCGGTCTCGTCGAGGGCGAGAAGCCGCGAGCGCCAGTCCGCGACGGCGCTGCGGGCCACGGGGTCGCTGGCGATCAGCCGTTCGAAGGTCTCCTGCTCCTCCGGCGACATCAGTCCGGCGACATATTCCCCGGCGGTGGCGATCAGGTCGTCGGTCATCCCATGCACTCCCTGAGCGCCAGCAGCGACCGGCGGATCCAGGCCTTCACCGTGCCGAGCGGCAGGCCGAGACGGCCGGCGATCTCGCCATGGGAAAAGCCGTCCACATAGGCCATGAGGAGGCTCGTGCGGCGGCGGGCCTCGAGCCCCTCCAGGCAGCGGCGCAGGGCCTGGCCGTCCGGCAGGCGCTCGGCGGCGGCATAGGCTTCCACCACCGAGCCTGCATCCTCCGGCACCTCGTCGACGAGATCCTCGCGCCGCCCGCTCCGCAGCGTATTGATGGCCTGGTTGCGGACGATGGCGTAGATCCAGGCCTTGGCCGGGCCGAGGCCGGGGTCATAACGGTGGGCATTGCGCCAGATCTTGACGAAGGCCTCCTGAACGACCTCCTCGGCCAGTTCCCGACGCTTCACGATGCGCGCGGCAACGCCGATCATCGCGGCGCATTCGCTCTCGTAGATCATCCTGAGGGCGGCCTTGTCCCCGCCCGCGCAGCGCGCGAGCGCGTCCTTGAGATCGGCGCCGACCGCCACCATCAAGCCTCCCGCACCAAGCAGTTTCTGGTTCTACACCAAAGAGCCCCCTTTGGATGCGACAGGCTGTCGCTGAACCGCGCTTTTTGCCGGTTAGGCTTCATCCATCACCTTGGGCGCCCCGTATTGCCAACGGGCGGACGCCCTCTCCGCCCGTGGGGAACCGGCCGCCGCCCCCGTCGCGCCGGACCCCGGCGGCGCCCGCGCCAATGCGGGCGCCGCCTCCCTCAGGGCTTGCGGAATCGACGGATGATCGGATCGATGATGTTGGAATAGTCATCGGTCCAGGTCTGGAAACCATTCGGCACGACGAGGGGCGGCCAGGTCGGCGCATCGGCGATGGACCCGAGATGCCTCGCGTCGCGCGCCACCATGGCCACGATGGCCGGGGCGGTCATAGCATCGCGCATGCCGCCTTCCGCCACACCATGGCGAACGCCGCCGGTCAGGCCATGGGCGGCAGCGGAGGCCGCCACGACCGGGCTGAGATCCATGTTGCGGTTGGAGATGTGGACCAAGATCGCCCCGTCCGGCGCCAGCTTGTCGAGATAGCCTGTAAAAGCCTCCCGCGTCAGCAAATGCACGGGAATGGCGTCGGAGGAAAAGGCGTCGACGACGATGAGGTCGAACCGGCCGGCCTGATCGCCAAGCGTCAGGCGCCCGTCGCCGATCACCACCGGCGCGTCCGGCGCACAGCGCGTCAGCGACCGGAAGAGGCTGGTATCGCGGGCCATCCGGACCACGACCGGATCGATCTCGAGGAATGTCCAGGAGTCGCCCGGCTGATTGTAGCAGGCGAGCGAGCCGACCCCCAGGCCAATCGCGGCGACCCGCAGCGGCCTGCCCTGCCGGGACGCGCGCAACGCGCCGATGGCCTCGCCGAAGGGACCGCCGCGATGATAGTAACTTGCCGGTTCAGGGTGCCCGTCGATGAGACGGCCGTCGGGATGGCGGGTACGCTCGGCCCCATGGACCGTGATGCCATGCACCAGCAGGCGTCCCTGTCCGTCTGGTGTCTCCCGCACCTCGTGGACGGCGAAGAAGGAGCGCTCGCGCGCAAGGGTACCCGCAGGCATGACCGGTGCCTGACTGACCGCGACGAAGAGGAGCGCGCCCGCCAGCATCAGCGAAGGCTTCTGCCGGCCGATCAGGATGATGCCGGCAATTCCGGCCATGAGGGCGATATAGGCGATGACCGGCAACGACTTGGCGGTCACGCCGGCGAGGGCCTGCACCGCCACGAGGCCGGCGACAAGCGCCAAGGCGGCGATCAAGCGCGGCCATCCGAGACGCGCCAGCGCCTCGCCCATGCCCGGCCGGCAGAGGACGGCGGCGACGACGAGGACCGGATATTCGAGGATCGAGTTGAACAGGGCCGGCGCGATGAGGCTGGCGAAAATGCCACCGATGACCCCGCCCACGGACAGCATGACGTAGAACTCGGTCAGATGGGTTGTGGCCGGGCGGCGCCGGTAGAGTTCGCCGTGGCAGACCATCGTCGCGACGAAGAAAAAGCCGACATGCAGCGCCGCCGCGAGCGGCCATGGGATGTTCGCACTGGCCAGCAGGGCGACGATGACACCGACCAGCATCACCGGCTGACCAGTGACCATGAGGCGGTGAAGGCCGGAGCCGCCGTCGCGGAAGGCAAGCACGAAGGTGAGGAGGAACAGCGCCAGCGGCAGGACCCACAGGAGCGGCACCGCGGCCACATCGGTCGACAGATGCGCCGTGAGCGCGACCAGCAGGCCGGAGGGCACAGCCGCCAGGCCGATCCAGGTCAGCCGCTCCGACCAGGCGACCGGCGCCGCAGCGGGGCGACTGGTGGCGGGGACCATCTCCTGTCGGACGGTCCGGCCAAGGATCACAGCAGTGAGGGCGATCAGGCCACCGAGTACGGCGAAGCCGGCGGCCCAGACGGCGGACTGGGTCTTCAGCGACAGCAGCGGCTCGATCACGAAAGGATAGGACAGAAGCGCCAGGAACGAGCCGAGATTGGAGGCGCCATAGAGGAAATAGGGATCGGCAGCGTCGCGGTGGCCTGTCCGGGCGAACCAGGCCTGCAAAAGCGGACCATTGCCGGCAAGCGCGAAGAACGGAAGCCCCACCGAGGCCGCGAACAGGCCGATGAGCCAGAGCGCCTCACCCTCCGCGGGCGGCCGGCCCCAGCCCGGCGCCAGGGCGATCGGCAGGGCGACTGCGAAGACGAGGGCCATCATGCCGAGATGGACGAGGATGGCGCGTCGCGGATCGAGATGGCGGTTGAGCAGATGGGCATAGCCGTAGCCGGCCAGCAATACGCCCTGGAAGAAGACCATCGCCACCGACCAGACCGCCGGCGTGCCGCCGAGCACTGGCAGCACCATCTTCGTGAACAGTGGCTGCACCGAGAACAGCAGCAAGGCCGAGACGAAGATGGCGAGGGCGAACAGCGGCAGCGCGACGAGCCGCGCGAGGCTTCCCTGACCCATCGGAAGGTCGTGAGACGTATCGATCGATGACATGAAGCCCCGCCGCGGTAACCGAACCCGCGGAGCATGGTCGATCGCCCCTTAAAAGAGCGTGTGGAACACGTTGAAACACGTCGCCGCTAGCGACCCGCCTCGATCCGCCGCGCCAGATGGCGGCTGACGAAACCCGTCGCCACCGCGGCGATCGCCATCACCGCGAGATAGACGAGCTTGAACGCCGGATCGCCCGAACGCCAGGCCATGGCGAGATAGACCAGAAGCAGCGCGGCGAAAATCCACAGGAGCCACCCGAAGACCGTCAGGCACGCGATGGCGACGGCCCGGGCAGCGATCATCACCTCATCCCCACCAGCGGTCCGAGACCGGGAAGCGGCCCTTGGCCTTCTCGATGACGCTGGCCACCGAGAACAGCGTCTCCTCGTCGAAGGCGCGCCCGATGAGCTGCAGGCCGAGGGGCAGGCCCTGAGGATCGAGACCGGCTGGCAAGGCAATACCCGGCAGGCCCGCCATGTTGACCGTCACGGTAAAGATGTCCTGCAGATACATCTCGACGGGATCGGCGGAACCCTTCTCGCCGATTCCGAAGGCGGCGGAAGGTGTCGCCGGCGTCAGGATGGCATCGACACCCGCGGCATAGGCCTGTTCGAAATCCTGCTTGATCAGGGTGCGGAGCTTCTGCGCGCGGACGTAATAAGCGTCGTAATAGCCGGCCGAGAGCACGTAGGTGCCGATCATGATGCGGCGGCGGACCTCCTTGCCGAAGCCCCTGGCGCGGGTCTTCTCGTAAAGGTCGACAATGTCCTTGCCGGGCTCGCGCAGGCCGTAGCGTACCCCGTCATAGCGGGCGAGGTTGGAGGAGGCCTCCGCCGGCGCCACGATGTAATAGGCGGGAAGCGCATATTTCGTGTGCGGCAGCGAGATCTCGACGAGGGTGGCGCCAGCCTCCTTGAGGATCTGGGCGCCCTCGTCCCACAGCTTCTGGATCTCCGCCGGCATGCCGTCGATGCGGTACTCCCGGGGAATGCCGATCGTCATGCCCTTGATCGACTTGCCGACCGCCGCGGCATAGTCAGGCACCGGGCGATCAACGCAGGTCGTGTCCTTCGCGTCCGCGCCGGCAAAGGAGCGCAGCAGCATGGCGGCATCCGTCACGTCGCGGGCGATGGGTCCGGCCTGATCGAGCGAGGAGGCGAAGGCGACGATGCCCCAGCGCGACACGCGGCCATAGGTCGGCTTGATGCCAACCGTTCCGGTCAATGCCGCCGGCTGGCGGATGGAGCCACCCGTATCCGTCGCGGTCGCACCCGCGCAGAGCATGGCGGCAACGGCGGCCGACGATCCGCCCGAGGATCCGCCGGGCACGAGGGGCGTGGCGTCGATCCCGCCGGGGCCGGCGCCGGCATTGGAACCCTGCCGCCGCCACGGATTGATCGGCGCCGGAAAGCAGCTGGTCTCGTTGGACGAGCCCATGGCAAATTCGTCGTTGTTGAGCTTGCCGAGCATGACCGCGCCGTCGCGCCACAGATGGCTAGTGACGGTGGATTCGTAGGGCGGGATGAAATTGCCGAGAATGTTCGAGCAGGCGGTGGTCCGCACGCCCTCGGTGCAGAACAGATCCTTCACGCCGAGCGGAATGCCCTCCAGCGGCCCGGCCTCGCCCTTGGCGATGCGGGCGTCGGAAGCCGCCGCCATGGCGAGCGCCTTCTCGGGCGTCTCAAGCACATAGGCGTTGAGCTTACGGCCCTTCTCCATGGCTGCGAGATAGGCCTGCGTCAGGTCGGCGGCCGAGAAGCTCTTCTTCGTCAGGCCGTCGCGGGCCTCGGCGATGGTCATCCGGGTCAGGTCGGTCATGGCTTACTCCACGACCTTGGGAACGGCGAAGAAATGGCCTTCCCGCTCGGGCGCGTTGGCGACGATGAGGTCCGGGATGCCGCCATCGGTCACCACGTCCTGACGCTTCTTCATCGCCATCGGAGTGACGGAGGTCATTGGCTCGACATGGGTGACGTCGACCTCGTTCAACTGATCGACGAAGGCGAGGATAGCGTTGAGTTCGCCCTGGAGGTGCGGCACCTCTTCGTCTGTCACGGCGATGCGCGCGAGATGCGCGATGCGCCGGACGGTCGCCTGATCGACGGACATGCGGAAATCACCCGTTGGAACGAGAAAAGCGGTTTGCGCCTCTTAGCATCAGGCCGTTTCGCGCCGCAATGGTAAGACGGGTCGCGCAGCGGACCGTGTCGACACCCAGCCGATGATGGCCCCGGGGGGGCGGCACCGCGGCGTTCGGGAGAATGAGGCCATGATGGACGACCAGACGATCCTCACGCTGATCGAGGCCGATGCAGGCCGCCATGGATCGACGAGCCGCATCGCCATGTTCGGCGGGACGGCCGTGCTGCTCGGCGGCAACATGGTAGCGGCCCTGTCCGAAAGCGGCCTGCTGCTGCGCGTCGGCAAGGACCGGCACGCCGAGGCGCTCGCCCGCCCGGGAACACGATCGATGGAGGTCCGCGGCAAGCCGATGGAGGGCTACGTCTATGTCGACCCGGAAGGGCTCGATGCGCCGGCGCTGGCGCAATGGTCCGCCATGGCCGTCGGCCATGTCGCGGCGCTCCCCGCCAAAGCCGCCCGACAGGTGCGCGGCCGGCGAAGCTTCGAGGAGCGCTAACGGAACACGCGCCTCAGCGCGACGGCTTCTGCGGATCGCGATCGGGGCGGATCAGCCGCGGCAGGTCACTCAGCCGGAATCGCAGGATCGAGCGCGCCGGAATGCCCTCGGCATCGCGCCGGGCGAAGCGCGCGGCCGCCTCGACCACGACCGCCTGCTGTTCGGCGACCAGCTTCTCGCGCAGGGCCCGCGCCGCCGCAGCACCGCCCTGGCGGATGACCCGCGGCGAGGCGGTGATGATCGGCGCCACGTCGCCGTCGGGGGCGGCGGCCTTCTCCCGGGCCGCATAGAGGGCGGCATTGGCCTTGAGCTCGGTCTGGTCGACGATGCCGGACTTCGCGAAAAGGTCTCGCTGCTCGCTCATGGGGGTCTCCGGGAGAATTAGGACTTCCGCAAAATAACTGCCGGCCTCTCCCGGGACGAGCCGAACCATTCATTAACCTTGACGCGGTGGTGGCCGGCCACTTCCACCGATCTTGGCGCTTGGGCTTGTCCACAAGGCGGGATAGAAGACTTGACAGGATTGAAGCCACTGCCGACCGCGGACCCCATGCCATGTGCGCCGAATGCCCCCCGCAGGCCCCTGCGTCACCTTCCAAGATCGAGATCGAGGAGGGCGACCGTCTCCTCCCCCGCTTCGGCGCCGATGGTCTGATCACCGCGGTGACCAGCGATGCGCAGACCGGGGAACTGCTCATGGTGGCCCATATGAATGCCGACGCCCTGCGCCTGACTATCGAGACTGGCGAGGCCCATTACTGGTCGCGGTCGCGCGGCGTGATCTGGCACAAGGGCGACACGTCCGGCCAGATCCAGACGGTGGTCGAAATGCGCGTCGACTGCGACCAGGACGCCGTATGGCTCAAGGTCCGGGTCGGCGGCGACGGCGGCTCGTGCCATACCGGCCGCAAGACCTGCTTCTACCGCGCCATTCCCACCGGCGGCGCGCTGGAGGATGTCCGGCTTGTCCCGCGCGACGCCGAGCGGCTGCGCCCGGCCTTCGGCTGAGCCATGCTGACGCTGCGCCGCCGCGGTCGGCCCGAGGCCGAACCCGCCGATTTCGCCGAGAGCACCCTAACCCCGCCGCCGCGGCCCGTGATCGGTCTGGCGCTGGGCGGGGGCGCCGCGCGCGGCCTCGCCCATATCGGCATCATCCGCGCTCTGGTACGCGCCGGATATGAGCCGGACGTCATCGCCGGCACCTCGATCGGCGCCGCCGTCGGCGGGCTCTATGCGGCCGGCAAACTCGACGCCTTCTCCGACTGGGTCCTGTCACTCAAGCGGCGCGATGTCATCGCGCTCGTCGACATCGCCATTTCCGGCGGCGGCCTGATGGGCGGCTCGCGGCTGGCGCAACTGCTGCAGCGGGAGATCGGCGAGACGCGGATCGAGGCGCTGCCGATCAGCTTCGCCGCGGTGGCCACCGAGATCGGCACCGGCCACGAGATCTGGCTGACGCGCGGCCGGCTGATGACGGCCCTGCGCGCCTCCTATGCCCTGCCGGGGATCCTGCCGCCGGTCCGGGTGGGCGGTCGCTGGCTGATGGACGGCGCCCTGTCGAACCCGGTTCCCGTCTCCGTCACCCGCGCCCTCGGCGCCCGCCTGGTCATCGCCGTCAGCCTCAATGCCGACGCCCTCGGCCGCTCGACCGTCATCCAGGACCACGGCACCAGCCCCGAGGACGAGGCCCAGCCGCTGGTCGAGAGCCGGCCGCGCGTCAGGGCGGTGGTCAATCTGGGTAAGGGCATCGGACGCGGTCTCGGCCGCGGCATCGGCCGGGCACTGGCGCGGCCGCTGCGCGCCGCCATGTCGCTCGACACCGAGCCGGGGCCCATCGACAGCCGCATCACCGTGGCCCGCGCCCCCGGCATTCCCACCGTGATGGCCAAGGCCTTCAACGCCACCCAGGAGCGAATCGCCCGCCAGCGACTGGCGGGGGATCCGCCGAACATCCTGATCGGCCCCCGGCTGTCGAAGATCGGCCTGTTCGAGTTCCATCGCGCCGCCGAAACCATCGCCCTCGGCGAGGAGGCCACCGAACGCTTGCTGCCCGATCTCGCCGAAGCGCTAAAGGCGGTGAGCTGACAACCCGGCTCAGGCGTTGGTCACATATTCCTTGAGGGCGTTGTGCTCTCTCTCGATCTCCGCGAGCCGCCGCTTCACGACGTCGCCGATGGAGATGATGCCGACGAGGCGCCCCCCCTCGACCACCGGCAGATGGCGGAACTTGCCGTCAGTCATGCTCTCCATGAGCTGGCTGAGGGAATCCTGCTCGCCACAGGTGATCACCTTGCGGGTCATGGTATCCGCCACCGAGCGATCGAGGGCCTTCGCCCCATGATCGGACAGCGAGCGGACGATGTCGCGCTCAGACAGGATGCCGGCCACCGAATGGCCCGCCCCCGTCACCACGACGGCGCCGATCCGCATCTCGGCGAGGAGATGGGCCGCAGCCGCCAGCGTCGCATCGGGGTCGATCGTGGCGACCGCCCTGCCCTTGGCGTCCAGAATGCTCTTCACGTTCATGATCTGCCTCCGGTCGCGGAGGGACGCCCGTCGCGGGCGGCCCCGCCTTGTCATGCTCCGGTTGCCCGGGCCCGAAGTATTCGCCTTGGCCCGCATGAAGACAAGACGTCAGGTGTGCAGCGCAACACCGTCAGCCGGCGCGGAATGGATCGAAGAAGCGGAAGAGAAAAAGTCCTGCTGCAAACCCCGCCAGATGCGCCTGCCAGGCGATCTGGCCCTCGAAGCCCGGCATCGGCAGGTTGATTGCGCCGAAAGCGACATTGACCCCGATCCACACCACCACCATCCCCATGACCGGACCGTTGCGAACCATGGCGGCGAGTCCCAGCGCCGGCACCCTGTAGGCATCCTCTCCGCTCGCGCGCCTGGGGCCGAGCGGGCCGCCCGCCTGAAAGACGAAGCGCAGTGCCGCGGCTGTGAAGCCGGAGACGGCGGCCGAAGCGCCGATCACCGGGACGAAGGCGGTCCCGACCGCCAGGAGATGGCCGAGCGCGCCTGCTGCCGCCGTGACGGCGAAGAAGACAAGGCTGCGCAGGGTGCCAAAGCGACGCGCCACCGCCGACCCGAACACCGCGAGCCAGAGGACGTTGACAGCGAGGTGCGTCCAGTCGGCATGGAGGAAGCCGTAGGTCACGAAGGTCCACACGTCCCCCGCCGCGCCGCCGGGGAACCAGGTGCCGGCCAGCGACGGCTCGAACCGGGCCGGGATGAAGGCGAAGGTGAGCAGGACCTCGCGGTCCGCATCGTCGCTGAGAAGGAAGAGGCGCCCGACATGGATGACGATCATCGCCAGGCTGAGCGCAGTCACCACGCCGGGAATGTTGAGGATCGGTTCGCGTTCGGACAAGGAGAACTGCCGGGGGATCGCCTGCGGGAAGGTCTCACTAGAGCCAAGGCGGCCCCCGTGTCGAGAGCTGCCCGGGTGCGCGACAACCCGCAGGACCCCACCGGGCACCGCAAGGACAAAAAAAGGGGGAGATCTGACGATCTCCCCCGGCTGGAACGTGGGGAATGGCGAACCATTCCCGATAGGTCACGTCTCCATCTCCTCGTGTCCCCGGAGATATGCCTGAAGTTGAGCGATCCGCCGGGAGTCAAGACCGGCGTACCGAATTCGTGGAACGACCGAACCGAACCACACGCCATGCGCCGCCGGCAATCGAAACCCTTTCTTAACCCTAACGCGGAAACCAAGGGTTAACCCTATCCTCCTCGCCGGGCCATGGCACAGGCGGTGCTGATCACGTCTCGATCCTTCGCATCCGGGCATTTTCCGTCCCGGATCGGCACAGACGAGGCCCATGATGAACAATGCCGCCAGCAGCACCCTCTTCGCCCACTGGGACCAGCTGCGTGCCGGCCGACCGGCTCCCGACCGCACCGAGATCGATCCCCGTGCGATCGCGCCGATTCTCGGTGATACGATCGTCCTCGAAACCGATCGCAACGGCAGCCTCATCTACCGTCTCGCCGGTTCGAGGGCCTGCACGCTCTTCGCGGGGGAACTGAAGGGCACCGGCTTCCTCGACGTCTTCACCCCGGATGCGCGCAAGGCGGTGACCGGCACCCTGGGTGATGCGCTGGCAGCTCCTGCGGGCATGCTGATGCAGCTCTCGGCCACCAGCACGGCCGGGCGCAGCATGGCGCTCGAGGCCATCCTTCTGCCGCTCGTCCATCGCGGGCGCCTCGGAGCCCGTCTGATAGGCGCCATGAGTGCCGCCGAGCTGCCTTACTGGATCGGACGCGACGGTCTCGCCAGCATCGAGATCGAGACGATCCGTCTGGTCTGGCCGACCTGGCAAGACCCCGCAGCGCTTGCCGCCACGTCCCCCGTGCAACCGACCGCGATGACCTTTTCCGCGCGACCGGCACTGCGTATCATTCAGGGCGGTAATGTGGCCTGATGAGGTGCTTTGCAACACTGCGTTAACGCTCAGCCGTTAATCTTTGACGCATCGTCCTCGAACCCCGTCGAATATGTCAGCGCTCGCGAAAGTCCTGTCCGGACCATCTTCGGAAGAGAACCGTCGCTTCCAGCGCGTGCGCGTGGACGTGCTCGGCCGCTTCATGCTGTCGGATCGCCGCGAATTCCCCTGTCAGGTCGTGGACATGTCTCCGGGCGGCGCCGCCATCGTTGCCCCCGTGGTCGGCAAGCTGGGCGAGCGTGTCATCGCCTATCTCGACCATATCGGCCGAATCGAGGGCATGATCGTCCGCGCCACCGAGACCGGGTTCTCGATGACCATCGAAGCCTCGCTGCGCAAGCGCGACAAGCTCGCCGACCAGCTGACCTGGCTGGCCAACCGCCAGATCCTCGGGCTGCCGGAAGATCGTCGCCACGAGCGCGTCATTCCGCGCAACCCCTTTACCACCATCACCACGCCGCTCGGCGACAAGGTGCCGGTGCGTGTACTTGACATCTCCCTGTCGGGCGCGGCGATCGGTGGCGCCGAAGACCTCAAGCCCGGCGACATCGTGCAGATCTCCCGCACCATGGCACGCGTCGTGCGCATCCTAGAGCGTGGCGTCGCCATCGAATTCTCCGGCCAGCAGCCGATCGAGGCCATCCTTGCCCTCGGCCAGGAACTCGGCGCCGACCTCAAGGCGAACGCCGAACCGGTGATGTTCGCCCGCTGAAGGGCCACGCCGTTCAGGCCCCGGCCCTGTCGGAAGCGGAACCCTTTCCGCCCGTCCCCGGGGCATCGGATGCCGACGTGCTGAAACGGCGGTTAACAGCAAGCAGACCCAGCGCCTGTGCGCATTTACACTTGCCCGCGATCATCGGCGTTTCGCCGCGCAGCGACCATCTCCCGATCCCTATCGCGCACCGAATGAGCCTGTTTTATCAGGGGCTTGTGTTGGAGACCCGATCTAGGCGTGAACCCACAGGGTAAATCCACGCCCCGTTAAACTGAACGAGTGGTGACGCAAACCCGTCGTCTTTCACTGTTTCGTTTCAGCCCGCCGCAAAGCCCGACTGTCAGTGTCCAGCCAACGACGGAGGGACACGTCATGAACGGCCAGACCACCTGGAGGGCGATGAAGATATGGGGTGCCATGCTCGGCGCCCTGGCGCTCGGCTTCGTCGCCGCGATGCCGGCCGCCCGGGCCGGGTCGGGCGATCGCCTCGCCTTCCTGAACGAACAGGGCGCGACAACGTCGCCGATTGGCTGGCGGCAGTTCTGCCGGGACTTTCCCGCCGAATGCCGTGATCGGCCGCGCGGTATCGACCTGGTGCGCGCCGACCGCCACACCTGGGCGACGCTCATCCGCATCAACGCCCATGTGAACACCGCCATCGAGCCTGTCACCGACATCGACCAGTACGGCACCGAGGAGCGCTGGACCTACCCGACATCCGGGCGTGGCGACTGCGAGGATTATGTGCTCCTGAAGAAGAAGCTGCTCATCGAAGCCGGCTTTCCGGCCAGCGCCCTGCTCATCACCGTCGTCCGCGACCGCCAGGGCGACGGCCACGCCATCCTCACCGTCCGCACCGACCGCGGCGACTATGTGCTCGACAACGAGACGAACGACATCCGCCTTTGGAACCAGACCGGCTACCGCTTCATCAAGCGGCAGGCCTCCCACGATCCCAATCATTGGGTGACCGTCGGGCCGGGCCGCGCGCCCGCCGCCGTCGCCACCCGCTAGTCCCGTTTCGCGTCCTCGGTCACGTCCCACCCCTCCCCGTCCCCAGACCGGGTTCGCGAACAGACGGCCGGTACCTCAGAACGAGGGCCGGCCGTCACCTTTTTGGACGGGGCCATCTCAGGCCGAACCGGTCCTGCGCGCCCACGCCACGGCCTCCTCGATCCGGTCATTGCCCCAGAACAGTTCCCCGTCGGCGGTGACGAGGCTCGGCGCACCGAACAGGCCCTTGGCCTTCGCCTCCTCGGTGGTGGCGCGCAACGCCTGCTTCACGGAGTCTGATCCCGCCGCGATCATCGCCGGCGCGGGCTCGACGCCGGCCACCGTCAGCGCGCGGCCCAGAACCTCGGGATCGGCGATCGACAGGCCCTCGCCGAATTCGGCCCGGTAGAGGGCGCGCGAGAAAGTCGCGCGCGCGCCGTCGTCCGGCAGGGCCGTCGCGATCCGCGCCGCGGTCAGGCTGTTCTGCGGAAAGGGATCGGGCTTCTGGAACGGGAGGCCCATGGTCGCGCTGATCCGTTCCAGATCCCGCCACATATACCGCCCCTTGGCCGGGATCAGGTTGAACGGCGAGGTGGTCCAGCCGGCTTCGGCGAAGATCGGCCCGAGGAGGAACGGTCGCCAGCGTACGGTGACGCCGGACTTGCCGGCGACCTCCTCCACCCGCATGGCCGCGGGATAGGAATAGGTCGAGGCGAATTCGTAGTAGAAGTCGACGACAGGCATGGCGTTCA
This sequence comes from Phreatobacter sp., assembly GCF_022843985.1. Taxonomy (GTDB): domain Bacteria; phylum Pseudomonadota; class Alphaproteobacteria; order Rhizobiales; family Phreatobacteraceae; genus Phreatobacter. The sequence continues at coordinate 67,080 of NZ_JALHMP010000012.1, read as the reverse complement.
CCCCACCGGCTTCAGGCCCGCCTTGAAGCGCCGGGCGTTGTTCACATAGCTGGCCGCCGACAGTTTCAGCCGGGCGATGGCGGCCTCGTCGAGTGTGCGCACGGCCCGTGCCGGCGATCCGACGATGAGCGAATTGTCGGGGAACTCCTTGCCCTCGGTGACCAGGGAATTGGCCCCGACCAGACAATTGTTGCCGATCTTCGCATTGTTCAGGATGGTCGACCCCATGCCGATCAGCGTGTTGTCGCCGATGGTGCAGCCATGGAGGATCACCTTGTGGCCGATGGTGCAGCCGGTTCCGATCGTCATCGGCGCGCCGGGATCGGTGTGCAGCATGCACATTTCCTGGATGTTGGTGCCCTCACCGATGGCGATCAACTCGTTGTCGCCGCGGATCACCGCGCCGAACCAGATGCCGACATCGGCGCCGATCTCGACCTTGCCGATGACATGGGCGTCCGGCGCAACAAAGACGCTGTCGCCCTCAGGCAGGATCGGCTGGATACCGTCGATGGCATAGATGGGCATGGTGTCCTCCGCGCGTGTCGCCAAGGAGCTATCGCACGGCGCCAACCAGCTTGAGAAGTCGGCGGAACGGGCCAGGCGCTCTCACGGCGCCCGGCGGAAATCCATCACCCAGTTGGTCTCGAAACTCGCCCCGCCATCGGCGGAGAAGGCCTGTTCCCAGCGCGCCGAATGGACGGTCATGCCGGACCAGAGAAAACGCACCCTGACCGGCCGATCCTGCCACATGTCGTCGCCGAGAAACGTGCCGACACCATCAGAGAAACGGCCGTGGACAGGTTTCCCGATGGCGCTGTCGCGGGCGTCCAGCCACCAGATCGACCATTGCCGGCGGGCCGGATCGAAGGCGCGGATGCTGAGGGCACGGTAGCTGCCGCCGGGAAGGTGCAGGACATTGTCGTCGACATTGCCGGCACCACCGAGCACGGGCAGCGCAGCGCAGGTGCCGCCGAACTCCTCCCACCGGGTATCGGCCGACAGCCGCGTTCGCAGGCGCCGGTGATGCACCGTCCAGGTACCCATCAGGAAATCGAAATCGAGGCGGCCGTCGCCGGCCTCCATCGCAAGGCGATCGCGGTGATTGCCTGTCATGGCCCCCTCCCGTGCTGGTGACGGGTCGAGGATGCGCCGGGCCCGTGTCAGGGCATGTCAGGGGCGTGCCGGGTGGTCACAGGCCGAAGGCATGCAGGACCATGGTCAGCACACGCCCGGACATCAGGCTCCAGATCAGCGCCACAAGCGTTGCCAGGAAGACGAACTCGAACCGGCGGTTCTCGATGCGGCGGCCGCGGATCGTGTTGCGCACGATGATGACGGGAGCGGCGAAGGCGAGAAAGGGGATCGCCAGAACCGCGGCAGCGCCGCCGCTCTGCAGCAGGCGGAAACTCGCGGGCTTGGCGGCAAGTGCACGGTAGAGCGCCACCAGAAGTCCGGAAATCGCAAAACCCAGCGCGAGCGAGTGGAGAAGCTGGAGGCTGACCTGAGACATGACGCGCGACCCGATGGGACAGAAGGGCCTGCCGCCCTCGTCCCGATCGGTACCGCGTCATTAGGATTTTGTTAAGAGGCCGAGCCGATTTCCTTAAGGAAGGGTTAATCGGCCGATCGGCCTCACGCCTCCTCGAGATCGATGTCGAGAATGGAGATGGTGACCGTGTAGGAGGTCTCACCCTCATCCACGTCCTTGTAGAGCGTGCCGATCTGCTCGTCGCCGATCATCACCTCGACCATCTCCTTGCGGCGCATGTTGGGCTGCAGCTTGATCGTCTGGTTGCCGAACTTGCGGCGCAGGTAGTCCTGAATCTTGGTGATCTCGGTGCGGTCCATGGGCGACCTCCCTTGTTGCGCTGGTTGCGCCGTGTGCCATGGCCGGGGTGGTCAAGTCAAAGCCGCCGCGCCGCACCCGCCGGGCCGGGGCGAACTGGGTCACCGGCGCCTTGACCTCCCTCTTGTTCGCGAGGGCGCGGGAGTCCTGCAGGCCGCGAACAAGGCTCACTGAGCAATTGAGACGGCTGGTCGACCTCCTGGCCGGTGGAGGACCGCACGCCGGACGAAGGTCTGCCGGACGAGGGTCGGCAGCACCAGAAGCGCAGCGGCGAAGGTGGCGGGCGGTGCGGATCGTCGTGAGACCTCCCCTGCGCGTGGCCCTGGTCCAGATTTGCGCTGCTGCTCCGCCATGGCCGTCGCCCACCCCTCCGTATTCGATTGCTTCACCCGTTCTGCAATGCCCGACGCTCCGCGCGTTGCGCGGCGATCTTGAATCGAAACCGCAGGATGAAGGCCACGCTGAATCGGAATCGGAGCGTGACCCTGCCTACTCAAGCCCCTGATGAAAATTGGGAAAACCTCAGAACCTGCGACAGGCGCTCAGCCGAGGAAAGCCAGGATCGCGTCGGCGAAGATGTCGTTCTTGTCCCCCGCCACCATATGCCCGGCGCCGCTGACGTCGACGAAACGGGCATGGGGCACGAGGGCGAGGAAGGCATTAGCGCTCTCCTGCGACACGATGTCGGAGGCATTGCCGCGCACCAGGAGTGTCGGCACCGACAGCCGCCGCGCCGCATCCTCGAGGGTGGCGACGATCGTCGCCCGGTCGGTGTTGACCGTCCGCCCGCCTTCGAGAAAGGCCGGATCCCAGTGCCAGTACCAGCGGCCGTCATCGCGGAGCCGGAGGTTCTTCTTCAGCCCATCCGTCGACGGGGGCCGGGTCCGGCTCGGCAGATAGGCCGCCACCGATTCGGCTGCCTCCTCGACGCTGGCGAACCCCTCCTTGGCCCGCGCCCGCATGAAGCTCTGCACGTGCATCACGCCGGTTTCTTCCATGCGAGGGACGATGTCGACAAGCACCAGGGCGGAGAAACAGGCTGCGACGCCAAGCGCATTGAGCGCCGCGATCCCGCCGAGCGAGGCGCCGATGACCGCTGGCGTCGCTCCGAACCGCGCGGCGATGGCATGACCGAGAGCCACGGCGTCACCACTGTAATCGGCAAAGGCATAGGCCCCATTGGCCACCCATTCACTGTCGCCATGGCCACGCTGGTCGACGGCGATCGCCGTGAAGCCGCGCTCGGCGAGCCTGCGGGCGGTGGCGCGCCAGGCATGACGCGTCTGCCCGCCGCCATGGAGCAGCAGAGCCACCTTCTCGCCATGGCCGTAGACGTCGGCCTCCAGCCGGTTGCCGTCCTGGCCGGTGAAACGCGCGTGGCGGGGATGCTGGGACATGGCGGCGCGGTCCGATGAGAGGCCAATCGTCAGGCGGCGATCCGGGCGAGGAAAGCGAGCGCACCGGCCTTGAAGACCTTGTCGCCCACGGCCGGCATATGATCGCGATCCGGGATCGAAAGCACCTCCCCCTTGGGGATGATCGCGGCCAGCGGCTCCGGCGCGCCGGCAATCTCATCCTTCGTCCCCACCGCGATGAGCACCGGACAGGCGATCGAGGCGGCCTCCTCGCGGCTCATCAGGTTGCGCGAGCCGCGGATGCAGGCGGCCAGCGCCCGCCGGTCCGACTGGGTCTGCATGGCGAAGGCGCGGAACATGCGGCCCTGCGGGTCGGTGACTTCCTCCAGCGTCTCCGCCTCCAGCGCCTCGGCGATGGTCTCCGGCAGGCCGACCCCGTCGATGAGCTTGATGCCGAGGCCGCCCATGATCGCCGCCTTTACCCGGCCGGGATGGCGCTGAGCGAGGAACGCCGTGATGCGCGACCCCATGGAATAGCCGAGCACCACCGTGCTCTCGATGCCAAGATGGTCGAGCAGCGCCCGTGCATCCTCGGCCATCAGCGTCGTGTGGTAGGCGGCGGGATCGTAGAGCTTGTCCGAATCGCCATGGCCGCGATTGTCGAGCGCGATGACGCGCCGGCCGGCCCTGGTCAGCGTGTCCACCCAGCCCGGATAGGTCCAGTTGATATGGGCATTGGAGGCGAAGCCATGGATGCAGAGGACCGGATCGCCCTTCCCCGTGTCGAAATAGGCGATCTCGACGCCGTCGGAGGCAAAGCGTTGCTTGGGCAGGCGGGAGGAGGACGCGATCATGGCGGAGCTATAGCCGGAGGTTGCGGCCTGCGGAACCCGCCAGCCGGCGGAACAGGCGTGACGCCCGGCCGCGGCTGGGGGGCCGTTGCGGAACGCGTGAGAACACGGCTAGGAAGCTGATGCCTTCGCTGCCGGTTGCAACCCATGCCCGGCCGCATGCCCTGAGGAGCCGCGCGCCCCCGATGAATGTCCTGACCCGCCGCCTGCTCCCGCTTCTCCTCGCCATCGCCCCCCTGCCGGCCCTCGCCCAGCAGCCCCCCGCCCCCCCGGCTCTCGCCTGGAAGACCGGCGCCGAGGCGCGGGCGATCGAGCGACGCATCGATGCCCTGCTCGCGCGCATGACCACAGCCGAGAAGATCGGCCAGCTCAACCTGCGCGGCCGCGGCGACGACTTCCGGCCCGAGTGGATCGCCCAGGGCCGCACCGGCGCCGTGATGAATTTCACCGAACCCACCGAGATCGCCGCCGTCCGGGCGCAGGTGGCCCGGTCGCGGCTGCAGATTCCGCTGATCCTCGGCCTCGATGCCATCAACGGCTTTGCCACCTATTTCCCACAGCCGATCGGCCAGGCCGCCACCTTCAACCCGCGCCTGGTCGAACTCGCCTCCTATTGGTCTGCCCGCGAGGCCCGTGCCACCGGCATCAACTGGACCTTTGCGCCGATGATCGACATGACGCGCGATGCCCGTTGGGGCCGCAACATGGAGGGCGCCGGCGAGGACGTGCACCTGGCCTCCGTCGTCGCCGCCGCGCGCGTCGCCGGCTACCATCGCGGCGGCCTCGCCACCTCCGCCAAGCACTTCATCGGTTACGGCGCTGCCGAGGGTGGACGTGACTATAACAGCGTCTGGATCCCGGTTTCTGAACTTTGGGACTACCAGATGCCGGCATTCCGGGCGGCGATTGCCGCCGGCACCTTCACCGTCATGACCTCGCTGAGCGCCATGAACGGCATCGCCGCGACCGGCGACCGCACCCTCGTCACCGACATCCTGAAAGGCCGTCTCGGTTTCCGCGGTTTCGTCGTCTCCGACTTCGATTCGGTGCGTGAACTGATCAATCACGGCATGGCGGCCGACAGGGCCGAGGCGGCACGCAAGGCCTTCCTCGCCGGCGTCGACATGGACATGATGTCGGGCGCCTATGACGCCCATCTCGCCGACGAGATCCGTGCCGGCCGGGTACCGGCCGCCGCCCTCGACGAGGCGGTCCGCCGCGTGCTGCGCGTCAAGTTCCATATGGGTCTTTTCGAGGAACCGCCCTTCGACCCAACGACCGCTGCGCGTGACATGGCGACGCCCGCCGCCAGGGCCGATTCCCTCGCCGTGGCGCGCGAATCCATCGTCATGCTGCGCAACCGCGAGGCGATTCTCCCGCTGCGTCCGTCCGTGCGTTCCATCGCCGTCGTCGGCGGTGCCGCGACCCATCAGGAGGACTGGCAGTATTCTGACAATGCCGGCCTGCCCCGGGTCCGTCCGCCGAAACTGCCGGACGAACTCTCGCGCCTGCTCGGCCCCGACGTGGCGATCAGCTTCGCGCCCGGCCTCGCGACCCATTGCAACCTCGCTGCCGGCGACACGGCCGGTGCCGTGCGTACGGCGGAAGCCGCCGATGTCGTCGTCGTCATGCTCGGCGAGGATTGCGAACAGATCGGCGAGGGCACCTCGCGCGCCCATCTCGACCTGCCGCCGGTTCAGCAGACCCTGCTCGACGCGCTGATTGCCACCGGCAAGCCGGTCGTTGTCATCCTCCACACGACGCGCCCCTTCGTGCTGACACGCTTTGCCGATCGCGTTGCGGCCATCCTCCAGGCCTTCCACCTCGGCACTGAGGGCCGCACCGCCCTCGCCGAGGTCATGACCGGCCGCACCAATCCCTCGGGCAAGCTGCCCATGACCTTCCCGCGCGCCACCGGCCAAGTGCCGATCTACTACGACGCGCTGCCGACCGGCCGTCCGCGCCTGACCAATGCCCGCTATGAGACCGGCTATACCGACGAGAAGCTCGAGCCGCTCTACCCCTTCGGTTTCGGCCTGTCCTTCTCACGCTTCACCTTCGACGCGCTGACGCTGGACGCCCCGCGCGTGGCGCGCAACGGCACGGTCTCCGGCTCCGTTCGCGTCTCGAATGTCTCCGGACCGGCGGGCAAAGAGGTCGTCCAGGTCTATGTCAGGCAGATGGTCGGCTCGCGCTCGCGGCCGGTCCGCCAGTTGCGCTTCTTCGAGAAGGTCGAGGTCGGCGCCGGCGGCCACGCGACCGTCCGCTTCGCCATTCCTGTGCGAAGCCTGGGTTTCCACGACGACCAGGCGCGCTATCGCGTCGAGCCCGGTGCATACGAGATCTATGTCGGGAATGATTCGAACGCGACGCTGACGGCGCGGTTCACGGTGCGCTGAAGCCGCTCACTTCACCACGTTGGAGCCGGAATAAGGCGGCGGCGGAATGTCCATATGCGCCTTGCGCAGCGCCGCCGACCAACGCTCGCGCAGGTCATGGAAATAGGGCTCGCCGGGCTCAATCCGGTAATGGGTCTGCAGGAAGGCGTCGCCCCGCGGCATCACCGCGATGTCGATGGGCATGCCCACGCCGAGATTGGAGCGCATGGTCGAATCCATCGAGACCAGACCGATCTTCAGCGCATCGTTCAGGTTGGTGTCGAACTTGATGGCGCGGTCGAGGATCGGCTTGCCGTATTTGTGCTCGCCGATCTGCAGATAGGGCGTATCGACCGTGCATTCGATATAGTTGCCGGCGGCATAGACCATGAACAGGCGCAGCGACCGGCCCTTGATCTGTCCGCCGAAGAGGAACGAGGCCTCGAACTTGATGCCATCCTCCTCGAGCCCCGGACCGTCGATGCGCCTGACCTCGCGGATGGCCCGGCCCACCCGCTGCGCCGCCTGGAACATGGTCGGCGCGTTGAGAATGGTTTCCAGTTCGCCGGTCTCCTCGTTGGGCAGGCCTTCGTGAAGGAAGCCGAGAACGGACTGGGTGATCGACAGATTCCCGGCGGAGGCAAGCGCCATGACCCGCTCGCCGGGCTTCTGGAAAACGTGCAGCTTGCGGAAGGTCGAGATGTTGTCGAGGCCCGCGTTGGTGCGGGTGTCGGCAATCATCACCAGCCCGTCGCGCACGAGGATGCCGCAACAATAGGTCATCAGCGATTCTCCAGGAACCCAACCGTGTAGCCGCGGCCAACGTGATGAGCAACGCAGCAGGCGTTGCGGGTGGGTTGCTCCACAGGGCGAAGCCGGCGCGCCGCGGGATCAGTAATGGGGAGGCGGCGGCTCGGGTCCCTGCGGGCCGGCGTTCTGGGCCTCGCGCAACTGGTCCTCGAGCCGTGCCACGAGTCGTTGCAACCGCGTCAGCTCGGCCCATTGGGCGGTGATCGTGGCGTTCAGGTCCTCGATCGTCTGGTCCTGATAGGCTGCCTTGATCTCCAGGGCTTCGAGACGGGCGGCGAGGTCGGAGATTTCGCTCATGCCAGTTCGATCCCCTCCGCGGTCTCCGGCGCCTCGGCGAGGCCATGACCGAGGGCGACCCGGCCGTCGAAGACGAAACAGCCGCCGCGCCACAGGCTCTCGCGCTCCGGCACCTGCTCAAGATAGGCGAGGATGCCGCCTTTGAGATGATGCACCTCGGCAAATCCCTGGTCGATGAGATAGGCGCTGGCCTTTTCGCAGCGGATGCCGCCGGTGCAGAACAGGGCGATGCGCCGGTGCCGGGCGGGATCGAGCTCGCGGGCGACATAGTCCCTGAACTGGCCGAAGCTGACGGTTCCCGGATCGCGTGCCCCGACGAAGGTTCCGATCGCCACCTCGAAGGCGTTGCGCGTGTCGATCACGACAGTCTCGGAATCGGCGATCAGCGCGTTCCAGTCGGCGGGCGCCACATAGGTGCCGACGCGCTGCGAGGGATCGGTCGCGCCACCGTCGAAGGCGACGATCTCGCGCTTCACCCTCACTTTCAGCCGGCCGAACGGCAAGGCGGAGGCAGTCGAAAACTTCAGCTCCATGCCGGCGAGCCGGTTGCCGAAAACCCAGCCGCCGGAGAGCTTCGCGACGAGGTCGTCGATCGCCTCGTCGGTGCCGGCCACCGTACCGTTGATCCCTTCCGGCGCCAGCAGCAGCGTCCCCCTGATGCCGAGCTCCGCGCACAGCTCCCGGAGCGGGGCGACGAGATCGGCGCAGTCCGGCAGGGGGGCGAAGCGATAGAGGGCGGCGACCTTGACGGCCATGGGGTCTCCGGTGGTGACAAGCGGACCCTGCCATAGCCTCCGCCCCCGGCCGGAGCAATGGCGCGGTTCCGGTGGGGCCGCTGGCGGTGCTAGCTTCTAGCAATGTCCGCCGATCCCTCCGCCGATCCCTCCGCAATGCTCCCGCGCCGGCTGCGCCTCGCCCCCGAATGGGAATGCTGGCCCACCTGGGACCACGAGACCGGCGACAACCTCGACCCCGAATGCCTCGGCCTTCCCGACGGGATCGTGGCGCGGATCAACGACTGGGACGCCGTCTTCCAGGCGATCTATGATCGCGACGATCCGCTCGCGAGCCGCTTTCCCTCCAGCGACGCCGAGGCGGCCTATATCGCGGATGGCCGCGCCATCGCCGCGGCCCTCGCCGGCCTGCTGCCGCCCGGTGCGCTGGTGGTCGAGATCGCCGGCCGCGACACGTGACCCGTTCGCGGCGGCGCTTGTGCATCTGCGAAAGCCCCCTTCCCTTGCGACGTGATTTGCCGCTAGCTTGTCGGCGAAGCGTCAGGATCGTTCCATCAGAGAAGGACCACGCTTCGTCTTCCAGAGGGGACTAGAGCCGTCAATGGCAGGCGATGCACCGATCTTCGATGAAATGAACCTCGCGGACGGTGCGGTCCGCCCCGCCTACGAAACCCTGGCTCGCTGGTTGAAGACCATACCGACGGACCTGCTCGCAACGCGCTCGCGCGAGGCCGAGGCGCTGTTCCGCCGCATCGGCATCACCTTCGCGGTCTATGGCGACGCCGCCTCGACCGAACGCCTGATCCCGTTCGACGTCATCCCGCGCGTCCTCACCAACGACGAATGGGTGCGGCTGTCGAAAGGCCTGACGCAGCGCGTGCGCGCCATCAACGCCTTCCTCGGCGACGTCTATACAAAGCGCGAGATCCTGCGCGCCGGCATCGTTCCTGAGGACCTCGTCTACCAGAATCCTGCCTTCCGGCCGGAAATGAACCAGCAGCCGGTGCCCCACGGCATCTATGTGATGATCGCCGGCATCGACATCGTCCGCGTCGACGCCGACACGTTCTATGTGCTCGAGGACAATGCCCGCACCCCCTCCGGGGTCTCCTACATGCTGGAGAACCGCGAGGTGATGATCCGCCTCTTCCCCGAGCTCTTCTCGCAGCACCGCGTCGCGCCGGTGGAGAACTACACCGATGACCTGCTCGCCACGATGAAGTCGGTGGCGCCGCGCTCGGCCTCCTCCGACCCGACCTGCGTGCTGCTGACGCCGGGCCTTTTCAATTCGGCCTATTACGAGCACACCTTCCTCGCCGACAAGCTCGGCGTCGAACTGGTCGAGGGCCGCGATCTCTTCGTCAAGGCCGACGTGGTCTACATGCGCACGACCGAGGGTCCCAAGCGTGTCGACGTCATCTACCGCCGCCTCGACGATGATTTCCTCGATCCGCTGGTGTTCCGTCCGGATTCGGCCCTCGGTGTGCCGGGCCTGATGTCGGCCTACCATGCCGGCAATGTCACGCTCGCCAATGCCGTCGGCACCGGCGTCGCCGACGACAAGGCCGTCTACAGCTACATGCCGGAGATCGTGAAATTCTATCTCGGCGAGGAGCCGATCCTGAAGAATGTCCCGACCTGGCGCTGCCGCGCGCCGGACGAGCTGAAATATGTCCTCGACCATCTGCCCGAGCTCGTCGTCAAGGAGGTTCACGGCTCCGGCGGCTACGGCATGCTGATCGGGCCTAAGGCCGCGGCGGCCGAGATCGAACTGTTCCGCCACAAGCTGGTGAAGGACCCGTCGAATTTCATCGCCCAGCCGACGCTCGCCCTCTCCACCTGCCCGACCCTGGTCGAGGAGGGCGTCGCGCCCCGCCATGTCGACCTCAGGCCCTTCGTCCTGACCGGACGCGACAAGGTGCGCATCGTCCCCGGCGGCCTCACCCGCGTGGCGCTGAAGGAGGGCTCCCTGGTGGTCAATTCCAGCCAGGGCGGCGGCACCAAGGACACCTGGGTCCTGGACTCGTGAGATAGGCGGAACCCATGCTCTCCCGTACCGCCGACAATCTCTTCTGGCTGGCCCGCTATGTCGAACGGGCCGAATATCTCGCCCGCATCATCGAGGCCTCGACCCGCCTCGCCAATCTGCCCTCCGCCTATGCCGGGACGTCGAACGAATGGGAGTCGGCGGTCGCCACCGCCGGGTGCGCCCATCTCTTCTACCAGGCGCATGACAAGGCGACCCGCGAGACGGTGATCGACTTCCTCGCCTTCTCGCCCGACAACCCCTCCTCCATCCGCTCCTGTTTCGAGGTGGCCCGCACCAATGCGCGCTCGGTGCGCACGGCGCTGACGGTGGAGATGTGGGACGCCATCAACGCCGCATGGCTGGAACTGTCGAAATACCGGGCGAGCGGCCTCAACCAGGACGAACACCTGGCCAATTTCCTCTCTTTCGTGAAGGAAACGGGCCTGCGGTTCGACGGCTCGGCCTATCGCACCATGCTGCGGTCCGACGGCTACTGGTTCTCGCGCCTCGGTGTGATGATCGAGCGGGCCGACAACACCGCCCGCATCCTCGACGTGAAATATCACGTGCTGCTGCCCGGCGCCGAGCAGGTCGGCGGGTCGCTGGACTATTTCCAGTGGTCGGCGATCCTCAGGGCCGTCTCGGCGCTGACCGCCTATCACTGGGTCTACAAGGAGAGCCTGAAGCCCTGGCTGGTCGCCGACCTCCTGATCCTCAACGACCAGATGCCGCGCTCGCTCGCCGCCTGCTACGAGAGCATCGTGCGCAACCTCGACAGCCTGTCGCTCGCCTATGGCCGCCAGGGCCCGGCCCAGCGCGCTGCCCGTGCCACCCGGACGAAGCTCGAAAGCGCCCGGATCGAGGATATCTTCCAGTCCGGCCTGCACGAATTCGTCTCGGACTTCATCACCGAGAACAACCGGCTGGGTGCCGCCATCACCCAGCAATATCTGACCTGAGCGGGCGGCCGCCATGCGCATCCGCATCGCCCACGAGACCATCTACAGCTATGCCGTCCCCGCCCATGCGGTGATCCAGACGCTGCGGCTGACCCCGCGCAACTACGAGGGCCAGCACGTCGCGACCTGGCGCATCGACGTCGACCAGGACTGCCGCCTCGATGCCCACGAGGACGCCTTCGGCAACATCACCCACACCTTCTCCTGCACCGGGCCGGTGCAGACCCTCACCGTCCGCGTCGATGGCCTTGTCGAGACGTCCGACACCGCCGGCGTGGTGCGCGGCGCCATCGAGCGGTTTCCGCCCGGCCTCTACCTGCGCGGCACCGACCTGACCACCGCCGACGGCGAGATCCGCGCCTATGCCGAGGCCCGCGAGCGGCCGGGCGACCGGCTCTCGACGCTCCACGCCCTGCTCGACGACCTCGCCCGCGACATCACCTTCGACAAGGATCCAACCCATTCCGCCACCACGGCGGCGGAGGCCTTCGCGCTGAAGCGCGGCGTCTGTCAGGACTTCGCCCATATCTTCATCGCCGCGGCGCGCCACCTCAACATCCCTGCCCGCTATGTCGGCGGCTATTTCCTCCATGCCGACGGCACGGTGGACCAGGAGGCCGGCCACGCCTGGGCTGAAGCCCATGTCGAGGGCCTCGGCTGGGTCGGTTTCGACGCCGCCAACGGCCAGTGCCCGACCGAGCAGCACATCCGCATCGCCTGCGGCCTCGACTATCTCAATGCCGCGCCCATCCGCGGCTCGCGCCACGGCGGCGAGGGCGAGTTCCTGACCGTGAAGGTGGTGGTCGACCAGGCCTCGCGGCAGGTGCAGGTGCAGTAGAACCAAGCCGCAGCGCAGGGGAGCATTCCGCGCCTCACCGCCTGCAGGGCCCTTGCCGCAGGTCGCGCCGCGCTCTACCTCCGGGCTCATCCCGGAGCACCATCATGACCGAGCCGACCACCGTCACCGCCGCCATCCTCGTCATCGGCGACGAGATCCTCTCCGGGCGCACCAAGGACAAGAACATCGGCTACATTGCCGAGTACTGCACGGCCATCGGCATCGACGTGAAGGAGGTCAGGGTCGTCCCCGACGAGGAGGACGAGATCGTCCCCGCCCTCAACACGCTGCGGGCGAAGTACGGCTACGTCTTCACCACCGGCGGCATCGGCCCGACCCACGACGACATCACCGCCGACTGCATCGCCAAGGCCTTCGGCGTCTCCATCGACGTCGACCCGCGCGCCCGCGCCATGCTGCTGGAGCGCATCCCAGAGAAGGACCTGAACGAGGCCCGCCTGCGCATGGCGCGCATTCCGGCCGGCGCCGAGCTCATCGAGAACCCGGTGTCCAAGGCCCCGGGCTTCATGATCGGCAACGTCGTCACCATGGCCGGCGTGCCCTCGGTGATGCAGGCCATGATGGACGTCGTCTCTCCGCGCCTGAAGACCGGCACCAAGATGATCCAGGTCTCCATCGAGGCGCCGGGCCTGCGCGAGGGCGACATCGGCACGCCCTATGCCGCCATCGCCAAGGCCCACCCCGGCGTCATCATGGGCTCCTACCCGATGATGCAGGACGGCCGCTTCTGGACCCGCCTCGTGCTGCGCGCCAAGGACGAATCGCTGCTGGCGGCCGCCGAAGCGGCCGTCGTCGCCATGGTCGGCGAACACAAGGGGCCGGAGGCGCCCATCACGGTCACCCGCGGCGCCTGACATGGCCGCCGGGGCGTCACCACGCCATCGCGACGCTCCCGCTTGACCCTCGCTCCAGCGCGATTCCCTTGGGAAAAGCGCCGCGGGCGATTTGCGCCGAGGCCGCGCGCGGCTAGTGTCGCCGCCCTATCGATGATCTCGTGAGCGTGGAGCACCCCATGGCGACGCCGAATCCGGAAAAGGCCTTCCCGGTGGCCTGGGACCAGTTCCACCGCGACGCCCGGGCGCTGGCCTGGCGGATCAGCGGCGCCGGGCCGTTTCGCGCCATTGTCTGCATTACCCGCGGCGGCCTTGTGCCCGCCGCCATTGTCACGCGCGAACTCGGCATCCGCATGATCGAGACGGTCTGCATCGCCAGCTACCACGACTACCAGAGCCAGGGGCAGCTCAAGGTGATCAAGGAAGTCGCCCCGCAATTGCTGACCGATGGCGGCGAAGGCGTCCTCGTCGTCGACGACCTCGTCGATACCGGCAAGACCGCCAAGGTGGTGCGCGATATGCTGCCGAAGTCGCATATCGCGACGGTCTATGCCAAGCCGCTGGGTCGGCCGATGGTTGATACCTTCGTTACCGAGGTGTCCCAGGACACCTGGATCTATTTCCCCTGGGACATGGGCTACACCTTTCAGCCGCCGATCCGCGACGCCGGCTGACGCGTTTCACCGGCGTCCGAACAGCGCGATGCGCATCTGGTCTGTGCCCAGGCTCTCGTCGATCATCAGGCCGGCGCGCCGGCCGTCAGGGCCGAGCAAGCCGAGCACCAGCGGCGGATTCATGAACACCAGCAGGCTCATGAAGAACAGGAGAATCTTGGCGGGAGTGACCTTCACGGCGGCTCTCCTCGAACAGTGGTCTGGTCCTTCCCGCGATCCCCGGCGGACCATAGCCCGCAGCTTTCAACAGCCCGTTGACCGGACTGCTCGAAATGGTCAACGAACTGTTGCCCTGCCGTTAGGGTATCATTAATCCCGACAGTGCCGTTACGTCATCCGGCGCCCGTCAGGCCGCGGATGACAGGGTCTGCCGATCGCGCTAAGGCTCGGTCCGGAGCGGGCGTGGCGAAATCGGTAGACGCACGAGACTTAAAATCTTGCGGGGCAACCCGTGCCGGTTCGAGTCCGGCCGTCCGCACCATTGGCACCCCATCAGCGACAGCCCCGTGGCCTGAAAGAGAGGCTGTCGTTGGCGAGACATACGATAGCCACCGTGGCCCATCAGCCACTGTCGCCACGTCACCGCTGCCCTATGATCGCTGACGACGCCCCGTTCCGGAGACACCATGCTGAGGGTTCTGTTTCTTGTCGGCCTCACCGCCGGCCCAGCCCTCGCACAGCCGCAGGGCGTCGAGCTGCCGCTGCGCCGGCCCGGCTACTGGGAGATCCGCATGATGACCGGCGGCGGTCCGGGCGGCCAGGAATTCACCGTCCAGACCTGCACGGATGCCGCCACCGAGCGGCAGATGGTGCAGTTCGGCTTCGGCCAGCTCGGCCAGCAATGCCAGCGCTACGAGATCCGCCGCGACGGCGACGACTTCATCATCGAAAGCGACTGCCAGGTCGGCCAGACGCGGACCACGGCGCGCTCCGTCGTCTCCGGCGACCTCAGGGCCACCTATTCGCTGCGCATCGAGGGCACGGTGCAGACCATCGGACAGTCGGAGTTCCAGCAGACGCTCACCACGCAGCAGGGGCGTTTCGTCTCGGCGCGCTGCGGCGGCGGCCTGCGGCCCGGTGACATTCTGCTGCCCGGCGGCCAGCGGATGAACATCCGCGACCTCGCCGGCACGACCAACCAGGCCGAGACCCCGCCCCGGCGCTGATCCTTCAGGCCCGGTGGGCGTAGATCCAGTCCTGCTGTGCCAGCAGCCCGCGCCCGCCGAGCAGGCGGATGGCGGCGTCGCGGGCGAAGGCTGCGGGCCCCTTGAGGTGATAGATGACACCGTTGCGGCGGGCGAGCGACTGGACGCGCGCGACGCGCGCCCGGCGCGCCTCCTCATAGGCGCGGAAGGCACCGGCAAGGTCATCCGGCCCGGCCGCGCAGCAGGCAGCCAGTACCGCGGCATCCTCGATCGCCATGGCACCGCCCTGGGCCACGAAGGGCAGCATGGCATGGGCCGCATCCCCGATCAGCGTCGCCGATCCCTGCCCCGGGCCAAACCAGACCGGACGGTCGGCGAGGGACCAGCGCTGCCAGACTTCGACCGCAGCGATCAGCTGGCGCGGCGCCGCATCCCAGCCGGAGAGGCGTTGCGCGAGGACCGAGGCGTCGCCCGGCGCCCGCCAGCCGGCAACCGGGGCGGGGTCGCCGATGATCGCCACGACGTTGAACAGGCTGCCGCCGCGCAGCGGGTAATGGACGAGATGGGCATCGGGACCCAGCCAGAGCCCGAGCCGGTCACCGCGCAGCGCCGCGGGCACCGCCACCATCGGCAGGGTGGCCCGAAAGGCGCTGCGGTGCCGGAAGATCGGCGGGGTGGGATCACCGAGCCCGTGCCGCACCGCCGAGCGGATGCCGTCGGCGCCGACAAGCACGGCGACACGGCGGTGTTCTCCTCCTTCGAGGGTGAGGTCGAACCCAGCCCCGGCCGCCATGACGGTGGCGACGGCAGTGCCGGTCTCGATCATGATGGCCGGTTCCAGAGCGGCGGCCGCGGCGAGAGCGGCGAGAAGGTCGGCACGGTGGACGACCCACCAGGGTGAGCCCCAGCGCTGCGCCGCCGTCCCGCCCAGCGTCGCGGCAGCGAGAAGCGCGCCGGAGGATCCCGACCTGACGTCCATGCCCGCGGGCGCGACGATGACCGGCGCCAGCGCCTCGGCGAGACCGAGTGCGATCATGATCCGGCTGGCATTGGGGGAGAGCTGGATGCCGGCACCGACCTCTTCCAGCGCCGGGCTGCGCTCCAGGACGGTCGATGTGACCCCCGCCCTGGCAAGGCACAGGGCCAAGGTCAGGCCGCCGATACCGGCACCGGCAATGGTGACATGGCGCGCCGCGGGCACGCGCCGATCAGGCCTCGGCCAGGGTCTTCACATAGGCGCCGGCCGGGCGGGTCTCGTCGGCATGCAGCGCGGCGTCATACTTATAGAGGGTCGAGCAATAGGGGCAGACGATCTCGGTATCGCTGCCCATGTCGAGGAAGACATGCGGATGGTCGAAGGGCGCGCGCGCGCCCATGCACTGGAATTCCTTCACGCCGATATGGATGACGGCGACGCCGTCGTCATTGGCGAAATGGGGCACGATGAGATCGGCCATGTCAGGTCCTCGTCAGATCTGGGCGGACCATACTGTCCGTGGCCGCCCAAGTGAAGCCGGATCAGGCGGTCAGCCAGCCGAAACTCGTGATCGCCGCCGCCACCAGCGCCACCACCAGGGCGAGGACCAGGGCGGTCGCGACGATGCCGATGGCGTGACCGGCGGCGACGAGCATGCCGTCGTCCTCGAGCAGTCCGATCGACAGAACCACCAGCGCCACGCCAGGGGGGAAATTGCCGACCCAGGACAGCGGCAGGGCCAGGATGGCCCCGAGCAGCACGAACATGGCGCCAAGGATGACGTGCATCGGCCCGCGTGTCATGAAACTCCAGCGTGGACGCGCCACCCGCTCGACTTTCGCCACCCAGCCGATGGTGCGGTCGACCATGGCCGCGAGTTGGGCCCGCGGAATCGATTTCTCGCCGATGGCGGCAGGCAGCCAGGGCGCATGCCGGCCGATCATCATCTGCAGGCCCACAATGCCGATGACGATGCCGGACACGGTGGAGACGCCCGGAATCATCGGAATGATGTTCGGCAGGGCAAAGATCAGCACGAGCAGGCCAAAGGCACGGTCGCCGAGGGCGCGCGTCAGCCCGTCAAGAGAGATGCGTTCACCCTCGCCGACCGTCTTCAGCGCGAGGAAGATCTCGGACGTCCGGTGGACCGGGGGATCGGAATTCTCCTGCAAGGGACGAGTCTCCGCTGCGTTGACCGACCGCCATCAGAACAGGATGGACAGTGCACTTGCCATGATCGTGTAGCCGATTCCAGCGCTCACCGCCGTGGCGATCGCGGCGAGGACAAAGCCGGCAACAACCAGCAAACCGTCACGCTCGGTCAGGCCGAGACCGAGCACGCAGAGCGCGAGCCCCTGCGGCATCGACCCGATCCAGGGAATCGGCACGATGACCAGCAGCACCGCGAGGACCAGCACAGCCAATCCGACGAGGCGACGCGCAGTGGGCCCCGCCGCCAGCGCCAGCCGCGGCCGGGACATGGTTTCGAGACGCCGCAACAGCGGCAGCGTGCGGTTGACGACCTGGGTCAGGCGGGCACGCGGCAGCGCCGTGCCGGCGATGCGGTCGGGCAGCCACGGCACTTCCCGTCCCACGAGGATCTGCCAGGCAAGCATGACCAGCACGATACCCGTAAGAATCGGCAGGCCGGGAATGGGCAGGAGATTGGGCAGCCCGAAGAGGATCAGCGACAGGCCGAAAGCGCGCGAGCGCAGCGACGCCAACAGATCACCAACCGTCAGGCTCCCGAAAACCTCGGGATCGCTCGATGGCTTGGATGACATCAGCGCGGCAATGATCTGCGTTGTCTTCTCAGGGGTGGGCACGAGCGGATCCGGCGAGCAAAAGGGCGCTATCCATACGTCGCTCCGCGCTGCGCCGCCACTGCCAAGCGACGCTCGCCGGGCGACCAGCGACGATCGGCACGGATCAGTGGAGATAGGACAGGCTCTGGGCCATGCGCAGTTCGCGCGGCCGCACCAGCCGGGACGACACGACGGTGACGGCATGAAGTCGTCCGTCAAGGCTTTTCTCCCAGAACGCGAGGAATCTCTTCAGCACCGGGAAATAGGGCGCCTGATCGTAGTCCTGCCAGAGATAGGTCTGCAGCAGCAGCGGATGGTCGGGCATCCGGTAGAGGATCTCGGCAGTGGTGAGGGAATAGCCTTCGATCAGCCGGACGAAATCGGCGTCGATCCGGCGGGACGGAACGGAAGGGGACGGCGCTGGCATGACGGCCTCCGGCGAAGCTGCGACGATGCACTGGGTCTTGCTGGCCGACCGGCGACACGGCGGGCCGTCACGATTGAGCGACCAACTTGGTTAGCGGTTCATTAACGGTGGGCTGGCGTCGTGGCGCCCGCCCTCCCATCCGGTGATGTCCCATATGGCCAGCGGCGAGGTTCCGTGAGCGAATGACCCATGCGCGCATGGAGAGCATGGGGGACCATTGCCGTCGCATGGTTGCCGGGCGTGGCCCTCGCCGACACGCCCGCCGGGCCTCGTTTCACGAGTTTCCTCGGCCTCGATGGCGCCTTCGACGGGTTTCACCTCTCCTCAGGCCTCGATGCGCTGGCCGGTCGGCACGGCGAGGGCCGCGGCCTCGCCCTGCGCATCACCGCCGGCACGGGGATCTCGCGGTTCCGTATCGATCCCCTTCTGCCGGATCGGGTCCTGGAGACAACGACCACCGCCCGGCTCGTGGCCGGCTGGCGCGAACAGGGCCGCTGGGGCTCGGCAACCCTCTTCGCCGGCCTGGCCCTGGAGACGCGGCGCCTGTCGCCCGCCCTCCCCGACCCCCATCTGGGCACGCGCATCGGCCCGGTCCTAACGCTCGATGCCTGGCTTACCCCATTGGAGCGTGTGGCCGTCCAGCTCTACGCCACCTATGCGACTCCCTTCGCCGCGGCGAGCCTGCGCATCGCGCCCGGCTATGACATCGGCCGCGGCGTCCATATCGGGCCTGAAGCGACGTTCAGCACCCATCACGGCACGCTGCGCACACGGCTCGGCGTACATGCGACCGGAATCACAATCGGCCCCTTGGGGCTGCGCCTGTCGGCGGGCTTCGCACAGGATCGCGGTGGCCGTTCCGGTGCCTATGCCGGCCTGTCCCTGTGGCGGCGCTACTGAGGCGCGGTGAGATCGGGCAGGCCGGGCTGAAGCGGATCACGGGCGACGAAGAGCACCAGTTGGTCCATCCGGTCCGTCAGCCCGAATCGCGGCCGCCACAGCCGGTCGACCGTCCCGGCCGGATCCACCACCCGGTAGAACTGCCCGAGCCGCGCGCTGACTTCCGCCACGCGGCGGCTCTCCACCACCACCAGTACCGGCCGCGCGGCGATGGCCGCGGGATCGGGCGCCGTTTCCATGGCATAGCGCAGCCTTTCGCCGAGCTGGACCACCGGCAGCCGACCGGTGCCGTAGAAGCGCAGATGCGCCGTCGTCGTGTAGCTCGCCGTGCCGATCGTGCCCGCCCCGGCCCGCATGGCCGTCGCCTCGACAGCCTCCGCAGCGGCCCGCCAGCCATGCAACTGGCCGGTCGGATCGATGGCCAGCGGCGCCAGCCGGAAACCCGCATGGCCGATGACCAGGAGTCCAAGCACCACCCCGCTGACCACCGACCAGCGCAGGCCCGCCCGCAGCACTGCGGCGGCGCGGGGGGCAGCGGCCGGCAGGGCCTTTGCGCCGATCACGGCGGCGGCGATGGAAGCCGGCAGAAGACAGGCGGTCCAGTTGCCCTGGACGCGGTCGAACAGGCCGTACCAGACGAGATAGGCGAGCAGCGGCAGGACCGACACGGTCAGCAGCACGGCGCCCGGCTCGCGCTGGTCGAGAGCGCGGCGGCCAACCACCCACAGGCCCCAGAGCACCAGGATCCCGATCAGCGGCGTCAGCAGCGCCGCCTGCCCGGCCATGAATTCGGGCACGAAGCGCGGGTCGAAGGCCTTCGGAACGGCGCGTCCGAACTGCTTGGTGAGGGAGGCGCCGCCATGGGCGAGGTTCCACCACAGCACCGGCGCCATGACCGCGAGGCAGAGGATGCCGCCCGCATAGGGCCAGGGCGAGCGCAGCCAACGGCGAAGCTCCGGCACCAGCACGATCCAGAGCAGGATGGCCAAGCCGAGGAAGACGGCGGTATATTTGGAGATGAAGGCAAGACCGACGGCAAGGCCCGCCGCCAGCCACCAGACACCCCGGCCGGTGCGCCAGACCTCGACCAGGGCGAGCAGCGCCAGCGTCCAGAACAGCACGAGCGGCGTATCCGGTGTCACCAGCATGGCGCCGGCGCCGAGGAACAGCGTCGCCTGCACCATCCCCGCCCCGGCGATCGCCGCGGCCCGATCATCGGTCAGGCGCCAGACGAGACGCCAGACGCCGAGGCTCGCCGCCGCCGCCAGCAGCACAGAGAGCCAGCGGATGCCGAATTCCGTGTCGCCGAAAACCGCCGTGGAGGCACGGATCAGCAGTGCCACCATCGGCGGGTGGTCAAAATAGCCGAGGGCGAGATTCTGCGACCACAGGTGGTAATAGGCTTCGTCGGCGGCGAGGCCGAGGGACCCGGCCGCCCAGAGCCGCACCGCCGTCAGGACGCAGACCAGAACCAGGACGGCACCGGCGCTCCCGGCCCAGACCGGGCGCAAGGCCGGTGCCATGTCAGCGGCGCCAGACGAGGGTGGCCGAGGCGGCATAGTTGAACACGGCTCCCATGACGGCCCCGGCGAGGCCCGAGAGCCACCAGTCGACATCGCCGGCATAGAGCCAGCTGGCAACGCCGACATTGCCGAAGGCACCGATGCTGCAGACCAGATAGAACAGCATCAGGCCGGTCAGGAAGCTGGCGCCCTTCAGTCGGGCGTCGCGATAGGTGATTTCATTGTTGATGACGAAGTTCGACGTCATGGCGACGACCGTCGCCAGCGTCTGCGCCCACTCGAAGCGCAGGCCGAACGTCAGGCCTGCATAAAGTGCTGCCAGATGGACGACGAGGCCGCTGGCCCCGACCAGGGCGAAGAAGATGAATCGCAGCGGAATGAACCCGCCGGACAGCTTGTTGAGGACGAAGCCGACATAGTCGAGCGCCACCTTGGCGTCGAGCTTGCTCTCGCCATGGACGCGCTCGCGGAAGATGAAGGGGACCTCGGCGAGGCTCGGCGCCCGGGGCACCGAGGCCGCGATGTCGGCGAGGATCTTGAAGCCGGTGGTGGAGAGGCGCGGCGCCACCTCCTCGACGATGTCGCGGCGGATCATGAAGAAACCGGACATCGGGTCGGTCAGCGGCGCCTTGAGGATCATCGCCGACAGGCGTCGGCCGAGGTCGGAAATCCCCTGGCGGATGGGCGAGAGCCCCTCCGTCTTGGAGCCGCCGGCAATGTTGCGGCTGGCGACGACGAGGTCGCGCCCGGCCCGGATCTGGTCGAGCATGGCCGGCAGGATGGTCTCGTCGTGCTGCAGGTCGCCGTCCATGACGGCGACGACCGGCGCGGAGGAGGCGAGCATGCCCTCGATGCAGGCGCCCGCAAGCCCGCGCCGTCCGACCCTCCGGATACAGCGCACGCGGGGGTCGCGCCGGGCGATCTCCTTGACCACAGCGGCGGTACCGTCCGGGCTGTCGTCGTCGACGACGATCATCTCCCAGGCGATGCCGGCCAGCACATGGTCGAGCCGGCGCGCCAGTTCCGGCACGTTGTCGCGTTCGTTGTAGCTGGGCACAACCACCGTCAGTTCGGGGGCGCCGGCGGTCTGGAGGGCCTGGGTCATATGGCGGGGGTCATAGACCCCGCCCGCCGACGGGGTCAAGCAAGGGGCCGGCGGGCGGCGATCGCGCGGACGGCGTAACCGCGATAGGGACGGTCCACCTGTGCCGAAAGGCCGCGCGCCGCTGCGAGGTCCGCAAGCACCGGCGCGAAATCGTCCCGCGGCGTGACATGGAACTGGGCCAGCCAGGCCCGCAACCCCGCGCGGAAGACCGATGGGAGATGCTCCTGGTCGCCGAAGTCGACGACATGGAGGGCCCCCCCCGGCAGCACAGCGGCCAGCGCCCGATCGAGCGCCTCCTGCCACGGTGGGATCATCGACAGCGTGTAGGAGCAGAACACCCGGTCGAAGCCCTCGCAGGCGAAAGTGGTCAGCGGATCGAACCGCGCGGCATCGGCCTGCGCGAGACGGATGCGCCCGGCGAGCCCGGCGCGTGCCACGGCACGGCGCGCCTCGGTCAGCATGACCGGGCTGACGTCGAAGCCGCAGAACCGGGCCTGCGGATAGCGCCGTGCGGCGACGATGAGGTTGCGCCCGGTGCCACAGCCCACTTCCAGCACCGTACCGCCGACCGGCGGCGCGAGGTCTGCGATCAACGGATCGCGGCCGATCAGGTAGAATTTCCGCGTCGCGTCGTAGATGCCGACCTGCCAGCGATAGATCGCATCCATCCGCTCGGAGGCGGGAAAGACATCCGTCGGCGCCGTCACGACGCCGCCAGCCTGTAGAGGTGGAAACCGCCATAGATCGACGACCGGTCGCGGTCGGTCCAGGCCCGGCAGCGCGCCGCGTCATAGGTGAAGCGGGCGAGGATGTCCGGTGCCACGCGGCCGGGCAACAGGCTGTCCTCGGCTGCCGTTCGGAAGATGACGCGCGCGCCGGGCCGCGCCGTGCGCAGGATCGCGCGCCACAGCCGGTTCAGCACCACGTCCGTCATCCAGTCCTGCGCATCGAGCAGGACATAGGCGTCGCGCGAAGCGTCGGGCAGCCGTTCGAGGTGGTCGATGAAATTCTCGTGGCAGACCTCGACGCGATCGGCATGGGCCCTCACCGCGTCGAAGTGGGCGGCAGCGAGATAGGGCGGCACGGCCCCCGCCGCGCCCGGCTGGTAGCGGCGTCCGAAGGCCTGCCAGGCGAAATAGTTGCTCTCCAGCGGAAAGCCGCAGGCGAGGCGCTCGAGGCGGGCCACCAGCACCTCCTCCATGCCGCCGCCGGCCTTGGCCGAGGTGAGCAGCGCCTTGTACTGGGCCGGCGGAATGCCGAGCCCGTAGAGCGAGGCCGGATTCTTCACTAGCCAGCGCACCAGCCGCGACGAGAACAGCGGCTTCAGCTCGCTGTCGAAGATGGCGCGCTGCTCGGCCAGCGACCGGGCCTCCAGCATGCGGCGCGGATCGCGGCCGTGCAGCCGGGCGACGGCGTGGCCGGTGCCGATCATCCAGCCGAGCAGACCCTTGCGATAGATGTTGTCGGAAAACTGCCTGATGCGGCGGCGGCCGGCCCAGTCGCGGCGGTCCCAGTAGGCGCGCGTCATGGGATCGAGGCGGTCGCGCAGGTGGCGCTTATAGGCGGTGACATTGTCACCGCTGTCGGCCTCGCCGAAGAAGCGGAAGAAGCTGGCATGATCCGGCAGGTGACGGGCCGCCGCCAGCTTGAGCCGGTTCAGCGCCACGTGGTTTTCGTTGAGGTCGAGGGCGGTGATGCGCGCCGGTCCGGCAACGAGATAGCTGAGGATGTTGCAGCCGCCCGAGGCAATGGCGACCAGATGGTCGGTCGGGCGGAGCGCCAGCGCCTCCATGTCAATCGCCGGATCCTCCCAGATCTGCGGATAGACGAGACCGGAGAACATCAGCGTGAAGAGCTGCTCTTGCAGCCCCGCCGGCGACAGCGGGCTGTGGCGGGCGACGGCCCGTCCGATATTGCGATGGGTCGCCTTGCGCGCCTCGCCTGCCACCAGAGCCATGCCGTCTCATCCCGATTCGAGGAGTCTGGGGACGGAGGTAGGAGGGTGGGATGACGTCCGGGTGAAACCACCATGACCCGACGATGACCGCGGCCGGTTTCGGCGCCCGGGAGGCGCCGTCGCGGAGGCCGCTGGCCAATGCCGACAATTGGCGGGAAATCCGGCGCAACGGGTTAAGGTCAACAGGTAGGGTAAAGATGCGGTCCTGATTGTGCTGCCCAGCAGATAGGCAGATAGACGGGATCAACCACTCCGCGTCCACGGAGATGACCATCTGACGCCCCGGGCCGGCAACGACCCGGGGATTTTTTTGTCAAAATCGCCGCGTGGCATTCAGCTTGGTTAAGGCGCCGGCCGCCCGCCTGCGGCCGCCAGCGCATCGGGCGTATCGAGGTCGAGATGGACGTCGTCCTCCTCCGCCGGCACCTCGGCAATGGCCTCGGGCGCACCGGCCAGCACCGCCCGCCCGCCCTGGTCGCCGGTGACGCGCGTCAGTTCGGGGAAGAAGCGGCGCCCCCACAGGACCGGATTCCCGCGGCGCCCGTCCGCCACCGGTACGACGATGTGGCGGCCCTCCTCGGGGGCGAAGGCCGCGGCGAGCCTTGCAACCAGCGCAGGCGAGATGCGCGGCATGTCGCCGAGCAGCACCACGACCCCGTCGATCGCCTCGCCAAGCGCCGCGATCCCCGCCTTGAGGGAGGTGGACAGCCCGGCGGCGAAGTCGGGATTGTGGACGAAGCGCACGGGAAGGCCTGACAATGCCGCGCGCACGGCCGCCTCCTGATGGCCGGTGACGACCAGAATATCGGCCGGCCCCGCCCCGGACGCCGCCTCTACGGCATGACGCACCAGCGGCTTGCCGCCGATTTCGGCGAGGAGTTTGTTCGGTCCACCCATGCGCGTCGACCGCCCGGCCGCCAGAACGATGGCGGCGATGCGCGGCGCCGGGGAATCCTCGACGTCTCCCGCCCGCGGCTGCGGTCGCGACACGATCTCCATGAGCAAGCCTCCCACCCCCATGCCGGTCACGTCCTGCTTGGTCACCGCCAGGCCGGCGAGAAGCCGCATCAGCACCCAGTCGAAGCCGTTCTCCTTCGGCGAGCGGGCGCAGCCCGGCGCGCCGATGACCGGGACGCCGTCGAGCGCGCCGATCATCAGGAGGTTGCCGGGATCGACCGGCATGCCGAGATGCTCGACATGGCCGCCGGCCGCCTCGAGCGCCGCGGGAATGACGTCGCGGCGGTCGGCGATGGCGGAGGCCCCGAAGACGAGGATCAGATCGGCCAGCGGCCGGACTTCGGCGATCACCGCCGCCAGCGCCGCGGGATCATGGGGAATGCGCCGGTCGGCGACGATCTGGGCGCCGGCTGGCGCCAGACGGTCGGCTGTGACCCGGAGAGTCTTGTCGACGACCTTGTCGGCCAGTCCCGGCAGGAGGGTCGAGATCACTGCGATACGGCGCCGGACGAAGGGCGCGACGCGCACCAGTGGGCCGGCGGCGACCGCCTCGGCGACGCGGGCGCCCGCCACCGCATAGGGGATGATTTTGACGGTCGCCACCATCTCGCCGGCCTCGACGGCGGCGAAGGCCGGCAGGGTCGCGAAAGTGATGGCCTCGTCGATGCGGTTGATCCCGTCGATTCCGGCCTGGGCAACCACGAGGACGCCAGCCGCCGCCGCGAAGAGATTGGCCCGTCCGGTAAAGGCCGGGTCGATGCGCAGACCGGCACCGGCCACCGCCGCTGCGATCCGGGCGGCCGCCTCGTCCTCGCCGACATCGCCCGGCTCGGCCATCGCCACGGTCACGCTGTCGAGACCGGCAGCGGCCAGCGCCGCGATCTCCGCCGCCCCGATGCGGGTCCCCTTCTTGAGGAGCAGGCCGTCCCGGCGCACGGCATGGGCGACGATGCCGCCCAGCGCGTCGTCCAAGGGCACGGGACCGAACCGCATCTGCCGTCTCCTAGCCGCGCCCCCAGGCCGATCTCACGCGATGCCCTGCCGCCAGGCCTGCGTCACCTCGGCGAGGATCGACACGGCGATCTCCGCCGGGGTGATGGCACCGATGGCGAGGCCGACCGGCGCCTTGATGCGGGCCAGCGCCTCCGGCGGCGCGCCATTGGCGCCCAGCCGCTCGATGCGCCGGGCATGGGTCTTCCGCGAGCCCAGCGCGCCGATATAGAAGCAGTTCTTCTCGAAGGCGTGCATCAGCGCGGGATCGTCGATCTTCGGATCGTGGGTCAGCGCGATGAAGGCGGTGTAGCGGTCGACCTTGAGGCCCGGCAGCGCCTCGTCCGGCCATTGCGCCAGCAGCGTGACGCCGGGAAAGCGCTCGGGCGTGGCGAAGGCGGTGCGCGGATCGACGATGACGGGATCATAGCCGATCATCCGCGCCATCGGCACCAGCGCCTGGCTGATATGGACGGCGCCGATTATGACCATCCGTGCCGGCGGCACCTGGACGGTCAGGAAGGCGCGCGTGCCCTCCACGACGCCGCTGCGGCCGGTGCGCAGGGCCGTCCGGATCGCCTCCTCCAGCGGATCGCCGGCGAGGGTCTCCGCGGTGACGAGACGGGCCGCACCGCCGTCGAGATCGGTGACGAGGACAGCGGCGCGCCTGTCGGAACGCGCCGCGTTGAGCGCCGAGAGGAGTGCGAGTCGCATCAGCCGACCTTCTCGACATAGACGGCGATCCGCCCGCCGCAGGACAGGCCCGCCCGCCACGCCGTCTCGTCGGCAACGCCGAATTCCAGCAGTTTGGCTTGTCCTGTACCGATCACGTCCAGCGCCTCGGTGACAACCTCACCCTCGACGCAGCCGCCGGAGACCGAGCCGAGGAAGCTGCCGTCCTCGTCGATGACGAGATGCGAGCCGACCGGGCGCGGGGCCGAGCCCCAGGTCTCGACCACGGTCGCCACCGCCACTCCCTTTCCGGCCTTCGCCCAGGCTTCCGCCTGTCCGAGAATGTCGTCGTCGGTCGAGAGCATGGCAGATCTCCTCGAACAGTTTCCCTGTGTTCCAAGACATCGGATGAACGGCGGCGCGACGCAAGGGCAGGCTCGCCATGCGTCCTTTGCGGCAAGACCCTACCCTCAAAGACCCTTCAACCAGCGCCGCGGATCATGCGCCTGGTCCGGCCGGCGGGCGTCCAGCGCAGCCACGAGTTCCGCCACTGCCGCGACATTGTGGATGGTGCGGAACTCGTCGACATGGGGCAGCAGCGCCCGGATCCCCTGGGCGCGGGCCTCGAACCCGTCAAAGCGCAGCAGCGGGTTGAGCCAGACGAGCCGGCGGCAGGAGCGATGCAGCCGGTCGGCGGCGCGGGCGAGATCGGCCGTGCCGTCGCGCTCGAGCCCATCGGTCACCAGCAGCACCACCGCCCCGCCGGACAGCACCCGTCGCGACCAGACCTTGTTGAAGGCGGCGAGCGAGGGCGCAATGCGGGTGCCGCCCGACCAGTCCTCGACCGCCGCCGAGCACGCGGCCAGCGCCTCGTCCGGGTCCTTCGCCTTCAGCATCCGGGTGATGTTGGTCAGCCGCGTGCCGAAGGTGAAGGCATGGACGTTGCGGCGGTTGTCCATCAGGGCGTGGACGAAATGCAGGATCACCCGGGTATACTGGTTCATCGACCCGGAAATGTCGCAGAGCACGACCAGCGGCGGATGCTTCGTCTTCGGGCCGCGGCGGGCCAGGTCGATGATGCCGCCCCCCTCCCCGATCGAACGGCGCAGGGTGCGCCTGAGGTCGATCCGCCGTCCGCGGGGATCGGGCGCCAGGCGGCGCGTCACAACGGCATCGTCCGGAAGCACCAGGGCCGCCACCTTGCGGTTGGCCTCGGCGATCTCGGCGGCGGTCATCTGCGCGAAGTCCTTCTTCTGCAGCACCTCGATGTCGGAAACCGTGAGGCTCGCATCGACCTCGATCTCCGGCTTTTCCACCGGCACGCTCTCGGCCTGCTTGAAGAAGGCCTCCTGAAGGCGCAACGACACCGGATCGGGCTTGCCCGGGGCGGCGGGCGCCACCGGCATGAGAATGGAGAGCAGTTTCTCCATCAGGTGACGCTTTTTCCAGAAGATCTCGAAGGCGGTGCGGAACAGCAGCGAATGCTCGTGCTTCGTCACGAAGACCGCATGCAGCGTCCAGTAGAAGTCCTCGCGCGAGCCGATGCCGGCCGCCTCCACCGCCGCCACCGCATCGAGCACCGTGCCGGGACCGACGGGGAGCCCGGCGATGCGCAGCGCCCGGGCGAAATGGGCGATGTTCTCGGCCAGCGCGTTCGCCATCAGGCCGGCCTCAAGAGGGCGGCGAAGACCGGCGAAAGGGCGAGCGATCCCGCATTGTAGACGGCGCGGGGCAAGCCGCTCCGCAACATGGTCAGCCATTGCAGCAGCCCGAGCACCGCCATCTCGGGCAGCGGCGCGATCGCCAGCACCGCGACGAGGATCAGCGCCGTCGACAGGCCGCAGGCCACCGGGGCCGGCACGCGCGTCCCGGCAAGCGCCAGCACCGTCCACCAGACCAGTGGGGCGAGGAGCAGTGCCGCGCCGATGACAAAGGCCTTCAGCCAGGGCCGGCGGCCCGGATCGGTGACGAGGGCGAGCGGAACCATGGAAATCAGCGTCCCGCCTTCACCTCGTCGAGGATGGCCTTGGCCTCGCCGCCCTGCATCTTCTGGATGTCGTCCTGGTATTTCAGCAGGACGCCGAGCGTGTCGGTGACGCCCTGCGGGTCGAGCCCGACGGCGTCGAGTTCGGTCAGCGCTGTCGCCCAGTCGATGGTCTCGGCGACGCCCGGCACCTTGAACAGGTCGGATTTCCGCAGGCGCTGGACGAAGGCGACGATCTCCCTGGTCAGCCGCTCCGGCGCGCCCGGTGCCTTGGCCTTGAGGATGGCGAGTTCGCGGGCGGCGTCGGGGTAATCGACCCAATGATAGAGGCAACGGCGCTTCAATGCGTCGTGGATCTCGCGGGTCCGGTTGGAGGTGACGATGACGATGGGCGGCGCCGGTGCCTTGATCGTGCCGAGTTCGGGCACGGTCACCTGGAAATCCGACAACACCTCCAGCAGGAAGGCCTCGAAGGCCTCGTCGGTACGGTCGAGTTCGTCGATGAGCAGGACGGGCGGGCCGCGCAGGTCCGGTTCGAGCGCCTGGAGCAGCGGCCGCTTCACCAGGAACCGCTCGGAGAAGATGCCCGAGGCGAGCGCCTCGCGGTCCACCGTCCCTTCCGCCTCGGCGAGGCGGATGGTGATCATCTGCGCCGCATAGTTCCATTCATAGACCGCAGCCGAGACGTCGAGCCCCTCGTAGCACTGGAGGCGGATCAGGTTGCGCCCGAGGGCTGCGGCGAGAACCTTGGCGATTTCGGTCTTGCCGACACCCGCCTCCCCCTCCAACAGCAGCGGGCGCCCCATTTTCAGCGCCAGGAACAGAACAGTCGCCAGCGACCGGTCGGCGACATAGTCGCCTTGTCGCAGCAACGAGAGCGTCGCGTCGATGGAGGTGGGAAGCGCAGTGGGCAGGGCAGATGTCACGAAGGCACTCCGGCTGGATGGCGAACCATAGCGCAGCCGGCATGCCGCCGAGAACCTCAATCCGCGGAGGCGCGCCGTGCCGTCGGCGGGCCCGGATCGAGCGCCAGCCGCGTCGCCAGGGCGATGCCGGTGCCATAGCCGGTCGCCAGGGTGATCTTCGCCGGCAGCAGGTTCCGCGTGCCGCGCACCGGAACGAGGATCACCTCGGCGGAGCGTTGCCGCGCGTTCCGGATGTCATTTCGGTCGGGCCTGTAGCCGGCGATCGGCTCGAACCGCACGCGGCAGACCGCAGCCTCGCCCCTGTAGCCGCCGATCTCCACCTGCCGGGTCTCGACGAAGGAATAGATGAGGTCGAAGCGCTCGCGTCCGCCATAAACCGGCGTGCGGCGCTGGCAGGCCGCGGCCCCCGCGACGGGGCCCGTCCCGCCGGCAACGAAGATACCGGCGGAAAGCGGGTCGAGCACACCGCGCAGGTGCTCGGGCAGGACAGGAGTGGCGCGCGGATGCGGCGGCTTGTCCGGGTCACGGGTGACGCCGGTGACATTGCCCCCGGCCATGGCCATGCGCATCGTCTCGACCTTGCCACCCGAGCGGATCTCCACGGTGAAGCTGGAGGGCACTGGACCGTTGCCGCGGATCTGGCCGACGGAGGTGGCGGTGCCCGAGCCGCCGGCGAAGATGGCCGCCATGCCGGTAACGCGCGCCTCGAGCGTGGTCCGGTAGGTCCTCCCGTCCGACGTCGAGACCATCGTGCCGCGGCCGATCGGAAGCCCGAGAAAGCTCACCGCATAATCGGCCGACACCTGACCCGGCACCTGACCCGGCACCTGAGCGGCCGCCGGCGCGGCGCCGAGGGAGAGGAGCGCGGCGGCGAGGACGGCAAGGGGGGATTTCATGCGCGGGCCTCCGAGAGGACCGGATCGGGGCGCCTCCCTGACATCAGTGATTGCGGCGGGATGGGGCGATTTTGCGGCATGACGGAAAAAACCACCGAAAAAACGCGGCGTTCCGCCCGTGTCTCTGTTTTTGCGATTTCGATTCGAATTTTCATTAACATTCATCTGTTAGCTGACTTGGCTGTCACGTCCCGTGTCAGCCATGGGCCCGCATATGCGCAACAACACGACCCTGATCACGATGCTTGTCGCCTTTGGTGGCATGGTGATCGGTCTGTTCGTGTTCTTCCCGGGCGAGGCTTCGGTCATGACCGGCAGCGTCCGCCGCATGATCGACCCGAAGCGCCCCGATCTCGTCCGCCTCGAATACATCACCGCCAACCCGGAACTGTCGCGCGGCTGGCGCACCCTGCGGGTGGTCGAGCGTCCCGAGCAGTGCCTGCAGCTTCTGGAGCACAACCACGCCCACGACCCGCAGATTCCCGGTCCGCTCGGATCGCTGCGCTGCGTGTCCTATCGCAAGAACGACGAGATGATCGAGGTTCTGCAGGTCCGTCGAATCGCGCCGGATGCCGGCTGAGCCGACGACAGCGGAAGGAAACCGGAGCCGGTAAAGGCGAAGGGCCGGTGCTTTCGCGCCCGGCCCTCCGCGTGATCGTGACGACTCGCGTGCTCAGGCCATGGCGGCAGCAACGGCGCGCTTGGCGATGACGCCGACCAGATGGGCGCGGTAGTCCGCCGAGGCGTGGATGTCACCGTTGAGATCGGCGGCGGGCGTCGCGACACCCTCCAGCGATTTCGGGTTGAAGCGCTTGGCCAGCGCCTCCTCCATCGCCGTGTGGCGGAAGACGCCGCCCGATCCGGCGCCGGTGACGGCGACCTTCACCTGGCTGCCCTTCTTGGCGACGAAGACGCCGACGATGGCGTAGCGCGAGGCCGGATTGGGGAACTTCACATAGGCGGCCTTGCCCGGCACCGGGAAGGCGATCTTGGTGATCACCTCGTCCTCGTCGAGGGCGGTCGCGAACATTCCGGCGAAGAATTCCTCGGCCGGGATCTTGCGCTTGCTCGTGTGGACAGTCGCCCCCAGCGCCATCAGCGCCGCGGGATAGTCGGCCGCCGGGTCATTGTTGGCGACCGAACCGCCGATCGTGCCGCGATGGCGGACATGGGGGTCGCCGATATGGGCGGCCAGCCGGGCGAGCGCCGGGATCGCCTGCTGGACGACCGGCGACGCGGCGACCTCCGCATGGGTGGTCATCGCGCCGATGACGATGTTGCGGCCTTTCTGCTCGATGCCCGACAGGCCGGCACCCGACAGGTCGATCAGGGTCTTCGGGCTGGCGAGCCGCTGCTTCATGGTGGGGATCAGCGTGTGACCGCCGGCCAGCAGCTTGGGATCCTCGGCCTTGCCGAGGAGCGAGACGGCACCGCGGACGGTGGCGGCCTTCTGGTACTTGAAAGGATACATGATGACCTCTTTCGAACCTTACTCGGCCGCGATCGCGGCACGGGACTGTTTCTGGATGACCGTCCACAGGGCCTGGGGCGTCGCCGGCATCGGCACCTCCTCGGTTCCCAGCGCATCGGTCAGCGCGTTGATGACGGCGGCGGGTGCGGCGATGGCGCCCGCCTCACCGCAGCCCTTGATGCCGAGCGGGTTGGACGGGCATGGCGTCACGGTCATGCCGACGTCGAAGGACGGCAGGTCGTCGGCCCGCGGCATGGTGTAGTCCATGAACGAGGCGGTCACGAGCTGTCCGTCCTTGTTGTAGATCGCCCCTTCCAGCAGCGCCTGGCCGACGCCCTGGGCGATGCCGCCATGGACCTGGCCCTCGACGATCATCGGGTTGATGACATTGCCGAAATCGTCCACCGCGGTCCATTTGGCGATGGTCGCGACGCCGGTCTCCTGGTCCACCTCGATCTCGCAGATGTGGCAGCCGGCCGGGAAGGTGAAGTTGGTCGGATCGTAGAACGATCCCTCCTTCAGGCCGGGCTCCAGCTCCTGCGGATTGAACTTGTGGGCGATATAGGCGTTGAGCGCGACCGTGCCGAAATCCACCGACTTGTCGGTGCCCTTCACGGTGAACTTGCCGTCCTTGAAGTCGATGTCGGCCTCCGCCGCCTCCAGCACGTGGGAGGCGACCTTCTTCGCCTTGGCCTCGATCTTGTCGAGGGCCTTGGAGATCGCCGACATGCCGACCGCACCCGAGCGCGAGCCGTAGGTGCCCATGCCGAACTGCACCTTGTCGGTGTCGCCATGGACGATGGAGACATTGTCGATGGAGATGCCGAGGCGCGAGGAGACGAGCTGGGCGAAGGTCGTCTCATGGCCCTGGCCATGGCTGTGCGAGCCGGTCAGGACCTCCACCGTGCCGACCGGATTGACCCTGACCTCAGCCGATTCCCACAGGCCGACACCGGCGCCGAGCGAGCCGACCGCCTGGGACGGGGCGATGCCGCAGGCCTCGATATAGGTGGAATAGCCGAGACCACGCAGCTTGCCGCGCTTGGCCGCCTCGCGGCGGCGCTTGCCGAAGCCCTTCACGTCGGCCATCTCCATGGCCTTGACGAGCGAGGCTTTGTAGTCGCCGCAGTCATACATCATGATGACCGGCGTCTGGTGCGGGAACTTCGTGACGAAGTTGCGCCGCCGGAAGGCCGCCGGATCCATGCCGATCTCGCGCGCTGCCGCCTCCACCAGGCGCTCGACGACGAAGGTCGCCTCCGGCCGCCCGGCACCGCGATAGGCGTCCACCGGGGCAGTGTTGGTATAGACCGCATCCACCTCGGCATAGATGTTGGGGATGGCATACTGTCCCGACAGCAGCGTCGCATAGAGATAGGTCGGCACCGACGAGGCGAAGGTCGACAGATAGGCGCCCATATTGGCGATGGTCTTGACCCTGAGGCCGGTAATCTTGCCCTCGGCGTCGGTCGCGAGTTCGGCATGCGTGACATGGTCGCGGCCATGGGCGACGCAGAGGAACTCCTCGGTCCGGTCTGCCGTCCATTTCACCGGCCGGCCGCACTTGCGCGCGGCCCAGACACAGACCGTCTCCTCGGCATAGATGAAGATCTTCGAGCCGAAGCCGCCGCCGACATCCGGCGCGATGACCCGGAGCTTGTGCTCCGGCGCAATACCGATGAAGGCCGAGAGCACCAGGCGCGCCACATGCGGGTTCTGGCTCGTCGTGTAGAGCGTCAGCGCGTCGTTGCCGGCATCATATTCGCCGACGGCCGCGCGCGGCTCCATGGCGTTGGGCACCAGGCGGTTGTTGACGATCTCGAGGGTCGTGACGTGCTTGGCCGCCTTGAAGGCGGCTTCCGTCGCCGCCTTGTCGCCGATGTGCCAGTCATAGACCGTGTTGTTCGGCGCCTCGGAATGAACCTCCGGAGCCCCCTGTGCCTTTGACGTGTCGGCATTGGCCGGCAGCACGCCGTAATCGACGACGATGGCCTCCGCAGCATCCTTGGCCTGCGACAGCGTCTCGGCGATCACCACGGCGACGTGGTCGCCGACATAGCGCACCTTGCCCTGGGCGAGGATCGGGTGGGGCCCGGCGCGCATCGGCGTGCCGTCCTTCGAATGGATCATCCAGCCGCAGATCAGCCCGCCGACCTTGTCGGCCGCGACATCATCGCCGGTATAGATGGCTACCACGCCCGGCATTCCCTTGGCGCGGGACAGGTCGATACCCTTGATGGTGGCATGGGCATGCGGCGAGCGCAGGAAATAGGCCTGCGCCTGGCCGGGGCGGTTGATGTCGTCGGTATACTGACCCTTGCCGGTGATGAAGCGGTGGTCTTCCTTGCGCCGAACGGCGGCACCGAGTGCGGTGACTGTCATGACGATCCTCCCTTAGGACGTCGGATGGCGGAATGGAGGCTGCGAATGCGGCTTTTGGCGCCGCTTATTCCGCAGCCTGGCGCGCGGGGACCTTGCCGGTCATCGCCTGGGCGCCGGCTTCGACGGCTTTCACGATATTGTGGTAGCCGGTGCAGCGGCAGATATTGCCTTCCAGCTCCTCGCGGATCGTCGCCTCGTCCACCGCACCCTTGCGGTTTACGATGTCGACGGCAGCCATGATCATGCCGGGCGTGCAGAAACCGCATTGCAGGCCGTGATGCTCGCGGAAGGCCTCCTGCATCGGATGCAGCTTGCCGTCCTGGGCGAGACCCTCGATCGTCACGACCTCGGCGCCCTGGCACTGGACCGCGAAGGTCGTGCAGGACTTCACCGCCTTGCCGTCCACATGGACGACGCAGGCGCCGCACTGCGACGTGTCGCAGCCGATATGGGTGCCGGTCAGGTGCAGGTTCTCGCGCAGCATCTGCACCAGCAGGGTGCGCGCATCGACATCGGCCGTCACCGATCGTCCGTTGACCGTCAGGGTCACCGTCGGCATGGGCGTTCCTCCTCACATTCGATCAAAACAGGCGCCTTCGGGATTGTTTTTGTCTTCGCCGCCGGCTCCCACACCGCAAACGGCCTGTTTTCGGCGGGAATTGTAGTTTGGACCCGTTCTGAACGGAGCGTCAAGCTGGAACCTTACCAGAGTGCAGGCCCGCCCCCCGGCGGGCGCATCCCCGTCCCCCGTTGCATTGTCACGACTCTCCCCTAGTCTCACGCGCCGCCCCTGCGGCAGGAGAGGATCCATGCCCCGCTTCACCACCTCCGACGGCCTGTCGCTGCGCTACGAGGATACCGGCGGCGACAAGCCGGCGCTGCTCCTGTCCAACTCGCTTGGCACCCGGCTGGAGATGTGGCAGCCCCAGCTCGCGAGCTTTGCCGGGGCCTTCCGCGTCGTCCGCTACGACAAGCGCGGCCATGGCGAGAGCGAACTGCGCGTCGGCCCGACAAGCTTTGCCCGCCTGACCCTCGACGCCGTCGAACTGCTCGACCATCTCGGGATCGCCAGGGCCGACTGGTGCGGCCTTTCCATGGGCGGCATGAGCGGGATGTGGGCCGGCACCCATTTTGCGCGGCGCTTCAACCGCCTGGTGCTCTGCAACACTGCCGCCGGCATGCCGACCGCCGACATGTGGAACCAGCGCATCGCCACGGTGAAGCGCGACGGTCTCACCCCGCTCATCCCGACCATCGTCGATCGCTGGTTCACCAAGCGCTTCCAGACCGCGGACCCCAAGGCCGTCGCCCGCATCGTCGCGATGCTGGAGACGACACCGCCGGAGGGCTATGCCGCCTGCTCCGCCGCCATCCGCGACATGGACCAGCGCGAGGCGATCCGCACCATCCGGCTTCCCACCCTCGTCATCTCCGGGACCCATGACGGCTCGACGCCGGCCGCCCGCGGTCGCGAGATCGCCGAGGCCATCCCCGGCGCCCGCTCTGTCGAACTCGATGCCGCGCACCTGTCCAATATCGAGCAGGCCGGGGCCTTCACCGACACGGTGATGGGCTTCCTGCGGCCGTAAAGGGCTGCCCGACGCGCCGCCCTCACCGTCATGCCCAGGCGCCAGACCAGCCCCTGAAGGATCATCGCCATGGACGAAAAAGACCGCTTCGAAAAAGGCCTCGCGGTGCGCCGCGCCGTACTGGGCGACGCCCATGTCGACCGCTCGCTCGCCGGCCGCGACGGCTTTTCCGGCGAGTTCCAGGACTTCATCACCCGCTATGCCTGGGGTGAGATCTGGACGCGGCCGGGCCTCGAGCGCAAGACCCGCAGCTTCCTCGTCCTCGCCATCTGCGCCTCGCTCGGCCGCTGGGAAGAGTTCCGGCTGCATTGCCGCGCCTCATTCTCCAACGGTGTGACCACCGACGACATCAAGGAGGTCATCCTGCAGATCGCCGTCTATGCCGGCGTGCCCGCCGCCAACACGGCGATGAAAGAGGCGAAGGAGGTCTTCGCGGAGCTCGGCATCAAGACCTGACGCGTCGGCTGGCTGTCCGGAGATCGCTAGCGCGGGATCGGCCGGTAGGCCCGGTCGAAATAGGCCAGGGCCGGCCCCGCCGGCCCGATCCGGACAGCCTCGACCTGGCCGATGAGGATGTGATGCGTCGCCACGGCGCGCATCTCCAACAGCCGGCAGTCGAAAGTGACGAGGGCCGTGGCAAGCGTCGGGGCGCCGGTCGCGAGCGGCGCCCAGACCCCCTCGCGGAACCGCTCGGCGCCGACATGGCCGCGACGACCGGCGAAGGTCTCGGCGAGGGCCTCGGCGCCGGCCGGCAAGGCATTGACGGCGAAGACGCCGTTGCTGGCGATCAGCGCGCCATTGGCGGACTTGCGGTTGAGGCAGACCAGCAGCGTCGGCGGCTCGTCCGAAACCGAGGCGACGGCGATGGCGGTAAAGCCGCTGGATCCCGCAGGCCCCGCGGTGGTGACCACGTGGACGTGCCCTGCGACATGCGCCATGCCATCCCGATAGGCCTGCGGGGAAGCAGCGGGCACTCCCGGAATCATCGAGTGGCTGGCGGCGCCATCCATGCACAATCCTCTGTTGATTCCTGATATAGGCCCGCGGGCGCGGCGGAGCCAATCCGCGCGGCTGAATTCTCGGTGATTAAGGTTGAGACGGCTGTATCCACGCCGTGTGAATAAACGCCATGGCGCCATTGTGACTTGTCCAGGCGCTTGCTACCGATAGTCGCATGGGTCCGTCGGCGGACCGCCCGCCAGAGGCGGCCGTCGCCCGATACCATCGCGGCGCGATCCTGCGTCGGAGGGGAACAGGGGAAGGTGACGGCATGGAAGTTTTCTTCCAGCAGCTGATCAATGGCGTCACACTCGGGTCGATCTACGGTCTCATCGCCATCGGCTACACGATGGTCTTCGGCATCATCGGCATGGTCAATTTCTCCCATGGCGATGTCTTCATGGTCTCCACTTTCATCGCCCTGATCGCGCTGATGATCCTCACCACCTGGATCGGCGTCGGGTCGATCCTCATCGCCCTGTTGATCGTGCTGATCGTCGCGATGATCTTTACCTCGCTGGTCAGCTGGACCATCGAACGCGTTGCCTATCGCCCCTTGCGCGGCTCCTTCCGCCTCGCTCCGCTGATCTCCGCCATCGGCATGTCGATCGTGCTGTCGAACTTCGTGCAGGTGTCCCAGGGTCCGCGCAACAAGGCCATTGACCCGATCCTCAACCATGTCTTCGTGCTTTCGGCGGCGGGCGGCTACCAGGTCACGCTGTCCTACAAGCAGATCCTCATCGTCGTCGTCACTGCGATTCTCCTCGCCATCTTCTGGTGGGTGGTCGCCAAGACCCCGCTCGGCCGGGCCCAGCGCGCCTGCGAACAGGACCGCAAGATGGCTGCGCTGCTGGGCGTCGACGTCGACCGCACCATCTCCATCACCTTCGTCATGGGCGCGGCCC
Source organism: Phreatobacter sp. (assembly GCF_022843985.1). Lineage (GTDB taxonomy): Bacteria > Pseudomonadota > Alphaproteobacteria > Rhizobiales > Phreatobacteraceae > Phreatobacter. The sequence continues at coordinate 29,843 of NZ_JALHMP010000012.1, read as the reverse complement.
TCGCCGCCGTCGCCGGCACGCTCTACCTGGTCTATTATGGGGTGGTGAACTTCCACGACGGCTTCACGCCGGGCGTGAAGGCCTTCACCGCGGCGGTGCTGGGCGGTATCGGCTCACTGCCGGGCGCGGTGCTGGGCGGCCTGCTGATCGGCCTCATCGAGGTCTTCTGGTCGGCCTATTTCTCGGTCGAGTACAAGGACGTCGCGGCCTTCTCCATTCTCGCCATCGTGCTGATCTTCATGCCCCAGGGCATCCTCGGCCGGCCTGACGTCGAGAAGGTTTGACCATCGTGACGAGCGCAACGGACCCGAATTTCGCCAGGCCCGCGCCTCCCACCCCGGTCGCCCGCGCTGCCCGCGAAGCCCTCTTCGCCGCGATCATCGCGCTCGGCGTCTTCGGTCCCCTGCTCGCCTTCAGGACGACACAGGACATGCAGAACCGTCTCATCGTCGAGACGCGCTACGGCCTCATCGCGATCGTCGTCCTGCTGGTCTTCGCCGGGCGGTTTCTCTTGTCTCTCTGGTTCACGCGGGAACGTCCCGAAGCCGGTCCTGCCCTCGGTGCCCGCCTGTCCGGCCTGATGCCGCAGGGATTGCGCGACATCGTCCGCACCGGCCTGCCGCCGGCGGCCCTCGTCGCCCTCTTCGTCTATCCGATGATGATCCTATCGCTGACAGGCGGCTCCGGAGCACTCAAGTGGATCGACAATTTCGGCATCCAGATCCTCATCTATGTGATGCTGGCCTGGGGGCTGAACATCGTCGTCGGCCTCGCCGGCCTCCTCGACCTCGGCTATGTCGCCTTCTACGCCGTCGGCGCCTATGCCTATGCCCTCATCGCCACCAAGGTGATCCCGGCGACCTTCCCCGGCCTCGGGGTCTGGGCCTTCTGGATCTGCCTGCCCGTCGCCGGCATCCTCGCCGCCTTCTGGGGAGTGCTGCTCGGCTTCCCGGTCTTGCGATTGCGCGGTGACTATCTCGCCATCGTGACGCTCGCCTTTGGCGAGATCATCCGTCTCGTCCTGATCAACTGGACAGCCTTCTCCAACGGCTATGAAGGCATCTCGACCATCCCGCGACCGTCCTTCTTCGGCGTGCCGTTCAACGCCTCGGACACGGGCTTTGCCGCCACCTTCGGGCTGGAATTCTCACCCGTCTATCGCACCATCTTCCTCTACTACGTCATCGTCTGCCTTGCCCTCATCACCGCCTGGGTGTCGAACCGGCTGCGCAAGCTGCCCGTCGGTCGTGCCTGGGAGGCCCTGCGCGAGGACGAGATCGCCTGCCGCTCGCTCGGCATCAACACCGTCAACACCAAGCTCACCGCCTTCGCCATCGGCGCCATGTTCGGCGGCTTCGCCGGGTCGTTCTTCGCCGCGCGCCAGGGCTTCATCTCGCCGGAGAGCTTCACCTTCATGGAATCGGCGGTGATTCTCGCCATCGTCGTGCTCGGCGGCATGGGGTCGCTCATCGGCACTGCCATCGCCGCCGTCGCCATGATCGGCGGCACCGAACTGCTGCGCGAACTCGACTGGCTGAAGGCCATTTTCGGCAGGGATTTCGACCCGGCCCAGTATCGCATGCTCATTTTCGGCCTCGCCATGGTGGCGATCATGGTGTGGAAGCCGCGCGGTTTCGTCTCCACCCGCATGCCGACCGCCTTCCTGAGGAGCCGCCGCGCCGTCTCCGCCGACCACGTGAAGGAGGGCCACGGATGAGCGAGGCGATCCTGACCGTCGAACATCTGACCATGCGGTTCGGCGGGCTGCTGGCCGTCAACGACCTGTCCTTCGAGGCACGCCGCGGCGACATCACCGCCGTGATCGGCCCGAACGGCGCCGGCAAGACCACCGTCTTCAACTGCATCACCGGCTTCTACAAGCCGACCCAGGGGCGCATCACCATGCGCCATGCCGATGGGCGGACTCACCTGCTGGAGCGCCTTGCCGATTTCCGCATCGCCCAGGAAGCAAAGGTCGCGCGCACCTTCCAGAATATCCGCCTGTTCTCCGGCATGACCGTGCTGGAAAACCTGCTGGTGGCCCAGCACAACCCGCTGATGAGCGCCTCCGGCTGGTCGATCGGCGGCATTCTCGGCCTGCCCGCCTATGGCCGCGCCGAACGCCGCGCCATCGAGAAGGCGGCCTATTGGCTCGACAAGTGCGGCCTCACCGACCGCGCCGACGATCCCGCCGGGGACCTCCCCTACGGCCCCCAGCGGGCCCTGGAGATCGCCCGCGCCATGTGCACCGAGCCCGAACTCCTCTGCCTCGACGAGCCGGCCGCGGGCCTCAATCCGCGCGAGAGCCTCGTGCTCAACGATCTGCTGCGCTTCATCCGCAAGGAACACGGGACCTCGCTGCTCCTGATCGAGCACGACATGAGCGTTGTCATGGAAATCTCCGACCACGTCGTCGTCCTCGACTACGGCATCAAGATCTCCGACGGCACGCCGCCCGAGGTGCGCGAGGACCCCAAGGTCATCGCCGCCTATCTCGGCGTCGACGATTCCGAGGTCGAGAAGGTCGAGGCGGAGGTGGGGCTGTGACGGCGCTCCTGACCGCCCGCGGCGTCGAGACCTTCTACGGCGCCATCCAGGCGCTGAAGGGCATCGACATCGACGTCGCCCGGGGCGAGATCGTAGCCCTGATCGGGGCCAATGGCGCCGGCAAGTCGACGCTGATGATGACGATCTGCGGCAGTCCGCAGGCCCGCCGCGGCTCCATCGTCTATGACGGGCAGGACATCACCCGGCGGCCGACCCATGAGATCATGCGCATGGGCATCGCCCAGTCGCCTGAGGGACGGCGCATCTTCCCGCGCATGTCCGTCTTCGAGAACCTCCAGATGGGCGCGACCCTCACCGATCCCGCCCATTTCGCCGGCGATCTCGACAAGGTCTTCAGCCTTTTCCCGCGTCTGAAGGAGCGGCGCGACCAGCGTGGCGGCACGCTGTCGGGCGGCGAGCAGCAGATGCTCGCCATCGCCCGCGCCCTGATGAGCCGGCCGAAGCTGCTGCTGCTCGACGAACCCTCGCTCGGTCTCGCCCCGCTGATCGTCGCCGGGATCTTCAACGCCATCCGCGAACTGAATCAGGCCGAAGGCCTGACCGTGTTTCTCGTCGAGCAGAACGCCTATCACGCACTGAAGCTCGCCCATCGCGGCTATGTCATGGTCAATGGCAGCGTCACCATGCAGGGGACCGGCAAGGAACTCCTCGCCCGCGAGGAGGTGCGCGCGGCCTATCTCGAGGGAGGGCGGCACTGATGCAGGGCGTGCTCTACGAGGAACCTTCGGTCTGGCTGTTCCTTCTCGTCACCCTCGTTCTCGGCGGCTGGCTGGCGATCATGACCGGGCGGGCCTGCGCCCAGACCTGGCGGGGCATCCCGGAGACCATCGCCTACCTCCTCGTCCTCGGCCTCGCCGTGCGCTTCGCCCATTTCGCCCTTTTCGAGGGCACGCTCCTGTCGCTGCACTACTACGTCGTGGACACCGTCATCGTCTCGCTCATTGGCCTGCTGTCCTGGCGCATGACCCGTGCCGGCCAGATGGCCCATCAGTACTGGTGGCTCTATGAACGCACCGGCCCGCTGACCTGGGCGGAACGGCAGGTTCCCCTGTCCTCGCCTCCGGAAAAACACCGATGATGCGCCGGTTTGCGCCGGATGGGCTGACAAGTCCCGCAAAAGGGTATTCGATCCTCGGCAAGGACGGCATGGCCCGTTCTCCGCGAAGGATTGTTCCCCTCGTGACCCCTCTTGGGAAGGATGAGAGATGAAGACCAAACTCCTCGCCGGGCTGACGCTCGGTCTGGGTCTCGCCCTGGCGCTCCCCGCCCAGGCGCAGATCCGAATCGGCGTCGCAGGCCCGATCACCGGTCCCAACGCCTCCTTTGGCGCCCAGTTGCGCAATGGTGTCGAACAGGCTGTCGAAGACATCAACGCCGCCGGCGGCATTCTCGGCCAGCGCCTCGTCCTGTCGGTGGGCGATGACGTGTCCGACCCCCGCCAGGGCGTCAGCGTCGCCAACAAGTTTGTCGGCGACGGCATCAAGTGGGTCGTCGGCCACTTCAATTCCGGCGTCAGCATCCCGGCCTCGGAAGTCTATGCCGAGAACGGCGTGGTGGCGATCACTCCGGCCTCGACCAACCCGCGACTGACCGAGCGCGGCCTGTGGAACGTCTTCCGCACCTGCGGCCGTGACGACCAGCAGGGCGCCGTGGCCGCCGCCTTCCTCGTTCGCAACTTCGCCGGCAAGCGCGTCGCCATCGTCCACGACAAGACGACCTACGGCAAAGGCCTGGCCGACGAGACGCAGAAGGCGATGAACGCCGCCGGCCTCAAGGAGGTCATCTATGAAGGCGTCAACACCGGCGAGAAGGACTTCTCGGCGCTGATCTCCAAGCTCAAGGCGGCCAATGTCGACGTCGTCTACTGGGGCGGCCTTCACACCGAGGGCGGCCTCATCGTCCGCCAGATGCGCGACCAGGGCCTTGCCGCCCCGCTCATGTCGGGTGACGGCATCGCGGACAACGAATTCGCCGCCATCGCCGGTCCCGGCGCCGTCGGCACGCTCATGACCTTCCCGCCGGACCCGCGCAACCGTCCCGAAGCGCGCGCCATCGTCGAGAAGTTCCGTACCGCACGTCGCTTCGAGCCCCAGGCCTATACGCTCTACAGCTATGCCGCCGTGCAGGTCATGCAGCAGGCGGCCGTGGCCACCAACTCGGTCGACCCGAAAAAGATCGCCGAGTTCATGCGCACCGGCCATGTATTCAAGACGGTGATCGGCGACATCTCCTACGACAAGAAGGGCGACATCACCCGCGCCGACTACGTCATGTACACGTGGCGCGCCGGGCCGGATGGCAAGGTCTCCTATTTCGAGAGCTCGACCACCAACTGACTCGGGCCCCGATCTGATCCCCCGTGAACAGGCCCGCCCGGATCGCTCCGGGCGGGTTTTCTTATGGGACGAAGGCCGCCGCCCCCCTCAATGGGTCAGACGCAGCCGGCTGATATGGTTGCCGATCTCGTCGAAGGCATTGGTCAGCGCCTGATCGGAATCCGCCACCAGCGCCATCGATGGGTTCGACGCACATTGCTGCAGGATGCTGAGGGCGGTGGGGTCGGTCACGAGGAAGGCGACGGTGTAAATCCGCACGCCGGCCGCCTTGGCATTGGCGCAGGAGGTCAGCGTCTTCTCGTTCATCTTGGCGACGATCTCGGCCCTGTTGCTCGAAGTCGTGCCGAGGCGTCCTGCTGCCGAGAACCCATAGGCCGAATAGAACGACCCGTTCATCGTGGACAGGCCGATGGCATCATTGGCGCCATCGGTCATCAGCACCATGATCTTGCGGTTTTGCGGATCGTTGTAGGCCCGTCCCTCGGTGAAGGGCGGCTCGGGTGACAGCGTCCGCCAGCCCCACATGACAGCCTCGTGCAGGTTGGTCCCGCCATAGGCTGGCATCGCCGCCAGCGCCGTCGTGAGGGTCGTCTGGTTGTGCGTCAGCGGGATGATCGGGTTCGCGTCGCACATGTGGTTCGGTCCGCGCCGCGTGCCGTTGGCGAGCGACTGGTCGGGCGATACGCCATTATACTTGCATACGCGCTGCTGGCGGGCGAGCATCGACGTGCCGAGCCCGCTCTGGCAGATGCCGTCGGACAGATAGTTGTTGTAAAATCCGGACCATTGGCCCTCGTCGGGCTCGTCAGGCGCAAAACTCGGCACGAACAGCGTCGCCGGATTGCCCGAGGTCGGCGCCGTGTCGGTCACATCATGCGGCGAAGGGCGAGCCTCCACGCAGCCGGCCCAGCTGACGCCGGTCATCTGCGAATAGAGATGGAGGCGTTTGGCCGGAGTCGCGAAGTTCTCGTGATGGATCGGCGAATGGCCCTGGCTGTCGATCCAACTCGCGCCGGCATTGGACGAACCGACATTGACCATCGAGGCGAAGGGCACCACCGCCACCTTGGTGTCACCGGCCATATAGGCCATGCCGAGCACCTTCCGCGCCAGATCAGCAGACGCTGTGCGCAGCGTGGTGATCCGCGATCCCGCCATGGACCCGGAATTGTCGAGGACGAGCGCGACCTCCAGAAAGGCGCGCCCGAGCTGCGAGGTGGACGTGGCCCCGACCGGGATATTGGAGATGCCGATAACCGGCAGGATCAAAGGCTTGTAGGCATAGGTCGCGCTCGCCTGCACCGAACGGGCGGCGACATCGAGCGTCACCGTGACAGTGACATGGCTCGCGAAGTCCAGGTTGCCAGCCATGTGCCGCTGGACGATCTCGCTGATCTGGGCGGAGGTCGAGTTGGCGGTGACCGAACGCGTCGCCGTCAAGACCGCCGCATCGAGCGCGTTCTGCAGGCGTGACTGTCGACCCGAGGCGACCGTGTAATCCACCGCGCCGCCGACGATGCCCAGCATGGGCAGCAGCGTGACAGCGAAGAGGATCGAGACGGCGCCCCTGGGATCAGCGGAAAAGCGTCGCGCGCGCCGCGCCGTCCGGCAGAGCAGCCGCCGGCCGCGAGACAAGATCGGCATGCGCCACGGAGGCAAGAACGGGAGTGACATGGCAAGAACCATCCTGGTTGAGCCGAAAGGGACTACTGCCCCTACAGCACCGAGTATGGTCAACAACGCTGAAACAACCGTAAAAATAGCCAAAAAGCGCAAGATGGGGAGATCTGCGCTCCATCGACAAAACACAGATGAACTCGCATCAGGCGCGACAAGGATCAGCCCGGCAATTTCTACATCTGTAAACTGACAAAAGAGTCCCGGCCGGCAAAAGCCTGCTAACCGATTGTCCCGAGAACCGGAAACGTCTCAAGCAACCAGAAGGCAACCGTCGACATCTGCCCGGTGAGGAAAGCAAGACCGGTAAGCACCAGCAGGCCACCCATCACCATCTCCACGGCCCGCAGCCGGCCCCGCATGGAGGCGGCGAAGCGCAGGAAGGGCTTGATGGCAAAGGCCGCCAGCACGAAGGGGATGCCGAGCCCGAGCGAATAGACCGCCAGCAGCCCCGCACCCTTGTAGACCGTCATTTCCGTGGCCGCGACGGCCAGGATCGCGGCAAGCACCGGGCCGATGCAGGGCGTCCAGCCGAAGGCGAAGGCAAGTCCCATCAGATAGGCCCCGACCGGACCGGCCTTGGGCGGGACTATGTCGATCTTCGCCTGACGGTAGAGCAGAGGGATGCGGAAAAGGCCGAGGAAATGCAGACCCATGACGATGATCACCACGCCCGCGACCATCGACAGCGTCACCGAATGGACGCGGATATAGTGGCCGATCAGCGACGCCGAGGCGCCCATGGCGACGAAGATGGTCGAGAAGCCGGCGACGAAGACCAGGGCCAGAAGCACGGCACGCCGCACCAGGGCCGGATTCGCCTCCGCTTCGGTGAGATCGTCGAGGGTCGCGCCGGTGAGATAGACGAGATAGGGCGGCACCAGCGGCAGCACGCAGGGCGACAGGAAACTCACGAGGCCCGCGAGCAGGGCCGCGGTCAGGGTGACGTCAGGCATTCCGGTTCCGCCCCGTTCGCGGCCGCTGCCGCGCGTCGTTCATTCCGAGTTGTCTATATGTGCGGCGGACCTGACGGAAGCGTTGACTTGCCCCAATCGCAGAGGCGTGATGACGCGTGATCAGCATGATGGCGCCGCGGCATGACCTCCAATAGCCTGACCGACATTCCCGGCCTGACGGTCGGTCACGCCACCGATCTCGCCCGTGGCACCGGCACGACGGCAATCATCTTCGACCGGCCGGCGGTCTGCGCCGTCGATGTCCGCGGTGGTGCGCCCGGCAGTCGCGACACCGAACTGCTGCGGCCCGACAAGACGGTGCAGGCCGTCGATGCCGTGGTCCTGTCAGGCGGCTCGGCCTTCGGGCTCGATGCCTGCGGCGGCGTCAGTGCCTGGCTGGCGGAAAACGGCCGCGGCTTCGCCATTGGCGCGGTGCGGGTGCCCATCGTCCCTGGCGCCATCGTCTTCGACCTGCTCTCCGGCGGCGACAAGGCCTGGGGCCGCTTCTCGCCCTATCGCGACCTCGGCTATGCCGCCGCTGCCGCGGCGACCGCCGATCCCGTCGCCCTCGGCACGGTCGGCGGCGGCACCGGCGCCACCACCGCCGATCTCAAGGGCGGCGTCGGCTCGGCCTCGGCGCTCTCGCCGACCGACCACCGCGTCGGCGCCATCGTCATCGTCAATGCGGTCGGCAGCGCCACGATCGGCGCGTCAGGCCATTTCTGGGCGGCGACGGACGAGGTCGGCGGCGAATTCGGCGGGCGCGGCCTGCCCTCCCCCTGGCCCGCCGACGCCCATGCCCTGAAGCTCAAGGGCGCCCGCCCGGAAAACACCACCATCGCCCTTGTCGTCACCGATGCCTTGCTCGACAAGGGCCAGGCGACCCATCTCGCGGTGATGGCACAGGACGGGCTCGGCCGCGCCATCCGCCCTATCCACACACCGCTCGACGGCGACACGGTCTTTGCCGCGGCAACAGGCGCAGTGCCGGTCGCCGACTATGCCCGCGACATGGCGGCTATTGGCTTCACAGCCGCCTCGGTGCTCGCACGGGCCTGCGCCCGCGCCGTCTACGAAGCCGAAGCCCTGCCCTTCCCCGGCGCCCTGCCCTCCTGGCAGCAGCGCCACGGCCGCGGCTGAGCGTCGCGGCGCCTTTACCGCCGCTTCACCACGCCGCCAGTCGCCCCTCGCGTCCCGGCGCCTCCTGTGTCTTTCTCGAGTCCGGACGGGGTGGACACCAGGAGGTGCCGCCCATGGTGAGCACAACAGGACCGAGCACCGCTGGGATCGACACATCCCGCCGGGCCGATGACTTTCGCCGGGCCGAGGAAGCACGTCGCGCCGAAGAGACGCGCCGGGCGGAGGAAGTCCGCCAGGCGGAGGAAACCGCGAGGAGCGAGGGTCGGGGCGCCGCCGGCTCGTCCGCCTCCGGGCGAACCGAGGCGCCAGCCGTCGTCTTTGACAGCCGCATCGCCGAGATGCGCCGTGCCGAGCAGGCCTCGGAGCGCCAGCCGACGCGATCCGCCAATGCCGCGGCGGTGGCCCCCTCGGCCAGGCTCTTCGACATCACGGTGTGAACGCCCTCGCTGCGGACCGAGACGCGAAGCGCGGGGCGCGGTTGCGAATGGCGCCGATTTTAACGGTGCCCTCACCATGTCCTGACTCACGGCCGGCGGGTCGGTAACGGTGCCGCCCCTTCTGGCGAAGACCGGAGTGGACAATCATCGGACCTGTCGCCCCATGATCGAAATGGTCAACGGCTATCCCTGCGCGGACTGCACGGATGTCAGCAACGCCAAGCGCGGGCTCGACCCCGAAAATCCGACCCGCGACCCGGTGAAACAGGAGAAGCTCGACCGCGAGGCCGGCCGCGTACCGGAGCCGGCCGTGGTCTATGGGGGGCGTCTCGCCGACCTGATACGCGCCGAAGAGGCCGCCGCCGCCCAGCCCCCGCAATCTCCATTTGCCGCCGCGGCGCGGCTCTTCGACATCACCGTTTGAGGGCCGTCACCAGCGGTCGATGCGGTAGGGCGAGAGATCGAGCGGCTGCGGCGCGCCCTGCATGGCGATCGCAAGCACCTTGCCGGTGGCCGGCCCCAGCGTGAAGCCCCAATGGCCGTGGCCGAAGGCGAACCACATCCCCTCGTGCCGCGGCGCAGGGCCGATGACGGGGCGCGAGTCCGGCGTCGCAGGCCGCCGCCCCATCCAGGGCTCGGCCTCGACCGGCTCGCCGAGGTCGAACAGGTCCTTGGCCGAGCGGAAGGCGCGCTCCACCTGCACCGGCGTCGCCGGCGCATCTGGCAGCGCGATCTCGACGCCGGTGGTGAGGCGGATGCCCTGCTCCATCGGGCAGAGCACATAGCCGACATCCTCGTCGCAGACCTGCCGGTTGAGGAAGGCGTTGCCGGCGGCCTTGTAGTGGCGGTGATAGCCGCGCTTGGTCGACAGCGGCACGGAATAGCCGAATTTCGCCACCAGCGCCTTCGACCAGATGCCGAGCGCCACCACGACCTGCCGCGCCGTGACGGGTCCGTCCGCGGTCTGCACGCGATAGCCGCCTGTCACCTTTTCCAGCGTCATGGCGTCGCCAATGGCGAAACGCCCGCCCGCCTTCACATAGGCCTCCGCATAGGCCTTGGTCACGCCGCCGGGGCTCGACACGGTATCGGCGCCCTTGCACCAGATGGAGCCGGCGAAAGTGCCCTTCAGATGCGGCTCCAGTTCCAGAGTCTCGGCCTGGTTCAGCTTGACATTGTCGATGCCATATTCGCGCGACAGGGCGAGGCGGCGGTCCTGGGCGGCCAGGCTCTCGGGGCTGCGGTAGAGCTCGATCCAGCCGGTCTGGCGGAAATAGCGCTCGGCCCCGGCCACCGCCATCAGTTCGCGATGGGTCTCCACCGCCTGGGCGAAGAAAGGCCGCATGACACGCGCCGTCTCTTCCAGCTTGTCCGGTGCCGACCAGCGCCAGTAGTCGAACATCCAGCGGGCGACCTGCGGCAGGGCCGACAGATGGTAATGCGAGGCGGTCTGCCGGTTCAGCGCATGCTGGAACAGGGTCGGCAGGTCCCGCGGCATCGCCACCGGAAAGAGATTGCCGGCGTCAATGACACCGGAATTGCCATAGCTCGTCTCCTCGCCGGGCTGGCGACGGTCGACGAGCACCACGTCGAGGCCGCGCATGCGCCCATGCAGGGCGGTCGAGACGCCGACCATGCCGGCGCCGAGAACGATGATGTCGTGAAGATGGGTCATGAATCCGTCGCTGCGGGCATCGCGAATGGGGGGCGGCGCAACAGTGCCGGGGACCCCGCCGCATCGCAAGCGATGGCAGACCCTCATTGCCCGCGCACCTTGCCGCATGCTACCCGCCGCGCAACGGCATCCCGCGAGGCCCTGCGACCATGACCCGCCCCATCCTCATCGCCCCCTCGATCCTCGCCGCTGACTTCGCCAAGCTCGGCGAGGAGGTGCGCGCCGTCGATGCAGCCGGCGCCGATTGGGTCCATCTTGACGTGATGGACGGCCATTTCGTCCCCAACATCACCTTCGGCCCCGACTTGGTGAAGGCCCTGCGTCCGCACACGGCGAAGGTCTTCGACGTGCACCTCATGATCGCCCCGGCCGATCCCTATCTTGAGGCCTTCGCCAAGGCCGGCGCCGATCTCATCACCGTCCATGCCGAGGCCGGCGCCCATCTCCACCGCTCGCTTCAGGCGATCCGGGCGCTCGGCAAGAAGGCGGGCGTCGCGCTCAATCCGGCGACGCCAGCCAGCGCCATCGCTCATGTGCTCGACCTCGTCGATCTCGTGGTCGTCATGACGGTCAATCCCGGCTTCGGCGGCCAGGCCTTCATCGCATCGCAGGTGGAGAAGATCGCCGACATCCGGCAGATGACCGCGGGCCGCGACATCCTGATCGAGGTGGACGGCGGCGTGACACCAGCCACGGCACCGCTCGTCGCCGCCGCCGGCGCCGACGTCCTCGTGGCTGGCTCCGCCGTCTTCCGGGAGGGCGCGGCGCGCTATGGCACCGCCATCACCGCGATTCGCGAGGCGGCAGAGGGCGCGCGAGGTCTGATCGCCTGATCTGTGACGGTCAGCCCCGTCGAAAAACAAGCGAACCATACAGCAAGACGCCACCCGGGCGGGCAGACCTGTAAAAACAGCAACATCCTGTTAATGCGGGAAGAATAGGGTTCTCGGGCGGGGTGAGGATCAGACCCGCTGAGTGGCCGGGCGATCATGACGACACAGAACGGGCTGTCCCGGGAGCGAGCCGCCCCCCGCCAATGGCTGTGGCGCCCCTCGACAGTCTGGCACCTGGTCGGCCCGATGATCGCGCTCATCGCCATCGGTGTCGGCGCCGTCTGGCTCTATCTGCCCCAGGCGATGCAGGCCGCCGCGATCGACGCCGCCTATCGCAGCAACATCGACGTCGCCGAACAGATCAAGATCACCCGCGGTTATTACACCCAGCACGTCGTGGCCAAGGCCACCGCCGCAGGCACCTTGAACCCGAGCGCCATCCATGCCGGCGACCCTGGTGCCATCCCCCTGCCGGCGACCTTCGTGCAGGATATCTCCAATCTCCTGGCCCAGAAGGCGACCAGCCTCGCCCTGGTGAGCCCCTATCCCTGGCCGCACCGGGCCAACCGCACGATGGACGCGTTCCAGCAGCGGGCCTGGGAGACGTTCCAGCAGGAACCCGACCGGATCATCTCCGCGACCGAGGTCCAGAACGGACAGCGCGTCCTGCGGGTGGCGATTTCGGACCGGATGACCAACGAGGCCTGCGTCGCCTGCCACAATGCGGATGCCTACTCGCCGCGCCATGACTGGGCCATCGGTGACGTGCGCGCCGTCATGGAGGTCAGACGCGTCATCGAGCCCTATCTGGCGGCGGCAGACGGACGGTCACGGCGCATCATTCTCGCCGTCGCCTGCACAGCGCTCCTGGTCATTCTACTGATGACGGCGATCGCCATGGCGGTGGCGCGGTCGATGCGCAGCAAGCAGGACGTCGACCGGCACGTCCTCTTCCTCGCCCATCACGACGCGATGACGGGCGCGCTCAACCGAAGCCGCTTCGTCAGCCTGCTGACCGACGCCATCGCGCATTCGAAAAAGGCGGGCCGCTGCGCCGATGTCGCGCTGTTCTATGTCGACATCGACCGGTTCAAGGAGGTCAACGACCGCCTCGGCCATGCTGCCGGTGACCAGTTGATCACGGCGGTGGTAACCCGCTTGCGCGATCGCCTGCGGGACGACGACATGATCGGCCGGGTCGGCGGCGACGAATTCGTCATCGCCCGCATCCGCGATGTCGATGCGGCCGACACCGTGGCCCTGGCCGAGGCCATCGTCGCGGACATGGCGAAGCCCTTCCTGCTGGCGCGCCACACCCTCACCGTCTCGGCCAGCGTCGGCGTCCGCATCGGTACAGGGGAGGTCGAGGACCTGATGCGCGCGGCGGATGTGGCGCTCTATCACGCCAAGAACCTTGGCCGTAGCCGGGCCGTGCTCTTCAGCGAGGACATGCAGGACGAACTCGAGGCGCGTCGCCACCTTGAGAAGACGATCCGGGACACCAGCCGCGACTGCCGGTTCGAACTGCATTTCCAGCCTCTGCTCTCGGCGGGCGACCGCCGCCTGCACGGTTTCGAGGCCCTGCTGCGCCTGCCTGATGGCAGGGGCGGCTATATCCCGCCGGCGCAGTTCATCCGGGTCGCCGAGGAAATCGGCATGATCGGCACGATCGGCGCCTGGGCCCTCCACCATGCCTGTATGGTAGCAGCGCGATGGCCCGATCATCTGATCATCGCGGTCAACCTGTCGCCCCTGCAATTCGCCTCAGGACAGGGAGGTGACGCATCGATCGTCGACATCGTCGCCGAGGCCCTGGCCCGTTCCGGCCTGGCGCCGCATCGGCTGGAACTTGAGGTCACCGAAAGCGTGCTGCTCGAGAGTACTGAGGTGGTCATTGGCGAATTGAACGGGCTGAAGGCGCTGGGCACGACCCTGGTCCTCGACGATTTCGGCACCGGCTATTCGAGCCTGAGCTATCTCTGGAAGCTTCCCTTCGACCGCCTGAAGATCGACCAGTCCTTCGTCGCCGCGCTGCGCGAGGAGAGCCGTCCGGCCCTCCAGGTGGTCCGGACGATCATGGCGCTGAGCCATGCCCTGTCCATGCAGGTGACAGCGGAAGGCGTGGAAACGGAGGAGCAGGCGAGGCTCCTCACCGAACTGGGCTGCGGCCAATTGCAGGGCTACCTCTTCGGTCGGCCCTCGCCCGAAGCCGACCTCCCCGGGCTCGTGCTGGCGGATTTCGAGGCCGGACAGGCGGTGGCCAGGCCGCGGAAGGCCGCCCGCCCGGGACTCGCCGTGCTGGCCTGAGCGCCGCGGCCGGCGCGGAGCGGCGGCGGTCGTCCCGCTGCAGGTCGCCGGTCTGTGACCTTGCCCGCCACCGCCGCCTATGCCCGCTCCAGGATGCGCGCGGCGACCGCGGCGAGCGGGAAGGCAGGCCCCGGATCGATCTTGCGGCGCGGCGCGATCTCCTCATGGCCGAGCACCGCCGCGAAGCCATAGGCCGCGTGCAACGCCTTGCCGATGGCGACCACCGCCTCGACCTGCCCGGCCGGATAAGCGTGCCAGCCGGCCTCGCTGGCCTCATGGCGATGGCGGGCGACGACGACCTCGCGATCGGCAATCGCCGCGCCGGACCAGGTCCGCCAGCCTCCCCCTTTGCCCATGGTGAGCTTTCCGGCATTGACCATTTCGATGCCGATCGCATGGCCGTTGAGCCCCGACAGACCCTGCCAGGCGCTCGGCCCGCAATGCCAGCAGGTGCGGTCGAAGGCCATCATCTGGTTGGCCTCACCCTGCTGGCCGAGCACCAGATGCGCCGAGGCCTTGGCACGCGGATCGAGGAACCAGTCGATGGCGGCGCCGACCGACAATCCCGCCGTGTAGTGCAGGACGAGATAGCGCGGCTGAAGCGGCTGCCCGCCATGGGGGGACTGCCGGAACGCCACCGGCCGGCCGGCGAAACAGAGTCTATGATTGATCACCGCATAGGACATGGGCACCCTCGCCACCCTGGCCGGCCACCGCGGCCGGCTCCCGGGATCCAGGATCGCCCCGCCCTGTCCGCTGGGGATAAGCCGGCGGCGATTCAGTCCCCGTCAACCGGGTGCCCCTACACTCCGGCCCATGGCGACTCGCTCCGCTCCTCTCGACCGCAAGTCCGGCACGGCCACCACCGGGCGGGCATCACGCCCGCGCCGGCCGGCGGCGACGAAACCGGCGCGCCGGCCCGCCGCGCCGCTCCGGCCGGGTCTCTGGCCGCGGGCCGCGAAGGCCGGTCTCGCCGCCACGGCGCTGGCCCTTGCCGCCGCCGTCGCGGTGTCTCTCCTTGCCGGCCATGCCCCGTCATGGCGCAGCCTCAAGGTGGTCTGCCTCCAGGCCCTGCCGCTGCTGCCGGGCATAGCCCTGCTCTGGTGGGGCCTCGAGAGGCTGCGCGCGCGTTTCGCGGCGGTGCCGCTCGCCTTCTGGCTCGGCCTCGCCTTCCTCGGTACGCTGGCCGTCATGCTGGTCGTGCCGGGCCTCGTCTTCGCCGTTCATTCGCGGACCATGGCCTTCGCCGAGGACCACGACGGTGACATGTCGCTCCTCCACCATCTCCTCGGCGCAGGAGGGGCGCTCTATCTCTATGCCACTACCGCTTTCCGTCTCTGGTGGCCCTGGGGCGCGAGCATTCCGCTGCTCGTCACGACGCTGTTCTGGCGATCGGCCCGCCGCCCGGACTGACGGTGATTGCCGCTCCGGCCCATCCCTGCTAAGCCGCGCCGGTCCACGACATCGCCGAGGCCCGTCCCATGATCCCGCGCTATTCCCGCGCCGCAATGACGTCCATCTGGGACCCGCAGACCAAGTTCCGCATCTGGTTCGAGATCGAGGCCCATGCCTGCGACGCCCTTGCCGAGCTCGGCGTCATCCCGAAGGAATCGGCCGCCAACATCTGGGCCAGGGCGAAGGACGTCACCTTCGACGTCGACCGCATCGATGCCATCGAGCGCGAGGTGAAGCACGACGTCATCGCCTTCCTCACCCACCTCGCCGAATTCATCGGCCCCGACTCGCGCTTCGTCCACCAGGGCATGACCTCCTCCGATGTGCTCGACACCTGCTTCAATGTGCAGCTGGTGCGCGCCTGCGACCTGCTGATCGATGACGTCAAGGCGCTGCTGGCGGCCCTGAAGCGCCGCGCCTTCGAGCACAAGATGACGCCGACCATCGGCCGCTCGCACGGCATCCACGCCGAGCCGACCACCTTCGGCCTCAAGCTCGCCCAGGCCTATGCCGAGTTCGACCGCTGCCTCGCCCGCCTCGCGGCGGCCCGCGAGGAGGTGCGCACCTGCGCCATTTCCGGCGCCGTCGGCACCTTCGCCCAGATCGACCCACGGGTGGAGGAGCATGTGGCCAAAGCCATGGGCCTCAAGGTCGAGCCTGTCTCCACCCAGGTCATCCCGCGCGACCGTCACGCTATGGTCTTCGCCACCTTCGGCGTCGTCGCCTCCTGCATCGAGCGGCTCGCCACCGAGATCCGCCACCTCCAGCGCACCGAGGTGCTGGAGGCGGAGGAGTACTTCTCCGAGGGCCAGAAGGGCTCCTCGGCCATGCCGCACAAGCGCAATCCGGTCCTCACCGAGAACCTCACGGGGCTTGCCCGCCTCGTCCGCGGCATGGCCCTGCCGGCCATGGAGAACGTCGCCCTCTGGCACGAGCGCGACATCTCCCACTCCTCCGTCGAACGCATGATCGGCCCGGATGCGACCGTGACCCTCGACTTCGCGCTGGTCCGCCTCACCGGCGTCATCGACAAGCTGCTGGTCTATCCGGCCAACATGCAGAAGAACCTCGACCGCCTCGGCGGCCTCGTCCATTCCCAGCGCGTGCTGCTGGCCCTCACCCAGAAGGGCGTCTCCCGCGAGGAGTCCTACCGGCTGGTCCAGCGCAATGCCATGCCGGTCTGGCGCGGCGAGGGCGACTTCCTCACCCTGCTCAAGGCCGACCCGGAGGTGCGGGCCGCGCTGTCGGAGGCGGAGATCGAGGAAAAATTCGACCTCGGCTACCATCTGAAGCACGTCGACACCATCTTCAGGCGCGTCTTCGGCGCGGCGTGACGGCCGACCGGCGCCATGATACTATCCAGATCGTCTGGATAGGATGTCGTCCGTGACTGTCGTCGGTACCTTCGAAGCCAAGCAGAGACTGTCCGAACTCCTCGACCGCGTCGAGCGGGGCGAGGAGGTGCAGATCACGCGGAACGGCAAGCGGATCGCGCGGCTCGTGCCGGACCGGGACGAAGCGATCAACCCCGGGATCGGCGCCTTCCAGCGCATCCGCGCGCGTCTCGCACAGCCCGGCGTGGTCAAAGGTGGGCAGGTGACGGTCGAGGATATCCTCGCCTGGCGCGACGAAGGCCGGCGGTGACATGCCGCTCGTGCTCGACGCCTCCTACGCACTCGCGGCCTTCCTGCCTGACGAGATGGTCTCGGGAGCGGCGGCCTTGGTCGGCGAGGCGCTGACGACGGGGGCGGTCGTCCCGGTCATTTGGCGCATGGAAGTGATCAACGGCGCTTTGCAAGCCCAGCGCCGCGGCCGGTTCGATCGCGATGCCCTCACATTTCTCCTGAGCGAGTTCGCCAGGGTCGAGGTCACGGTCGATCATCAGGGTGCTGCAGCGCCTTGGGGAGCGGTGGCTGCCCTGGCCGGGAAACACCATCTGTCAGTCTATGATGCCTGCTACCTGGAGCTCGCCATGCGGCGCGGCATCCCGCTCGCAACCCTCGACGTCAAGCTGCGCCGGTCGGCCGGCGTCGAATCCGTGGAAGTTCTCTGACCCATGCGCACCGCCGACGCCGACATCCTCATCGTCCCTGGCTCCACGAACTCCGGCGACGACCACTGGCAGTCCCGCTGGGAGGCGAAGCTCCCGACGGCGCGCCGAGTCCATCTCGGCGACTGGCACAAGCCGGAAAAGGACCGCTGGATCGACAATCTGGCGACCGCCGTCGCCTCCTGCTCGCGCCCGGTGATCCTCGTTGGCCATTCGCTGGGGGTGGTGACCATCGCCCATGCCGCGCCGCTCTTTCCCGAGGGTGTGGTGCGCGGCGCATTCCTGGTCGGGCTGCCGGACGTCGAGGATCATGCTGACATCCCCGAGGTCGAACGCCATTTCGCGCCGATCCCGCGCGATCCCCTGCCCTTCCCCTCGGTGCTGGTGGCGAGCCGCACCGACCCGCACTGCGCCTATGAGCGCGCCGAGGACTTCGGCTATGCTTGGGGGGCAGCGCTGTCCGATGCCGGCGATGCAGGCCATATCAACACCGCTTCGGGCCATGGTCCCTGGCCGGAGGGGCTGATGCGTTTCGCCGGCTTCCTCAGGACGCTGGACTGAGCCCTCAGATCGGCTTCGAGGCCTGGCTGATGGCGCGGGCCACGAACCAGGCGACGGGAATGGCGAGGACGACGCCGAGCCCCGCCGCCACCGGGATCAACACCATGCCCTGGTCATAGAGCGATGGGGTGGCCACCACGACAACCATGAAGGCGCCAGCGAAGACGGTCGCGGCCAGCATGAACATGAGAACGAAGAGATTGCGCATGGAGTCACTCCACCCAGGATACCGGGGGATGGTGTCTCCTCACAGATTCCGGTCCGCCGCGCATTGAGGCCGGTCAATCGCCGGCCTCGGCGCGTCCTCCAATGTCAGCCGCGCACGACCTTCAGCGCATTTTGCGCCCCGCCGCGCAGCATCAGGCTGTCGTTGATCAGGGTAATGAAGCCCCAGCCCTCGGCGGCGAGTTCCCTGGCCCGCTCCGGGCTCGGTGCATAGCAACCTGTGAGCTTGCCGGCCTTCTTCGCCGCCGCCATGATCTTGGCGAAGGCGTCCCGCACCACCTGATGGTTCGGGTCGAGCTTCTCGCCCTTGAGCAGGGTAATGGAGAGGTCCGAGGGACCGGCGAAGACGCCGTCGATGCCCGGCACGGCGAGGATGTCGTCGACAGCGGCGAGAGCGGCCGTCGTCTCGATCATCGCGAGGGTGACGGTCATCTCATTGGCCTGACGCAGATAGTCCTGCGGGTTCATGCCGGTGAGCTGCTGGAACCGGTTGCCGCCCCAGGAACGGTCGCCGAGCGGCGGGTATTTCACCGCCGAGGCGAATTTCTTGGCATCGGCAACCGAATTGATCATCGGCGCGATGATGATCTCGGCACCGACATCGAGGAGACGGGCCCCGTCGCCGAAGGCATCGAGGGCGATGCGCACGCCGGCCGGCTTGCCGGCATGGTTGACCGCCGAGATGCCGCGCATCGCCGACAGCAGGTCGATGGAGGAGTGCTGCATGTCGAAGGTGACGGCGTCGAAGCCCTCGCGCGCCACGTGATCGGCGATCAGCGGCTCGGGAATGCTCATCCAGGCGGTGAACAGGCTTTCGCCGGCGCGCAGGCGCTTGGCGAGCTCATAGGGCTTCGGTGTCTGGTGCATGCTGGTCCTCCCCTCAAGGTTGTCGATTGAATGGACGCGATGGCCGGAGGCGTCAACGCCGCCGCCGCGCGCATCAGCGTTGTTGCCGGCAAAACCCCGAACGCTTGCTAAACCTTAACGCTTTGCCGCCAGAATTCCGCCCATTCTCACAGCCAAAGCTGCATGAAGGTGCGTGATGCGTATCGCCTTCGATCCCCTGGCCGGCATGAAACTCAGTCCAACCCCCAGCGTTGATCTCGCCGGCCGCCCGCCGACCATCCTTGTCTTCGATTCCGGGCTCGGTGGCCTCACCGTCCACCGTGAACTGGCGCGGGCACGCCCCGATGCGCGTTTTGTCTATTGTGCCGATGATGCCGCCTTTCCCTACGGCGCCCTTGGCGAGGATCATCTCGTCGCCCGCGTCCTGGCGGTGATGGAGCGGCTGATCGCCGCCCATGCCCCCGACTGCGTGGTCATCGCCTGCAACACCGCCTCGACGCTGGTCCTGCCGCATCTGCGGGCCCGCTTCGCCCTGCCCTTCGTCGGCACGGTCCCGGCCATCAAGCCCGCCTGCGAGGGCTCGGCCAGCCGCATGGTCAGCATCCTCGCCACCCCCGGCACGGTCGCCCGCGACTATACGAAGGCGCTCGTCGCCACCTATGGCGCGGGCTGCGCCGTCACGCTTGTGGGCTCGCCGCGTCTCGCCGGCCTCGCCGAGGCGACGATGCGCGGCGAGCCGGCCGACCACGCCGCCATCGCCGCCGAGATCGCCCCCTGTTTCGTCGCCGAGGGCCATCGCCGCACCGATGCCGTCGCGCTGGCCTGCACCCACTATCCGCTGCTGGTCGACACCTTCCGGGCACTGGCGCCCTGGCCGGTGGAGTGGATCGATCCCGCCCCCGCCATCGCCCGTCGCCTGACGCAGATCCTCGGGCCGGCAGGTCCGGTCGCCGCCGCGCCTGCCATGGCCACTGCCCTCCTCACCGGCGGCGCGGCGCTGGCGAGCCTGTCCGCGGTCTTCCAGCGCTTCGGCCTGGCCGAAACCCGGGTCGAGCCCCTGCCGCTTCATTGACATCGCGCGGCGTCGCGGGTATGGACCCCGCTTCCTGACGGATCGCTTCACGGCGATGCGGCAGGTTTGCGCACCCGCGATCAACCTTCATGGTCGATCTGTCGTGTCTTCGGGTGCCAAAGGCATCGAAATGCCAGTGCATTTCGCCTTTGGCATGACTCTCGGATTTTTGCCTCTCGAGGCGCGGAAATTCGAGATGGGATCCGGTCGGGAAATGCCCTGGCATTTCTTCTGACCGGCCGGACAAGAGGAGGGCGCGTCTCCTATCGAACGCAAACGAATAAGGGACACGCGATGTCGAAGCGTCACGCTGCCAAATACAAGATCGATCGCCGCATGGGCGAGAATATCTGGGGTCGCCCGAAGAGCCCGGTCAACCGCCGCGAATACGGCCCCGGCCAGCACGGCCAGCGCCGCAAGAGCAAGGTCTCCGACTTCGGCACCCAGCTGAAGGCGAAGCAGAAGCTCAAGGGCTATTACGGCAACATTTCCGAGAAGCAGTTCCGCGCCACCTATACCGAGGCCGTGCGCGTCAAGGGCGACACCGGCGAGAACCTGATCGGCCTGCTCGAGCGCCGCCTCGACGCGGTGGTCTATCGCGCCAAGTTCGTCCCGACCGTCTTCGCCGCCCGCCAGTTCGTCAACCACGGCCACGTCAAGGTCAATGGTCGCCGCGTCAACATCCCCTCCTACAAGGTGAAGGTCGGTGACGTGGTCGAGGTGAAGGACACCTCGCGCCAGATGATCCTGTTCATGGAAGCCGTCCAGTCGGGCGAGCGCGACGTGCCGGATTATCTCGACGTCGACCACGGCAAGGGCACCGCCAAGCTGTCGCGCGTGCCGACCCTCTCCGAGGTCCCCTACGCCACGCAGATGGAACCCTCGCTGGTCGTCGAGTTCTATTCGCGCTGATTTTTCCCTGCCCTGGCAGGAACGGAAAGGCCGCCTCCGGGCGGCCTTTTGCGTTGGGGCATCGTAGCAAAACCGATCGGTCGATGGGTCGGTGGCAGCGCTGCAGCGGTGGCACCGGCCCTATCCGGCAGGCTCGACAGTCAGCCTCACCCCGAGTGCCTTCATGACCGCCGACAGCGTGCTGAGGCGCGGATCGCCATCACGGCTGAGGGCGCGATAGAGAGCTTCCCTTGACAGGCCCGCATCGGCGGCGATCTGGCTCATGCCGCGGGCGCGCGCCACCTGCCCCAGGGCGTGGGTGAAGAGGGAGGGATCATGTTCCTCCAATACGGCTTCCAGATAGGCAGCGATCGCCTCTGGCGTGTCGAGGTGCTCGGACGTGTCCCAGGGACGGGTCTCGACGGTCATGCCTTCCGCTCCTCCTGCGCCAGACGCCGGGCCGCCTCGATATCCTTGGCCTGGCTGCTCTTGTCGCCACCACACAGCAGCATGACGATCTCCTCGCCACGCCTGGTGAAATAAATCCGGTAACCCGGCCCGACATGGACCCGGAGTTCAGACACACCCTCCCCGACTGGCGCCACGTCACCGGGATTGCCCAGGGCAAGTCTGTCGATTCGAACCATGATCCGGGCACGCACGGTCTGGTCCCGCAGCGAACGGAACCAGCTCGCAAAGATGGCCGTTTGTCGAATCTGGACCACGATGTAGCTAATAAGCTACAAACCCGTTCCGTTCAATCCCCTCACGGGCTCTCGCGGTCGATCGGCCAGTGCCGGAAGACCTCCGTCGCCTCGCAGCGGGCGGCATGGGCGGCCAGCGCCGGGAAGGCGTCCTCTGCCACGGCGTCGGGGATGGTGAAGCGGATGAAGCCCCAGGCCACCGCCGCGCCGATGGCGCCATGGGTCCAGGGCTCCGGCAGGCGCTGCCAGCGCGCGCCCGCGATCATGTCGAGGGCGGCCAGCGCCTCCTGCAATTGTTCAACAACGCGCTCCAGCCAGGGCGCATGGCGGATCGCCTCCGGGCGCTTGCGCTCATATTCGATGGCGATGGCCTTCTCGCAGGTGACGATGGCGAGGGCGGTGGCGCGCAGGTCGGCGAGCCGCGCCGCCGGATCGGCCGGCCTCAGGCTGCGGCCGGCGACATCCTCCATGTGCTGGATAATGAGCTGGGATTCCATCAGCACCGTTCCGTCATCAGCCACCAGCGACGGCGCCTTGATCAGCGGATTGATCGCCCGGAAGCGGTCCATGTGGCGGAACACCGACACCGACTGGTGTTCGAAGGGGATCCCGAGCACCGTGCCGGCGATGGCGGCGCGACGCACATAGGGACTGTCCAGCATTCCGACGAGCAGCATCCGTTCCTCCTTGCAAATGCGCGAAGGAAGCTGGCCGAAATCCGGACCGGCCGCAAATTCAGGCTGATGATGAGCCGATCACGGACCCGAATGGTTCGGACGGTCGCGGCCCGTCACCAGGAGCGGCGCGGGCCGTTGTCGATATGGAACAGGCCGTTACGGTAGCGCTTCACGCCGCCGAGCTCGTGGCGGGCGCGCAGGAAGGCGAGAACCGCCGCCGGATTGCCTGAGACGCGGAAATCGGCGGCGCGGCAGTCGCGATGATAGGAGCCACGCCAGGCATCGGTGCGGACGAAGGCCCGGCTGCCGCGATGGGTCGAACGCACCAGGACAGGCCCGAAGCGCAGGGCGACATCGTTGAGGGCGCGGCGAATGGGAGCCGGCAAGCAGGCCAGCGGCACCCCGGGATCGGGCATGACGCGCTCGCCGGCAATGCCGAGATTGCGGTCCGTCCCGCGGGCGCCCGGCACGTAGCGCGGCCAGTCGCGGGCCCCGCCATCCGGCGGCAGGGCCGCGAGGACCGGTCCGCGGGCCGGGGTTGGCGTGACAATGATCGCCTGCTGCGCCCCGGGAAGGCTGCCGGCCGGGCCCGACGGCACGACCATCGTGGTCGCGGTGCCCTGGCCCGAGAGCGTCACCGGCGTGGAGGAGGCGGCGGCGAGGGTCGGGACGGTGACCGCCGCAGGCCCGGTCGAGACCGGGACGACGGTGGTGGCGCCGGGTCGCACCATCGGCACCGGCGCATGGAAGGCGACGGCACGGGCCGGCAGGGCCGCCGGCGCCTGCTGGGGCGCCACCGCGGCGATCGCCTCGATGGCGGTGGAAGGCTGCGGCTGGGGGCGCTGATAGGCGCCCGGAATGATGATGCGGCCGCGATCCTCGTCCTGCGGCCAGTCGTCCATCGACGGGCGCAGCAGCGGCGGCGCCACGGGCGCGGCGTCCGGGGCGGCGGTCTGGGCTACGGCCGGCGCCAGGGAGGCTGCGACGGCGGCCGGCGCGCTGGCCTGGGTGATGACAGGGCGCGGGGCGCCGTCGGGACGTGGCAGCGGCAGCGGCGCGGTCATCACGACGGCCGGTACCGGCGCCGGGACGGCACCGGCGATCGGGCCGCCACGCGGCGCGGCACTGCGCGGAGCAGGCACGATGAAGGTCGGGGAGAGCAGGTTCAGGGGCTGGCCGCCGCCGCCGACCTGCATTGTCCCGGCCTGGAAGCCCATGCCCTGCTGGGCCAGGGCCGCCGGGGCTGCAACGACCAGAAGGCCGAAGGCGGCGAGGACGACGGGTCGTCCGAGAAGGACCTGGCCCGCGCGCAGGCGATGTCCGACACCGGAAGGGTTTGGGGAGGCGAAAGTCATATGCGGCGACGGGGTCCCGGGCTTGCGACCGCGCCTGGCGGTCATGGGCTGGCCGGTCTCGGCCTGGACAGCGCGACAAGGAGGCCGCGCGGCGGAGTGGGAGGTCGACCGCGTCGCCTCCGCTGACCAACCCTCTCGCAGCCGATCATGGCAACTTCCGGGCAAGGTGACCTTGCGGGAGGCGATTCAGCCGTCCGCAGGGCGCGGGGCTCAGGCCGTCGTCTCGCGGACAGCAATCCCGTTGGACTTCAGAAGCTCGGCAAGCTCGCCCGACTGGAACATCTCGCGGGTGATGTCGCAGCCACCGACGAACTCGCCCTTGACGTAGAGCTGCGGGATGGTCGGCCAGTTGGAATAGTCCTTGATACCCTGACGGACATCGTCGGCATCGAGCACGTTGATGCCTTTGAAGGGAACTCCGAGATAGTCCAGGATCTGGACGACCTGGCCGGAAAAGCCGCACATTGGGAACTGCGCCGTGCCCTTCATGAAGAGCACCACGTCGTTGTTCTTCACCTCGGCATCGATCTTGTCGTGAGCTGTGGTCATCGGTTCTCTCGCTCGCGGCGCCAAGCGCCGCTCAAGACGTCAGGTGGGCGCGCTGGTGGTGAGCGCCAGCGCATGGAGGGTGCCGCCCATCTTGCCCTTGAGGGCGGCATAGACCAGCTGGTGTTGTTGCACACGGGACTTGCCGCGAAAAGCCTCCGACACGACGGTGGCGGCATAATGGTCGCCGTCGCCGGCCAGGTCCTTGATCTCGACCCGCGCATCGGGGAGTGCTTCCTTGATCATCCGCTCGATATCGGCAGCAGCCATCGGCATGGGATGGGACCTCCGGTTCAGGCCGCCCGCGCCATATAGGCGGGGAGCCACGACTCGAAGGCATCCTTCAAGTCCTTCACCAATATGGATTCTTCGCCCGGCAGGGTCAACGCGGCCCCGCCCGTGACGCCGAGCCGCGTCAGTTCGACGCCGGCCCCGGCAGCGCGTGTCGCCAGCGTCTCGACATCATCGGCCCGCACGGTGAGCACATAGCGCGCCTGATCCTCGCCGAACCAGAAGGCATGGGCCGGCAGGTCGTGCGCCAGGCTGTCGACGATGAGGCCCATGCCGGAGCTGATCGCCATCTCGGCCAGGGCCACGGCGAGGCCACCGTCGGAGACATCGTGGCAGGCGCTGGCGAGGCCCTCGCCGATCAGCGCCCGGACGAATTCGCCGTGGCGGCGCTCGGCGGTGAGATCGACCGGCGGCGGGGCGCCCTCCTCCCGGCCGCAGATGTCGCGCAGATAGACCGACTGGCCGAGCCAGCCCTGCGTGGCACCGACCAGGAAGACCTGCTCGCCCGCCTGTTTCGGCGCGATCGCGACGCTGGCCTGGAAGTCGTCGAGCACGCCCACGCCGCCGATGGTCGGCGTCGGCAGGATCGCCCGACCCTGGGTCTCGTTGTAGAGCGAGACATTGCCGGAGACGACGGGGAAGTCGAGGGCGCGGCAGGCCTCGCCGATGCCGCGGATGCAGCCGACGAGCTGGCCCATGATCTCCGGCCGCTCCGGATTGCCGAAATTGAGGTTGTCGGTGATGGCCAGCGGCCGCGCGCCGACCGCCGACAGGTTGCGGTAGACCTCGGCCACGGCCTGCTTGCCACCCTCGACCGGATCGGCCTCGCAATAGCGGGGCGTCACGTCGCAAGTCATGGCCAGGCCCTTGGGCCCGTGCTCGACGCGGATGACGGCGGCATCGCCCCCCGGCCGCTGAACGGTATTGCCGAGGATGATCGAGTCATATTGCTCGTAGACCCAGCGCTTGGAACCGAGCTCGGGGGTCGCCACCAGCTTCAGCAGCGCATCGCGGTTCGACAGCGGGGCGGCGACGCTCCCGGCGGCGATCACCGGCAGGGCCGGGCTCGCCACATGCGGGCGGTCATAGAGGGGCGCCTCGTCGCCGAGTTCCTTGATCGGCAGGTCGGCCATCACCACACCATGGTGCTTGATGACGAAGCGCAGCGTGTCCGTCGTGTGGCCGATCACCGCGAAGTCGAGGCCCCACTTGCGAAAGATGGCCTTGGCCTCCTCTTCCTTCTCCGGCTTCAGCACCATGAGCATGCGCTCCTGGCTCTCCGACAGCATCATTTCGTAGGCGGTCATGCCGGGTTCGCGGGTCGGCACGTTCTCGAGATGCAGCTCGACTCCGAGATCGCCCTTGGCGCCCATCTCCACCGCCGAGCAGGTCAGGCCCGCCGCGCCCATGTCCTGGATGGCGATGACGCAGTCCTTCTCCATGATCTCGAGGCAGGCCTCGAGCAGCAGCTTCTCGGCGAAGGGATCGCCGACCTGCACGGTCGGACGCTTCTCCTCGGCGCCCTCCCCGAACTCCGCCGAGGCCATGGTGGCGCCGTGGATGCCGTCGCGGCCGGTCTTCGAGCCGAGATAGACGATGGGCATGCCGATGCCGGTCGCCTTGGCGTAGAAGATGCCGTCGGTGCGGGCGAGGCCCACCGCCATGGCATTGACCAGGCAATTGCCGTCATAGCGCGTGTGGAAACCGACCAGCCCACCGACGGTGGGCACGCCGAAGGAATTGCCATAGCCGCCGACGCCGGCGACGACGCCGGCCACGAGGTGGCGGGTCTTGGGATGGGCCGGGTCGCCGAAGCGCAGCGCGTTCAGCGCCGCGATCGGCCGGGCGCCCATGGTGAAGACGTCCCGCAGGATGCCGCCGACCCCGGTCGCCGCGCCCTGATAGGGCTCGATATAGCTCGGGTGGTTGTGACTCTCCATCTTGAATACCGCGGCGAGCCCGTCGCCGATATCGATGACGCCGGCATTCTCGCCCGGCCCCTGGATCACCCAGGGCGCCTTGGTTGGCAGGGTCTTCAGGTGCAGGCGGCTCGACTTGTAGGAGCAGTGCTCGTTCCACATGGCCGAGAAGATGCCGAGCTCGGTGAAGGTCGGCTCGCGGCCGATCAGCGCGAGAATCCGCTGGTACTCGTCCGGCTTGAGGCCATGGCTGGCGACCAGTTCGGGAGTGATCTTCGGTTCGTTGGGGATCATGCCGTCGTCCGTCCCGGGGGCCCGTCTCGCAAGCGATGCACTTAACTGCCGCGCCCCCGTTTCGCAACGGCGAAGCGCACTTTCCGATGTGGGACGCCTCGGAAGGCACGGGATTTGATCTGTGATGCCCGGAGGACGACGCCGGACGGGGCGTTTGTCCGGGAGCGACACAGATGCAGGCGAAACTGTCCCGATTCAGGTCCGACACCCGCGCCAATGTGGCGCTGATCTTCAGCATCGCGGCCCTGCCGATCTTCGGCATGGTCGGCGCCGCGGTCGACTATACCCGCGTCTCGCGCATGCAGGTGCAGATCCAGGCGGCGCTCGATTCCGCCTCTCTGGCGGTTGCAAAGGATTCCCGCAGCCTTTCGGCCGCCGGGCTCCAGGAGGCCGCCAACAGGGCCTTCGCCGGCAATTTCACCCCGCCGGCCGATCTCAGCCTCGGCACTTTGGGCGTCACCCGCGATGGCAACACCATCCGCCTCGCCATTTCCGGCTCGCTGCAGACCACCATCGCCGCGACGATGGGCGTCTCCTCCATGCCGCTGTCCGTCGTGTCGCAGACCTCCTGGAACGAGCCGAAAATCGAGATCGCCCTGGTGCTCGACAATACCGGCTCCATGGCCGGAAGCGGCAAGATGGCGGCGCTGAAGACCGCGGCGATAGACCTCATCAATGAGCTCGAGGCGGCGCGCGTCTCGGCCGATCAGGTCAAGATCGCCGTGGTGCCCTTCGTCAACCAGGTCCGCATCCCGACGACATTCCGCAACGAGGCCTGGATGCGCTTCGACGGCGCCGGCCTGCCGCCCGCCATCGTGACGACGCAGGCCGCCTGGACCGGCTGCCTGACCGACCGCAACCAGCCCCATGACATCGTCGACACCGCCCCGACCACCAGCGACACGCGCTATCGCGGCGTCAGATGCGCCAATAGCGGGCTGGCGACGGTCCAGCCGCTGACGACGAATTTCTCCGCCCTGCGCGCCACCATCAACGCCATGAACCCGGTCGGCACCACCAACATCACCATCGGCATGCAGATGGGCCTCGCCGTCATGTCCTCCGGCCTGCCCTTCACCGAAACGGGATCCTCGCCCGACGTGCTGCGCTACATGATCCTGCTGACCGACGGCGACAACACCGAGAGCCGCTACGTCCCCTTCAGCAACACCATGGCCGCCCCGGTGATGGACCCGCGCACGACCCTCGCCTGCAACGCCGTTAAGGCCGCGGGGATCACGCTGTTCACCGTGCGCGTCATCAATGGCAACCAGAACCTGCTGCGCGCCTGCGCCACGGACCCGTCCATGTACTTCAACGTGACCAGCTCGGGTGGCATCGGCGATGCCTTCAAGGCCATCACCAGCATGATCAAGCGCATGCGCCTGTCGGCGTGAGCCCGCTCGGGGGTGGCCGGCGGTCGAACTCGGCCGCCGCTACCCTGCAGGTCGGTTGCCCTTCACGATCGAGGTGCGTCCTTCGAGGCTTGCCTTTCAGGCACGCACCTCGGGATGAGGAGGGTGGTGTCTTGCCCTTCGGCTCACAGTCCGTACCCTGCCTGGCCTTATCCGACGTCGATGCAGCCTACCACCCTCCTCATCCTGAGGTGCGAGCACCGGCGATGCGCAGCATCGGCCGGTGGCGAGCCTCGAAGGACACACTGACCGTTTTGCAGCTCAAAAGGCGGCGCCGGGACCAACCCTCACGCCGTCTGCAGCGCCTCGGCGAGGCTCTCGAACAGGCCGCGTCCGTCAGTGGGGCCGATCGCTGGGTCCACGTGGTTCTCAGGGTGAGGCATCATGCCGAGCACCCGGCGGTTCTCCGAAACGATCCCGGCAATGGCGTTGGTCGCACCATTGATGTTGGCTGCGGGCGTCACCGCGCCACTGGCGTCGCAATAGCGGAACAGGACCCGGCCCTCGTCCTCGATCCGCTTCAGCGTCTCGGCATCGGCGATGAAATTGCCCTCGCCATGGGCCACCGGCACCTCGATCACCGCCCCCGCATTGTAGCGGCGGGTGAAGGGCGTGTCGGAACGCTCGACCTTCAGGTGGACGTTGCGGGCGATGAACTTCAGCTGCGCATTGCGCATCAGCACGCCCGGCAGCAGGCCCGCTTCACAGAGGATCTGGAAGCCGTTGCAGACGCCGAGCACCAGGCCGCCGCGCGCGGCATGCCGGCGCACCGCGTCCATGATCGTGGCGCGGGCGGCGATGGCGCCACAGCGCAGATAGTCGCCGTAGGAGAAGCCGCCCGGCAGCACCACGAGATCCGTGCCGGCGGGCAATTCGCTGTCGGCGTGCCAGACGAGGGCCGGCTTCACGCCGGAGGTCAGTTCGAGCGCATAGGCGATGTCGCGCTCGCGGTTGGATCCTGGAAAGACGAGGACGGCGGCCTTCATCGGCTGTGCTCCCATCAGACCAGTTCGATGCGGTAGTTCTCGACCACCGTATTGGCCAGCAGCTTCTCGCAGGCCGCCTTGACCGCCGCCTCAGCCGCCACCTTGTCCATGTCGCCGATCTCCAGATCGAAAACCTTGCCCTGGCGGACCGACCCGATGCCGTCGATGCCGAGGCTCTTCAGCGCCCCTTCGATCGCCTTGCCCTGCGGGTCGAGGACGCCGGTCTTCAGCGTGACGGTGACGCGGGCCTTCATCGGGCGCTCCTTCGAGGCGTGGGCGGGAATGGGGTCCGTCTAGACCGCCGCGCCGCCGCAATCAATGACGGAATCGGCGGCACCGACCTCACAGATTGGCGTCGGCGACCATCCTCACCGCATCCGCGACCGGGCCGGCCTTGTCGCCGATCACGATGACGACCTTGACCGTGGGCCCGGTCTGCCGCCCGAGAACGGCGGCATGGGCGCTGCGGTCCGGCCCGTTCTCCCGCCGCATCTCCAGTTGGAAACCGGTGAAGGTGCGGTGGCGCAGGGGACGGGTGCGGCTGGCGACGCGATGCGGCATGCGCCGCGCGGCGACGGCGGCCGGCAGCTGGCGCTGCGCCGCTGCGACCAGGGCGATGCGGCGGCG
>NZ_JALHMP010000011.1 GCF_022843985.1 Phreatobacter sp. | reverse complement strand
AAACCGCGGTCGCCCCGACTGCGCAATCCCGACCAGCTGCGTCGGGGCGTCCGCTGCCGGACTGCAAGGGGGTCAACTTTGGACGCCGAAAAGGGGTCAACTTTGGACGCCGATTGACATGCCCGGGCTTGGCCCTGGCATCCACGACTTCTCTTCAAGCTGCGGTGGTCAAGTCGTGGATGCCCGCCACAAGGGCGGGCATGACGCGGAGAGGTGGCGATAGGTCTGAGAGCGGGCCGAGGGGCGGACACCGCCCACATGGACGCTGACGAAGCGGCTCGTCGCGGCCGGGGCCGCCGGGGTGGTGGTGCCGAGCTTTGCCACAGGGGCGACGGAGGGGATGCGGAATCTGGTGCTGTGGCAGTGGGGCGGGGAGACGCAGAGGGTGGTGGCGTGGGATGCGGAGGGGCGGTTGCGGTGAGTTCTCGACGTGGAAGGCACGACGGCTTGCCTCGACTAATTGAACCCATAGCGCTATCATACAACCTCTCGTTTAAGGGCCGATCTAGATGATTAAAGAAGTCGTAATCGACGGCTATGAGGAAGAAGCAGATGGAATCGTTCCTGAAGAACGGCCCGTTGATCCGGACGAGTTTTTTGCCAAACACGCATTTCGTATTGTCTACCAGACGAACAATTTCTTTCTTCCGCAGATTCGCGATCTCATTGAAAACGGCGAGGTTCTTAACCTTCGGCCTGAGTATCAACGCCGCCTCCGCTGGTCGACCCCTCAGAAATCTAAACTGATTGAGTCATTATTACTTAATATACCAGTGCCCCCTGTTTTTCTATACGAAACAGATGCCGCCAGATACGAGGTAATGGACGGGCAGCAGCGCCTTAATGCAGTCAAGGAATTTATTGCTGGCGATTTTTCTCTTTCGTCGCTGACCGTCCTAAAACCCCTGAACGGCATTCGCTATTCGCGCTGCCCACCCAGGATCAAGCGGGCTCTCGATAGGTCGAGCCTATCCGCTATCGTTTTGCTCTTGGAAAGCGAGGCCGAGAACACACAGAATCGCCTCACGATGACTGATATCAGGCGTTTTATCTTTGATCGCCTGAATACGGGTGGGACGAAGCTGAATCCCCAAGAAATCCGAAACGCCCTAAACCCAGGCCCCTTCAATCGCATTATTATCGAACTTACTCGATATGATCTTTTTACTGAGGTTTTTGACATACCGCCTTATATTGAAGCGGATCCAAATGATTATTATGAGAATCCTGAGCGCCAGAAGAATCTTCTTTATTCAAGCATGGGCGATTGCCAACTTGTATTGCGATATTTTGCGTTAAAGAACGACCTAAACATTCGCGGTTCCATGAAGTCAATGCTTGATCGCGCAATGGAGCTGAAGATAAGCAATGTTGAGGCAGATGCGCTCAAAAGTGAATTCGTCGATAGATTTTCTTTCCTATATAGACTCTTTGATGGAAAGCCGTTCTTGCTGCCTCCTGACGAAAAGGGGCGCGAGCGGATATCTGCGGCAATTTATGATGCCTCCATGGTAGCAATTGATCAGCTGTGGGATCGACGCGATCTGATACTGGCTGACAGTGCGAATGTTCGACTTCGCATGCATCAATCCGTATCGGACCCGCAGCTCCTTGCCGTCCTTACTGGTCAGGGCAACACCGCGCAGGCGGTCAAGGATCGCATTAGCCTGCTACGGTCGATACTCTCTGGCGCGTGACAGCAATGACAACAGTTTTTGAGGCAATTACGGACGATTTCCTCGATGATCTTGGGGCAATCGCGGCTTTGGTCGGCACATTTGGCGCGTCCAGTCATCCAATCAAGGCGCGAATTGCGGCGGCAAATTCTTCTACTTTGCTTCTAGCCGCAACCTTCGAGGAGTTTGTAAGGGAGATGGCGCGCGAATTTGCACGCGCAGTAGTTCTCAGTGCATCCTCGGTTGATAACTTGCCGAAGAAAATGACCGCGACCGCCTGGAAGCGGACGATGGATGGTCTAGGCCGCATAAAATTCGATAAATCTGAGAATGGCTTAAGCGACGCGTTTGGCTCTGCTCAAAGCCGCTTTTCGATCGTCTATGATTTTTGCAGGGGCGACCTTAGCAAAGACATCTATCGTGAGCTTATTCACAACGAAAGAAATATGCGTCCCGATCAATTAAATGAGTTATTTAATGTATCTGGCCTTGGGAATGTCTGCCGTTTGTGCTACGAAAAGCCGATTATGCGTTCTTTCTACGGCGAAGATGACAATTCTAACCTTGGAAAGAAATTTTTCTCTAGTTTCAATGATTTTTTCGAAAGACGAAATGATATTGCACATGCGTTGAGTGCGCAAAAATCTAACGGACCGCAACAGATCGAAACTGATATTCGAATGATGACCTGTTTTGCACAAGCGTTGCGCGAAACGTTAGAAGGCGCGGCACCTTTGCCGTCGGCTATGCAATCTGCGCCTGAGCATGAGAACGCACCTGGAGGATGAGGTAAGCACCGGGCTACTGGCGCATCCGCCCCCCAACCGCTTGACACCCGCCTCCCCCCTCCCCTATGGTCCCGACCCTCACCAATCGGAGCCGCACGCCGTGCGTTTCATCCTTATTGTATCCGGGGCGCCATCGACGGACGTGTGAGACATCACACGGCGGCCGAACGGTGGCGCTCAACACAAGGTCCCTCACGGGGCCTTTTTTGTTGCCCTGAACGACCTCTCCGCCTATCGCCTCGCTGCAACACCAGACCAAGACGATGCCACAAGGAAACCGACCCATGTCCCGCGAGATGACCGGCGCCGAAATGGTGGTGCAGACCCTGATCGACCAGGGCGTCTCCACGATCTTCGGCTATCCCGGCGGCGCCGTGCTGCCGATCTATGACGCGCTCTTCCAGCAGGACAGCGTCAAGCATGTGCTCGTCCGCCACGAACAGGGCGCGGTCCATGCGGCGGAAGGCTATGCCCGCTCCTCCGGCAAGGTCGGCGTGGTGCTGGTCACCTCCGGCCCCGGCGCGACCAATGCGGTCACCGGCCTCACCGACGCGCTGATGGATTCGATCCCGCTCGTCTGTTTCACCGGCCAGGTGCCGACCCATCTGATCGGCTCGGACGCGTTCCAGGAGGCCGATACGGTCGGCATCACCCGCCACTGCACCAAGCACAACTACCTGGTGAAGAACATCGAGGACCTGCCGCGCATCCTGCACGAGGCCTTCTATGTGGCGCAGAACGGCCGTCCGGGGCCGGTCGTCATCGACATCCCCAAGGACATCCAGTTCAAGAGCGGCAAATACGAGAAGCCGCGCGACAACCAGCACAAGACCTATCGTCCCCAGATCAAGGGCGACCTCGCCAAGATCAAGGCGGCGGTGGAGATGATCGCCAAGGCCAAGCGCCCGGTGTTCTACACCGGCGGCGGCGTCATCAATGCCGGGCCGCAGGCCTCGCAG
Organism: Phreatobacter sp.; assembly: GCF_022843985.1. GTDB lineage: Bacteria > Pseudomonadota > Alphaproteobacteria > Rhizobiales > Phreatobacteraceae > Phreatobacter. Next base: position 118,108 of record NZ_JALHMP010000011.1, on the reverse strand, counting down.
CTGCTGCGCGAGCTCGTCCGCGCCACCGGCTATCCCGTGACCTCGACGCTGATGGGGCTTGGCGCCTATCCGGCCCATGACCCGCAATGGCTGGGCATGCTCGGCATGCACGGCACCTACGAGGCCAATCTCGCCATGCATGGCTGCGACCTCATGGTGAATATCGGCGCGCGGTTCGATGATCGCATCACCGGGCGGCTCGACGCCTTCTCGCCGGGGTCGAAGAAGATCCATATCGACATCGATCCCTCGTCCATCAACAAGAACGTCAAGGTCGATATCGGCATTGTCGGCGACTGCGCCCATGTGCTCGAGGACATGGTGCGGCTGTGGAAGGACGTGGCGGGGCAGGTCGACAAGCCGGCGATCAAGGCCTGGTGGCTGCAGATCGAGGGCTGGCGGGCGCGCAAGTCGCTCGCCTATGCGAATTCCGAGACGATCATCAAGCCGCAATATGCGCTGGAGCGGCTGGAGGCGCTGACCAAGCACCGCAAGCGCTTCATCACCACGGAGGTCGGCCAGCACCAGATGTGGGCGGCGCAATATCTCCATTTCGACGACCCGAACCGCTGGATGACGAGCGGAGGCCTCGGCACGATGGGCTATGGCCTGCCGGCGGCGGTGGGCGTGCAGCTCGCCCATCCCAAGGACCTCGTCATCTGCGTGGCGGGCGAGGCCTCGGTGCTGATGAACATGCAGGAGATGTCGACGGCGGCGCAGTATCGCCTGCCGGTGAAGATCTTCATCCTCAACAACGAATATATGGGCATGGTGCGCCAGTGGCAGGAGCTGCTGCATGGCGGGCGCTATTCGGAGAGCTATTCGGCGGCGCTGCCGGACTTCGTGAAGCTCGCCGAGGCCTATCACGCCAAGGGCATCCGCTGCGATGATCCGGCCAAGCTCGATGACGCCATCAAGGAGATGCTCGACTATCCCGGACCGGTAATCTTCGACTGCCTGGTGGCCAAGGAAGAGAACTGCTTCCCGATGATCCCCTCGGGCAAGGCGCATAACGAGATGATCCTCGCCGATTTCGCCGGCCAGACCGGCGACATCATCGACGCCAAGGGCAAGCAGCTGGTGTGAGGCCTGGCGGAGACGGCGGCGGGATGTTATCTTACCGTCGTCTTACCGCCCGGCCGGAGGGAGCCATGGACACGACCGTTTCCACCAAGGGGCAGGTCATCATTCCCAAGAGCATCCGCGACGAACTCGGGATCGAGGCCGGCGCCAAGCTCAAGGTGACGATGGAAGGCCGCCGCATCGTCATGGAGGCGGCGCAGCCGTTCCCACGTACGTCGCTGGAGGCGGTCGGTGGCATGGGGCGGCGCTGGTACTCCGGCCCTGCTATCCCCGAGAGCGAGTGGCAGCCGGCGGTGGATGCCGCGAAGCGCCGCCGGTGGGGTCGCGAATATGACGAAAGCGGCTCCTGACCATGGACGCGATCGACGCCAACATCCTCGTCCGCATCGTCATCCGCGACGACGAGGCCATGTACCAGCGCGCGGCCAAGGTGCTGTCGTCAGGTCCCATCCTGGTTCCGACGACCGTGCTACTGGAGGCCGAGTGGGTCCTGCGCGACCGCTACGGGCTCGACCGTGAGGCCGTCGCCGACAGCCTCACCGCCTTCCTCGGCCTTCCCGAGGTGGAGACCCCGATGCCCGAGGCGATCCACACGGCCCTGAACCTCCTGCGCGCCGGCCTCGATTTTGCCGACGCCCTTCACCTCTCGACGGCGGCGCCGGCGCGCCGCTTTGTCACCCTCGACGTCCCGCTCGTGCGCCGCGCGCAGCGGCTTGCCACTCCCACGCCAGTCTCGCTGGCCTAGCCTGTTGCGACACCCACCACCATGACCCAGTCCCAGTCCGCCTATTTCCTCTCCGACGCCATCCATGCCGAGCGCCGCCACACGCTCGCCGTGCTGGTCGACAACGAGCCCGGGGTTCTCGCCCGCATCGCCGGCATGTTCTCCGGCCGCGGCTACAATATCGAGAGCCTGACGGTCTCGGAGACCGAGCACGAGAAGCATGTCTCGCGCATCACCATCGTCACCACCGGCACGGAGAAGGTGATCGAGCAGATCAAGACCCAGCTCGACCGCCTCGTGCCCGTCCACCGGGTGGTGGACCTGACCGTCCAGGGCTCGGCGCTGGAGCGCGAGCTCTGCCTCGTCAAGGTGCGCGGCAAGGGCGACTCGCGCGTCGAGGCGCTGCGCCTCGCCGGGGCCTTCGGCGCGCGGACGCTGGACGCCACGCTCAACTCCTTCGTCTTCGAGCTGACGGGGACGACGGAGGAGGTCGAGCGCTTCATCCGCCTGATGGGCGTGGTCGGCCTGGTCGAGGTGTCGCGCACCGGCATCGCCGCCATGAGCCGCGGCGCGGAAGGCATGCAGGAAGCAGCCTTGCCGGATGGCGCGCAGGGACGCTGAATGCGCGTCCGTTAAGTTCGCCCGCCCGAGGCCGAAGCCATGCCGACGCATCTCTCCGTCAACGTCAACGCCATCGCGCAGCTGCGCAACCGGCGCAACCTGCCCTGGCCGAGCGTGACGGGCCTCGCCCGCATCGCGCTGGAGGCGGGGGCGGCGGGCATCACCGTGCATCCGCGGCCCGACGAGCGGCATATCCGCCGCCACGACGTCTTCGACCTCGCGGGCCTGCTGCGGGCGGAGTTTCCGGCCGCCGAGTTCAACATCGAGGGCTATCCCGACGAACGCTTCCTCGCCCTCTGCGAGGCGGCGAAGCCCGACCAGGTGACGCTGGTGCCGGACGATCCAGCGCAGGCGACCTCCGACCACGGCTGGGACGTCCACCGGGACGCCGATCTCCTGAAACAGTCCATCGCCCGGCTGAAGGCGGGCGGCATGCGGGTGTCGATCTTCCTCGACGCCGATCCGGCGCTGGTGGCGGGCGCCAGGGCCACGGGCACCGACCGCATCGAGCTCTATACCGGGCCCTATGGCCATGCCGGCGATGCGGCGGTCCAGGCGGCGGAGCTCGCCAAGCTGGTGGCGACGACGGCGGCCGCGGTCGCGGCGGGCCTCGGCGTCAATGCCGGCCATGACCTCACCCTCGACAACCTGCCGAAGCTCATCGCCGCCGCGCCTGATATCGCCGAGGTGTCGATCGGCCATGCGCTGACCGCCGATGCGCTGATCCACGGCATGGCGGAGACCGTGCGGCTCTATCGCCAGGCCTGCGGCGGCTGACGGCCTGACCCTATCCGGATTGGCGGCGGCCGCGTTTGCGCCTCGCCACGCTTGGGATATACGTCGGATATCCGGGGCTGGTGATGGAGGCCTGACCGTGCGCGCCAAATCGGCTCGATGGGGCAACAGCATTGCCGTCCGCGTGCCGCGCTCCGTGGCGGAGACGATTGACCTGAAACCCGGCGAGGACCTGGAGATTGTTGCGGTGCCGGGCGGGCTGAACATCCGCCGGCCGATCGCGCCCCGCTATCCGTCCATGAGCCTTGCCGACATGGTGGCGGAAATGGACCGGCTCGGTCCGGACGGCCGGCCGGAAGTCGTCGACTGGGGACCGGATCGCGGAGACGAGATCGTCGATGACAGGCGATGACGGGCGTCCGCTGATCCACGCCGGTGATGTTTACTGGGTCGATTTCGATCCGACCAACGGCAGCGAACAGGCTGGGGCCCGCCCCGCACTGGTCATATCCGATGTCGAGTACAACCGACGGTCCGATCTGGTCGTCGTGTGCCGATCACGCGCAACACGAGGCCATGGCCAACCAAGATCGTCATGGTTGATGAGCCCGAGATCGAAGGTGCCGTGCTGGTCGACCAGGTTCGCAGCCTTCATCGTGCATCGCGCGGCTTCCGCTTTGCAGGGCGTATCTCACCGGAACTCCTGTCAGCCGTCCGCGCAAGCTCTTTGAAATCATCGGCCCAGGCTGGAAGGATGCCGAATGACCCCTCATGGCCGGACCCCGCCCCGCTGAGCCGCCCTGGCTTGAGGCATTGATCTGAGGCGACTTGCGTCGATGATCGCGCTGCGCTAGACCACCGAACCGTAACGTACGGTACGGCTTCCTCACCTCGCCTCCCATGGTCTCCGCCACCAAGTTTTCCGCCACCAAGTCCTCCGCTCCCGAGACGGCCGCCCCTGACGCGGCCGAGCCGACCGCCCGTCAGGCGGCGGTGCTCGACGCGGTGCTGGCGCTGATGCAGGAGAAGGGCGGCCAACTCACCATGACGGCCGTGGCGCGGCGGGCGAGCTGCTCGAAGGAAACGCTCTACAAGTGGTTCGGTGACCGCGACGGCCTCCTGACCGCCACCGTCCAGTGGCAGGCCTCGCGGGTACGCGCCGGCCGCTACGACCGGCAGAGGCTGGACGCCTCGAGCCTGAGGGACAGCCTGAGGGATTTCGCCGCGAACTGGCTGTCGGTCATTTCCAGCCCGACCTCGATCGCGCTCAACCGGGTGGCGATCACCCATGCCGCGTCACAGCAGAGCAATCTCGGACAGATCGTCCTCGAGAATGGGCGCTTCGCCATCGGTGGCCGGCTGAAGCCCGTGCTGGAGGAAGGGCGCGCCGCCGGCCTCCTCGCCTTCGACGACACCGAAGCGGCGTTCCGGACCTTTTTCGGCCTGGTCGGCCGCGACGTCCAGATCCGCCTGCTGCTCGGCGACGGGCTGAAGCTCGGCAAGGCCGAGATCGCCCGTGACGCGGCGGCTGCGACCGACCAGTTCCTCACCCTCTACGGCCGCACGGACCCAAAGCCGGCGGCCGCCTGACCCCTCACGCAACCCAAGTCCCAAGGAAGGAACATCCCATGCGTGTCTATTACGATCGCGACGCCGATCTGAACCTGATCAAGTCGAAGAAGGTCTGCATCGTCGGCTATGGCAGCCAGGGCCATGCCCATGCGCTGAACCTGCGTGATTCCGGTGTGAAGGACGTGGTCATCGCGCTGAAGGCGGGTTCGGCCACCCGCGCCAAGGCGGAGGCTGCCGGCTTCACCGTCATGACGCCCTCCGAGGCCGCCAAGGTCTGCGACATCATGATGATGCTGACCCCGGACGAGCTGCAGGCCGACATCTACCGCGACGACCTCCATGGCAACATGAAGCCGGGCGCCGCGATCATGTTCGCCCACGGCCTCAACGTCCATTTCAACCTGATCGAGGCCCGCAAGGATCTCGACGTGCTGATGGTCGCTCCGAAGGGCCCCGGCCACACGGTGCGCTCGGAGTACCAGCGCGGCGGCGGCGTGCCGACCCTGATCGCCATCCATCAGGATGCCTCGGGCAATGCCCATGACCTTGGCCTGTCCTATGCCTCGGCCAATGGCGGCGGCCGTGCCGGCATCATCGAGACGACCTTCAAGGAAGAGTGCGAGACCGATCTCTTCGGCGAGCAGGTGGTGCTCTGCGGCGGCCTGGTCGAGCTGATCAAGGCCGGCTACGAGACGCTGGTGGAAGCCGGCTATGCGCCGGAGATGGCCTATTTCGAGTGTCTCCACGAGGTGAAGCTGATCGTCGATCTCATCTATGAGGGCGGCATCGCCAACATGAACTACTCGATCTCCAACACCGCCGAGTACGGCGAATATGTCACCGGTCCCCGCATCATCACCGCCGAGACCAAGGCCGAGATGAAGCGCGTCCTCACCGACATCCAGTCGGGCAAGTTCACCCGCGACTGGATGCTGGAGAACAAGGTCAACCAGACCTCGTTCAAGGCGACCCGCGCCCGCATGGCCGCCCACCCGATCGAGGATGTCGGCGCCAAGCTGCGCGACATGATGCCCTGGATCAAGGCGAAGGCCCTGGTCGACAAGACGAAGAACTGAGACGCGCTGCGCGACCGACCGACGGGTGAGAATGCACCAGCCTGGTGACACCCGCGGAATTCCAGAAAAGGGCGGCGTCGGCCGCCCTTTTCTCTGAGGTGCCGCGTGGATCACCAGCATCGGCTCCCGTGTCGCAAGGTCGCGGGCAACATGCTTTGCCGGATGCAGCGTCCATCCCTAAGCTCCGGCCGGGTCAGGAGGCTGCGGCGGGGAGCGGCGACAGGGGCGGCAATCCGCCCATTTGATGGGCGTGACTTTACGGATGCAATCTTGCGATCGGATGGGGGTTCATGTTCCACTCATCAGGCATGTCGCAGCGTGTATCAAAATACCTTGGCGTGACACGCAAAGGGGCTTACGAGGACTTGTCCGGCGAGAGGCGGGGTCAGAAAATTCATGTCGCAACCGAGCCTGCGCCTGATCTCGGGATTGCCCTACCTTAAGGAACGGCTCGCGGAAGTCTATGCGGCCGGCCGCAGCGGCGATGCGGACCAGTTCGCCGCCGGTTTCGCCGAAGACGGTTTCATGCGGATGGTGGCCGACAGCCGTCTGGTCCCCGAGGCGGGGCCCTTTCGCGGGCGGGCCGCCATCGCCAAGGGGGTGCGGCAATGGTGCAACCGCTATGAATATGTCGACGGGCTGGTGGTGGATGTCATTGCCGATTTCGACATCGCGGTCACGCGCCGCCATTTGACCCTGCGTTGCACCGCGACCGGTTCGGTTGCCGATTTCGACATGGCGGATTTCATCCGCTTCGAGAACGGCCAGATCGTCGAGTTCTCCACGTTCATCGACACCGCCTCGCTGGCGGTTCTTTCGGGTCGTATCTGACCATGGCGAAGTCCCCTTCGACTTCCGCAGAGCGCAAGAAGCACAGCCAGGCGATCACCGAGGCGGTGCACGCCCTCTATGCCGCCCGCATGGCCGGAGCGGTGGACGAGTTCGTGTCCTATTTCGCCGCGGATGCGCGGCTCACCGTGATCGGCAATCCGGCCCTCAGCCCGGCGGCCGGCATGCGGCTCGGCCGCGAGGACATCGGGCGCTACCTGCAGCAATTGCACGACAACAACGCCTATCTCAGCCATCGGATCGACGACATCGTCACCGAGGGCGACCATGTGGTCGTGCGCTGGAGCGCCGAGGTGCGCTTTCTCGACAACGGACGCTCCGGCACCTACGAGATCCTTGACCACCTGCGCGTCCGCGACGGGCTCATCGTCGAGCTGACGCATTTCTACGATACCGGCGGGATCGCCATCGCCCGCGGACGCGTCAAGATCGCCTGACCCGCAAAGGACTGATGCCTCGGTTCACGGAACGGAATTGGTGCAGTGCCACAGGCGCGCGCTAGGCTGGCGCGACGGAGCACACCATGAATATCCTGTCCATCCAGTCCTGGGTTTCCTACGGCCATGTCGGCAATGCCTCGGCGGTCTTTCCGATGCAGCGGCTCGGCCACGAGGTCTGGGCGATCCACACGGTGCAGTTCTCCAACCATACGGGATATGGCGCCTGGAAGGGCCGGGTCTATGACGGGCCGATGATCGACGAACTGGTCGAGGGGATCGCCGACCGCGGCGTTCTCGCAACCTGCGACGGCGTGCTGTCCGGCTATATGGGCTCGTCGGATATCGGCTCGGCCATCATGGCCGCCGTCAAGCGCGTGCGCGCCCTCAATCCCTCAGCGCTCTATTGCTGCGATCCAGTGATCGGCGATGTCGGACGGGGCGTCTTTGTCCGGCCCGGCATTCCGGAATTCATGCGCGACCAGGCGGTGCCGGCCGCCGACATCATCACGCCGAACCAGTTCGAGCTGGAATATCTCTCCGGGCGATCCATCACCACCATCGCCGATGCGGTGGCGGCGGTCGACGCCATCCGCGCGACGGGCCCCAAGACCGTTCTCGTCACCAGCCTGATGACCGAGGACACGCCCGCCGACGCCATGGATCTCCTCGCCTGCGGGCCGAATGGCCGCTTCCGCGTGCGCACGCCGCGGCTCTCGGTCTCGGTCAACGGGGCGGGGGATGCCATCGCGGCGCTGTTCTTCGTCCATGCCGCGACGACCGGCGACGAGGCCTTCGCGGTCTCGCGCGCGGCCTCCTCGGTCTTCGGCCTGCTGAAGCGCACGGAAGAAGCCGGCTCGCGCGAAATCCTCACCGTCGCGGCGCAGGACGAGTTCGTCGCGCCGTCGCGCCTGTTCTCCCCCGAACCGATCGCCTGAGAGCCGCCATGACGCCAGCGTCCCCCGCCCGCCGCATTCATACGCTCGACGTGTTCACGCACGAGGCCCTGGCCGGGAACCCGCTCGCCGTCGTCCATGATTCCGCCGGGCTGGACACCGCCGCCATGCTGAGGATCGCCGGCGAGTTCAACCTGTCGGAGACGGTGTTCGTTCTGCCCGCGACGGCGGCCGGCCACCGCGCCGACATCCGCATCTTCACCCCCGGCGCGGAACTGCCCTTCGCCGGCCATCCGACGGTGGGCACGGCCGTTCTCCTCGCCGTCCTCGACGGCCTCGCGCCGGGCGCAGAGACCGCCTTCATCCTCGGCGAGAAGGCCGGGCCGGTCCCCTGCCGCGTGCGGCGCGACATGGACGGGCGCTACACGGCGACCTTCGTGGCCCCGCGCAAGCCGGCGGATCTGGGCCCTGCGCCCGACCCCGCGCAGCTCGCGGGCGTGCTGGGGCTCGACATCCGCGACATCGGCTTCGATCGCCACCGTCCGAGCCGCTATGGCGCGCCGGTATCGTTCTGCTACGTGCCGGTCCGGACGCGCGCGGCCATGGACCGCATCCGCGTCGACACGCGCTGGTTCGCGGAAACCTTCGCCGCCATCGGCGACAACCATCCCGCGATCTTCGCCTATAGCCGCGAGACCGTCGATCCGGCAGCGGGATTCCATGCGCGCATGTTCGCGCCCGGCCTCGGGATCGCGGAGGACCCCGCCACGGGCGCGGCTGCCGCCGCCTTCGCCGGCGTCCTGGCCGCGCAGGAGGGCCTCGCCGATGGCACACACCAGATCATCATCGAGCAGGGATTCGCGATGGGGCGACCGAGCCGCATCACCCTCGGCCTGACGCTGGCGCGCGGCACCGTCGAGACCGTCACCATCGGCGGCGGGGCGGTGCTGGTCAGCGAGGGCCGGCTTCTTCTCTAGGCCTGCCGTTTCTCTAGGCCTGCCGTCGTTGCGCCGGAACGGCCACAGAAAAACCCGCCGGCTGGCGCCGGCGGGTCTGATCTCGCTGTCGCCTGCGATCAGCGACGGTAGCGGCAGATACGCTCGCCGTAGCTGTTGATCCAGCAGCGGCGACGCGGCGTGGTCTCGGCACCGATCACCGCACCGGCAACACCGCCGATCGCGGCGCCGGCCAATGCGCCGCCCCCCGTGCCGGTGGCGAGGCCACCGATCAGGGCGCCGGCGCCTGCGCCGATGGCACCGCCGGCCACGGCACGCTCTTCGCGCGGGGTGCAGGCACCGATCATCAGAGCGGCAGCGCCGACCAAAGCCAATTTCTTCAACATGGGTATTCCCTCCTGCAGGCCCCCGACCCAGGGTGGACCATAGGTGACCGTCGTGCCATTTGCCAAGCTGCAAGTCCACCAACCTTGAGGTCGGTCAAAGGCCGTGCCTCAAGAGACACGACACCGTGGACCCATGGACCTCCGGGTCGAAGGACATCGCGCGAGGACAACGTCTTGACGCCCTACAGGTTCCGCCACATCCGCCACATTCGCGCCACGGTCGAGGATCGCGCCTGGGACTATGCCGAAACCCATGCCGAGGCGATCGACGCCGCCTGGCGGACGGCCACCGCAGCCAATCCCGCGCTGTTTGACGGGCCGGTCCTGGTCATCGCCGAGCGCAAGGTGGCAGGCGATGTCTTCGAGGCCCGCTACCGGCAGGTGCGCTATGCGCAGTTCCTCCACTATATGCGGCACGCTGAGCCGGACGGCGTGAGCCGCAACGGCTTCGCCGTCGCCGGGCTGACCAGTGCCGACGGCGCGCTGGTGATGGGGATCATGGGCGGGCATACGGCGAATGCCGGCAGGATCTACTTCCCCGGAGGCACGCCCGATCCCGCCGACGTGGTCGACGGCCGGGTCGACCTCGACGGCAGCGTGGTGCGCGAGCTTGCCGAGGAGACGGGGCTGACGGCGGAGGAACTGGCCTTCGACCAGGGGTTCTGGCTGCACGAGGACGAGAAGCGCTCCGCCTTCATCAAGGTCGTCCGCACGCGCCTCACCGCGGAGGCGCTGCGCGGGGCCATTCTGGAGCGCCTGGCGCGACAGGCCGAGCCGGAACTTGCCGGCATCCATATCCTGCGCACCGCCGATGACCTGAGGCCCGACCTGATGCCGCCCTTCCAGCTCGCCTATGCGCAATGGTGGCTGGCCGGCGGCCCGGCGGCTCAGCCGGGATAGCCATAGCGCCGCTTGACGGCGGTGAGAGCGCCGCGCGCCTCGCCGTCACGGCCGGCGGAACAGGCGCCCTCGGGGCCCCGGAGGTCGGCGATGACACGGCCATGGACCTCGCGGGTGACATGGCCGGTCGCCAGATCATTGTCCATCACGGCGCGGAACCGGGCGATCTCGCCGGCGCAGCCGGCGCCTTCGGGAAGGCGGAAATCGGGCCGCGTCACATAGGACGGGGTGGCGGTGGCCACGGGCTGGGGCGCCGGCGCCTGGGCCGTCGTCGCCTGGCAGGCGGCGAGGCCGAAGGCGGCGAAGGCAGCAAGCAGGCTCAGGCGGATCATGGCGGGCCCCGACAGTCACGAATCGATGGCCGGATACTAGGCGGCGCCGTCTGCGCCTCACAAGCGCGCCCCGGGGCAGGGTGGCCACGATCGCAGTGGACAACCGGACAGGACGTGACACATTTCGCCCGTATGCGGCGACTGCCGGAGGATCGACCATGGAACGACACGACGAGGAGTTCAGCTGGCACCACGAGGGCGTCGACATCCGCCTCGGCATGACCCGCATGGGCTCGGGCGAAACGGTGCTGCTGCTGCCGGCCCTGAGCTCCATTTCCACCCGCGCGGAACTGCTCCCGCTGCAGAGGCTGCTGGCGCCGCATGCCGCTACCGTCAGCGTCGACTGGCCGGGCTTCGGCACGCTGCCGCGACCCGCTCGCAACTGGCGACCGGAGGATCTCAAGGCCTTCCTTCACGAACTGGCGGTGAGGCTGCGCCCGGCCGCCACCGTCGCCGCCGGCCATGCGGCAGGCTACGCCCTCGCCGAGGCGGCCGCGACGCCGCGCGCGCTCGGGGCGCTGAGCCTGCTCTCCCCGACCTGGCGGGGGCCGCTGCCGACCATGACCGGCCGACGGCTGCGGCTGTTCCGGGCGCTGGCGCAGGCGGTCGACCTGCCCGTCGTCGGGACGGCCTTCTACCGGCTCAACGTCAACCGCCCGGTGATCGGCATGATGATGCGCGGCCACGTCTATGCCGATCCCGCCTTCGTGACGCCGGAGCTGATGCAGGAGAAGCTCACGGTGACGGAGGCCCCCGGCGCCCGCCACGCCTCGTTCCGATTCGTCACCGGCGAACTCGATCCGTTCGACAGCCGCGAGGCGATGCTGGCGGCGGCGGGACAGGCCGCCGTCCCTGTCCAGGTGGTGCGTGCCGCCGCCACCCCGCGCAAGTCAGGGGCGGAGATGGCGGCGCTCGCCAGCCTCGCAGGGATCGAGGACGTGGTGGTCGGCGAGGGCAAGCTCTCCGCCTATGAGGAACATGCCGGGGCGGTGGCACCGCCCGTCATCGCCTTCCTGGCGCGGGTTCTCGGAGAACGTCGCGCCGGCCCCTAGCCGAGGGGCTTCAGCCCGCGCGCGATGGCGGCGCGCTGCGGCTCGAGGAAGGGCGGCAGGGCAAGGCTCTCGCCGATGGTCGCCAGGGGCTCGTCGACATCGAAGCCGGGGCCGTCGGTGGCGATCTCGAAGAGGATGCCGTTGGGCTCGCGGAAATAGAGGCTGCGGAAATAGTAGCGGTCGACGGCGCCGGAGCTGGGGATGCGCAACCCGTTCAGCCGCGCGATCCAGCCGGCATATTCGGTCTCGTCAGGGGTGCGGAAGGCGACATGGTGGACCGCGCCGGCGCCCTGGCGCGCCTGCGGCAGATGCGGCTCGACCGCGACATGGTACTCGGCGGCCGGTCCGCCGGCGCCCATGGCATAGACATGGACGGGCGAGGCGCTGGGCAGGGTGTAGTCACGGACCTTGCGCATGCCGAGCACGTGGGTGAGGACGAGATCGGTGGTCTCCAGCACGGGGACGCTGGCGGTGATGGGGCCGAGGCCGCGGATCTGGTGTTCGGCCGGCACGGGGCTCTGGTCCCAGGGATGGGCCTCGCCCACGCCACCATCGTCGATCAGGGCGAGGCGCTGGCCCTCCGGGTCCTCGAAATCGAGGGTCAGGCGACCGTCGCGCAGCACCGGGGCGTCGTGCTTGACGCCCTTCTCGGCGAAGCGGGCCGCCCACCAGCGGATGGTCGCCTCGCCCGAGACGCGCAGCGCCGAGCGGATGATCGCATTGGTGCCGCGCCGCTCGGGCGCCACGGGCCATTCGAAGAAGGTGATGTCCGAGCCGGGGCTGGCCACGCCGTCGCCGTAGAAGAGGTGATAGGCGGAGGTGTCGTCCTGGTTCACCGTGCGCTTGACAAGGCGCATGCCGAGCACGCGGGTGTAGAAGGCGTGGTTGCCCGGCGCATTGGCCGAGACAGCCGTCAGGTGGTGGATGCCGGTAAGAGCGGGGGTCATGGCTCGTCCTCGCATGACGCGGCGCAGGCCGCATGGCGTTGTCGCCTAGATCGGCCGGAAGTCGCCGCCAGGCAAGGGGGCCGCGCGGGCCGTGCCGCAAGCCGGGCTTGCGCCGATGCCCGCGCCACCGACGCGCCGGCGCGGCATGGCCGGCCGCCGGGTTCCATCCTATTGTGGCGATACGGAAGAAAGCCGCCGGCCGTGAGGGGCCGGGACAGGGGCTCGCCAGGGAGACAGGACCGATGAGCATCGCCACCACACCCGCCCCCGTGCTGCCCGGCAAGGCGGGACCCTATCGCGCCGACCAGGTGGGATCGCTCTTGCGCTCGCAGCCGCTGAAGGAGGCCCGCGCCGCCTATGCCGCCGGCTCGCTCGACGCGCTCGGGCTCAGGACGGTGGAGGACGCCGAGATCAAGACACTCATCGCCAGGCAGGAGGCGATCGGGCTGCAGGCGATCACCGACGGCGAATACCGCCGCTCCTGGTGGCACTATGATTTCCTCTGGCAGCTCGACGGCGTGTCCCGGGTGGCGCTCGACCAGGGCATCCAGTTCGCCGGGGTGCAGACCAAGGCCGAGGCACCGCGGGTCACCGGTAAGATCGGCTTCTCGACCCACCCCTTCATCGAGCACTTCAAGTTCCTGAAGGCGAACACGACGCGCACGGCTAAGATGACCATCCCCTCGCCGTCGATGCTGCATTACCGGGGCGGGCGGAAGCTCATCACGATGGGACTCTATCCCGACATGGCCGACTATTACGAGGATCTCGGCCAGGCCTACCGCCAGGCGGTGCATGCCTTCTACGACGCCGGCTGCCGCTACCTGCAGCTCGACGACGTCTCCTTCGCCTATCTCTGCGACCCCGCGCAGAAGCAGATGCTGGCCGAGCGCGGCGACGATCCCGAGGCGCAGGGTGGCATCTATGCGGCGATGGTGACGGCGGCCATCGGCGGTCGGCCAAAGGACCTCGCCATCACCATGCATCTGTGCCGCGGCAATTTCCGCTCCACCTTCGTCGCCTCCGGCGGCTACGAGCCGATCGCCGAACTGCTGTTCAACACCATGCCGGTGGATGCCTATTTCATGGAGTGGGACACCGAGCGGGCCGGTGGCTTCGAGCCGCTGCGCTTCCTGCCCAAGGGCAAGGCGGCGGTGCTCGGCCTGGTCACCTCGAAGACCGGCGTCCTGGAGAAGAAGGACGACATCATCCGGCGGATCGACGAGGCGGCGAAATTCGTTCCGCTGGAGCAGCTCTGCCTGTCGCCGCAATGCGGCTTCGCCTCGACCGAGGAGGGCAACACGCTGGCCGAGGACGAGCAGTGGCGGAAGCTGGAGATGATCGTCGACGTGGCGCGCGAGGTGTGGGGATAGGGCGTCACGTTCAGACCCTCGCCAAGGCCTTGAAGGCCCCACCCGCACCCTCCCCTTGCTCACGCGAGGAGAGGGGGACTTCGACCTCGCGGGTCATCTTGCCGGGAGGAGCCTGGCGCGACCGTCGCGACAAGGAGAGACGTGGTAGTCCCCCTCCCCGCGGAGCGGGGAGGGTGCGGGTGGGGCCTTCCCAGGCGCTGACCCGTTGAGCCTCACCCCTTCGCCGGCGGGAACATCAGCGGCGAGATCTTCATGTGGTCGCGCTTGGCCCAGTCGAGCGCCTTGACGCCGGCTTCGGCGCGGCGCTGGGCCGCCTCCAGCTTCTCCGAGGCGGCGTCGAGGTCCATGGTCAGGACCTTGCCGCCATCGACCACCTTCTGACCGTCGACGAAGACGGTGCGGATGGCGCGCTCGGCCGCCGAATAGATCATCGAGCGGACGGGATCGCGCAGCGGCCGCATGGAGGCGTGGGTGACGTCGACCAGCACGATGTCGGCCTTGGCGCCGACGGCGAGCCGGCCGATATCCTTGCGGCCCAGCGCCTTGGCGCCGCCGAGGGTCGCGGCATTGAAGACGTCGGTGGAGCGGACGTCATAGACGTCCTCGCCGACGACGCGCGACATGATGGCGACGTGGCGCATCTCCTCGATCATGTTGTGGGGATAGGTGTCGGTGCCGATGGCCATGTTGACGCCGCGACGGACATATTCGCCGAAGGTCTGCAGCGCGATGCCGCGGCGCTGGAACACGGTCGGGCAATGGGCCACCGTGGTGCCGCTATCCACCAGATCCTGAAGATCGTCGCGGCGCGGCCAGTGGGCCGAGGTGTGGTGGTCCATGAAGATGCCGTGGCCGATGAGCGAGCGGTCGGAGAGGACGCCCAGCGAGCCGAGCCATTCGACCGGCGTCATGCCATGGCGGCGGGTGATCTCGTGGAACTCGACCACCGACTGCGCGGCGTGGATCTGGAAGGGCAGCTTGCGCTTCTTGGCCTCGGCGAAGCTCGCCTTGATGAGACCGGGGGTGCAGGTGTCGATCTGGCTCGGTGAGACCATGCCGGACATGCGCCCCGAGGGGTGCTTCGCCGCGCTCTCGAGCACCTTCATCGCCGCCTCCATGGCGGGGATGCCCTCGTCCTTGGCCCATTCGTACTCGACGACGTGGCCGTTCCTCGTGAACCAGCGGGCCGAGCGATACATGGGCGACAGGACGCCGCGCAGGCCGGAGGCGGCGAAGGTGTCGAGCCAGCCGTCCCAGGCGACCGACATGTCGACCAGCGTGGTGACGCCGGAGAGCAGGAGTTCGGAATAGGCGACGGTGGCGGAGGCGGGAATGGCCTCCATGTCGGGAGCACCGCCGGAATCAGCGCGGAACAGCGGCATGAATTCATAGAGAGCGGACTGGTAGAGCCGCGGCGAACCGAGTTCGTCGTTCCAGCCCTTGGCCATCGGCTCGGAGGCCGGATGGGAATGGACGTTGACGAGGCCCGGCATGACCAGCATGCCCGCACCGTCGATGGTCGTCGCGGCCTTGCCGGCAAAGCCCGGGCCGACATGGATGATCTTGTCGTCCTCGAAGGCGACGTCGGCCCCCTGCATATAGGTGTGCTTGCGGCCATCGAAGGCGACGACCCAGGAAGCGTTCTTGATCAGGGTGACGGGCATGAGCGTTCTCTCGGGGCGTGTCGGGTTCTTCTGGCCGGCGCGAGGCAACGGCCGGGCGCACGGGGCGCCCGGCCGCAAAGGTCGTCAGATCAGCGCGTGAAGCGCAGGTCGAGGCCCTTGTAGAAACCGCAACCATAGATGTTGTGGGCCTTGAAGGGAGCGAGGCGCGCGGAGGCCGCCACCTTCATCGGCTCGTGGTAGAGCGGGATCCAGACGGCCGCGTCATGCACCTGCTGGAGCACCTCGCCATAGGCCGCGGCGCGCTGGGCGGCGTCGACAGCGGTCATGCCGGTCTGCAGCAGACGGTCGGTGTCGGCGTTCTTCCAGTTCATGCGGTTGGGCGTCGGCGCGTTGGTCGAGCGGAAGTAGAGGTTCAGCGCATCGCCGGCGGTGATGTAGGGGAAGGACATGCCGAACAGGTCGAATTCCTGCGTGGCGAGCTTGCCCCAGGCCACCGTCGCATCGAAGAGCTGGATGCGCAGGTCGACGCCGATCTTGCGCAGGTCGCCCTGCACGGTCTCCATCAGCTTCTGCCAGGTCGAGCCGGTGAAGCCATAGGCCAGCGGCGACAGACGGACGCCGTTCTTCGAACGGAAGCCGTCGGCGCCGCGCACCCAGCCGGCCTCGTCGAGGAGGCGGTTGGCTTCGGCGACATTGGTGCGGATCAGGCGCGAGTCGACCGCCCTGTTCCAGTCGGTGGCCGACTGGTGGATGTAGGAAAAGGCCGGCTCCGTCTCACCGAAATTGATGTCGCGGGAGATCGCCTCCTGATCGACGGCCATGACCATGGCGCGCCGGACAACGGGATCGTCGACGCCGGCCTTGTCGACCTTGAAGCCGATGAAATAGGTCCAGAAGGCGGCCGGATTGTCGACGATGCGCAGGTTCCGGTTGGCGCGGATCTGCGCCATGCCCGAATAGGGCACATACTGGGTGGCCTGGCTCTGGCCGGTCAGCACGGCGGCGAGGCGGGTGTTCTCCTCCGGCACGATGCGCCAGACGATCTCCTGGATATGGGCCGGGCCGCGGTTCTCGTAGATCGGCGGGCCCCAGCGATAGGCATCATGGCGGCGCAGGCGCATGTCGTTGCGCGGACGCCATTCGCCCCAGCAATAGGGGCCGGTGCCGTTGAAACCGCGCACGCCGAAATCGGCGCCGAGGGCTTCCACATTGGCCTTGTCGATGACGACGGCGAAGCTCTGGGTGAGCTGGTAGAGGAGCTCGGAGAAGGGCGCCGTCAGGCGATACTCGACCGTCGTCGCATCCTTGGCGATGATGTCCTCGACCGGGCCGGCACGCCAGCGCACCGGCGAGCGGGTGGCCGGGTCGATCCAGCGCTTCAGCGAATAGACCACGTCGTCGGCGGTCATCGCCTTGCCGTCGCAGAACTTCACGTCGGAGCGCAGCTTGAAGGTGTAGACCTTGCCGTCGGGCGAGACGGTCCAGCTCTCGGCGAGGCCCGGCTTGATGGTGGTCATGTCATGGTCGAGCGATACCAGCGTGTCGGCGAGCATGAACAGCACCTCGGAGGCGGCGCGCGCCGTCGAGCGATGCGGATCATAGCGGTCGGAATCGACCTCGCGGACGATGGTCAGCGTGTTCTGCGCCTGCGCCAGGGCGGGCGTCGCCATGGCGAGGCCGCCGGCGATGGCGGTGGCCAGCAATGCAAGTCGTTTCATACTCATCTTCCAACTCCTCTGGAGACCTGGGTTCTGTTCCGGCCCGTGTTGATCCGGGCCCTTGGCTATCGGCGGCTCATGTGTGCCTGAGCCGCGGATCGAGCATGTCGCGCAGGGCATCGCCGAGGACGTTGGCACAGAGCACCAGCACGACGATGACGAGGCTCGGCATGACAGCGATATGCGGAGCGAGGAAGAGCTCGTTGCGCCCGGCCGAGGCCATGGTGCCGAGTTCGGCGACCGGCGGCTGGGCGCCGAGGCCGAGGAAGGACAGGGCCGATCCCAAGAGGATCACCTGGCCGAAGCGCAGCGTCATGTAGACGAAGACCGACGAGATGCAGTTGAGCGCGAGATAGCGGACCAGCAGCGTGCGGTCGTTGAGGCCGATCGAGCGCCCGGCCTCGATGAAGTCCTGGCCCATGACGACCAGGGCGGAGGCGCGGGTGACACGCACCACGGTGGGGATGGTCGCCACGGCGAGGGAGATCACGACCGCGGTCATGCCCGGCCCGACGACGGCGGCGAAGGAAAGGCCGAGGAGAATGGCCGGGAAGGACAGCAGGATGTCCGACAGGTGCATGATCAGGCCGTCGAGCCGCCGGTAGAAGGCGGCGAAGAGGCCGAGGAGCAGGCCGATCGAGCCGCCGATGGCGGTGGCGACGACGCCCATCATCAAGGTGGCGCGCAGGCCGTAGAGCAGGCGCGAGAGCATGCAGCGGCCGAGGCCGTCGGTGCCCATCAGGAACTCCCAGCGCCCGCGCGCCTCCCAGACGGGGGGAAGCATGCGCAGCCGCGTATTGGTCAGATAGGGATCGTTGGGGGCGAGCCAGGGCGCCAGCAGGGCGGCGAGGATGAGCAGGACAAGGAGAACGGCGGCGGTGATCGCCAGCTTGTCGCGGAACAGGCGGCGCAGGTTGCCGAAGCGGCGGGGAGTCACGACGGGCTCGTTGGCGGTCACGGCGGTCATCGCTTGCCCACCCTGGGATCGAGGATGCCGTAGAGGACGTCGACGAAGAGATTGATCACGATGAAGGACACCGCGAGGATCAGGATGGAGCCCTGGGCGAGGGGCAGGTCGCGCGCCAGGATGGCGCCGACCGCGAGGCGCCCGACACCCGGCCAGGAGAAGATGGTCTCGGTGACGACGGCGCCGCCGAGCAGGAAGCCGGCCTGCAGGCCGATGAGGGTGACGACCGGGATCAGCGCGTTGCGCAGCACGTGGCGGATGATGACCGTGTGCTCGGCGAGGCCCTTGGCCCGGGCGGTGCGGACATAGTCGGCATTCATCACCTCGAGGGCGGCGGTCCGCGTCATGCGCGCCACGGGACCGATGAAGATGAGGCCGAGGGTCAGCGAGGGGAGCGCCGCATGGGCGAGGCCGTCGAGGGTCCAGAGCGGGCCGGCGCGGCCGAGGAAGGGCAGCAACTGCCAATGGAAGCCGACATACATGATCAGCATCAGGCCGATGAAGAAGACCGGCATGGAGACGCCGAAGACCGAGATGGCGATGATGATCCGGTCGAGGGCGCGGCCGCGGTTGACGGCGGCGATGGTGCCAAGCGCGATGCCAATCGGCACGGAGAAGAGCAGCGAGCCCAGCATCAGCTCGAAGGTCGGGCCAATGGCCTCGCCGAGCTCTTGGATGACGGGCGTGTTGTTGATCATCGAATAGCCGAGATCGCCCTGCATCACCCGCGTGATGTAGATGAAGAACTGGATGACCAGCGAGCGGTCGAGGCCGAGATCCCGGCGGATCTGTTCAATGACCTCCGGCGTGGCTTGCGGGCCGGCAATGACCTGGGCGACATCACCGGGCACCAGCTGCAGCAGCATGAAGCCCAGAAGCAGCACGCCGAACAGGACGGGGACCGACAGAAGGGCACGGTGTAAGAGATGGACTCCCATGCTCGTCAGCCCTTCCACTCACCAGTCGCGTCATGGACGCAGGCGCCGCCGAGAATGGTGAGGTCGCAGCGCGTGTCCGACAGGATTGCCTCTGGCGCGGCGGTGAGCAAGTCGCGCGAGAAGACTGCGACATCGGCGGCCATGCCCGGCTTCAGCGTGCCGCGATGGTCCTCGCATTTGTTCACATAGGCGCCGAAGGCGGTATAGGCCTGGATGGCGCGCGCCATGGAGATCGCCTCGCCGGCACCGATCACCGAACCCTTGTGGGTCTTGCGCGTCAGCATGGTGAAGAAGTTCGGCCAGACATTGGCATCGCAGACCGGCGCGTCGGTCGAGGCGGCCGGCTGGAAGCCCATGTCGATCCAGGTCTTCATGGGATAGCTGGTTTCCGGGCGGGCATCCGGCATGACCTGCCGGTAGAGTTCACCGAAATCGTAGATGAAGACCGGCTGCGGCACCGGCTCGATGCCGGCGGCCCGCATGCGCTTCATCTGGTCCATGGTGTTGAAGCCGCAATGTTCGATGCGGTGACGGCGGTCGGCGTCGGGATATTTCGCCAGAGCCTTCTCCATGGCGACGAGGGTCTGCTCGATGGCGCCGTCGCCGATGGCGTGGACGGCGAGCTGGTAACCCCTGGCATGGACCGCCAGGGTCGCCTCCTCCATCTCCTTGTCGGTCAGGCAATAGATGCCGTGGGTCTCCTCCTCGCCGGCATAGGGCGCGGTCATCGCCGCGGTCTTGCCGCCGGCGGAGCCGTCGGTGAAGATCTTCACCGGGCCGATGCGCAGCATGTCGTCGCCCGCACCGGTGACCAGCCCTTCCTCGTAGCAGCGATCGAGAATGCCGCCGGGACTATCGAGCAGGCACTGGGTCACGCGGATCGGCTGGCGGCCGGTGCGGACGGCGTTGCGGTAGGAGACGATCTCCCGGTAGCCGGAGCGCATGCCGACGGCGGCATCCATGGTCGAGGTGATGCCGAACGTGTTCATGTATTTCGCGCCGCGCTCGATGGCGGCGACATGGTCCTCGTCGGTATAGGCGGGCAACACCGCCTGGACCGCCTGGCGGCCGTTCTCGGCCATCAGGCCGGTGAGTTCGCCATTGACCTGTTCGATGGCCCCGCCGGCGGGCACCGGGCTCCTGGTCGTCACGCCGGCGATCTTCAGCGCCAGGGTGTTGGCGACGGCGAGATGGCCGCAGGTGCGCACGAGATAGACGGGGTGGTCCGGCGCCGCGAGATCGAGTTCGGTGCGGTGCGGGTGGCGACGGATGTCGAGCTTGGAATCGTCATAGCCGCGCGCCAGGATCCACTCGCCGGGCCTCTTGGTCGCCGCAGCGGCGCGGATGAGATCGAGCAGGGCATCGAGCGTGTCGGCCTTCTGCGGCCGCGCATCGACCTCGGCCATGGACAGGCCCATGGGCAGGAGATGGGCATGCGCCTCGAACAGGCCCGGAGTGGCGAGCCGTCCGCGCAATTCCACGACCCGGGTCGCCGGACCGATCAGCGGCTCCATGTCGGCGGAGGAGCCCACCGCCAGAACCTTGCCCGACCATAGCGCGATCGCCTCGGCGACCGGCTCGCCATAGGCCACGAAAACACGGCCGCCGCGCAACACGACATCCGCCCTGGGCAGGATCGGCATCAACAAACCTCGCATACAATCTGCCCAGCATCGTGGCATGCCTGTTTTTGCATCGACAAGCCACGCCGGTGCCGGGCACCTCTCCATTGCGCGGGGTGGATTTGTTGCCCACCGCCGTTATGGTCGGTGACCTTCATTTCGCCCGCGCCGGTAGAATGAGCAGCAATCTTCTTCGGCTTCAATATGTTTTGGCACGACCGTATCGCATCGCGGAACGAATAGAGCCCCGCCGACCGCTCATGGGTTGGTCGTCCGTTCGCACCGCATCACTCGCGCAGGAGCCCTTCCATGACCGACGCCCGGACAGAAACACCCGATGCCGCCGCGAGCGACCCGGTCGCACGCGGCTGGATGACGGGTTTCCCGCCGCCGGCCGACAAGGCCATCACCTATGCCGACGGTTCCTTCCGCGCCTTCCCGCAATCGCGCTGGTCGTGGAGCCATGTGCGCCAGATCGTGCCGACGGTGAATGTCTGGCGCGGCGCCGGCCCCGCCTCCCCCCTGCCCCGCGCCGAGACCGACCTGGGGCCGGTCGCGGTCACCACCATGGATGGCCGGGCGATCAGCTTCGCCGCGGCCCTGGCCGAGACCTATGCCGACGGTGTCGTCGTCCTGCACCGCGGCAAGCTCGTCTATGAGCGCTATTTCGGCGCCCTCAAGCCGCATCAGCCGCATATCGGCATGTCCGTGACCAAGTCCTTCACCGGCACGCTCGCCGGCATCCTCGTGGCCGAGGGGCTCATCGATCCGGCGGCACCGGTGACCCACTATGTCCCCGAACTTGCCGCCGGCGGCTTCGGCGACGCCACGGTGGGCGAGGTCATGGACATGACCACCGGGCTCGCCTATTCGGAGATCTATACCGATCCCAGTTCGGACATTTTCGCGCTGCGCCGCGCCAACGGCATGGCCCCGCCGCTGCCCGGCACGCCGCAGCTCTCGCTGCTCGACTATCTCACCACCATCGGCAAGCAAGGCGAGCATGGCCGGGTCTTCGCCTACAAGACGGTCAATACCGACGTCCTCGCCTGGATTCTGCGGCGGGTCAGCGGCCAGTCGCTGAGCGACTTGCTGTCGACCCGCATCTGGCAGCCGATGGGAGCGGAGGAGGATGCCTATTACCATGTCGACCGGCTCGGCATCGAAAGCGGCGGGGGCGGCCTCAACACGACGACGCGCGATCTCGCCCGCTTCGGCGAGGTGATGCGCAACCGTGGCGCCTTCAACGGCCGGCAGATCTTCCCGGCAGGCGTCGCCGACGCCATCGCCAGGGGCGGCGACCCCGGCAAATTTGCGCCGGCGGGCTATGCCACCCTGCCCGGCTGGTCCTACCGGAACCAGTGGTGGGTGAGCCACAACGCCCACGGGGCCTATATGGCGCGCGGCGTCTTCGGACAGGCGCTCTACATTGATCCGAAAGCCGAGATGGTGATTGCCCGCTATGCCTCGCATCCCGTCGCCGGCAATGTCGCCAACGACCCCGTGTCGCTGCCGGCCTATATGGCGGTGGCCCGTCACCTCATGGGCTGACGACGGCGGAACGTTTCAGCGTTATTGCTGGGCCGTCGGGCTGCCAGGTCAAAGCCACCCCCGCGCGAAGTCTTGCGGAAACCGCCCCTCGCTATAGGCTACCCATGGCCTGCCCCGGGGCGGGCCGCGAGACAGGGAAATACCGTCGATGCCGCTGTTCATCCGCCACCCGGCGCCGCTGGCGCTCGCCGCCGCCTGCCTGATGTTCCTGCAGGCGACCGATGCGGAAGCGCAGCGGCGGCGGTCGCCGGCCGCCGAACCCACCGAGGTGACGATCCAGAACCGCGCCGGCGCGACGCTGCAATATCTCTATGTGACGCCGGTGGGCGAAGTGTCCTGGGGCGAAGACCGCCTCGGCAGCGACACGGTCGCCCGCAACCGCAGCCATTCCTTCACCATCGAGGCCGGCCAGTGCCGTCATGACCTGCGCGCCGTCTATGAGAGCGGCCGCGAGGAGACCCGGTTCGGACTCGACCTGTGCAACCGTCCGGAGGTCGCCCTCAACGGCCGCACCCAGACCTCCAACACCGACCTGCAGCGCCAGGGACCGGTGGCCCTCTATGTCGTGCGCAACAGGTCCGGCCAGACCCTGCAGGTCCTCAAGCTCGTCTCGCCCGGCGGCGATGAGAGTGAGGACGTCCTCGGCTCGACAGTGGTCGAGAATGGCCAGACCTTCACGGGGCGTTTCCGCCGCACCGCCGGCTGCATCTACGACGTCGTGGCGACCTTCGATGGCGCCGGCGATCGGCGGATCGCGGGCCGCAATCTGTGCACGGCGCGCGAGGTGATCTTCGGTGCCGAGGCCGATGCGCCGGGAGGGCAGGCCCGCCGCGGCGAGGATCGCGAGCGGACCACGCCCACCACCGGTGAACCGCTGTCTTTCGTTGTCCAGAACCGCGGGGCCATACCGATCCAGTATCTCTATATCCGCCCCCGCGGCACCAATGCCTGGGGCGAGGACCGCCTGGGCAGCGATACGATCGCCGCGCGCGGCTCCTTCCAGGTCACCATGCCCCGCCGGGGCTGCGACTATGACGTGAGGGTGCGCTTCGACAATGATCGCGAGGAGGTCCGCAACGGGGTCAACCTGTGCGAGACCACGGAATTCGTCGTCAACGGCCCGGCCATCGTCGCCGGCCGCGGCGACCGCAAGCAGCGCCCGACGGAGCGGGCAGCCCAGCCGTCCATTGCGCAGATCGTCGTCATCAACGAAGGCGACCGCCCGATCGAATCGCTGTTCATCTCCTCGTCCAAGGTGTCCTCCTGGGGCGACGACATGCTGAACCCGGAGGTCCGCATCCAGCCGGGCGCACGTTTCACCGCGCGGGTGGAACGGGACGACCAGTGCAATTACGACCTGCGGATCGTCTACCAGGGCGGCCGCGAGGAGCGCCGGATGCGGCAGAACCTCTGCCAGCGCCAGGAGATCGCCTTTGGCGGCGCCAATGCCTTCCGGATCGATGGGGGCGGGCCGGACAATGGCCGGCGGGTCGTCTTCACCAATAACGGCCGCGGCGATGTCCGGGAGGTCTATCTGACCCCCGTCTCGGACACGCATTGGGGCGATGACCGTCTCGGGTCGGAACTGATGCCGCGCCGCTTCCGGCTCGAACTCCGGCTGCCGACCGAAGCCGGCTGCCGCTGGGACCTCAGGGTGGTCTATGAGGGGGGGCAGTCGATGGAAAAGCGCGACCAGGACCTGTGCTCATCGCCGGAAATGGCCATCGGCCGGGCCGGCCGGCCGGGCCAGGTCGCGTCCACCGGAACCGGCTTCTACATCAACGAGAGCGGCCATGTCCTGACCAACCACCATGTCATCGACGGCTGCTCGACCGTGGCGATCGCCCGGCCGGGCGGGCAGCGCGTGCCGCTGCGCCTGATCGGCGCCGACGAGGGGGCTGACCTCGCCGTGCTGGTGCAGGAGAACGCCTCCACCACGCCGCTGCGGCTGCGCAACGGGGCTGGCGTCAATGTCCGCGGCGGCGAGAGGGTCGTGCTGGTCGGCTATCCCGCCCGCTCGCAGCTCGGCGGCGTCAATGTCACCGAGGGCATCGTCTCCGGTCTGCGCGGCGCGCTCGGCGACCAGAGCCGGTTCCAGTACACGGCACCGACCCAGCCGGGCAATTCCGGTGGCCCGGTTCTGGATGCCTCCGGTCTCGTCGTTGGCGTGGTCGTCTCGCAGATCGACAAGATCTCGGGCGAGCGCACCGCCCAGAACATCAATTTCGGCATCAAGCTCGACCTGGTGCGCCAGTTCCTGGCCGCCAACAGCGTCACACCGGCGGAGGGCGAGCCGGGACAGAGCCTGCCGACCAGCGACATCCTGCAGAACGCCGATCCGTCGGTGGTGCCGCTCGACTGCCTGGAATAGGTCCCCGCACGCGGAGGCG
This sequence comes from Phreatobacter sp., assembly GCF_022843985.1. GTDB lineage: Bacteria > Pseudomonadota > Alphaproteobacteria > Rhizobiales > Phreatobacteraceae > Phreatobacter. Next base: position 93,358 of record NZ_JALHMP010000011.1, on the reverse strand, counting down.
TGACGACGACGGCCCGGTCCAGGCCGGGCCGCTGGCGTTTCACGGCTTGGGCGGGTGCGCACCCTCCGCCGGGGGCAGCGCCCGCGGCGGCCAGGGCCAGGGCAGGCCGAGCAGGCGGGCGGCGATCCACACGGCGGCCAGGGCGACCGCCGCACCGGCGATCCCGTCGACGATCCAGTGGTGGTCGAGATAGACGCTGCCGATGAACATGGCTGTCGCGTAGCCGATATGCAGCGGCCAGGTGCGCCAGGTGGCGCGGCCCATGGCGGCGAAGAGCGCGATCAGCGGGAAGGCGACATGCATGGAGGGCACGGCGCCGAAGGCATTGGCGGCGCGGGCGTAGAACTGCTGGAAATAGCTCATGCCGAAGAGGTCGTCGACGCGCAGCAGGCCCGCCGCATTGGCCGCGGCCTTCACATCGACCGCGCAGCCGTTCAGCCGCACATACCAGGGCGGGGCCGCCGGCACGATCAGCCACAGGGTGTAGCCGATGACATGGGCGATGGCGAAGGCCCAGAGATAGAGCGCCATGCGTTCCCGGTCGCGGACGAAGAGATAGAGCGCATAGACCGGCACGACATAGAGGAAGGCGGCGTAGGGAATGGCGAAGAACACATCCCAGAACGGCGCCGTATGCCGCTGCAGCCAGTCGCCCGGGGTCGTGTCGGGCGCAACGGCGAAGAGCGTCAGTTCGAGGGCCCGCAGGTCGCAGGCATGGACCCGTTCGGGCGTGACGAAGACCGGCACGACGAAACGCATCGCATCGGAGGCGACGGCCACCAGCACGCCGGGATAGAGCGCGGCGGTGAGGCGCTGGGTCGTCCGGTTGAACAGGCCGAGGCCGAGAACCAGGCCTGCGATGACGGCATGTTCCGGCCTGAACTGACCTGCCGGGATCATGGCGAGGGCATAGATGGCGGGGGCGAGCGGGGCGAGCCACCAGCGGCCCCACAGGCCGGTCAGATGGGTCCGGGCTTTGTCGATCATGGGAGTCTCAGATCGCGGTGTCGCGGCTCGCCGGTGCGTCCGACGCGGCGCGCGCGTCCGGCAGCCGGGAGTCAATGACCTGGCGTGCGACGCGCAGCGCGTCGGCCGAGGCGAGGAGGCTGAGGACACCGACCAGGCCGATACAGGCCAGCGTGAGGGCGGGCGACCACAGGCCGAGGAGCAGGGACAGCGCGATCAGCACCATGCGGTCGCCCCGGCGCATCCACAGCGGCGGCAGCTGCACCTCCAGTCCCTCGCAGCGGGCACGGACATAGGAGACCGTATAGGCGGTCAGGAGTGTGAAGCCGGGAATGACGACCATCCAGCCGGATGGCGCGTAGTAGACGATGAGGCCGAGCAGCGGCGCGGCATCGGTGATGCGGTCGATGGTCGAATCGAGCAGGGCGCCGAAACGGCTGACCGTCCCGGTGGAACGGGCGAGCGGCCCGTCGAGCATGTCGACGACCCCGGACAGGAGCAGGAACAGGGTCGCCCAGCCGAAGGCCCCGTAGGCGGCGAAAAGGCCCGACAGGAGGGCCGGCACCAGCGACAGGAGCGTCAGACTGTTAGGCGTGACGCCGGTCCGCGCCAGCAGCGCCGCCGCTTTCGCCAGGGCTCCGGCGAAGGATGCACTGCGGGCGATGTCCTGCAGCGAGGCCCCCCGTTCAAGGCTCGCGAGAAGCCGCGAGACCCAGCTTTCCGACATCAACCCGGCTCCCCGTTTGCCGCGTGCGGTGCTATTGAGCCCGTCCTCATCCCGTGAGAGAGCCGAGGTCGAGATGCGCCCCACTTTCCGGACCGCCCCGGCCCACCGGCCATGAAGATCCGCAACGCGCTGATGCGCTTCCGGCGCATGACGCCGGCTAGGCTCTATCAGGATCATGCCCGCGCACGCAAATTGATGCATGGGACGGCGCCGGCCCGGCCGGCCGCGCCGGCGCGGCCGGAGCGGATCGTGGTGACGCTGACGACCGTTCCCGAGCGCATGGACCGGCTGGCGCCGGTGTTCCGCAGCCTCATGGACCAGACCGTGGCGGCCGACCGCATCATTCTCGCCCGGCCGGACGTGTCGCGGCGCTCGGGCCTGCCCTATCCGCGGCTCGACCCGCCCTTTCCGGGGATCGACGTGCTCGACACGGTGGACGAGGGGCCGGCCACCAAGCTGCTGCCGGCGCTCCTCGCCGAACCCGCCGCGGCCATCATCGTCGTCGATGACGACGTCATCTATCCCGCCGATTTCATCGAACAGCTGCTCGCCTGGCATCGCCGGCTGCCGGGGACGGCGATCGGATGGCGCGGCTGGCGCATCGTGCCGGGCGCCCATCCCAAGCGGTTTCCGCATATCTTCGCCACCGCCCTCACCGCTCCCGAGCCGGTCGACATCCTGCTGGGGACCTGGGGCTATCTGGTGCCGCCCGGCGCCTTCGACGCGGCGGTGCACGACTTTGCCGGCCAGGCGCCCGGCCTGCGCTTCGTCGACGACGTCTGGTTCGCCGGCCATCTGGCGAAGCGCGGTGTGCCGCGGGTCGTCATTCCCGGCCGCGGCCTGCCGATCGAGACGGAAGCCTCCGATCTCGCCGCCCTGACCTTCGGCCCGAACCGGTCCGGCGCCAATGACCTCGCCGCCATCGCGGCCTTCAAGGACTGGTGGTAGCGGGCACGCTTACCCGGATGCCGAGGCCCCTCCCCCTCGCCGGCGAAATGCTCTAAGAGCGCGGCCATGACCGCTGCCTCTCCGCCCCTGCGCGTCGCGCTCACCGTCGACATGGAACCGGACTGCCCGCCCTTCCTGTGGACGTGGCGGGGCGTGACGGAGGGTGCGCCGCGGCTGCTCGACCTCTTCGCCCGCGAGGCGGTGCCGGTCACCTGGTTCACCACCGGCGAGACGGCGCGCCTGCATCCCGGCGCCGTGACCGCGGTGGTCGACGGCGGACACGAGCTCGCCTGCCACGGCGTCTCCCACCAGCGCTTCGACTGGATGTCGAAGGACAGCGCCCGCTGGGAGATCCAGGACTCGACCCGGCGGCTGCGCGACTTTTCCACGATCACCTCGTTCCGCGCGCCCTATCTGCGCTTTCCCGGCCATTATCTCGACCTGCTGCAGGACGAGGGCTTCGATCTCGATTCCTCGCAGGCGCGCTACAAGAAGGACGTGCCGGGCAAGGAGAACGCGCCGGGCCTGGTGCGCATTCCCGCCTCCATCACCTCCAGCGCGCTGCGCATTCCCCGGCTCCTGCGGGAATATCTCCTCGGCCGGCTGCCCGATCCGGTGGTGCTCTTCGTCCACCCCTGGGAATTTGTCGACTTCCGCGCCTCCAACCTGCGCTATGACTGCCGTTTCCGCACCGGCCAGCCGGCGCTCGACGCGCTCGCCTCCGTCATCTCCTACTTCAAGGGCCGCGGCGCCAGCTTCATGACCATGCGCGAGCTCGGCGCCCAGGCGAGAGGCCGCGCCGCATGAACGGCCCGACCACCACGGAGGGCGCGGCGACGCCCTCGCGGCGGATGTGGTGGATCCTCGGCTGGTGCGTGCTGGTGCTCTTCGCGGGCATCGCCGCCTATGCGCTGCCCTGGGCCGATGTCCTTACGGCGCTTGCCGGGGCGCAGTGGCACTGGGCGCTCCTCGCCGTCTTCGTGTCGCTGGCAGGATGGCCTTTCTGGATCCTGCAATGGCAGCTGCTGGCGCCGAAGGCGCATCGTCCGAGCTTTTCCCGCATGGCCCAGGTGACGGCGCTGAGCGGTGCGGCCAATACCTCGCTGCCGATGACCGGCGTGGTTGCCTCGGTGGGGTTCCTGATCGTGCGCGGCCGGCTGCCGCCCTCCGCCGCCGCCTCGGTCTACACCGTGGACCAGTTGATGACCGGCATCGGCAAGGTGGCGACGCTGGCGCTGGCGGCGCTCCTGGTCCCCGTGCCGGACTGGATCCGCTCGGGGCTTCTCACCCTCTCGGGGATCATGGCGCTGGTCACGGTGGCGCTGCTCGTGGCCGCCCATGGTGGCCAAAGGTTGCGGCGCCTTGGCATCGGCCTTGGCGCGCGCCCGGCACGGCTCATCAGCCATGTCGCCGATTTCGTCGACCATCTCGAGCCCCTGCGCAGCCCGCTCCTGACGGCGGCGGTGCTGGCCCTGGCCTTCGCCAAGGCGGGCGTCGAGGTGCTGTTGGTCATGACCGTGCAGGTCGCGGTGGGCATCGCGCCGTCGGTCGCCGCCGCGGTGCTCGTCGTCGCGGCGCTCGACCTCGCCACCATAGCCCCGGTCTCGCCGGGCCATCTCGGCGTCTTCGAAGCCACGGTCATCCTCTGCTACCAATATCTCGGCGTGCCGCTGCCTGTCGCCACCGCCGCGGCGCTGATCCATCACGGCGCGCTCTTCGGCGCCTCGCTGGTCGGCCTCGGCTATCTCGGCTGGGCGCTGCCGCGGGACGAGAGTGGCGCGCGGCGCCTCGACCAGCCCTGATCAGGTGACCGCGGCCTGTGCCGCCGCATATTCCGCCTCGTAGCGCGGCGCGACCTCGCGCCAGTCGACGCCGGCCGGCGGCACCGCCGCTGCGGCGATCATCCGCAGGCGCAACGCCGGGGCCCCCGCGAGCCGGCGGATCGCATCGGCCAGCGCGTCGTCATCGGCGGCGAGGACCGCGTCCTCGCCGTCATGGAGAAAGTCGCGGGCGCCGGACTGCGCCATGGTGATGACGGGCAGGCCGGCGGCGCGGGCCTCCAGGGCGGCGATGCCGAAGGCCTCCAGCCGCGAGGCCAGCAGAAAGACGTCGGAGCGATGGAGCCGGTCGCGGATCGCCTCGCGGGTCTCGCGCCCGGCGAGCCGTATGCGGTCCTCCATGCCGGCCCGCCGGATGATGGCGGCGATGGCGGCCTTCTCGTCGCCGTCGCCGACGATGGTCAGGCGCGCGGCCTCGCGTGGCAAATGCGCCACCGCCGCGGCAAAGGCCCTGACCAGCCAGCGCGCCCGCTTGCGCTTCTGCAGCCGCGTCACCGAGATGAATTCGACCGGCCCCGGCGGGCGCGGCGCGCGATCATCCGGCCGGCGCCACCAGGCGAGGTCGATCCCGTTGGGGATGGCGCTGACGGGCGTGTCGCGCAGCAGCGGGCGCAGCGCCGCGCCGGCAACCGTCGAGACCGCGGTGAAGCGGACGGCGGAGCGCGCATAGCCATGCAGGGCGTCGAGCACCATCAGCGGCAGGTCGTAATATTTCAGCACCGAATGGAAGGTCGCGACCGCCGGGATGCCGCGGCGGATGCAGTGCTGGACGGCATGATGGGCGAGCGGCGCGACATTGCCGCAATGGATGTGGACGACCTCGTCGCCACCGGCATCGATGGCGGCCCGCAGAGACGCGAAGACGGCGGGGGTGAAGGCGATACCGAAACCGGCCAAGCGTGGCCCTGGCAGGCGCTCGACCGGAATGCCGTCGACGTCAGGGTCGCCGGGAACCCCGCAGATGACCCGGACCGCGTGGCCGCGGTCGCGCAGCGCCACGGCGAGATCGCGCATCTGCAGCTCGATGCCGCCGAGGCGCGGGGCGAACCAGTCGCTCACGAGTGCGATCTTCACGACGGAGCTTTCATCGAAGGATGGAGCGGCGGTCGGTCACGCATAGCCGCGTTCGACGAACCATGTCCACGCTTCGCGCATGGCCTCGATGGCCGGGCGCGGACGGTAGCCGATCTCCGCGATGGCGCGGGCCGAGGAGAAATGGTGCGGCTGGCAGGCGATGGCGGCAGCGGCGCTGTTGAGGGCCGGTTCGCGGCCCGACAGCCGCCCCAGGAGGTCGCCGGCAGCTCCCGCCGCCCGGACGGCAGCCGCCGGCGCGGTGACGACGCGCGCCGGACGGCCGGCCGCCTGCCGCATCAGCCGAAAGGCCTGCGCATAGGTCAGGGCCTCGCCGGAGAGGACATAGCGGTCGGCGGGCGGGCGCCTTTGCGCGAGGGCGAGCAGCGCTTCGGCGACGGCCCCGGCATGGCAGAAATCGTTGCCTCCGGGCGGGGCCACGGTGAAGGGTCCGCGCGCGGCGGCGAGGATCATGCGGCCGGATGAGGGTTTCCAGTCCCAGGGGCCGAGCAGAAAGCCGGGATGGACGATGGTCGCGTCGAGCCCCCGGTCCATCTCGGCGAGCACTGCGGCCTCGGCGAGGCGCTTGGATGCCGCATAAGTGGTATCACGTGGATGCGGCGCGGCAGGGGTCTCGTCGCCCGGTTTTTCGCGCGTTCCCCAGACCAGCGTGTCCACCGTCGAGACATGAACGAGGCGTGCGCCGACGGCACGGCAGGCCGTCGCCAGACGTTGCGTCGCGAGGACATTGTCGCGGTGGAAGCCCGCTGCATCGGTGCGGCCGATTCCCACCCGCGCAGCACAGTGGACCACCACATCAGCACTTTCGACCCGCTTTTCGAGCCCCTCGCCTGCCAGATCGGCGAAGACGACCGGCACGTCCAGCCCCGCCAGCGTCCGTTCTCCGGCCCTGTTGCGCAGCCATGCGGTGACAGCCAGCCCCCGCGCGGCGGTGGCCCGCACGAGGCTGTTGCCCAGCAGCCCTGCGGCGCCTGTGACCATCAACATGGGAGCACTTCAAATGACGAAACAATGAAGTATAAGGAGCCGCGCGCAGCCGGTGGATTCCGGCCCGAGCGCCTGGAGATAGTTCGTGTCACGGTCTGCCATTCGTGTTGCCATCGTCGGTGTCGGCAATTGCGCCGCTTCGTTCGTTCAGGGTCTGCAATTCTACAAAGACGCCGAGCCTGGTGAATCGATCCCGGGCCTGATGAACGTCGTCGTCGGCGACTACCATATCCGCGACATGGAGATCGTGGCTGCCTTCGACATCGACAGCCGCAAGGTCGGCCGGGATGTCGCCGACGCCATCCTCGCGAAGCCGAACAACACCATTCAGTTCGCCAAGGTGCCGGAGACGGGCGTGGTGGTCCAGCGCGGCCCGACGCTCGACGGCGTCGGCAAGCACCTGGTCGACGTGGTGGCGGAATCCACGGCTGAACCGGCCGATGTCGTCGCCGCGCTCAAGGCCGCCCGTGCCGAGGTCATCATCTCCTACCTGCCGGTCGGTTCGCAGGAGGCCAGCGAGTTCTATGCCGAATGCGCTCTTGCGGCGGGATGCGGCTATATCAATTGCGTGCCGGTGTTCATCGCCTCCAACCCGGACTGGGCCAAGCGTTTCGCCGACAAGGGCCTGCCGATCGTCGGCGACGACATCAAGAGTCAGGTCGGCGCGACCATCGTTCACCGCGTGCTCGCCCGTCTCTACGAGGACCGCGGCGTCAAGATCGAGCGCACCTACCAGCTCAATTTCGGTGGCAATACCGACTTCCTCAACATGCTCGAGCGCGAGCGCCTGTCGTCGAAGAAGAAGTCGAAGACCCAGGCCGTCTCCAGCCAGATCGACGTGCCGATCGCCGCCGACAACATCCATATCGGGCCGAGCGACTTCGTGCCGTTCCTCGACGACCGCAAGATGGCCTATATCCGCATCGAGGGCACCGGCTTCGGCGGCGTGCCGCTGAACATGGAGCTCAAGCTGGAGGTCTGGGATTCGCCCAATTCCGCCGGCGTCGTCATCGATGCGGTGCGCTGCTGCCGCATCGCGCTGGACCGCAAGATCGGCGGGCCGATCGGCGGGCCATCGAGCTATTTCATGAAGTCGCCGCCCCAGCAGTACACGGATCCGGAAGCGCGCGACCGGACCATCGCCTTCATCCAGGGCGAGAGCTGAGGGCCGTTCGGGCGGCGAACCCGAGGTCTGCGCTGCCGGAAGGGTCCGCGCCATGCTGATCGCGCGACGGCTGGTCAAGTCCCATGACGGCCGCCCCACGGTGCGCGGGGTGGACCTGGCGCTGCGACGCGGCGAGGTCGTCGGCCTGCTTGGGCCCAACGGGGCGGGCAAGACCACCACCTTCTCGATGATCGCGGGCATGCAGGTGCCCGACAGTGGCGTCGTCATGCTGGACGACAAGAACATCACGCGGCTGCCGCTGTTCATGCGCGCGCGCATGGGGCTCGGCTACCTGCCGCAGGAGGCGTCGATCTTCCGCGGCTCCTCGGTGGAGGAGAATATCCTCATCGTGCTGGAATCGCTCATCGGCGACCGGAAGGCGCGCGGCCGGCGGCTGGATGGCCTGCTGGAGGAGTTCGGCATCACCCATGTGCGCCGCTCCAAGGCCGGGTCCCTCTCGGGCGGCGAGCGACGGCGGCTGGAGATCGCCCGGACCCTGGCGAGCGAGCCCTCCTTCATCCTGCTGGACGAGCCCTTCGCCGGCGTCGACCCCATCGCGGTGTCGGAGGTGCGCATCCTCGTGCGCAAGCTCTCGGCGCGGGGCATCGGCGTGCTGGTGACCGACCACAATGTCCGCGAGACGCTCAGCCTGGTCGATCGTGCCTATATTCTTGACGGCGGCCTGATCCTGGCCTCCGGCTCGGTCGAGCACATCGTTGCCGATCCCCGGGTCAAGGCGGTCTATCTGGGCACGGATTTCGTGCTCTGACGGCGGCCTAGGCCTGGCCAGCACCGCCAGAGTGCCGCGTCGTCGACACGATCCCGCAACGAAGCGGCCGTTCTTGCAACACGGTTCATTCATCATGTTGTTCCATGATGACTCCCGTCACGACGGGATCACGCGGATGCAACTTTTCGATGGACTGGGGATCGCCATCGCGCTGGCCTGCGGCCTGCTCACCATGCGGGTGATCGCCGGCGTGTGAGCCGGCGGGCGCCAGCCGGACCGCGGGCGCGACCGCCTAGAGCCAGCCGAGGCGCGACAGCCCGAAGACGAGCGCGAGGGCGAAGACCGCCGCGACCGCATCATCCAGCATGATGCCAAAGCCGGCCGCGACGTTCTGGTCGATGTGACCGATCGGCCAGGGTTTGAGGATGTCGAAGAGGCGGAAGGCGAGAAAACCGACCAGCACGGCCCTGAGACCCGGCGGCGAAAAGGCGATGACGGCGGCCATGGCCCAGGTCTCGTCGAAGACGATGGCGGGATGGTCGTGGACGCCGGAGCGCAGCGCGGTGACACCGCAGGCCCAGACCCCGAAGGCAAAGGTCGCCGCGACCAGGGCAAGCGCGACGGCGGCCGGTGCCGCCTGCAAGGCCAGGCCGAGCGGGATGCCGACCAGGGCGCCGAGCGTTCCCGGTCCATAGGGGAAGAGGCCGGCGCCGCCGACCAGCGCCACCAGCGGCGCCGGGTGACTCACCAGAAAGGCGGCGTCCACCGGGGCGAGACCGCCCGTACTGCCTGCCGTGCTCATGGCCCCTCGCCCGTCGGTTCCGGATCGGCATAGACCCGGTAGCGCTTGGATATGGTTCCGCCCGCGCCTTCGATGATACGGCGCATACGCAGATTGTCGTCAAGAATCCAGCTCATCTCGATCTCGGCCGGCTCCGGATTGGCGGCGATGAGCCTGGCGATGGCGACAATGGGCAGGCGCGCGCCGAGAATCGTGTCGCGCAGGTCGGTCCTGACGCCGAGCAGCGTCACCCGCTTGGCGGCGAAGCGATGGGTGAAGATGCGCCACAGGAGCCGCGCCCAGTTGAAGGGCAAGAGCCGGCCACGGAAGCCGCGGAACAGCTCGTAGCCATTGGGCATGATGAAGGCGAAGGCGACCGCCCGCCCGTCATGTTCGAGGAAGACCGCATGGGCCGGCTTGAGGATCGGCCGTATCACCCGGAGTAGCGTGGTGAGTTCGGCCGCCGCCAGGGGGATGAAGCCCCAATTGTCGCGCCAGGAGGCGTTGTAGAGCTCGGTCATGATGGCGGCCTCGCCGGCAAGGTTGCCGAGGTCGAGCTGGCGGACTTTGATCGGGCTTCCTTCGGGCAATTGCGCGAAGCGCACGCCGCGCCATTGCGCGCCCCGGGCGAGCGGCACGCTATAGGCGAGAAGATCCTTGACCGGGACGAGGCCCGCGGCCTCGACATGGGCGCCCAGATAGGGCGGATGCCAGGGCATCAGCACCATGTCGCCGCGATCCTGGCCGGAGATCTGGATGCCGACCTCCTCGTTAATGGAATAGGTGAAGGGGCCCTCGATGCGGTGGCGGCCACGCTCGGCATGCCAGCGGCGGGCGGCGGCGATGAGACCCGCCACGACGGCGGGATCGTCCACCGCGTCGAGACAGCCGAAATGCCCGGTCGCGGCGCGATCGGCCGGCGCCAGCCGGTCGCACTGGGCGGAGATGCGACCGAGGGGCCGGCCGGCTGCATCGCGGGCGATGAAGAAGGCCGCCTCCCCATGGGTGAAGAAGGGGGCCACGCGCGGATCGAGCAGCAGGAACCGCTCCAGATCGAGCGGCGGCTGAAATCCGGGCATTCCCGAATAGAGTTGTCGCGGGAGGCGGATGAAGCGTCTAAAATCGCGCCGTGACCGTGCTTCAGCAATCTGCAACCGAATTCGTCCCCGATGGGCGCGGCTGCCCGCCGCCGTTCCGACTGCCTAGGGTCTGCGCTGTCTACACCGTGGCGCCGGCCGATGCCAGCACAGGGCATCCGGCGTGGTGAGGACCCTCTTCGCCCTGAAGCGGCGGCTTGTCTCGCAACTGGATCTGTCCGGGCGGGCCCGCCGCTTCCCGAGCCAGCAGGCGGGGCGGATCATGCGCGACGTCACCGTCCAGGTCGCCCTCGTCCTCCTGCTGATCGAGAGCATCTTCGTCGCCGAACAGCTCATCTCCGGCCTGCTGGAGGAGGTGCTGAAGATCCGCGCGTCGCTGGCCAAGACCATCGCGATGATGGCGACCATGCTGCCCCAGGTGTTCGAACTGGCGCTGCCGACCGCGATCCTCATCGCGGTGTACAGGGTGGCGCTCGGCCTCAGGGAAGAGCGCGAGTTCCTCATGCTGTCGAGCCTCGGCATTCCGCCGCACGGCCTGATCCGCCTCGTCATCCGCATCGGCCTCGTCGCCCAGATCGCCGCGCTGGCGGTGGGGGGCCTGGTCGACCCGCTGTCGCGCTATGCCTTCCGGCTGGTGATGTTCTCCGCCCAGTATCACGCCCTCACCGGCGGAACGGTGACGGCCAACCGCCTGTTCGAGACGAAGATCGGCACGGTCGCGGTGATCCCGCGGTCCGACGGCGTGCCGGCGCCGCGCCTCTTCGTGCGGCAGCCGACCGAGGGCGGCGGTGAGCGCGTCGTGGTCGCCAACGGCACCCGCCTGATCGGTCCCGACATCAACGGCCGGGTGGCGCTGCACCTCTACGATTTCGCCATCGATGACTTCCCGGCACCGCAGCCGGGGGCAGCCGCCGACGGGGCCCAGCGCGTGCCCGTCGCGCCGGCCTCCTCGCTGCGCGGAACGGCGACCCAGCAGAGCCTCGTCTTCAACGATGTCGTCCCCTTCGACCCGCGCGGGCGCAACATCTCGGAACTGATCCTGCCGGAACTGTTCGTCGGCGCCATGGAGCGGGCCCCGGAAAGGCTGGAACTGGCCAAGCGGATCGGGCGCAGCCTCCTCTGCCTGATCGCGCCGCTGATCGCCCTTCTTGCCCTGTCCTTCACGACCCGCGCCAACCAGGCCTTCGTGCTGCCGCTGGCCTGCGCGGGACTGATGGCCATGGAGATCGCCGGCACCTCGGTTCTGGCCGGCCTGTTGTGGATGGGTCTGTGGCCGGTGCTGCTGCTGGTGGCCGGCGGCGGCCTCGCCATCGGGTCGGCGCTCATCACGGCGGTGGCGCTGCGCTCCTCGGCGATCGCCAGACCGGGGCTCAGCCGCTCGTGACCGCCCTCCAGACCCCCGTTCCGGCCGATGCCAAGGGGCGCCACTTCGGGCTCGTCGCCTTCGGCACCTATACGCGCACGCTCACCCTCGCCCATGCGAGCCATATCGGCACCGTCGTCGCCGCCCTGCTCATCGTCGCGCTGACGCTGGATCTCGCCGCGCGGGCCAACCAGGTCGTGGCCCAGGCCAGCGGCGGCGTTCCGGGGCTCATTCTGCACATGGGCTGGTACTTGCTGCTGCGCATCTGCGACCTGATCGGCAATCTGCTGCCGCTCGCCTGTTTCATGGGCCTGTTCTGGTCGGAGATCACGCTGACACAGTCGCGCGAGCGGATCGTCATCTGGAACGGGGGACGCTCGCCGCTGCAGTCGCTGATGCCCATCGCCGTTCTCGGGGTGCTGCTGGGGGCGCTCCAGGTGACCGCGCTCGCGGTCCTGCGGCCAACCGCCGTCGGCATCCAGATCGAGACCCAGCTCGGCGGCCATGGCGAGTGGTTCGACCGACAGCTGAAGCCGGAAGAGCGGCGCTGGATCGTCCTGCCGAACCACATGGTCCAGGCGCGGATCGACTACCGCAACCGGACCCTTGTCGATGTGCAACTGTTCGAACTGTCGGAGGCCGGTCGCCTCGCGGGTCGCATGGCGGCCGCCAGTGCCGTCCCGGCCGATGTTCCGGGGATCTGGATCTTCCGAAACGGCAGCCGCTGGACGGCGCCGGCCGAGGGCGCCCCGAGCCCGGCGCAAGGGACCGGCACGGCGCGGCGCTTCGCCGAAGAGCGGATCGCCCTGCCGCTGGAGCCGCTCTGGCTCGCCAATCTCGGGATCGACGCCCGCTACCTGCCGCAACCGACACTGTCCCAGCTCGCCAGCATCAAGGGGCTGAACGAGCCCTCCTACCAGGCCTGGTGGCACGTCAGGATCGCCCAGGCGGTGCTGCCGCTCGGCATGATGCTGATGGCCTCCGCCCTGGCGATGACGCTGCTGGCCCAGCGGACCCTGTTCAGACCGATGATCCTCATCGGGCTCGCCGGCTATTTCCTCTATGTCACCAACAATATCGTTGTCTGGCTGGGAGAATATGGGCAACTACCACCGTTGCTCGCCGCGTGGTTGATGCCGCTGGCCATGATCGTCACCGCTCTGGGTCTGATGATGCGCATGGAACGGGCCGGCCGGGACTGACCCCGGCGACACAGATTTCTTCGGGGTGACGGGGACAGATGATACCGGCCATCGTGCACCAGACATGGGAGAGTGCCGATATCCCGGGCCATCTCGTGCCCTTCCAGCGCTCGATCCGCGACAAGAACCCGGGACTTGCCATCCGCTTCTACGATTCACGGGCGCGGCGCGCCTATGTCGCGCAGCACTGTCCCGATCTTCTGCCGACCTTCGACAGGCTGAAACTCGGTGTCGCCGAGGCCGATTTCTGGAGGGTCGTCGCCGTCTATGTCGACGGCGGCTTCTACGCCGATCTCGACATGGAATGCCTGCGGCCGATCGACATCTTCCGTGCCACCGACACCGCCGTCTTCGCCATCGAGGCCCAGCTGATGCCGCAGCGCCAGCGCGAGCTCGGCTATGACCAGCCCTTCCAGCTTGCCAACTGCATGTTCGGCGCGCCCCCGCGCCATCCCTTCTTCAAGGCCTTCATCGACCGCATGGTGGAGAATGTCGCCCGCCGGCCGATCGTCTCCACCGACGATGTCGAGGACGCCACCGGCCCGAAGGCGCTCACCCGGCTGTTCTACACATTGAAGCCGCGGGATGTGGCGGTGCTGGAACAGATCTACTGGGTGCCGCCCGGGCTCTATTCGGGCAAGCCGCTGCTCTCACGCCACATCCATTTCTGCCACCATTTCGACGGCGCCTGGAAGCCGAAACGGCCAAAGCCGCCGCTGATGCGCCAGATCATCGAGCGCCACCGCCTGCCAAACCCGTTTCCACGTGGGCTTTGGCACGATTTCGGCTGGGGCTCCCCGGCGCGCTGACCCCGCCTACATGTCGAGGCGCACACGCTCCCGCAAAGCCTCGCCGCTGGCAATGTCGATGCCGTGGATGTCGATATGGTGGATCTTCGGGATGAACCGGCGGTCCTCGGCCTCGGCATAGGCATAGACGATCCGCATGGTGCGCGCGCCGACGGTCATGAGCGCGCGCGGCGTGCCGTCGGAGCCGACATCGATCACCGCATCGCGCTCGCGGTAGCCAGCGATGCGGGCCGAGTGGCGCGCCTGGTCGATGGACTGGGTGCTGATGCCGAAGGCGAAGACGCGCTCGAAGAAGGACAGTTCACGGCGGTTGCCGTTTTCGTCGCCGAAGCGGCGCCAGAACACCTCCACCGGCCGCTGCGGATCGAGGCCGCCATCGGGGCGCTGACGGGCGGCGTAGACAAGGACATTCCGGTTGATGGCGTGCTGGACATAGAACAGCATGCCGCGATCGGTCGGAACGGGAAGGTCCGGACGTGCGATGGTGAGGGTGCGTGACACTGACACTTCGGACCGGCGGATGCTGACGGGCGGCAGACGGTCCTGGGCCTGTGCCGATGCCGTCGGCGCGAGCAGGGCGGCTGCGGCAAGCAGCCCTCGGCGGGAAAACGTCATGGAGGCAGCCTCGCGAAACATCCTGAATATGACCGGACGGGCCCTCGGGATCACATCCAGTGCAACTGGACGCTAGATAGGACGGAAAGAAGAGGTTAGGAAGGCACCACGCGTCGGTCGGGACGCCGGCACTCACGGCGGCCGCCGAGCACTTGGCGCGCGCGCCGGAAACGCTTAGCGTGCCGGTGCCAGGCCCGACCGACGGCGAGAAGAAACAAGAAGGCCACGGAATGACCGATACCGCATCCGCTTTCGGTGACGACCAGCTGACGCGCGACCTCGTCGAGGTTATCGCAAAGGAAGGCATGGTCGATCTGAACGGCGTCGGGCCGGAAACGACGCTCGAATCGCTGAACATCGCCAGCGTGGATTACATGATGATCCTCGCCGCCATCGAGGAGAAGTTCCAGGTCTATGTGCCGATGGACGAGAGCCTCGCCCAGGTCAAGGACGTCGGCGGCCTGATCGCCGTCCTCAAGGAGCATATCCAGAAAGCTCAGAAGGCCTGATCGTGACGCCCCGCAACGTTGTCGTCACCGGCCTCGGTGCGCTCACCACGGCCGGCCCGGGCGTCGACGCCCTGTGGCGTGCGGCTGCCGGCGGCGTGTCCGGCGTCAAGCAGATCGTGCTGGACTACGAGATGGGCAACAACCTGCGCATCGCCGCCCAGGTCCAGGACTTCGCCCTCGAACGTTTCTTCCCGCATCTGAAGACCTCCTTCTTCGACCGTGTCACGCTGATGGCGCTGATCGCCGCCGAGGAGGCCGTGAAGGACGCCGGCCTCTCCGACGCCCTGCCGCTCGGACCGCGGACCTCGGTGATCGTCGGCACCGGCATTGCCAGCCTCGGCACGATCGAGGAAGCCACGCGCAACATGACGCTGACCCAGAAGCGGCCGGACCCCCTGACCGTGCCGCGGGCGATGATCAGCGCCTCGGCCTCCAATGTCGGGCTGATCTATGGCTGCACCGGCACGACGTTCGTGGTGTCGAGCGCCTGCGCCTCCTCCGCGCAGGCCCTTGGCATCGCCTTCCAGATGGTGCGCGCCGGGATGACCGACCGGGCCATCGTCGTCGGTGCCGAGGCCATCGTCACGCCGGGCGGCATGAAGGCCTGGGAGATGCTGCGCGTGCTGTCGCCGCAGCTCTGCCGTCCCTTCTCCCGCGGGCGCAACGGATTGCTGCTGGGCGAGGGCTCGGCCGCTCTCGTCATCGAGGCGGAGGAGGTCGCGCAGGCGCGCGGCGCCCGCGCCCGCGCGCGCATCCTCGGCTACGGGACGACCAGCGACGCCAAGGACATGCTGAAGCCGGATGTCGGAGGTGCCGCGGAGGCCATGGCGCTGGCCCTCGCCGATGCCGGTCTCTCGGCTGATGCCGTGGGTTATGTCAACGCCCATGGCACCGCCACCATCCTCAACGATTCCACCGAGAGCGAAGCCCTCGGCCGGATCTTCGGCGACCGGCTCGCCGCCGTGCCCGTCAGTTCGACCAAGCCGATCCACGGCCACACGCTGGGGGCGGCTGGCGCGATCGAAGCGGTCGTCACGATCCGTGCGCTGGAAGAGGGCTTCGTTCCGCCGACGATCAACTTCCTGGAGGCGGATCCGGCCTGTCCCATCGACTGCGTGGCCAATGTCGGGCGGGACCATGACTTCGGCGTCGCGCTGACCAATTCCTTCGCTTTCGGCGGCATCAACGCGTCCCTGGCCATCGGTCGGGCTGCGTGAGCCAGGCCGGCGACATGCGCCGCGCCAGCTGCACGGTGATCGCCACCGGCGCCGATGTGGCGGCGTTCGCAGCCAGTGTCGGGGCCACCGGCGGCACACGCCTGCCGACGACCTATCCGATCCGCTGGCTGACACGGCCCGAGGTGGTGAACCTCGTCAGGGCGCTGGCCGCCGACCGGCCGGACTCGCTGCCGGTGCATGAATTGCAGACGGTGGAGATGCTTGCCGCCCTGCCCCTCGACACGCCGCTGTCCCTGGTGGCCGAGGTCAGGCGGACGGATGCGATCCACCTCGCACTCGACGTCGCGATCAGCCACTCCGACACGCCGATAGCGCGCCTGCACGCCGTTCTGAGGCTGGTGCCGTGACGCCACCCGACCACCCCCTGCCGCTCGGCACGATCCTGCCCGACCGGCCGTTTCCATCGGTCGACATGGCCATGGTGCGCCGCTATGCGGCGGCCTCCGGGGACGATAACCCGATCCATGTGGATGCCGCCGCGGCACGGTCCATCGGCCTCGCCGATCCGATCGTCCAGGGCATGCTGCTGATGGGCCTCGCCGATACGGCGCTCGGCGGCTGGCTGCCGGACGCCACCTGCGCCAAGCTGTCGACGCGCTTCGCCCTGCCGGTGCCGGTGGGCGCCGCTGTGACCGTATCGGGGCGCGTCGTGCGGGCCGACCATGCCGACGGCCGGGCACGGGCGACGCTGCGCATCTTCATCAAGGACGAGGCCGGCAAGGCGGTGGCGCTCGCCGAGGCGGTCGTCCTGTTCTGAAGGCGACGGGCCCGGCAGGCAGCCCGGCCGGAGGAGTCAGGCGGTCTGTGCCACTTTCGAGAGGTCGGCCAGGACCGCCAGGAAGAGGTCGATATCGGCATCGGCATGGGCGGCCGAGACGGAATAGCGCAGCAGCACCTCGCCGCTCGGCGTCGCCGGGGGCACGAGGATGTTCACATAGATGCCGCGCTCGAGCAGTTCCCGCCAGAAGCCGAGACCCTGGACGAGGCCGCGCATCTTGATGGCGCCGACCGGACCTGGCGCGGCGCAGAGGGAATAGCCGAGCGCCTCGACGCCGGCGCAGAAGCGCTCGGCCTTGCGCCAGAGGTCGGCGCGCCGCTCGGGCTCGCTGGCGATGATCCCGATCGCCGTGCGGGCCGAGGCGACGACGGCGGGCGGCAGCGAGGCGGTGTAGAGATAGGCGCGGGCGAGGAAGCGCAGCGCCTTCAGGGCCGGATGGCTGGTGACGCAATAGCCGCCGATGACGCCGACCGACTTCGAGAAGGTGCCGACGACGGCATCGACCAGATGCTCGGCGCCCTGGGCCTCGGTGACGCCGCGGCCAGTGGCGCCGTAGAGGCCGAGACCATGGGCCTCATCGACCAGAACCAGCGCGCCGTGCTGCTTGGCGACGGTGGCGAGATCCTTCACTGCGCCGAGGTCGCCCCAGACCGAATAGAGGCCCTCGAGCACGACCAGGGTGCGCGACGGCGGCACGGTGGCCTCCGTCAGCATGCGGTCGAGGTCGGCGGGATCGTTGTGGCGGAAGGACTTGAAGGTCGCGCCGCTCGCCCGGCAGGCATCGATGATGCTGGCATGGCAGAAGGCATCGTAGAGGATGAGGTCGCCCTCGGCGGCGAGGCCGCCGATCGCGCCGAGATTGGCCATGAAGCCGGTGGAGAAGACGATGGCATCCGGCCGCCCGTAATAGGCGGCGATGGTGCGCTCGAGTTCGGCATGGCCGGCCTGGTTGCCGCTGGCGACACGCGAGGCGGTGGAGCCGGTGCCCCAGGTGCGCAGGGCCGTTTCCGCCGCCGCGATGCAGCGCGGATCGAAATTGAGGCCGAGATAGCTGTTGGTGCCGAAGAGCGTGGTCTGCCGGCCGTCGATCACCGCCTGGACCGGGCTGTCGAAACGCTGGATCTGGATCTTCAGTGGATGGGTCGCATCGCCGACCGACCGCTCCAGAATGTCTCCGACAGTTGCCACGCGGCGCAAAATCCCGGTGAGCTGGGCGGTCGCGGCGACCGGTTGCGAACCGCCTTCGGGATGCACCGTACTATCGGACATGGAGCAGCTTTGCTTTCAAGGGTCACCAAACCGTCAGAGAGGTGATGCAGAGGCTATAGTTTGGTTGGCGATTGCGGGCAAGCCTCGGGCCAAAACCGCACCCCGCTCCCGCCGACCGGAGCGACCCACCGGGCTGGGCCAATTCGCCCGTGAAATCAGCGCGTAGCAGCCGCCCCGAGGCAGGCCGGCGACGGTGCCGATCCCGCCGGCCGGCTGATCATCTCCGCAGGCCAAAGTAACGTGACATGCCCCACCTGAATACGCCTCCGGGAACCATGCCGCGCGCAGCCACCATGACGCGCTGCCCGACAGGGCCGACGGCATAGCGCGGCCCGCGCCTGCGGCCCTCGACGAGGTCGGCCACCAGCGTTGCGACGCCGGTCGCCGGTGCGCCGGCCCGTTCGTCCGCCTCGTACATGGCGACGATCCGGGCACAGGCGGCCGCATAGGGCGAGGCCGGATCCTGCGAGGCGACCGCCCGGACGCGGTTGTCGACGACGGACGTCGCGGTGTCGCCCGGGGCCACCAGCGCCACATTGATGCCGAAGCCGGCCACTTCCTGGGCAAGGGCCTCCGTCAGGCCCTCCAGCGCGAACTTGCTGGCGGAGTAGATCCCCTGGAACGGCATGCCCACGCGGCCGGCGAGCGAGCCCATATTGACGATGGTGCCCGAGCCGCGTTCCCGCATCCCCGGCAGCACCGCCCTGGCAAGGCGCATGGCGCCGAGGACGTTGGTCTCGAGGCTGCGGCGCGCCTCCTCGATGGCCGTGTCCTCGACGGCGCCGGCCATCACCAGGCCGGCATTGTTCACCACCACGTCGATGCGGCCTTCGGAAGCGAGCACGCCGGCGACGCAGGCGGTAACCGAGGCGTCATCGGTGACGTCGAGCCGCGCCCAGGTCCAGGGCGCCGCGCCCGGGCTCGCCCGGCGGCTGGTGCCGATGACGCGATGGCCGCGGGCCTGGAGGAGGTCGGCCGTGGCGCGGCCAATCCCGGACGAGGCCCCGGTGACCAGAACGACCTGCGACCCTGCCATGGCTGTTCCCTCCCGGACTGACGGGGCTCCTTAGCCTGTCGGAAGGGTTCATGCATCCGTTTCGCATTCGCAAAAAGCCATCCGGACCGGAACCCGGCGGCCGTGGCGCGGCCTCAGGCGCAGCGGGCGGTGAAGCCGCCGTCCACCGGCAGGCAGACGGCATTGATGTAGCTGGCCTCGTCGCTGGCGAGAAAGACGGCGGCGTTGGCCACATCCCAGCCGGTGCCCATGCGCCCCATGGGCGTCGCCTCGTGACGGGCCTTCACCATATCGTCGGGCGAGGCATATTGAACGGTGATCTGCTGGTAGATCAGCGGCGTGTCCATGAGTCCGGGCAGGATGGCATTGCAGCGGATGCCGTCGCGCGCATATTGCAGCGCCACGCCGACGGTGAACTGGTTCACCGCGCCCTTGGCCGCATAGTAGCTCGTATAGGGATAGCCGACATAGCGGATGCCGGCCGAGGACGAGATATTGGTGATGACGCCCCGGCGGCGCGCCACCATGGTCGGGATCACCACCTTGCAGGCGAGGAACATGCCGGTGACGTTGAGGTCCATCTCGCGGCGCCACTCGTCCTCGGTGAGGTCCGGAGGGCCGCCCATCTTGGCGTGACCGACATTGTTGTGGAGGATGTCGACCGGACCGAACAGCGCGGTGGTGCGGGCCACGACGTCCTCCACCTCCATGAGCTTGGTGACGTCGCAGGCGAGCGCCTCGGCACTGCCGCCCTCGCCGCGGATGATGCCGACGGTTTCCTCGGCCGCCGAACGGTTGATGTCGACGCAGACGACCTTGGCGCCGGCCCGCGCATAGGCGACGGCCGAGGCCTTGCCGTTGCCCCAGCCCGGGCCGACGGAACCGGCGCCGAAGACGAGAGCCACGCGGTCTGCGAGTCTGTTCACTGTCATGGTCTCAACCCGTGTAGCCGACGAGGACGCGCGGCAACCAAAGAACCGTCGATGGGAAGAAGGAGATGATCGCGAGGACGACGAGGCCGGCGAGCAGGAACGGCCCGAGCTCGCGGCTCTCCTCCTCCAGCTTCACGCCGGCAAAGTTGGCGCAGATGTAGAGGAGGATGCCGACCGGTGGTGTGATGAGGCCGAGGCAGAGGTTGAACACCATGACCAGGCCGAAATGGACGAGGTCGATGCCGACCGCCTGGACCACCGGGACGAGAACCGGGATCAGGATGAACAGCGCCGGCAGCGGCTCCATGAAGATGCCAATGACCAGCAGGAAGACGTTGATCATCATCAGGACGATGGTCGGGTCGGTGGAAACCGAGGCAATCCAGGTCGCAGCGGCACGCGGGATGCCGGAAACCGCGAGGAGCCAGCCGAACCCCGACGACAGCGCGATGATGAACATGACCAGCGCCGTGTCGAGGGCCGTCTGGACGAGGATCGGCCAGACCGTGCGCCAGTTGAGCACGCGATAGATGAAGAAGCCGACGAAGGCCGCGTAGACCACGGCGATGGTGGCGCTCTCGGTGACCGTCACCACACCGCCGGTGACGCCAACGAGGATGATGACCGGCATCATCAGCGCCCACATGGCGGGGCCGATGAGACGCGGGATCTCGCGCAGCGGCACGGCCTCCGAGACGGGATAGCGACGCTTCACTGCGATGACATAGGCAGCCACCATCAGCGAGACACCGAGGAGAATGCCGGGGACGATGCCGCCGAGAAAGAGCGCGATGATGGAGACCCCCTTGCCGGCGGAGAGGCCGTAGATGACAAGGGGGATCGAGGGTGGGATGATCGGCCCGTTGACGCAGGCGGAGGCCATGAGCGCCGCCGCGAAGCCGCCGCCATAGCCCTGCTTCTTCATGGCGGGGATGAGCACCTTGCCGAGCGCCGAGGCATCCGCCGCAGCTGAACCGGAGAGCCCGGAGAAGATCATGGCGGCGGTGATGGAGGTCAGCGCCAGGCCGCCGCGGAAGCGGCCGACCATGGCATTGGCGAGGCGGATGATCTGCTCGGTAATGCCGCCGCCATTCATCAGGTTGCCGGCGAGGATGAAGAAGGGAATGGCGAGGAGCGCATAGCTGTCTGCGCCGACCAGCGTGCGCTGAGCGAGCAGCGACATGGGCAGGCTGCCGTGGGTCCAGATCGCCGCCATGGTTGCAAGGCCCATGGCGAAGCCGATGGGGACGGAGACCGCGAGGAGAAGGAAGAAAACGCCGATCAGGACCGTGCCCATCAGAAGTCCCCCACCGAGCCCTCGGGGCGACGCTTCGACGGATCGACGATCTTCTCCAGGAAGTAGAGCATCATCATCGCGCAAGCCACCGGTGCGGCGAAATAGAAATAGGCCGGCGATATGTCGAGGGCCCCATATGTGTTCGGCAAAACATCGATGGAGAGCTTCAAACTATAGATAAACAAGACAATGATGAACAATAGATTGGCCAACTCAATGACCCAAAACATGATCTGCTTGGCGCGACCGCGTAGCATATCGATGAACATGTCAACCCCGATATGGAGTTTCTGCCGATAGAGTACGGCCGCACCAACAAAGGTGATCCAGATGAACAGGATGTTCGACACCTGCTCGATCCAGGAGATCGGCGAGTTCATCACATAGCGCCACCAGACGGCCGCCAGCGTGATGAGGACGATCGCGGCGACCCAGATTCCGAGGAAGACTTTCGCCACCTCGGTCACCCAATGGGACGTCCTGCTGATGATTGCGGTCATGGACCTCGTGCCAAACGATGCCGCCCGCCAGGCAGTGGCGGACGGTCAGCCGGCTTGGGCGGGTGCGCCCGCCGCGAAGGCACCCATGGCCCGCCTAAGCCGGCCATGGGCGAGGTGGAGCCCAAGGTCAGGCGACCTGGGCCATCCGGTCAGCCCACCGCTTGCCGGCAGGGAACTCCGTGATGAGGTTCCGAACGGACTGCGTGAAGGCGGCCTTGTCGACCTCGGTGACGACGATGCCCTTCGCCTTCACCTTGGCAAGGATATCGGTGTCCTCTGCGATGACACGGGGCCGGATATGGGCCTCCATGTCGCGTGCGGCCTGGTCGAGCGCCTGCTGGAGGGCCGGAGCCAGCCCCTGGTAGGTCGACTGGGAAACAAGGATGCAATTGTCCTGCATCATATGCTCGGTCAGGGCGAGATGGGTGTTGGCATCGAAGATGCCGGAGTTGAACGACAGCGCCGTCGGGTTCTCCTGGCCGTCGATGACCCTGGACTTCAGAGCCTGGAAGACCTCCGGCCACGGCATCGGGGTCGGGGATGCGCCGAAAAGCTCGAAGGTGCGCCGCCAGAGCGCTGTTTCCGGCACGCGAATTTTAAGGCCCCGGAGGTCGGCAGGCACACGCACCAGACGATTGGACGAGAGCTGGCGCGGCATGCGGGGAATCGCGCCGAGGGGCCGGATCCGGGCATTCCTTGCGACGTCGTCCTGATATTCGGCACGGATCGTGTCCCAGACCCGATCCTTGTGGGCGACGTCCTTGAACAGATAGGGATGGGTCCAGACCTCTGCGGGCCGATAAACGCCGGCGAGCACGCCCTGACCGGGCGTGGCAACCTGGATAGCACCCTGCTGCACCGCCTCGATATGCTCCCGTTCACCGCCGAGGGAGCCTCCGTGATGGGCCGTGATGACGATCTGGCCCTGTGTCAGTTCGCCGACGCGCTTTGCGAAGAAGTCAAGGCTCTGACCGATGAAGTCGGCCTGGGCTGTGGCGCTGGCGCCGATCCAGTTCAGCCGCTGGGCGCGCAGCACGGCCGGCATGGCCACGAGCGCCGTACCGGCAGCGAGGCCGCCGAGCACCAGGCGACGGGATGCACTCTTGGTCTCGAATGTGGTCATGGTGGTCCTCCTCGGTGGGGTGGGGCCCGTTTGGCGGGCTCTGACGATCGTTTCCTCGGGTGCCGGCCTGAGGCCGGTCTGATTTTGGCGGACCGGTTGTCCGGTCATCTCTATGCCTGCATGTCGCGCCCGGTGGCCGGGCGCGACGCTGTCGGATCGGCCCTCACGCCACCTTGGCGTTGGGCTTGGCGAAGGCCGCCTCCATCTCCCGCCGGACCTTCACGGCGAGGCTGTCGGCGTCATAGGCGACGTCGCTCCACTTCAGCCGCTGGCCGAGCTTCACGTCGGTCTTGAGCTTGACGTTATGCGCAAGTCCGAGCGGCAAATAGCCCTGATCAAGGGAGGCCTCGGCCGGGGTCTGCTTGCCCCAGACGCAGAAGCCACCCTCGCCGTCGAGCATCTCGCCGGCCTTGAGGTCGCGCTTGGCGGTGGCGACGACGTCGGAATTGAAGCAGATCGGCGCGCCGGTCGGCTCCTTGCGCAGGGCGGCGGAAGCGACGGAATAGCCGAGTTCGAGGCCGATCATGTGGATCGGGCGGTAGAGGCAGGCATATTTGCCCGAGGAATCCTGCAGCATGGAATATTCGCGGAAACATTCCTGGCTGTAGGCGCTGTCGCTCTCGAAGACGACATAGGTGCCCATGACCAGGGAATGGGGAACGTCCGTCCCGTCACGATAGACCGACGAGGTCACCTCGGTGACGCCTGCCTTTTCCAGCACGCCGCCGGCGGAGCGGGGCTTGCAGATCTCGGCATGTTCGAAGCGGGTCGCCGGCGGAAAGGACAGGCCTTCCGACTGGGCATGGAGGCCGGTGGCATTGCAGACCGCCGTCATCTCGATGCCGGACTTGGTGCCGTCGACGAAGGAGTTGAACATCTTCGGATTGATGGAGTTCCGGTCCCGGATCTTCATGTATTTGTCGAGGATGTCCCAGACCGTGTCGGGCGTCGACTGGTGGTAGGTCGGGTGGTAGCGGGTGCCCTTGCCGGCGGCGACGACGCGGAAGCCGCAGGCGCGAGCCCAGTCGACATGGTCGGCGATGAGGGCGGGCTGGTCGCCCCAGGCGAGCGAATAGACGACGCCGGCAGCCTTGGCCTTGCGGGCGAGGATGGGACCGGCCACGGCATCGGCCTCGACATTGACCATGACGATATGCTTGCCGTTGTCGATCGCCTTGATGGCGAAGCGGATGCCGGCGCCGGGATCACCCGTCGCCTCGATGATGACCTCGATGGCGGGATGGGTGACGAGAAGATCGGCATTGTCGAGGATGGCGGTGCGGCCGGTGCGCAGCGCGTCGTCGATGGACGAGGCGGCATATTGCTCCTCCGGCCAGGAGCCGGCCTTCAGCTGGGAGCGGGCGCGGTCGGGGTTGAGATCGGCGACGCCGACGAGATGCATGCCCTCGGTCAGGCGGCACTGGCTGGCGAACATGGTGCCGAACTTGCCGGCGCCGATGAGACCGACGGTCACGGGCTTGCCGGCCGCCTGCCGTTCGAGAAGCATCCGATGGAGGTTCATGCGACGGTCGTCCTCTGACAGTTTCACGTCGGCGCAGCGGCGCCGGGACCGTCGGGGACTGGCCAGATTGCGGGCAGACAAGGCCGCGCGGCAGCCTGAAGGCCGCATCCGCGCCGGTGCAGCCGCATCCCGTGCGGCGACCTGATGGCTTCCTCCCCGCGACCCTGTTGACCGGGCCGTCGACGTATCTTGAGAGAACGCTAACAAGGATATGATTTTCATGAAAACGAAATAAACTGATGAAATCGACGAGGAGATTTCACCGATGATCGGAGGCATGCCGCCCCTGAAGTGCCTCCAGACCTTCACGGCGGTCATGGAGACGGGCAGTTTCGCGGGCGCCGCAGGGCAGCTCAACGTGACGCCGTCGGCGGTCAGCCACCAGATCCGCATGCTGGAGGACATTCTCGGCAAGCCGCTCTTCGTACGCCGCAACCGGACGGTGCAGCCGACCGAGGACGCCGTGGCCTATGCCAGTGCCCTCGGCGAGAGCTTCACCCGCATCGCGGTCGCCACCAGCCGCTTCGCGTCCGAGGGATCGGTCCTGCGCCTGATGCTGCATTCGGCGCCGAGCCTCGCGACGCTCTGGCTGGTGCCGCGGCTTTCCGCCTTCCGCGCCCGACACCCGGAGATCGACCTGACGCTGTTCGCCGGCCACGAACCGGCAAAGCTCGGCGACGACGGCTTCATGATCGACATCCAGTACAACCGCCCCGTGCCCGAGGCCTGCGAGGGGCTGGTGCTGTGCGAGGAGACGGTCATGCCGCTGGCCAGCCCGGATTTCGTGGCGCGCCACCACCTGACGCGGGTGGAGGACATCAGCGCCGTGCCGCTCATCCATTCCGTCCGCAGCGTCGTGCAGTGGGACCAGTGGATCGCCCGCCATGCGCCGCATGTCATGTTGGCACGCCGCGGGATGACTTTCGACCGCGCCTATCTCGGGCTGATGGCGGCGCGCGACGGGCTCGGGCTGATGCTGGAATCGACCCTCCAGGCCGGCGGAATGCTGGCGGCGGGGGAACTCATCGCGCCATTCGGCCCTCTCGGGGTCACCGCCGTCGCGCACCGGCTCGTCTACCGGCGCGAGGACCGGGCGCGTCAGCAGATCGAGGCCTTCGTCACCTGGATCACCGAGGAGATGGCGGCCGACCGTGCAAAGGTGGAGGCGCCTCAGCGGGTCAGAAGGGCGGCGACGTAGAGCCCGAGCCCGAAGACGGTGTGGCCGAGGATGTTGAGCATGCGGATCTGCATGGCATTGTCACGCCGGGAGGCGGCGATGCCGGCGCCCATGCCGGGCTGCAGGATGAACCAGCCGCAGCCGATGGTCACATAGCCGACGATGAGCGCGGGAACGAGGGTTGGGACCCGGGCCCAGCCGACCCCCCAGATGGCCAGCAGGGCAGCGGCGAAGGCGATGCCGACGGCATAGTGGAAGATCCAGCCGATGGCGCGCTCGTTCGCCACCGGCGCGGCCCGGCCGATATCGTCATGGATGAACCGGCCCTGCGGCAGATGGCCGACCCAGCGGCCGACCATGGCCCAGTTCGGCGGAGCGATGGCGAAGGCGCGCTGCAGGAACAGGGCCCAGAGATCGAGCAGGGCGGTGGCGGCGACGCCGAGCACGATGGACCGCCAGATGAATTCGAACATGGATGAACTCCCCGTCCCGCGCTCTTGCGGCGCGGCGCAGGCGCCAATCTGGACGATCGTCGCGGCGGCGAGAAGCCGGGTCGGTGCGGATGGCAGGGTTGCGTGGCAACCGGCGGGGCGTGATCCCCCCGGGGGCCTGCGGATCACCGGCCACCCCAGAACGCTGCATCGCGGCAGCAATGATCACCTACTTGCTGCAACGCACACCAGACAGATCGCCATCACTTCGGCTTTTACCCGCGGGATTGTTGTAACAAATACACAACTTGTATCATACATTTCAGCGATTATTTTGCGACTGCGAAATATTCACTTCACGTGCGGTAGTATCCGCATCTTTGACTCCGCCGAATTTTATCGTTTACTGCGGACGACGCCCAAGCTGACATGCATGCGGCAGGCCCTGCGGCCGGGTCGCTGGATTGGCTAACGAGCTCGGCACGGCGTCCATCAGCGCGGCCATCCGGCCGCGACCGTCCTCGGGAGGATTCACCATGCGCAGACAGACCCTGAGCCGCCGCCGGTTCCTGGCAGCGACGGCGATCACCACAGCGGCGCTTTCGACGCCCTTCGTCCGCGGCGCCCATGCCGCCGGCAAGCTGTCCATCGGGCTCTGGGACCATTGGGTCCCCGGGGCGAACCGGGCCTCCACCGAGGTGGCACAGGCCTGGGCTGCGAAAGAGAAGGTCGAACTGACGATCGACTACATCCCCTCGCAGGGAAACAAGAATCTCCTGACCATCGCCGCCCAGGCGCAGGCGAGGTCGGGCCACGACATGCTCGCCATGCCGACCTGGTGGCCGCAGGCCCATGCCGACCAGCTGGAATCGTGCAACGACATCATGACCCAGCTCATCAGCCAGAACGGTCAGGTGAACGGCACGGTGCAATATCTCGGGCGTGCCGGCCAAAAGTGGCTCGGCGTGCCCGCTACCATCGGTTCGCAGATCAAGGGGCCCTGCTCGCGCATCGACCTGCTGAAGCAGCATGCCGGCATCGACATCCAGGCCATGTATCCGGCCGGCTCCGCGCCGAAAGCCGATGCCTGGACCATGGACGCCTATCTCAAGGCGGCGGAAGCCTGCCACAAGGCGGGTGTGCCCTTCGGCGTCGGGCTCGGCGACACCACCGACTCGGTCGATACGGCCGGCGCCTTCTTCCAGTCCTTCGGAGCGGCGCTGGTCGACGCCAAGGGCGACCTGACGGTGAAGTCGGACGCCGTGCGCCAGGCGCTGGAATACTGCGTCAAGGTCGCGAGGTTCTATCCCGCCGACGCGCCGGCCTGGGACGACGGCTCGAACAACCGCTGGCTGGTCTCCGGCCGCGGCGCGCTGATCATGAACCCGCCGAGCGCCTGGGCGGTGGCCAAGCGCGACGCCCCGCAAATCGCGGCCCAGTGCTGGACCCACGGCATGCCGGCGGGACCGCGGGGGCGCTTCTCGCCCTTCCTGCCCTATTTCTGGAACATCTGGTCCTTCTCGCCGAACAAGCCGGCCGCCAAGAGCCTGCTCGTCGCGATGTCGCAGCCGGACGCCGTCGCGAAATTCGTGGCGGCCTCGGCCGGCTATGACATTCCCTCCTTCGAGAAGCTGACGACCCTGCCGACCTGGGCGGAGGAAGGGCCGCCGAAGGGCACGCTCTACCACTACCCCAACCCGCACAATCACCAGACCCTCTCGATCGCCGCCGCCCCGGCGCCGCCGAAGATCGCCCAGCAGATCTACAGCCAGGGAACGCTGACGAAGATGATCGTCCGGCACCTGCAGGGCGAGCCCATGGAGCGCACGCTGGCCTGGGCCGAGAGCGAGGTGGAAGGCTTCCTGCGCACCTGATCCGCGCGGGTTTCCCGCACCGGTCGAGGGGGCGCTTGCGGCGCCCCCTGCGACGATGACGGCGGCGCGCCGATGCGGGCCGCCGTGCGGCAGCATCACCCGATCACCCGGACCGACACCCTCGCAAGGCGGCGACACCTGATGGCAGATGCAGTCCTTTCATCCGATCCCCCGGCGCGCCGCGTCATCACCCGCCCGAATGCGGTCCGGCGCTTCTTCCAGCGCAAGTCCACCATCGCCTTCCTGATGGCCCTGCCGCTGATCATCCTGATCTTCGGCCTCGTCATCTATCCGGCCTTCTATGCGGTCTATCTGTCGACGCTCCGCAAATCGATGACCAGCGTCGCCTGGATGCGCAACTGCGCCTGGCTGCCCGACATCATCTGCACCCACCTGCCCTTCGGCAACATCCAGTTCCTGTTCACCCGCGAGACGTTCTGGAAGGTCGTCTACCAGTCCTGCCTCTTCGCCATCACGGCGGTGATCTTCAAGGCGCTGCTGGGCTTCATCCTCGCCCATTTCGTCCACAACATCCCCGCCAAGGGGCAGCGCAAGTGGCGCGGCATGCTGCTGATCCCCTGGGTCATTCCGCCGGCCATGTCGACGCTCGCCTGGCTCTGGCTCTTCGACCCCTCCTACAGCGCCTTCAACTATGTGCTGACCGGCGCGGGCTTCGACCGCATCCCCTGGACGGGGGACGCCAACTGGGCGCGGTTCGCGGTGATCCTGGTCAATATCTGGGTCGGTGCGCCGTTCTTCATGATCATGTATCTGGCGGCGCTGAAATCGGTGCCCGACCAGCTCTACGAGGCGGCCGCCATCGACGGCGCCAATTGGTGGCAGCGCATCTGGTACGTGACGCTGCCGATGATGCGCAACATCATCGCCATCACGGCGCTGTTCTCCACCATCGTCACCTTCGCCAATTTCGACATCGTCCGCGTGCTCACGGCCGGCGGGCCGCTGGACCAGACCCATCTCTTCGCGACCTGGGCCTTCAAGCTCGGCATCGAGGGCGGCGACATCCCGCTCGGCGCCTCGGTGTCGCTGTTCATGGTGCCGATCCTGGCGGTCGCGGCGATCTTCATCCTGCGGGACATCAACCAGCGAGGGAACGAGGCATGACCGCGGCGACCACCATGTCCGACAAGGGCGCCCCGAGGCGCAAGACGGCCTATGGCTCGATGAGCCGCGACCGGACCTGGGCGCTGCGCTGGTCCTATTTCTTCCTCGTCATCTTCGCCGCCTTCTTCCTGCTGCCGCCGATCTACATGTTCATCACATCGCTGAAGACCAGCGCGGAAATCTCAGCGGCGACCAATCCGTGGTGGGTCTACAATCCCACCCTGTCGAACTATGTCGAACTGCTGACCAAGCCGGAATATCTCGTCTTCTTCCGCAATTCGGTGGTCGTCTCGACCTTCGTGGTGACGATCACCATGCTGATCTCGATCCCCGCCGCCTTCGCCCTGTCGCGCATGCGGTTCTGGGGGTCAGCGACGCTCGCGACGGGGGTGTTCCTCACCTATCTCGTTCCGGACACGCTGCTTTTCATCCCGTTGTTCAAGATGTTCGCCGTGTTTCACGAATGGACCGGCATCCAGATGCTGAACCGCTGGTGGGTGCTGCTCGTCGTCTATCCGACGCTGACCGTGCCCTTCTGCACCTGGATCATGATCGGCTATTTCGCCTCGATCCCGAAGGAGCTCGACGAGGCGGCGATCATCGACGGGGCCTCATGGTTCCAGACCCTGACGCGGATCTTCATTCCCGTCGCCCTGCCCGGCATCATCGCCGCCACCATCTTCGCCTTCACGGTGAGCTGGGCACAGTTCCTCTACCCGCTGGCCTTCACCACGTCAGTGGATCAGTTGGTGCTGCCGGTGGGGATCATCACCACGCTGATCCGTGGTGACGTCTTCGCCTGGGGCCAGATCATGACGGGAGCGCTGCTCGGAGCCCTGCCGCCGCTGATCATCTACGCCTTCCTCATGGACTATTACATCGCAGGCCTGACAGCCGGCGCGACCAAGGGCTGACGGGAGAGCAGACAATGGCAGGAGTAACCCTCAGGAACGTCGTCAAGCGCTATGGAGACGTGGAGGCCGTCCGCGGCATCAACCTGGACATCGCCGATGAGGAATTCGTGGTGCTGGTCGGCCCGTCCGGCTGCGGCAAGTCGACGACGCTGCGCATGATCGCCGGGCTGGAGGACATTTCGGACGGGGACATCGCCATCGACGGCGACGTGGTCAACGATGTGCCGCCGAAGGACCGGGACATCGCCATGGTGTTCCAGAACTATGCCCTCTACCCGCATATGACGGTGGCCGAGAACATGAGTTTCGGCCTCAGGCTGAAGCGCTATCCCAAGGCGGAGATCAAGAGCCGTGTGGACGAGGCGGCGCGCATCCTCGACATCCGGGAGCTGCTCGATCGCAAACCCAAGGCGCTGTCCGGCGGCCAGCGCCAGCGCGTCGCCATGGGCCGTGCCATCGTGCGCAATCCCAAGGTCTTCCTCTTCGACGAGCCGCTGTCGAACCTCGATGCCAAGCTGCGCGTGCAGATGCGCACCGAGATCAAGAAGGTCCACCTCAAGGTGCGCACCACCACAGTCTACGTGACCCACGACCAGGTCGAGGCGATGACCCTCGCCGATCGCGTGGTGGTGATGAACCACGGCCTGATCGAGCAGATCGGGCCGCCGAACGAGCTCTACCACCACCCGCGGACCCGCTTCGTCGCCGGCTTCATCGGCTCGCCGGCGATGAACTTCATCCCGGTGCAATTGCTGGCGACGGATGGCGGCCTCGACCTTTTCATCACCGGCTCCATCGTGCTGCCGGTGCCGCCGGCACGGGTGGAGCGCTACAAGGGCTTTGCCGGCCAGGCGGGACTGGTCCTCGGCCTTCGCCCCGAGCACATCACCGAGACCTCGGCGGCCATGGATCCGGGCGTCGCGCCCTTCGCCATGACGCTCGATGTCATCGAGCCCATGGGCAACGAGACGCTGGTCTATTTCACCATTGGCGGAGATACCATGTGCGGGCGCGTCAGTCCCAATGCGGGGGCCGCCGATGGCCAGCCCATGCGCCTCGCTGCCAATCTCAACCACATGCACCTCATCGATGCCGCAGGCATGGTGCTGTGATCAGAAGAACTGGTCGATCGCCATGGCTGCAAC
This sequence comes from Phreatobacter sp., assembly GCF_022843985.1. GTDB lineage: Bacteria > Pseudomonadota > Alphaproteobacteria > Rhizobiales > Phreatobacteraceae > Phreatobacter. The sequence goes on along the minus strand of NZ_JALHMP010000011.1, from coordinate 62,189 downwards.
GATCGATACGGCCAATGCCAGGTCGATCAGTCGGCGGCGCGGCGAGTAGCGCATCAGCATGCCCGACAGCGCCACGCAGAAGGCGAGCATGCCGCTCAGGCTCGACAGGATGACGAACCTCAGGTCCAGCATCAGAGCGATGGACAGGAAGGTGGCGACGCCGACAAGGCCGGAAATGACAACGGCGAAGAGGCCATAGGCGCCCGATATGTCCGTAAAGCGCAACAGGGCGCGCTGCCAGGCCGGGACGGCGCGCGGCGGCACGCTCACGTCGAAGAGCGCGCCGAGCGCCCGGCCGCTGGCAAGGAAGGCCAGCGCCGCCGCCCCGGGCATCAGCGCGAGCAGGGCGAAACGGCGGTCGGTGGCGATCTTGTCGATGCCGACGACGCGCTCGACGAAGCCGAAGGCGGTGAGCATCACCGAGCCGATGGTCAGCGCGCTGGCGACGATGACCCGCGTCACGTCGATCAGGGCCCTCTCGCGGTCGAAGGGCGGCGGGACGGCGGGCGAGGTCATGCGGGCACTCGGTTCGATGGGCTCCGGAGAGGGCCGTCCGGAGGGTCCGGGATCATGATCGCATCGCCCCGTTAATGCCCGGTTGCCCGCCGCCGTGTCAGGCCGGTTCGAAGGTCAGCGCCACGCCGTTGATGCAGTAGCGCAGGCCCGTCGGCGGCGGGCCATCGGGGAAGACATGGCCGAGATGGCCGCCGCAGCTGGAACAGTGCACCTCGGTACGCACCATGCCCCACGAGCGGTCGACCGTCTCCTCCACCGCGCCCGGCAGGGGCTGGTCGAAGCTCGGCCAGCCGGTCCCGCTCTCGAATTTCTTGGCCGCCACGAAGAGCTTCTGTCCGCAGCCGGCACAGGAGAAGGTGCCGGCGCGCTTCTCGTGGTTGAGGGCGCAGCTGCCCGGCCGCTCCGTGCCGTGGCCGCGCAACACCTGATACTGCTCGGCCGTCAGGATGCGGCGCCATTCCTCGTCGGTCTTGGTGACGGGAAAGGTCTTGGTGGCAACATTCATCGTGTCGTCTCCCTTCGTTCCGAACAGGGCGGTCAGTTGCTGCAAAAGTCCCATGACCTGGGCCCTCCTGTCATCGCGCGCCGGCGGTTGCCCGACGCGGGGCAGGCGCGTCCCGCCGGGCACGGAGCCGGACGAGACTGACCAGCGCCAGCGCCAGGCCCGCCAGAACCACCCACAGGGCCGGCCTCACCCCGAAGGCGATGTCGAGATTGGCGAGAAGGATGCGCGAGGCCATGACACCGGTCATAGTCGCGTACCACAGCGCCTCGAGCAGGGCCGTGGCGATCCCCGATATGAGGGCGAGACCGGCGAGTTGCAACGGCCGCGGCGCGATCCCCCGGCGCCGCATCAGCCGGAATCCCATGAGCCAGACGAAGAAGCCGAGCATCAGCGCCGGCTGCGACACGTCGATCTTGGTCTGCAGGAAGAAATGCCAGATGGCGATGAAGGTGAGCGGATAGGTCAGCAGATGCAGCCGGTTCCAGGCGGTGCTGCCGAGCCGGCGGATCATGGCGTCGGTCGAGGTCGCGGCGAGGACGAGCAGCCCCACGACGCCGACGAAGCCGATGGTGAGATAGAAGCGCAGGAGGATCTCGCTCGCCACCTTCTGCAGGTCATAGGCCTGTTCGACCACGTAGAAGAGGAGATGGACGAGCGCATAGGCCGCGGCGGCGACGCCGACCATGCGGCGCACGGCGATCAGCTTCGGCCAGTCGGCGATGAAACGCAGCGGCGTCACCAGAAGGGCGACCAGAAGCAGCCGCAGGGACCAGTCGCCGGACTGGTGAATAGCCGCGGTGATCGGTTTCGCGCCGAGCGAGCCCGTCGCCGCCTGGAGGGCGATCCACGCCCCAGGCGCAAGGATCCCCAGGAAGACGATGAGCTTGAGAACGGAGAGATTCCCCGCCCGGTCGTTCCACGGCAGCATGCAAGATCCCCTGACGGCCCGATGTCATGCCATACGCGAGAGCACCGCAACAGGTTACTGTATCGCCCCTCACGTTGCGGTGAGGCCCGGGCCTCCGGCGCGTCGGAGCTGGCGGGATCTACCGCATCTGCGAAAAACATGGATTTTTGTCGCGGATGCGCCTAGGGAGACGGCCAACCTCCGAAGCCGCCATGTCCGCCGATCCCTGACCGGCCCTTCCTTCCGCCGGCTCGGACCATTCAGGACATTCCGCCACGTGACCGAAGCCATCATCCCATCGCAACTGGCCGCGGCCCTCGCCGCCAGGGACTATGTCGACCTCACCCCGGTCCAGAGCGCCGTTCTGGCGCCCGCGGCCGCGGGCCGCGACCTCCTTGTCTCTGCCCAGACGGGATCAGGCAAGACGGTCGCCTATGGTCTGGCCCTCGTCGACACCCTGATGGGGGATGCCGAGCGCCTGCACCGCACCGCCGCGCCGCTGGCGCTGGTCGTGGCGCCGACGCGCGAACTGGCGCTGCAGGTGCAGCGCGAACTGACCTGGCTCTATGCCGATACCGGGGCGCGCATCATCGCCTGTGTCGGCGGCATGGACGCGCGCCGCGAGCGGCGCCTGCTCGAGGACGGCGCCCATATCGTCGTCGGCACGCCGGGCCGGTTGCGCGACCATATCGAACGCGGCGCGCTCGAACCGTTCGAGGCCAAGGCCGTGGTGCTGGACGAGGCCGACGAGATGCTCGATCTCGGCTTCCGCGACGATCTCGAGTTCATCCTCAACGCCACCCCCGAGGATCGCCGCACCCTGCTGTTCTCGGCGACGATCCCCGCCGCCATCGCCACCCTTGCCAAGCGCTACCAGCGCCAGGCCCTGCGCATCGAATCCGGGGCCGGCGAACGCGGCCACCAGGACATCGACTACCGCGTGATCCGGGTCTTTCCGAACGAGGTCGAGCACGCGGTCGTCAACGTGCTGCGCCAGCTCGAGCCGAAGACGGCGATCGTCTTCGCCAATACCCGCAACGCCGTGCGCCACCTGCAGGCGACGCTGGTGGAGCGCGGCTTCTCCGCCGTGTTCCTGTCGGGCGAACTCGGCCAGCACGAGCGCAACCTCGCCCTGCAGTCCCTGCGCGACGGGCGTGCCCGCATCTGCGTCGCCACCGATGTCGCGGCGCGCGGCATCGACCTGCCGAACCTCGCCCTCGTCATCCATGCCGAGTTGCCGCACGACGCCGAGGTGATGCAGCATCGTTCCGGCCGCACGGGCCGCGCCGGCAACAAGGGCGTCAGCGTCCTCCTCGTGCCCACGACGCGGCGTCGCCGCGCCGAAAGCCTGCTCGCCGAAGCCGGCATCCGGGCCGAATGGACCGGCCCGCCGACCGCCGACGACATCCGCGCCCTCGACCGCGAGCGCATCTTCGCCGACCCGCTGCTGACCGAGGAGGCCAGCGAGGAGGACCGTCAGGTCGCCGCGGTGCTGATGGAGCGCAAGTCGGCGGAGGACATTGCCGTCGCCCTGGCACGGGTGCTGCGCTCTCGCCTGCCCGAGCCGGAGGAGGTCTCCGATCCGGGCTTCGCCCGCAGCGCCACCGCCGGGCCGCGCGGTCGGCCCGAGCGCGACCTGAAGATGACCGGCGACATGGCCTGGTTCCGCGCCGATGTCGGCCGGCAGAACCGCGCCGATCCGAAATGGCTGCTGCCGATGATCTGCCGCCGCGGCAAGGTCACGCGCGACGATATCGGTGCCATCCGCATCCATGACACGACGACGGAGTTCCAGGTGTCGGCGGCCCTCGCCGAGACCTTCATCGTCAATGCCCGCAAGGCCAATGCGGACGACGTGTTCATCACCCCGATCCAGGAGGGCGAGGGCGGCGCACCGCCGCCGCGCTTCCGCCAGCGGCCGGACGAGGGGCGCGAGACGCGCGACGCCAAGCCCTATGCCAAGAAGCGCCCGCCGCCGGGTTCGCCCAAGGGCAAGGCCGAGCGCGGCGGCTTCAAGCACCGCAAGAATCGCGAGCGCCAGTGACGCTATGACGGCGGGCGGTCCGATCGTCGTCTATGTCGATGCCGATGCCTGTCCGGTGAAGGACGAGGTTTACCGCGTCGCCCAGCGCTACGGCCTCGCCGTCAAGGTGGTGGCGAACAGCCCGATCGCCGTACCGCGCGAGCCGTGGATCGAGCGCGTCGTGGTGAGCGAGGGTCCCGACGTCGCCGACGACTGGATCGCCGAGCGCGCCGGCGCCGGCGCCATCGTCGTCACCGCCGACATTCCGCTGGCGGCGCGGACGGTGAAGGCAGGTGCCGCCACGCTCGCGCCGAACGGCCGCATTTTCGACGCCGGCTCGATCGGCATGGCGCTGGCCACCCGCAACCTCATGGACGACATCCGCTCGGCGGGCGGCCAGACCCGCGGTCCGCCGGCCTTTGCCGCCCGCGACCGCTCGGCCTTTCTCTCGGCCATGGACCTGACGGTGAACCGGCTGAAGCGGGCGGGCTATGGCGGCTAGACGAAGCTCTCGCCCATGCCGATGCGGCCGATGGCCGGCAGCTTGATGGCCGGGCGGCGGAAGTCGAGGCCGAGAACCGCGCCGAAAAGGCTGATTTCCAGCCCCTCGTACCAGCCGATGGTGAGACCGAGATAGCCGCCGAGCGTGGCGCGGAAGCCGAGGCCGGCCGCCGCGGGCGCAAGCCAGCGGCCATCATGGGGAAAGTCCTTGCCGATGGCGGTCGGCGGCAGGGTCGCCTCCAGATCGGCGGCGGCGAGAACCGCGGCGACGAACGTATTGGAATTCGGCCCCGGCCAGGCGCGGTAGTCGCCGCGATTGGCATGGACATAGCCGGCGATGGCGGCGCGGATCCTGGGAATGGCGGCGGCGGCCGTCGCGCCGTCGGCAGCGAAGACCAGTTCCGGCTCGCGCCCGAACCAGCGACCGTCGGCGACGAAGCCGTTGATGCGGATCGGTTCGCCCCAGGCGGTATAGTCGAACCGGTCATAGCGGGCGGCACCCGCCTCCTTCACCACGATCCAGGTATGGGTGGCGAAGATGCCGCGCCAGCGCACCGTGCGGGCGGCATAGACGCGGATCACCGCCTCAGGCGTCGCCCCGGCGGGTGCCAGGAGCCCGGCGCTGGCCCGGCCTGCAGCCGACCAGTCGGGACCCTGGTCACCGGCCGCGTAATGGCCGGCGGACCAGCCGATGGGCAGCAGGAACAGCAGCAGAAAGGCCAGGGCAATCCGCCGGCTCCGGCCGGGCCTAGAACTCGACATCCAGTTCCTCGATCTCCTCGGGCTCGGCCTTGGCGGCCTTGATCCATTCCCTCAGCGGCGCCCAGTCCATGACGGTCCGGCAATAGGCGGCGGCTGTGGCATCCAGAGGGACATCGTAGGTGTAGAATCGCATGCAGACCGGCGCATACATGGCGTCGGCCACCGTCGGCGACGCCCCGAACAGCCAGGGGCCGCCATAGGTGGAAAGGCACTCGTCCCAGATGGCGAGGATGCGGTCGATGTCGGGCTGAGCCCCGGCCCAGATCTTGAAGCCTGCATGGCGGGCCTTGAGATTCATCGGCAGGGCCGAGCGCAGGTTCTGGAAACCTGCATGCATCTCGCCCGAGATGGAGCGGCAATGGGCCCGTGCCACGCGGTCCCGGGGCAGCAGACCCGCCTTGGGAAAGGTCTCGTGCAGATATTCCGCGATCGCCCAGGTGCCCCATATCTTGGCGCCCTCGTCGGTCAGCGCCGGAACGAGGAACGACGGCGAGAGCAACAGGAGCTCGGCCCGCTGCCCCGGATCATCGACGGGAATCGGCACCTCGTCGAAGGCGATGCCGGACATCTTGCAGAGGAGCCAGCCGCGCAGCGACCAGGACGAATAGTTCTTGCTCGAAATGGTGAGCTTGGCCTTGGCCATCCCGAACCTCCCCGGTGACGGCGGCTCTGATGCAGAGATCCGACAGAAAGAATACTCTCGCAGTGCAACAGAAAGTGCACTAGCTTTTTTTGGATCGATGCCAAGGTGGCATCTCGACCCACCCCGGACCACCCATGCTGTACCACGCGTTCGAATTCCAGCAGCGGATGTTCGAGCCCGTACGTGATGCTGCCCGCATGGCCGGTGCCCTGTTCGGCCCCGCTCTCTTCGCATCGCAAGGACGGCTCGGCCGCGAGATCATGGCGTCCTGGGAGATGATCGGCCGCACCGGAGTCATCCATACCCGTCCGGATTACGGGATCACCAGCGTCATGGTGGGCAACCGCGAGGCGGCTGTATCGGAGGTCCCCGTCCACGTCACGCCCTTCGGAACGCTGCTCAATTTCCGCAAGGATGTCGACGTCACCCAGCCGAAAGTGCTGCTGGTGGCGCCGCTCTCCGGCCATTTCGCGACATTGCTGCGCAGCACGGCGCGGACGATGCTGCAGGACCATGACGTCTTCATCACCGACTGGCACAGCGCCCGCGACATTCCATGGACGGCGGGACGTTTCGGCTTCGACGAATATGTCGAGCACATCATCGACTTCCTGCATGTGATGGGGCCGGGATCGCATGTGGTCGCGGTCTGCCAGCCCTGCGTGCAGGCGCTCGTCGCCGCCGCGGTAATGGCGCAGGCCGGCGATCCGGACCAACCCAGCAGCTTGACGCTGATGGCCGGCCCCGTTGACGTGCGGGTCAACCCGACCAAGGTCAACGATCTCGCCACCAGCCATCCCTTCGAGTGGTTCGAGAGGAACCTGATCTCGACGGTGCCCCTGCCCTGCGCCGGCGCCGGCCGGCGCGTCTATCCGGGCGTCCTCCAGCTCATCGCCTTCCTGTCGATGAACAAGGAGCGGCACATCAAGGCCCATCTCGACCTGCACGGCCACCTCACACGCGGCGAGACGGAGAAGGCCGAAGCGATCAAGACCTTCTACGATGAGTATTTCGCCGTGCTCGACCTGACGGCGGAATTCTATCTGGAGACCATCGACAAGGTCTTCCAGCGGGCGCTGCTGCCGAAGGGTGAACTCACCTACAAGGGCCGCCCCGTCGACCCCTCCGCCATCCGCCGGACCGCCCTCCTGACCGTCGAGGGTGAGCGTGACGACATCTGCTCGCTCGGCCAGACCGTCGCCGCCCACGATCTCGCCTCGAAGCTGAAGCCTTTCCGCAAGCGCCACCACATGCAGGCGGGCGTCGGCCATTACGGCGTCTTCAGCGGCCGGAAATGGGACGGTCAGGTCTATCCGATCGTCCGCAACATGATCCTCGCGAGCGAATAGAAACAGCCTCCGCGAGCAAGGGGCGGAGCCGCTGCCCTTTTTGGGGGGCGTGTCAATCGGCCGGCGACCCGCTATAGGCGGTGGCAGGGACGACTGACGATTCCGGCACCGCGCCGGACGACGCCAATGAGGACCAACCCGCCATGACCCTGACCCGCCTGCTGCGCGCCGCCGCCATTGCAGCGACGCTCGCCGTCGCCTCGCCCGCCTTCGCCGACGATATCCGCGATGCGATCGAGGAGGCCCGCAAGGCCTATCAGGCCAATGACCTCGTCGCCGCCAAGGCGGCCCTCGACGTCGCCTCGCAGCTTCTGGCGCAGCGCAGCGCCAGCGGCCTGTCGCGCTTCCTGCCCGCCCCGCCGCGCGGCTGGACCGCCGACGAGGCTGAGACCGATGCCAGCGCCGCAGCCATGTTCGGCGGCGGCCTCATCGCCAAGCGGCGCTATTCCACCGGCGAGCGCCACGTGACCCTGCAGGTGCTTGCCAATTCCCCGATGATCGCCCAGCTGTCGCCGCTGTTCTCCAACGCCCAGCTGCTCGGCGCCATGGGCCGTGTCTTCCGCTTCAAGGGCAAGACCGCCGTGCATTCCCGCGACGGCAATATCCAGGTGCTGCTGGGGCGGACGCTGATCATTCTCGAGGGATCCGGGACCGAAGCCGAGAAGCGCGCCCTTCTGGACCTGCTCGATATCGCCGCCATCGAATCCTTCAACGGCTGATCGGGCTCCCGCCATGTCCCTCGGTTTCCAGGTCCTGCCCAAGCCCCATGCCAACGATCCCGCGCTGACGGCGCTGCTCGCCGGCATCCCGACGGCGCTGCTCAGCGACAATATGGGCCGGCTCTTCGCCGCTGGCCCGGCGCTGCGGCCGATGCATGACGGCACGCCGATGCTCGGCTTCGCGCTGACGGTCAGGACACGGCCCGGCGACAACCTCCTGGTCCACAAGGCCATCGACATGGCCGGTCCGGGCGATGTGGTGGTGGTGGAGGCCGGCGGCGTGCTGACCAATGCCATCATCGGCGAGATCATGGCGACGATCGCGCTGAAGAACGGTGTCGCCGGCATCGTCATCGACGGCGCCATCCGCGATTCCGACGCCATCGCGGCGATGAGCCTGCCCATCTTCGCCGCCGGTGTGACCCATCGCGGCCCCTACAAGGACGGCCCCGGCGAGATCAATACAGGTGCGGTGATCGGCGGCCAGCATGTCGCGCCCGGCGATCTCGTCGTCGGCGATACCGACGGGGTTCTCGCCGTGCCGCGGGCGGAGGTGGCCGCCGTCGCGGCGCTCGCCCGCGCCCAGCTCGCCGCCGAGGATGCGACGATGAAGGCCATCGCCGCCGGCACGCTCGACCGCAGCTGGGTCGATGCGACGCTCGCCGCCAAAGGCGCCGCGCTCGGCAAGGCCTCGGTCTACTGAACCCGTGAAATCAGCTGCGCCGCGCCGGCGTCCACCAGGACCTCGGCGGGCGCGGGATGGCTGAGGAAGCCGACCGGACTGGCGGTCGGCCCATAGGCGCCCGACTGCAGCACGGCGACGAGATCGCCCTCGGCCATGGTCGGCATCTCGACCTTGCGGGCCAGGGTGTCGAGCGGCGTGCAGAGCGGCCCGACGACGCTGGCCTGACCGACCAGCGGTTCGCCCATGCGCGAGGCGGCGGCGACCGGATAATCGCGCTTGATGACCTGTCCGAGATTGCCGGAGGCGGCGAGATGGTGGTGCATGCCGCCGTCAACCACGAGGAAGCGCTGGCCTCGCGAGATCTTGGCGGCGAGAACGGCCGAGAGATAGACGCCGCTCGCACCGACGAGATAGCGGCCGGGCTCGACCAGCACATGGGCGTCGCGGATGAGCGGATCGGCGTCGCGCAGGGCGATCAGCTCCGGCAGGCCGGCCCGGACCGCCGCGAGGTCGAGGGTGCCTTCACCGGCGAAATAGGGGATGCCGAGCCCGCCACCGAGGTCGATGGTGCGCAGCGGGCGGCCGAGACGCGCGGCGGCGCGGCCGGCGACGGCGAGGCCGTGGCGCCACTGGCCGATCAGCACGGCGGCATCGAGGATCTGCGTCCCCGCGAAGAGATGGATGCCGGTGAGATCGAGATGGGGATCGCCTGCCACAGCGTCCACGACGGCGTCGAGATCCTCCTCGTCGAAGCCGAAGGGGGCGGCCTTGCCGCCCATGCGCATGGCGCCGCCCTGGGCCTCGGCGATGGGATTGACACGGACGGCAACGCAGACCCGGCGGCCGAGGGACGCGCCGATGGCCGCGACATGGGCCATTTCCTCGTGGCTCTCAAGGTGGATCTCGCCGATACCGGCTGATATCACGGCCGCGAGTTCCGAGCGGCGCTTGCCCGGGCCGGCGAAGAGGATCTGTGCGGGATCGACGCCCGCTTTCATCGCCGCGTGGAACTCGCCGAGCGAGGCGATTTCGATTCCGGCGCCGGCGGCATGGAGCACCCGCACCACGGCCGGATTGGGATTGGCCTTGATCGAGTAATGGATGGTGGCGAAGCCTTCGAGGGCGGCCGCCAGAGCGTGATAGGAGCGCCGGATGAGGCCGGCATCATAGGCGAAGAGCGGCGTGCCGAAGCGCTCGGCGAGGGCACGGGCCGGGATACCGCCGATCAGGAGGTCGGCACCGGCGACGCCGAACTGGTCGGCGACGAGCCTGTCGGCGAGGGTCGCGTCAGTCGCCATGGCTGCGCTCGCGGACCAGGCCGACATAGTCGACCTTGCCATTGGGGGTGACGGGCAGGCGCGCGACCAGCTCCAGCTCGCGCGGCACCATGTAGGGCGGCAGTTCGGCCGCGGCGGCCTGCAGCACCGCGGCGCCGTCGACCGGGCCGAGGGCCACCGCCACGGCATGGACCTTCTGCCCGGCGAAGGGGTCGGGCAGGCCGATCACCGCAACCTGCTGGAAATGGCCCATGGCCATCAGGCATTCCTCGACCTCGGTCGGGCTGATGCGATGGCCGGAGGATTTGATCATGGCGTCGTTGCGGGCGACGAAATAGAGGAAACCGTCCGCATCCTCCGTCACCAGGTCACCGGACCAGCAGACGGTCTCGCCGCCCTCGACGGCCGGCCGGAACGGATGGGGCCTGAGGACCTCGGCCGTCGCATCCGGCCGGTTCCAGTAGCCGAGCGACACGGTGGGGCCACGGTGGACGAGGATCCCCGGCTCCCCGGGCGCGGCCCGGCGGCCGTCGGCGGTCACCACCAGCATCTCGCATTCGGGGATGGCCTTGCCGATGGAGGTCGGGCGGTGCTCCACCTCCTCGGGCGGCAGGAAGGTGGAGCGGAAGGCCTCGGTGAGGCCATACATCAGGAAGATCCGGGTGCCGGGCAGTTTCTCGCGCAGCCGCGCCACGGTCTCGGAGGGCACGGCCCCGCCGGAATTGGTGATGTAGCGCAGGGTCGGGAGCGGCGTCTTCGCCAGGATCGGCGTCGCCCGGGTGAGGATGGCCCAGATCGTGGGAACGCCGGCGAGCCCGGTGATGCCGTGCGTGGCGATCGCCTTCACGATGTCGGCGCCGAACTGGAAGGTGAGCAGCACGATGCGGGCGCGCTGCTCCACCGCCGTCAGCAACTGGTTGAGGCCGTAATCAAAGCTGAAGGGCAGCACCGAGAGGATGCGCTCGTCTTCGGTGATTCCAAGATAGGTGCGCACGATGCGCGTGCCCGCCAGCAGGTTGCGGTGGCTCAGCATCACGCCCTTGGGCCGCCCGGTCGAGCCCGAGGTGTAGAGGATGGCGGCGAGATCCTCGCCGATGCCAGCGGCCGGCGGCAAGGCGGCCGGCTCGTCGGCCGGCAGGCCGTCGACGGCGATGATCCGGATGTCATCGAGGCCCGCAAAAGCCTCGTCGAGGGCGGCGACCTGATCCCTGAGGGTCAGCACGATCCGAGCGCCGCAATCGGCAACGATGTGGCGGACCTGGGCCGGCTTCAGCAGGGCATTGACGGGGACGAAGACGCCGCCGGCCATGGCGATTCCGAAGATCGCCCAGCATTCCTCGAGGCTCTTCGGCAGAAAGATCGCGACCCGATCACCACGGGCCAGGCCCTGGTCGCGACAGAGCTGCGCGCAGCAGCGGGCGGCGGCGAGAAGGTCGGCATAGGTCGCCTGCCGCTCGCCATCAACCACGGCGATGCGCTCCGCCCCGGACGCGGCGGCCTGTTCGAGAAGGTGGTGGAGGAGATAGGGCGGAGCCGTCACGCGCGCTGGCGCTCCGCGAAGGCGACCAGCTGGCCGAAGGTCTCGAAATTGGCCGGGTCGAAGTCGTCGTCCATCAGCTGGATGCCGAAGCGCTCGTCGAGGAAGGTGACCAGTTCAAGAATGCCGAGGGAATCGATGGCGCCGCTGGCGAGGAGCTGCGTCTCGGCCGCAAGCGGCTGGTTGGCGAGTGCCGGGAACCGGCCCTTGAGGAAGGCGCTGGTCTCCTCGGCAATATCGATCATCTCGGTGCTCACGGTTCTCTCCCGCTCAGGTCCGGTGGCATTGTCAGATGCGAAGGAAAACAAATTCCGAATAGGCATGGTCGATCGCGGCCACCGGGCTGACGCCCCGGACGAAGCTTGGTCGGGACCGGGTCGAGAACCACGCGCCTTTGGGTGTATCCTGGCGATTGGCGGGCATTTCCAGACAGATCACGCCTCGCGACAGCAGAAAACGCGCGATGGCCCCGATGTTGCGGCGAACTGACGCAACGTCGTCGGCATAGACGAGCCGGGCCGCCGGCAGGCCCTTGCGCCGGCCGAGGCTGAAGACCAGCGGGCGACTGCCCTCCGGATCGACCAGGGCGCAGGCGAGACAACCGAGGCCCAGGTGATCCTCGACGATACGGCCGAGAGCCGCGTCGAGCGCGATGGTTTCGACCGGACCGATCTGTCCAGGCCCCGACTGGAGCGCCTGGACCGGCAGGGCGAAGATGACGCCGCCGTCATGGCAGCGCACGAAGCCAAAGCGGCCGATCATGTCAGTGACGGCAGGGCTCGGGGTCAGGTCGGTGAAGCTATCGACCGTCTCGGCAAGGACCTTCTGCAGCATGCGCGGCGCCATCAGACGAAAACGCTCTTCGACATACCAGCTGGACAGATTGACGACAGTCTGCGGCGGTGCGCCATCGGCCTGTTCGCGGCGGCTGCGCATGGTGAGGATCACGCCGACGGCTTCACCCTTGATCCGCATGATCTGGCCGATGGGACCGAGGCCCTGGGCATCGTGAAAGGCAGACAGCCGGTCGAGCCCGGCCGCCCAGAAGGGCTCCGCGCGCATGGGAAAGCCGCGCGCCAAGAGCGCCCGCGCCTCCCCCATCGTGTCTCGTCCGATCGCCTCCAGCATTGCTACGACACTAGCAGCGAACGGGCTGGCCGGCGGGACAATATGGACGCGTCCTTAACTGTCATGGTGAACCGCCATGGTGGTCGCCTCGCGGCCTCTTGACTCGAAAGCAGCCGGTTCCGCCGAGGAAACGACTGAATACGTCCGATCCCTACGAGAAAACCGCTACGGAAGGGTTATGGTCCTGTGGCCCGGGGCTGCGACGGATTGCCTCGATTTACCGGGTAAAGCCACAGGCCCGGTCACATGCGCAACGGTTACAATCCCGGCCACCGGTCCGGCAGAGCGGATGTGCGTTGCGAAATATCCGTTCAGTGCACTGCAATATAAATCCATTTAAATTCGCGCCGCAACATGGGCTTTTGCAATTGTCCGGCCCCAGATCGTTCTGACATACTATCTGGCCTACCCAGGACAACATGGGCGCACCGCAAGAGTGCAAGGCAACTGTGGAGGAATCGCAATGAGCATGCGCAAGGACACCCATACACGGAGCGGCGTGGAACGCAGGCAGGTCATCCTCGGTCTCGGCGCCGTCTCCGCTGCGGCCCTCGTCGCCAGCCCGACCGTGCTGCGCGCCCAGGCCCCGATCACGCTGAACGGTGCCGTCCAGTTCAACGACGACCATGCCTTTACCAAGGCGCTGGTGCGGTTCGAGGAGCGGGTCAAGGCGCTCTACGGCAAGCCGGTCAATTTCAACCTGCACAAGAACTCGTCGCTGGGCCTCGAGAAGCAGTATTTCGAGTACATGGCCCAGGGCCGCGCGGTGGACTATGCCATCGTCTCACCGGCACACATGTCCACCTTTGCCCGCGCCGCGCCCTTCATCGATGCGCCCTTCGTGTTCCGCGACGTGGCTCATATGGGCAACGTGATCAAGGCGAAAGTGCTGAAGCCCATCGAGGACGAAGTGGAACGGCGGGCGGGCGTGCGTCTCATCGGCCATGCCGGCGGCGGTACCCGCAACATCTTCGCCAACAAGCCCTTCAAGAACCTTGCCGAGATGCGCGGCCTGAAGATCCGCGTCCAGGGCGCGCCGATCTGGTCGCGCACCTTCGCCGCAGCGGGCATGTCGCCGACCGTCATCGCCTATAACGAGGTCTACAACGCCATCCAGAACGGCGTGATCCAGGCGGGCGAGAACGAGGCGGCCGGCGTCGAGGCGATGAAGTTCTTCGAAGTGGCGCCGAACCTCGTGCTGACCCAGCACGCGGTGTCGATCCGCCCGATCTGCTTCTCGATGAAGATGCTGACCACGCTGCCAAAGGACCTGCAGGACGCTATCGTGGCGGCCGGTGCCGAGGCCGGCGAATTCGGCCGCCAGGTGGAATCGAGCGAGGACAGCGCCAAGCTGGAGACGCTGGAGAAGGCCGGCCGCCTGAAGCGCATCGTGTTCGAGGAACGCGACGCGATGAAGAGGCTGACCGATCCGGTCATGGCCGCCTATGCCAGGGAGATCGGCGCCGAGGCCATCTTCGGACAGCTCAGCGGCGTCTGACGAAACCGTTCGGCCGGCCCGCCGCCCCGGCGCGGCCGGCCGGCCCGTTGCGGCGCGCCGGCGCCGTTCCATCGTTCTCCGAAAGCGCATCATGACCCCGTCCGACAGTCCTGCCGTGGGGGAGGCACCGAGCCTCTGGCGGCGGTTTACGGCCGCCTATGCGAGCCTCCTGTCCCATCTTGTCGTGGCCTCGGTCGCCGTCCTCATCATCCCGGTCAGCCTGCAGATCTTCTCGCGCCATACCGCGCTGATTCCGAGCTATATCTGGACCGAGGAGATGGCGCGCTTCCTGTTCATCTGGACCATCTCGATCGGCGCCATGATCGGCGTCAGGGAATCGACCCATTTCGAGGTCGACGTCATGCCGGAACTGCCGCCCCGGGCCGAGGCGGTGGCCCGCCTGATCGGTCGCATCGGCACGCTGGTGCTGGCCTGCGTCTTCGTCTTCGCCGGCACGAAATTCGTCGAGTTCGCCTGGTTCCGGACCTCCGAACTCGCCGACCTGCCGCTCTGGCTCATCCACCTGCCCTGGCCGATGATGGGCGTCACCTGGATCATCTTCCTCGGCGAGCAGATGTGGGACGACGTGCTGATCGCCGCCGGCCGCAAGGCATCCCCGGTGAAGCCCGCCATCAACGATATCGAAGCCGGGACGCTCAACCTATGACCGGCGCCGTGCTGACCTCGGGCCAGGCGGCCTTCGTGCTGTTCGGGGCCTTCTTCGGGCTGCTCGCCTTGCGCGTGCCGGTGGCTTTCGCCCTCGGACTCGCCTGTCTGCCGATCCTCCTGATCGAGCCGCGTCTCGACACCGTGACGCTCATGTCGGAGAGCTTCAACGCCTTCAATTCCTTCATCCTGCTGGCGGTGCCGTTCTTTCTGCTCACCGCCAACCTGATGAACACCGGTGGCATCACCGACCGCCTCTTGAAGCTGTCGCGCAGCATGGTCGGCCACTGGCCGGGCGGCCTGGCACAGATCAATGTGGTCCTGTCGCTGTTCTTCGCCGGGATTTCCGGCTCATCGACGGCGGATGCCGCCAGCCAGTCGAAGATCTTCATCGAGGCCCAGCGCCGCGCCGGCTACGACGATTCCTTCTCGGTCGCCATCACCGCCGTGTCCGCCGTCCTCGCGGTCATCGTCCCGCCGTCGATCCTGATGATCGTCTGGGGGGGCATCCTGACGACCTCGATCGGCGCGCTGTTCCTCGCCGGGATCGTCCCCGGCATCCTCATCGCCGGGGCGCAGATGGCCACCGTCCACATCTATGCGGTGAAGCGGGGCTACCCGACCTATCCGCGCGAGACCTGGCGGGCCCTGCTCTGCGCCTGCGCCCATTCCTTCCTGGCGCTGCTCACCCCCGGCATCATCATCGGCGGCAAGATCTTCGGCTGGTTCACGGCGACTGAATCGGCGGCGATCGCCGTGCTCTATGCCGGCGTCCTGTCCTTCGTCGTCTATCGCGAGATGAACCTGAAGGGGCTCTACACTGCGCTGCTCGATACCGGCCGGCTCACCGGCGTGATCCTGTTCTGCGTGGGTACGGCGAGCTGTTTCGGCTGGCTGCTGGCCTATTACAAGATCCCCGAAGCCATCCTGACCGGCGTCTCGACCTGGCAGATGGGCTTCATCGCCACCGGATTCTTCATCGCCGCCGTCTTCCTGATCGTCGGCTGTTTCCTCGATGCCATCCCCGCCATCATCATCTGCGGGCCGATCCTGCAGCCGCTGGCGAAGGCGGTGGAGATGGATCCGGTCCATTTCGCCATGATCGGCATCGTCTCACTCGCCTTCGGCCTCGTCACGCCACCCTACGGGCTCTGTCTGATGATCGCCTGCGCTGTCGCGGGCCTGCGCATGCGGGCGGTGATCAAGGATACGATCTTCATGCTGATCCCGCTGTTCATGGTGCTGGCGCTGGTCATCGTCTGGCCGAAGGTGACGCTGTTCCTGCCGAGCCTGATCTCGCCGGAATTTCTGAACTGACGCGGCCAGCGTGGCCGTTCATCGCCATCCGAGGGAGTGCATGATGGATTTCAAGGGCAAGGTCGCACTGGTCACGGGTGGCGCATCGGGCATCGGCGCGGCAGCGACGCGGGCCTTTGCCAAGGCCGGCGCCAAAGTCGCCTTCACCTATATTTCCAGCGGCGCGGAGGCGAACGCGCTGGAGACGGAGATCGCAGCGGCCGGCGGCAAGGCCCTGGCCGTCAAGGCGGACCTGACGCGGCAGGATGAAACCGATGCCGCCTTTGCGGCAGTGCTGCGCGCCTTCGGCACGCTCGACATCGTCTTCACCAATGCCGGCGGCATCCTGCAGCGGGTCGGCACGACCGCATCCTCGCTCGACCTGTGGCAGCGCACCTTCGACCTCAACGTCATGTCCACCTATCTCACCTGCCAGGCAGCGGTGAAGATCATGACGGAGAAGAAATCGGGTGCCATCGTCACCATGTCGTCGCTGGCGGCGATGGACGGCGGCGGGCCTGGCGCGCTGCACTATGCCGCGTCGAAGGGGGCCATCGTCACCTATACCCGCGCACTGGCGAAGGAACTCGGGCCGCTCGGCATCCGGGTCAACGGCGTGGCGCCGGGGCTCATCGACACGCGCTTCCACGTGCAGTTCAACACGCCGGAGGGGCGGAAGTCGGCGGTGGAGGGCACGCCGCTCCGGCGGGAGGGGACGGCGGAGGACGTCGCCAATCTCGTGCTCTTCCTCGCCTCGGACATGGCGGCCTTCATCACCGGCGAGACGGTGCAGATCAACGGCGGCCGCGGGCTCTACTGAGACGATCGGCAATCGGACGACTGCCGACCGCCTGATCTCCCGCTCAGATCGTGACGCCGCCATCCACCACCAGGCACTGCCCGGTCATGTAGGTCGAGGCCTTCGAGCCGAGATAGACGGCGGCGCCGGCGATCTCGTCGGGGTCGCCGATGCGGCGCAGCGGCGTCTCGCGCTCGCGGGCCTCGCGGGCTTCCTTGTCCTCCCACAGCGCCCTGGCGAAGTCGGTCTTGATCAGGCCCGGGGCGATGCAGTTGACGCGGATATTGTGGCGGCCGTGCTCGTGGGCGAGGTTGCGGGCAAGCTGCATGTCGGCGGCCTTGGAGATGCAATAGGCGCCGATCACCTCCGAGCCGCGCAGGCCCCCGATGGAGGAGACGATGATGATGGAGCCCTCCTTCCGCGCGATCATCTCCGGCACGACCATGGAGATCAGCCAGTTGTTGGCGACGATGTTGTTGGTGAGGATCTTGCCGAAGGCGTCGTCGGTGATGCCGGCCATCGGCCCGTAATAGGGGTTCGAAGCGGCATTGCAGACGAGCACGTCGATCTTGCCGAGTTGGCGGCGTGTCTCGTCGACGAGGCGCTGCAGGTCCTCCTTCGACGAGATGTTGGCCGGCACGACGATGGCGGTGCCGGCGCCGTGCTTGGCGTTGATGGCATACGCCACCTCCTCGCAGGGCCCGGCCTTGCGCGAGGAGATGACGACCTTGGCGCCATGCTCGGCCATGCGCTCGGCGATGGCGCGGCCGATGCCGCGCGAGGACCCGGTGATGACGGCGACCTTGCCGCTCATGTCGAAGAGAGTCATGGCGTGTCCTTCCTGGCTTATCGTTGTCTGGTCGGCTGACTCTCCCTTCCGTCATGCCCGGCCTCGTGCCGGGCATCCACGACTTTCCTGACAGTGCGGTGTTCAAGTCGTGGATGGCCGGGACAAGCCCGGCCATGACGGTTGGGGCGAAGCCTGTGAGGCTGACTGCTTCTCAATGGCTGGCGTATTTGCCCATCTCCATCCGGGCGATGGACCGGTTGTGCACCTCGTCCGGACCGTCGGCGAGGCGCAGGGTGCGGATGTGCGCATAGGCCTTGGCGAGACCGAAATCGGTGGTGACACCGCCACCGCCATGCGCCTGGATGGCGTTGTCGATGATCTTCAGGGCCATGCGCGGCGCCGCCACCTTGATCATAGCGATCTCGAGCTTGGCGACCTTGTTGCCGACCTTGTCCATCATGTCCGCGGCCTTGAGGCAGAGGAGCCGCGTCATCTCGATATCGATGCGGGCCTCGGCGATGCGCTGCTCCCACACCGATTGCTCGGAGACACGCTTGCCGAAGGCGACGCGCGACTGGATGCGCTTGATCAGCTTCTCCAGCGCCATCTCGGCGACGCCGATGGTGCGCATGCAGTGATGGATGCGGCCCGGTCCGAGGCGACCCTGGGCGATCTCGAAGCCGCGACCCTCGCCGAGCAGCAGGTTGCCGGCGGGAACGCGGACATTCTCCAGCAGCACCTCGGAATGGCCGTGGGGGGCATCGTCGAAGCCGAAGACCGGCAGGTGGCGCAGGATCTTCACGCCGGGCGTGTCGAGCGGCACGAGGATCTGCGACTGCTGCATGTGCTTGGCCGCGCCCGTATCGGTCTTGCCCATGACGATGGCGATCTTGCAGCGGGGATCACCGACGCCCGAGGACCACCACTTGCGGCCGTTGACGACGTAATGGTCGCCGTCGCGGCGGATGGAGGTCTCGATGTTGGTGGCATCGGAGGATGCCACCGCCGGCTCGGTCATCAGGAAGGCCGAGCGGATCTGGCCGGCCATGAGGGGGCGCAGCCACTGCTGCTTTTGCTCCTTCGTGCCGTAGCGGTGCAACACCTCCATGTTGCCGGTGTCGGGGGCCGAGCAGTTGAACACCTCCGAGCCGAAGCCGACGCGGCCCATCTGTTCCGAGCAGAGGGCATATTCGAGATTGGTCAGCCCGGCGCCGTGAAACTCGTCGTCGTCATGAGCCTCGGAAGGCGGCAGGAAGAGGTTCCACAATCCCTCGGCCTTGGCCTTGGCCTTCAAGTCCTCCAGCACCGGCACGACCTGCCAGCGGTTGGCTCCGAAGCCTTCCATCTGGGCGTCATAGGTGGGCATGGCCGGATAGACATGGGCGTTCATGAAGGCGATCACGCGGTCGCGCCAGTAGCGCTGGCGTTCGGACATCGAGAAATCCATGGACTTCCTCTCCTCTTGGGTCTTGTGGATCAGCTTGGGGATATGGCGAGGCTGCGGGCGACGAGCGCGATGAACTCCTCGCGGATGCGCACGAGGTCGACGCCCTCGGGGTCGAGCACCCACTGGGCCATGATGCCGCGCAGAGCGGCGGACAGAATGAGCGCCTGGGTGCGCGCATCGATGTCGGGACGGATCTCCCCCGCCTCCATGGCGCTGCCGATCAGGCGGCCGAACTCGGTGGCCGATTCCCGGTTGAAGGTGGCGACCGCCTCGGCAAGGGCCGGTTTGTGGGCAGCGCCCATCAGCACGGCGATATAGGCGCGCATCTTGACCATGCCGACTGCGGGGCGCTCGAAGGACGCGTCGAGCGTGGCCATCAGCCGGGCAAGCCCGGATGTGCCGCGCAGGCGCTCGCGGCGCTGCTGGCTGAACTCGTCGTGGATGGCTTCGGCCATGGCGGCGAGCAATTCGTCGCGGGAGCCGAAATAGTGGGCGGCGAGACCGCGGCTGTAACCGGCGCGCTCCCCGGCCTCGGCCAGGGTGACGCCGTCGATGCCCTTCTCGGCGACCAGTTCGGCAGTGGCGGCGAGGACGCGGGATTCGGCTTCGGCCCGCCGTTCGGCCTGGGTGCGCCGACGCCGGATGGCGACATCGGCTCCCGCCTCCGTCACCGCTCGCTTCTGCGCACCCGCCGCACCCATCGCCTCGTCCCGCCGTATTATTTGCTTGCTGACAAACAAATAACATCGATGACCACGGGTCAAGGGCGAAGAGCGTTTCGAGCCGGATGGGGGATGGTCAGCCGAAGCGGCGCGGCCTCAGGCCGGCATGGAACCAGGTGATCATCGAATAGATGTCATAGACCGGCCGTCCCACGGCCGCGGCCAGCGCGGCGGCATAGGGCGGCATGTTGGTGCATTCCAGCACGATGGCACCGACCTCGGGATGGCGGGCGACGAGATCACGGCCGGCGGCGACGATGTCGGCCTCGGCCAGGGCGATGTCCATGTCGGTCTTCTCGGCCTTGATCAGCACCCGGAAGAACTCGCGCCCGCCCTCGGTGCCGACGACCGGCACGTCGCGCGGCACGCCGGCCGCGTCGAGATGGGCGGCGGTGAGCGAACTGCGGCTGACGGTAATGACGCCGACGCGCTGGCCCGGCGGCAGCGTCGCCTGGACCCAGGGCACCTGCATCAGCGAGGAGGTGGCGACGGGCACGTTCACGGCTTCCGCCAGTTCGCGCTGGAACAGCGACAGGAACCCGCAATTGGTGGTGATGGCCTCGGCGCCGAGGTCGACGAGGTCGCGTGCCGCGGCGATGAAATCCGGCAGCAGGCCGCGCGCGCCCTGGAGCACGACGCGTTCGGGATCGGCGCCGCGCACCACCCGGAACAGCACCGGGAACGGCCAGGTCGTGCCGTTGCCCATGTCGCCGGGAATGCGCGGAAAGCGCGCCTCCAGCATGAGGATGCCAAGAGGCGCGCCGTAGATCGCCTTGCCGCCGGGTGCGATGCGGGGTGCCGTCACAGCGCGTCGAAGCGAATCGGGTGGGCGCCCTTCAGGAGGACGAGCCGGCCGAGCGGATGGACGTTCTCCAGGCCCTCGACAATGGTCAGGAAGTGGTTGCCGGCGAGCTGGCCCGCCTTGGAGGCGAAGCAGACCGGGCCGTAGGAAAGGAGGATCTCGGTCTCCGAGACGCCGCCGGGATAGAGGATGATCTGGCCGGGCGCCGGATAGGAGGTGGCGTTTTCATAGTCGACGCCGAAATTCAGGTCGCCGAGGGGCATCCAGACGCCCTCCCCGCTCCAGCGCACGTGGATGATCTCCGAGATGAAGGGCAGCGCCTTCTCGAAGGCGGCGCAGGTCTTCGGCGCGGCCTCGGTTTCGAGCTTGGCGACGAAGGTGTAGGGGCCGGCAGTGATCTTGATCTTCTTCATGGGACGCTCCGAAAGAGGCGGCGAAAGTGCATGGCAGCCGCCGCGGAGGCAAGTGGCAATGCGGAGGGTTGTGCAGGACTGCCGAAGTGCCACAGAATGAGGGGTAGCCGCGCGCAAGATGCGGCACGGGAGAAGCATCGGGGGCAGGGCATGGCACGGATCCGTATCGGGATCATCGGGCTTGGCAATGCGGTGGAGCCGCATGCGAAGAGCCTGATGGATCTGGGCAATCGCGTGGAGGTCGTCGTCGCAGCCTCGCGCAGCGAGGACCGGCTCAAGGCCTTCGCGCAGCGGTTCAGCTTTCCGATGACCACCGATGTCGAAGGCGTCCTCGCCAGCCGCGACATCGATGCGGTGTGGATCCTGACGCCGCCCCATTCCCATCTCGAACTGGTCAAGCAGGCGGCGAAGGGCCGCAAGCACGTTCTGCTCGAAAAGCCGCTGGACATCACGCTCGACCGGGCCGCGGCGATCGTTTCGGGCATGCGCGGGTCCGGCCTCACCCTCGGCGTGACGCTGCAGCACCGGTTCCGACCGGCGGCGCTGCGGCTGAAGGCGATCCTGGCGGAGGACGGGCTCGGCACGATCGGGGCAGCGTCCTGCACCGTGCCCTGGTGGCGTCCGCAGGCCTATTACGACCAGCCCGGCCGCTGCACCCTGGCGCGCGATGGCGGCGGCGTGCTGCTGACGCAGGCCATCCATACGCTCGACCTGTTCCGCTCGCTGGTCGGGGATATGACGGTGACCGCGGCGACCGCCGCGACCACCCCTGTGCACCGCATGGAGACCGAGGATTTCGCCGCGGCGCTGGTTCGGCTCGCCAACGGCGCGCCTGGCGTCATCCAGGCCACCACCGCCGCCTATCCAGGCGGCGAGGAGCGGATCGAGATCATGGGAAGCCTCGGCACGGCCTGGCTTGCCGGAGGCAGTCTCAAGGTCGCCTGGCTCGATGGACGCGAGGAGGTGCTGCGGCAGGAGGGGCCGACCGGCGGCGGCGCCAATGTCATGGACTTTCCCCACGACTGGCACCGGCTTCTGATCACCGACTTCCTCGATGCGATCAAGGAGGGCCGGGACCCCGTGGTCTCCGGCGAGGAGGCGCTGAAGAGCCAGGAGCTCATCGGCGAGATCCTGGAAAAGGCGGGCTGGTAGCATGTGGGTTGAAGGGCCGGCCGCATGCGCCGGCCCTCATCCTTGCCCTCAAAGGTCCTTGAAGCCCTTGCCCTCGGCCACCAACTTCTCCAGCAGCGCCGATGGCTTGAAGTCGGCGCCGTGGCGGCCCTCGAACGCCCTCATCACCTTCAGCACCTCGGAGAGGCCCACCGTGTCGCCGTAGAACATGGGGCCGCCGCGATAGACCGGCCAGCCATAGCCGTTGATCCAGACGATATCGATATCGGAGGCGCGGATCGCCTTGCCCTCCTCGAGGATCTTCGCGCCCTCGTTGATCATCGGATAGATACAGCGCTGCAGAATCTCCTCGTCGGAGATCTCACGCCGGTTGATGCCCTTCTTCGCGGCGAGGTCGAGAATGATCGTCTCGGTCACCGGCGAGGGTTTCGCCACACGGTTCTCGTCGTAATCGTAGAAGCCGGCGCCGGTCTTCTGGCCGCGGCGGTCCATCTCGCAGAGGATCTCACGCACCGTCTCGCCCTTCGAGGTCTCGCGCGACCAGCCGATGTCGAGGCCGGCGAGGTCGCTCATGGCGAAGGGTCCCATGGGCAGGCCGAATTCGTAGAGCACGCGGTCGACGTCCCAGGGCATGGCCCCCTCGAGGATCAGCTTGGTCGCCTCGCGCTGGCGCTGGGCGAGCATGCGGTTGCCGACGAAGCCGTGGCAGACGCCGACGAGGACGCCGACCTTGCCGATCGTCTTGGCGAGGCCCATGGCGGTGGCGATCACATCCTTCGCGGTCTTCGCGCCGCGCACCACCTCGAGCAGGCGCATGACATTGGCCGGCGAGAAGAAATGCATGCCGATGACATCCTCGGGACGCGTCGTCATGGCGGCGATCTGGTCGACGTCGAGATAGGAGGTATTGGTGGCGAGGATGGCGCCGGGCCTGGCGATGGCGTCGAGCTTGCCGAAGACCTCCTTCTTGATGTCCATATTCTCGAAGACCGCCTCGATGATGAGGTCGCAATCGGCCAGCGCCGAGAGATCGAGCGTCGGCGTGAAGAGCGCCATGCGGGTCTCGACATCGGCCATGGTGAGGCGGCCACGCTTGGCGGTGTTCTCGTAGTTCTTGCGGATGACGGACAGGCCGCGGTCGAGGGCCTCCTGCCTGGTCTCGACGATGGTGACGGGAAGTCCGACATTGACGAAGTTCATGGCGATGCCGCCGCCCATCGTGCCGGCGCCGATGATGCCGACCCTGGCGATCTTGCGCGTCGGCGTGGTCTCGGGAACGTCGGGGATCTTGGCGGCCTGACGCTCGGCGAAGAAGACGTAGCGCTGGGCCAGGGACTGGGTGCCGACCATCAGGCGCATGATGGTGTCGCGCTCGTATTTCAGGCCCTGGTCGAAGGGCATGGAGACGGCGGCCTCGACGCACTGGATGCAGGCCTCGGGTGCCTCGAAACCCCGGAAGCGGCGGGCATTGGCCTTGCGGAAGGTGGCGAAGATGGCGGGATCGGCGACGAGCTTCCCCGCGCGGTCACGCACCTTGGCCAGCGGCGCGGCCTCGGCGACGAGCTTGGCGGCGAAGGCGAGCGCATCCGCCCTCAGGGTCGCTTCGCCGGCGACGGCGTCGACGAGGCCATGGGTCGCGGCTTCGGCCGCCTTCATCGGCTCGCCGAAGGCGATGACCTCGAGCGCCCGCTCGATGCCGATGAGGCGCGGCAGGCGCTGGGTGCCACCCGCCCCGGGCACGAGCCCGAGCTTGACCTCGGGAAGGCCGAGCTTCGCCGAGGGCACGGCAACGCGATAGTGGCAGGACAGCGCCAGTTCGAGCCCGCCGCCAAGCGCCGTGCCGTGGATAGCGGCGACGACCGGTTTCGGGCAGCCCTCGATGATCGCATTGACCTCGCTGAGCGGCACGCCCTTCGGCGGCTTGCCGAATTCGGTGATGTCGGCGCCGGCGATGAAGGTGCGGCCGGCGCAGTGGATGACGACGGCCTTCACGGCGGGGTCGGCGCCGGCCTTCTGCACGGCCTCGGCGATGCCGGTGCGGACATGGGCCGAGAGCGCATTCACCGGCGGGGAAGCGACAGTGACGACGGCCACGGCCCCTTCGGCTGCGAGATCGATGACGTCGTTGATGGCGGACACGGGCAAACTCCTTGGATGCAATGGCTGGATGGTCAGGGCGTCAGCGCGGGCGCTGACCGGCAAAGGGCAGCGTCGAGGACAGGCCGCCATCGACGGGGAAGGCCTGGCCATTGACGTAGCTCGCCTCGTCGCTGGCGAGGAAACAGGCCATGGCGGCGATCTCCTCCGGCTGGCCCGGGCGGTTCAGGGGATTGAGCTGGCCGAGCTTGCCCTCGCTGCCGCGCTTGCGGGCGTGGTCGAAGATCGGGACCGTCATCCCGGTCTCGATCAGGCCGGGGCAGACGGCGTTGACGCGGACGCCGGTGCCACAGAAGGCGTTGGCCGCCGTCTGCACGAGGCTGACGACGCCGGCCTTGGAGGCGGAATAGGGGGCACCGCCGGCATTGGCCTTCAGACCGGCCACCGAGGCAGTGCAGACGATGGCCCCTCCCCCCTGGGCGATCATCAGCGGGGCGACCTCGCGAATGGCGAGGAAGGGGCCGATCAGGTTGACGCGCAGGATCTCCTGCCAGTGGTCCACGGTGAGATCCAAGAACGGCGTCAGGCCGCCGGAAATGCCGGCATTGGCGTAGATGGCGTCGATGCCGCCGAATGCGGCGACGGCGCGCGCCACATAGGCCTTCACATCCGCCTCCGACCCTGCATCGGCAGCCATGGCGAGAGCCGTGGCGCCGGTGGCGCGGATTTCGGCGGCCACAGCCTCCACCGCCTCGTCAGACCGGTCGATGAGGAGGACGCTGGCGCCCTCGCGCGCGAAGAGACGGGCGCTCGCCCGGCCGATGCCGCTCGCCGCACCGGTGACGATGGTGCGCTTGCCCTTGAGCCTGCCCATGCGGTCCTCCCGAGACCTGTCGCCCGTTCACCGAGCCTTGTCGTCAGCCTCCCAGGCCGACAGCACCGTCCGCATCACCGTGACGAGGGCGAGCGGCTGGTCGATCAGCACGTGATGCTGGGCCTCGGGGATCTCGACAAAGAAGGTCCCGGGCGGCGCCTGCCGGCGAACGTAGGCCTTCACCTCGTCGGGAAACAGCACCGAATCCGAGCCCCAGGTGATGGCGAGGCGGCAGGTCGCGGCTGCGAGATCCTCGGCCGGCTCGCGCCTGGTCATCCGCGACCACATGAAGGGATCGAAGCGCCAGGTCCAGCCGGATGAGCCGTCGGCCCTGCTCACCTCGCGCAGCGAGTGGCGGGCGATATTGTCGACGATGTAGAGGTTGTCCACGGTCTGGGCCGGCATCAGGCGGAAGCGGGCCAGCGCCTGGTCGAACGTGTCATAGACGAGAGTCTCCCGCGGCTCCCGCGAGGGCGGCCGGCCAAAGTCGCGCTTCGCCCGCATGTCCTTCGACAGGAAGGGCGAATCGATGGTCATCAGCCCGCCGATGCGATGGCCGTGGGTCGCCGCGAAGGCCATGGCGGGGAAACTGCCGAAGGAATGGGAGACGACGACAGGCTTTACCGGCCCCGCATCGAGACCCGTCGCCGCGATGGTGGCGAGCATCTCGCCCATCAGGTCGTCCATGGAATAGGCCGGGCGCCAGTCGGTGCCGCCCATGCCCGACCAGGACGGGGCGACGACGCGGTGGGTCCGGGCGAAGAAGGGGGCGAGATGGCTCCACCAGTCGGCATGGGCCGAACCGCCGTGCAGCAGCAGGAGCCCCGGCTTGCCGCGCTCGCCCCAGGCCAGGCACTCGATCGTCACGCCGGCGCCCTGGTGCGTGGAACGCTCGGGCTCGGTGGCGAGGGCCTGGGTGAACCATGGCGGCGCCGGCGGCCTGGCGCCGGCGAAGGCGACCAGGGGTGCGGGGATCGGCTCACTGGCCATGCGGAATTCCCGAAGAAGAACCTCTGCGGCCAGCATTCACCCCGCCTCCGGCCGTCGCAATAGGCCGAACGGCAGGAGCGGGATGCGGCATGGCCGGGGAAGGCTGCGATCAGCCGGCCTTCTTCAGGTGGCCGAACATGATGGCACGGGCCTCGTCGTCCATCTGCGCCTTGAAGGTGAAGCGGTCCTTCAGGGCGACGGCGCGGGCGGCGGCGGGGCGGGACGCCACGGCATCGTGCAGCTTCCTGACGTTCGGATAGCGCGACCAGGCATCGTCGCCGAGGACGAAGGGCAGCATGCGGATCCAGCCCCAGAGCGCCATGTCGACGATGGAATAGGCGCCGCCCACCATCCAGTCGCGGCCGGCGAGGTGCCCCTCGACCACCTTCAGGTGGCGGTCCGCCTCATACTGGTAGCGGTCATGGGCATAGGGCACCGGCTCGGGGGCGAAATGCTTGAAATGCACCGCCTGGCCGAAATAGGGGCCGATGCCGGAGGCGACGAACATGAGCCAGGACAGGAGCTCGCCGCGCGCCTTGGCGTCGGAGGCCGGGGGAATGAACTGGCCGCTCTTCTCGGCGAGATAGAGCAGGATGGCGTTGGAATCGAAGACGACCGCATCGCCGTCGACGATGGCCGGCACCTTGCCATTGGGATTGATGGCGAGATAGCCGGGCGCGAACTGGGCGCCGGTGCGGGTGTCGACCGCGACAGGCTCGTAGGCGAGACCTGTCTCCTCGAGAAGGAGCGCGACCTTGGTCGGGTTGGGCGAACCGTTGAAGTAGAAGCGGATCATCGAAGAGGCCTTTCGGGCATGGGGGTCCGGCTCAGCCGGCGGACATGGTAAGCGGCGGCCCGATCTCGTCGGGGATCGGGCAGCTATAGGGCGTGGCTTTGGTGCGGCGGGCAAGGTCCGCCTTGGCGGCGGCCATGAGCGCCGGATTCGACAGCACGGCGGCGCCGGTGGCGGCCATGGCTTTCGCCACATGGACCATGGCCTTGTGAGCGGCGGGCGTCTTGCCCTGGGCCACCACCTGCCAGGTGTGGAACGGCGTGCCGACGGCGACGGTGGGCGCATGGGCCTGCACGGTCGGCACCACCCAGCTGACATCGCCGACATCGGTCGAGCCGATGAAGGGATTGCGCCTGGCGTCGAGCGGCACGGTGAAGTCGGCCAGCGGCTTGTCCTCGGGCTCGAGGCCGATGGCGCGATAGACGCTGGCAATGTCCTGCGGCGTCAGGGTCGCCTGAATCTGCCGGGCGAAATCCTTGTCGACCTCGTCGAAATGCGGCGGGCCGAGCTCCTCCATCACGCCCTGCAGCGTCTGCTCCAGCGGCGTGTTGCCGAGGATGTTGGAGACCGCGGAGATGATCTTCACCTCCATCTTCGTCTCGGTCATCAGCGCTGCGCCCTCGGCGATCTTCTTCACGCGCCCGACCAGTTCGAGCATGCCGGGTAGGTCGCGGGCACGGATCGAATAGCGCACGCGCGCATGGGCCTGCACGACGTTGGGGGCGATCCCGCCGGTGTCGAGGAGCGCGTAATGCACCCGCGCGTCTGAGGGCATGTGCTCGCGCATATAGTTGACGCCGACATTCATCAGTTCGACCGCGTCGAGCGCCGAGCGGCCGAGATGGGGCGAAGCCGCGGCATGGGCGGCCTTGCCGGTGAAGATGAAGTCGGCGCGGGTATTGGCCAGCGACAGCGGCGGGGCGACCTCCCACCAGCTTCCCGGATGCCAGGTGATGGCGATGTCGGCGTCCTGGAAGGCGCCGGCCCGCACCATGAAGGCCTTGGCTGCGCCGCCCTCTTCCGCCGGGCAACCATAGTAGCGGACGCGGCCGGGAATGCCGTTCTCCGCCAGCCAGTTCTTCATGGCGGTGGCTGCGAGAAGGGCGGCGGAGCCAAGGAGATTGTGACCGCAGCCGTGGCCGTGGCCACCGGCCTCGACCGGGCGAGGCTCGGCGACGCCGGCCTCCTGGCTGAGTCCCGGCAGGGCGTCATATTCGCCGAGGAAGGCGATGACCGGTCCACCCTCGCCCGCCTCGCCGATCACGGCGGTCGGGATGCCGGCGACCTTCTCGGTGATGCGGAAGCCTTCGGCCTTCAGCTGGGCGGTGTGCTCGGCGCAGGAGCGGGTCTCGGTGTAGCAGACCTCCGGCATGCCCCAGACGCGGTCCGACAGTGCGATGAGACGGCCCGATGCCGCGTCCACCTGCCGCCACAGATCGCTTCTGTTGTCCATGATACCCCCGGGGTCGATCAGCCAGCGCGCATAACACGACCGCGCTGCAGCGAAGTCCAGCGCGCCTGCGCATGGTTGACCCGACGACCCGGCGGGCCGCCGGCCTTCCGCCGACGGCCCCCGGGCCCGTTCACGCCGCTTTGGCGCGGGCGTCGTGCTTGGCCAGCCGGTCGAAGAGATAGTCGACCTCGGCACGCGCCTTGGCCGAGAGCGGGGCGCTGGGCTTGCGCTGGGCGTCGGAGGCGATGACGCCGCGCTTCTTCATCAGATATTTGCGCACGGCGAGGCCGGCGCCCGGCTGCTGCTCGTAACGGATCAGCGGCAGGTGGGCGTCGAAGAGATCATGGGCGGCGTCGCGCTTGCCGGCCTTCTGCAGCCGGACCACGTCCACCAGCATGTCCGGGAAAGCATAGCCGGTCATGGCGCCGTCGGCGCCGCGCTCGCATTCGAAGTCGAGGAACAGGCCGCCATTGCCGCACAGGATGGAGACGTGGCGCATGGAACCGTCGGCCTCGAAGCCGCGCAGGGTCGAGATCTTCTCCAGGCCCGGCCAGTCCTCGTGCTTCAGCATCACGCAGGACGGCAGGTCCTGGATGATGGCGCGGATGACCTTCGGGCTCATCACCACCGAGAAGGTGATGGGAAAATCCTGGATGCAGAAGGGCACGTCGTCGCCGATCGCATCGACTGCCTGCTTGTAGTAGCCGATGATCTGGTCGTCGGTGCGCAGCGTGTTGGGCGGGGCGATCATGACGCCGGCAGCGCCGGCATCCATCACGGTGCGGGCGAGCGAGCGCATGGCGGCGAAACCCGGCGCCGAGACGCCGACGATGACCGGCATGGAGGGGCCGGCGCGCTGGATGATCTGCTTGGAGATGGCGACCGATTCCTCGGCGGCGAGCTTGGGCGCCTCGCCCATGACACCGAGAATGGTGAGCCCGTCGGCGCCGCAGGCACGGTAGAAATCAACCATGGAATCCGTCGACTTCTCGTCGATGCGACCGTCCTCGTGGAAGGGCGTCGCCGCGATGACATAGACACCGCTGGCCGTGGTCAGATCCGTTCCGTTCGCCTTCATGGCTCTTGTCCTCTCAAGGGGGGCGCGTTTCGATGCTGGCGATGCCACGGAACGAGGGTGGCGGTCAAAGCCGGCCGTCGCAAGGCTTCCATGCCGGGCCGCTCACGGCAGCGCCACGAAAGGATCGGCGAAGCGGACGGCGCTCGCCTGAACCTCCTTCAGGAAAGCGCGGACGACGCGCTTCGGCGGCTGCCCGCGGGCCGTCAGGGCGAAGGCCTGGATCGGCACCCGCGGGCTGAGCGGACGGAAGACGAGGTCGTAGCGTCCACCGACGACGGCGAAGGAATCGACCACCGCGACGCCGACGCCGCTCTCGGCGAGGAGGCAGGCGGTGCCGCTGTAGCGCGTCTCCACCATCACCCGGTCCTGCAGCGCCGGGGTCCAGAAACCCTGGTTGAGGGCGAAGCCGAGCGGGGTTCCCGGCTCGAAGCCGACGAGCGGATAGGCGGCGAGATCGGTGGCGGAAATCTCGGACCGATCGGCCAGCGGATGATCGGGCGGGCAGACGCAGACCATCTGTCCCGTGCAGATGGCCGTGGCCTCGATGCCCGGCCGCGGCTGCGGCGAGAGCGAGAAGCCAAGATCGACGAAGCCGGTCTCGACACCTTCGACCACGCCCGGCGTCCGCCTGACATCGAAGAAGACATGCATGTCCGGCCGGCTCGCGAGAAAGGCCTTGAGGGCGCGCGGCACCAGGGCGTTGGAGAGGGCCGGGGTCGAGAGGACCCTGAGGCTGCCCGTTCGGGTATCACGCAGATCCTTCAGCTTCTGGGAAAAGGCCCGGTAGAGCGAGAAGATCGGTTCCGAGCCGCGCATGACCTCCTGCGCCTCGGCGGTCGGAACCAGGCGATTGCCGATCCGGTCGAAGAGTGGCAGCCCGAGCTGGGCCTCGATCTGCCTGATGGCGTTGGAGACGGCCGGCTGCGAAATGGCCAGCGCCTCCGCCGCGCCGACGGTCGTCTGGCAGCGGATGACCTCACGGAAGATTTCCAGTTGCCGCAGATTGAGCATGGGTGGGCCCTCGTGCCCAGGGAGCGGGCAATATAATCTATGATTATACTCAAGGCTTGATTATTCATCGTCAATGATATTGAGGTGCCCTTTTTTGCGTGTTTACGTTGGGAACCACCGCCGTCAGAGCGGCTCCCAACAGAGGGTTCCCATCATGCTCCGCCATATTCTCGCTGCCGCAGGCCTTGCGACGCTCATGACCGGACAGGCCCTGGCGCAGGCTCCCATCAAGACCGCCGTCGACGGCACCTTCGCCCCGCATGCCTTCCCGAACCTCGCCGCCGGCGGCGTCCAGGGCTTCAACATCGACCTGTTCCAGGAAGTCGCCAGGCGCCTCGGCCGCCCCATCGAAATCACCTCGACGCAGTTCTCCGGCATCATCCCGGCGCTGAACGCCGGCACCTACGACTTCATCGCGGCTCCGGTCACGGTGACCAGGGAGCGCGCCGAGAGCCTGCTTTTCACCGAGGGCTATCTCGATACGGACTTCCGCCTTGTCACCCGTCGGGGTGACGCAGCGATTACCGATCTTGCCTCGCTGCGCGACAAGGTCGTCTCGGTGAACCGCGGCTCGGCCTACGAGAGCTGGGCGAAATCGATGGAGGCCACGGTGGGCTGGAAGGTGGAAGCCTTCGGTACCCAGACCGATGCCGTGCAGGCGGTCATCGCCGGCCGCGCCGTCGCCAATATCACCGCCGAGACGGTCGCCGCCTTCGCCGTGCGCAACAACCCGCAGATCAAACTCGACTATCTGCACAAGACCGGCCTCGTTTGGGCCGCGCCCGTCCGCAACGGCGACCTCGCGACCCGTGCGGCCCTCGAGAACGCCATCGAGTGCATCAAGAAGGACGGCACCATGGCGAAGATCTTCGAGAAGTGGTTCGGCATCGCGCCCCGTCCGGGTTCCGCGGCCGTCACCATCTTCCCGGGCTCCGGCGTTCCCGGCATGGCGGGCTATGACGCGACCGCCCGCGAGCCGCGCTGCTGATGTCGGCACTGCTCGACGTCCGGGGCCTCAGAAAGAGCTTCGGCACCACCGAGATCCTGCGCGGCATCGACTTTTCCGTCGCCGCGCGGGAATTGGTCTTCATCATCGGGCCTTCGGGCTCGGGCAAGTCGACCATGCTGCGCTGCTGCAACCGGCTCGAGGAGCCGACAGCCGGCCAGGTGATCGTGGATGGCGTCGACCTGATGGCGCCTGGCATCGACATCAACGCCATGCGCCGGCAGATCGGCATGGTCTTCCAGGCCTTCAACCTCTACCCGCACATGACGGCGCTCGGGAACGTCACGCTGGCGCTGCGCAAGGTGCTGGGCAAGAGCCGGGACGAGGCCGAAGCGATCGGCCGCGCCGCGCTTGATCGCGTCGGACTGAAAGAAAAAGCGCCGAGCTACCCGTCCGAACTCTCGGGCGGCCAGCAGCAGCGCGTGGCGATCGCCCGGGCGCTGGCACTGGAGCCGAAGATCATGCTCTTCGACGAGCCGACGTCGGCGCTCGATCCGGAACTGGTCGGCGCGGTGCTCGGGGTGATGCGTGACCTCAAGGCCTCGGGCATGACCATGGTCGTCGTCAGCCACGAGATGCGCTTCGCCCGCGACGCCGCCGACCGAATCGTCTTCATGGCGGAGGGCCAGATTCTCGAACAGGGCACGCCGGCGGAGATCTTCGGCAATCCGCAGCTTCCGCGCACCCGGGACTTCGTCGGGGAGCTGTCGCGGTGAGGTATTCTGATCGCCCGTTGAGGGGGGATGGAAATGGCCCCACCCGCACCCTCCCCTCGCTGGCGCGAGGAGAGGGGGACTATTGCGCCCCGGCTCATCGCCGGCCGTCGAGCCAGGCCCGACCGGAGCATGAAGGGCTGAGCGCCAAAGTCCCCCTCCCCTGCGAGCGCAGCGAGAAGGGGAGCGTGCGGGTGGGGCATGTCGTGATTGCTCCGGCGGCGGGAGGCCTCAGGTGACCGGCCTCGAGCGCTTCCAGGACGCCTTCCTGAAGCCGGAGCTGATCGCCCGCTACTGGCCCGATATCCTCTCGGGCGTGGCGGTGACGCTGCAGATCGCCGTGGCGGTGGTGATCACGGGCCTGGCCCTCGGCCTCGTCCTGGCGGTGATCCGCAGCTACCGCTCGCGCCTTGCCAATGCGCCGATCATCGTCTTCGTCGACATGTTCCGCGCCCTGCCGCCGCTGGTCGCCATCCTCATCGTCTATTTCGGCCTGCCCAATCTCGGCATCAACATTTCCGGCTTCGCCGTGCTCTGGCTCGTGCTGTCGCTGGTGCTCGCGGCCTTCGCCGAGGAGATCTTCTGGTCGGGCATCGTCTCGGTGCGCAAGGGCCAGTGGGAGGCGGCGCGCTCCACCGGGCTCAGCCACTGGCAGACCATGACGTCGGTGATCCTGCCGCAGGCGATCCGCATCTGCGTGCCGCCGCTGACCAACCGGACCATCGCGGTGACCAAGAACACTGCACTCGGCACGGTGATCGGGGTTGGCGAGATCATGAACGAGGGCACCTCGGCCATGTCGCTGTCAGGCAATGCGACGCCGCTGATGATGGCCGCCGTGGCCTATATCCTCATCTTCGTGCCTGTCGTCGCGCTGGGATCGTGGATCGAGCGGCGCTTCGCCTGGAAGAGGGCGTGATGGAGATCTTCCTCTTCCAGTTCCTCAACTTCGACATCATGCGGCAGGCCTGGCCGATCATTTTCGGCGGCGCGCAGATGACGCTGCTGCTGTGCCTGGCCGTCATTCCGCTCGGCCTCGCCGGCGGGCTGATGGTGGCGACGGGGGCGATGGCGCGCTCGCGGGCGCTGCGGCTCGCCACCAAGGCCTATGTCGACTTCTTCCGCGCCGTGCCGCCGCTGGTGTTGCTGATCATCATCTATTCCGGCCTGCCCTTCGCCGGCATCCGCATGTCGCCCTTCATGGCGGTCTGCATCGCCTTCTTCCTCAACGCCTCGTCCTTCTATGGCGAGATTTTCCGCGCCGGCATCGAATCCGTCGGCAAGGGACAATGGGAGGCGGCGCGCTCGACCGGGCTGAGCTGGGTGCAGACCTACCGGTCCGTGATTCTCCCGCAGGCGACCCGCAACGTGCTGCCGGACCTCGTCTCCAACACGGTGGAGGTGATCAAGCTCACCTCCATCGCCTCGGTCGTATCCTTCACCGAGTTGCTCTATGCCGCCGACATGGCCCGCAGCGTGACCTACAACACCTCGCCCATCGTCCTCGCCGCCTTCCTCTATCTCATCGTCCTCTGGCCCATCGTGCGGCTCGTCAGCCGGCTCGAACACCGGCTTGGACACTAGAGGCCCCTCCAGGAGACCCCTCATGGCCCGCATCGTCACCGTCGCCGCAGCCCAGCTCGGCCCCATCCAGAAGGCGGAAAGCCGCGCCAGCGTGGTGGCCCGCATGATCGCGCTGATGGAGGAGGCCAAGGCCAAGGGTGCGACCTTCATCGTCTATCCCGAACTGGCGCTGACCACCTTCTTCCCGCGCTGGTACGAAGAGGACCGGGCGAAGATGGACATGTGGTTCGAGGCCGCGATGCCCAATGCGGCGACGCAACCGCTGTTCGACAAGGCCAGGGCCTTCGGCATGGCGATGAGCTTCGGCTATGCCGAGCTGACCCCCGACGGCCACCATTTCAACACCTCGATCCTCGTCGACAAGGCTGGCGCCGTCGTCGGCAAGTATCGCAAGACCCACCTGCCCGGCCATGTCGAGTTCGATCCCGAACGTACCCACCAACATCTCGAAAAGCGCTATTTCGAGCCCGGTGACACCGGCTTTCCGGTCTGGCGCTTCGAAGGCGGGCTGATGGGCATGGCGATCTGCAACGATCGCCGCTGGCCGGAGACCTACCGGGTCATGGGCCTGCAGGGCGTCGAGATGGTGGTGCTCGGCTTCAACACGCCCTCGGTCAATTCGCAGCGCGCCGGCGAGGGCATGGAGGACCGGCTGTTCCACCATCGTCTGTCCTGCCAGGCGGGCGCCTATCAGAACGCCACCTGGGTCGTCGCCGTCGCCAAGGCCGGCACGGAGGACGGCAACCACCTGATGGGCGGCACGCTGATCGTCGATCCCAACGGCAAGATCGTCGGCGAACTGCCGCACGAGCACGACGGCGTGCTGGTCCATGCCTGCGACCTCGACGACACCGTCTTCGGCAAGGAGACGATCTTCGACTTCAAGCGCCATCGCCGCATCGAACATTACGGCCTCATCACCGAGCGCGTCGGCGTCGGCGAACCGCTGGGACGCTGACGGCCCGCGGCTGCGCCAGGGACGGCCCCTGCCTCGCATGGAGGCAGGCTGCCGCATCCGAATCCAGTCACCCATGCGCGCTCCGCAGAAATTGATGCTTGATTTCAGGGCTTTGCGCCGGCGCACCGGCTGGCATATGAATTGTATGCAGGACCTTCCAGGTGACCGAACCTGGAGGCCGTCATGGCGCGCAAGACCCTCACGAGCAGTGCCTTTTCCCGCCGGACCCTGCTGAAGGGCGCCGCCGTGGCGGCCGGTGCGGCGACCCTGCCGGGTACGGCAGGCGCGCAGGCGGCCAACGCCCCGCTGCGCATCGGCATCTCGCTCTCCGACGTGCCGCGCATGTGGGGCGGGCCGGAAGGCGGCTTCGAGGGCCTGCGCTTCGGCGCCTATATGGTCTTCGACGCGCTGGTGAACTGGGACATGACCAAGGCCGACCAGCCCTCGGGCCTGACGCCGGGCCTTGCAACCAAGTGGGAGATCGACCCGGCCAACCGGCAGCGCTGGATCATCACCCTGCGCGAGGGCGTCACCTTCCATGACGGCACGGCCTTCGACGCCGATGCCGTGATCTGGAATTTCGATTCCATCTTCAAGGCGGATGCGCCGCAGTTCCACCAGCCGCGCGTCGGCCTGGTGCGCTCGCGCCTGTCATCCATTGCCGGCTACACGAAGATCGACGCGAAGACCATCGCGGTGACCACCAATGTCGTCGACGGCATGCTGCCCTATCAACTCGCCTATCTCTGGTTCGTCAGCCCGGCACGGCTGGCCGAACTCGGTGGCGACTGGCAGCGCTTCACCCAGCGTCCTGCCGGCACCGGTCCCTACAAGGTCGTCTCCGTCACCCCGCGCGAGCGGGTCGAGCTGGAGGCCAACACCGCCTATTGGGACAAGGGCCGCGTGCCGAAGACGCAGCGCACCGTGCTGCTACCCATTCCTGATGCCAATGCGCGGATCGCGGCCCTGCGCTCCGGCACGATCGACATGGCCGAAACCCTGCCGCCCGACGCCATTCCCTCCCTGAAATCGGCGGGCTTCCAGGTGGTCCAGAACTCCTATCCCCACATCTGGGCCTGGCGGCTCAACGTCAATCCCGGCACCCCCTTCGCCGATCTGCGCGTGCGGCGCGCGGCCAATCTCGCCATCGACCGCGACAGCATGGTGCAGTTGCTGTCCGGCACGGCGCTGCCGGCCAAGGGCAAGGTCCTGCCCGGCGATCCCTGGTTCGGCAAGCCGACATTTGACATCCGCTACGATGTCGCGGCGGCAAAGAAGCTGATGACCGAAGCCGGCTATGGACCCGCCAAGCGGCTTGAGGTCGTCGCGGTCATCGCGTCCGGGGGCGGCGGCCAGATGGTGCCGCTGCCAATGAACGAGATGATCCAGGAGAACCTCAAGGAGATCTGGATCGACGTGAAGTTCGAGGTGGTCGACTTCACCACCATCATCAACATGCTGCGCGGCGGCACGCGCACCGACCAGCAGAAGGGCTTCCACGCCCTCAATATCGCCATCCCCTCCATCGACCCGACGACCGGCTGGGTGATCTACGATTCGACGCTGACCGCGCCCCGCGGCGTCAACTGGGGCTGGTACAATAACCCGGCGATCGATGCGCAGATCAAGGTCATGCGCGAAGCCTTCGATCCCGCGGCGCAGAACGAGGCGATGGGCAAGCTGCATGCCCTGCTGGTGGACGACGCCGCGGCGCTGTTCGTCGTCCATGATCTCAATCCGCGCGGCCTGTCGGCCCGCGTGAAGGGTTTCGTCCAGGCCCGCAACTGGTTCCAGGACTATACGCCGGTGACGGTGGGGCCGGCGGCCTGAGGATCAGGGGGTGCCCCGCCATTCGCCCGCTCCCGCGTCATGGCCCGCTTAAGCCCGGCCATGACGTCATCGGCGGGTCCATGGCGCGGCGGCCCCGTCGCCGCCTCAGACCCTGAGTTTCTTCAACTGCGCCAGAAGCCCCGCAGTCGAGGAGTCGAGGCCCGACGCATCGGCGGAGTGGCCGGCCACCAGCGGCTCGAGCCGCGTCGCCAGTTCCTTGCCCAGTTCGACGCCCCATTGGTCGAAGGCATTGATGCCGAGGACGGTCGCCATGACGAAGACCTTGTGCTCGTAGAGGGCGACGATCATGCCGAGGGTCGCGGGGTCGAGCTTGCGATAGAGGAAGGTGGTCGAGGGCCGGTTGCCAGGAAAGACCCGGTGCGGGGCGATGCGCTCGGCGGCGGCCCTGTCCATGCCCCGGGCGATCAGCTGGTCGCGGGCCTCCTGGAAGCTGCGGCCCCGCATCATGGCCTGGCTCTGGGCGAGGCAATTGGCGATCAGCAGGTCATGGTGCTTGCGGCCGCGCTCGTGCGGCGAGGCGGCGACGAGGAAATCGCAGGGCACGATCTCGGTGCCCTGGTGCAGGAGCTGGAAGAAGGCGTGCTGACCGTTGGTTCCCGGCTCACCCCAGATGATGGGTCCGGTCGGCCGCGTCACCGCCTGCCCCGTCAGTGTGACGCCCTTGCCGAGGCTCTCCATGTCGAGCTGCTGGAGATGGGCCGGCAGGCGGGCGAGGCGCTGGTCGTAGGGAAGCACCGCATGGCTGGAATAGCCCCAGACATGGCGGTGCCAGAGACCGAGAAGGCCCATGATCACCGGCATGTTGCGCTTCAGCGGCGCCGTGCGGAAATGCTGGTCGACACGCTCGGCCCCCGCGAGGAAGGCGGTGAACTGGCGCGGACCAATGGCGATCATCAGCGTGAGCCCGACCGCCGACCAGACCGAGTAGCGGCCGCCCACCCAATCCCAGAAGCGGAACATGCTGGCCTCGGCGATGCCGAAAGCGTTGACCGCAGGCAGATTGGTGGAGACCGCCGCGAAGTGCCGGCCGACCGCCTCATCGCCGAGGGCCTGCGCCAGCCAGTTCCGCGCCGTCTGCGCATTGGTCATGGTCTCCACCGTGGTGAAGGTCTTGGAGACCACGACGAACAGGGTGCGCGCGGGGTCGAGGCCCTTCAGCGTCTCCGCCACGTGGGCGCCGTCGACATTGGAGACGAAGCGGATGGCAAGGCCGCGCCGGACATAGGGGGCGAGCGCCTGGGTCGCCATGGCCGGGCCGAGGTCGGAGCCGCCGATGCCGATATTGACGATGGCGGTGAAGCGCTTGCCGGTGGCGCCACGCAGTGCGCCGGTGCGCACGGCCTCGGCGAAGGCGAAGCAGCGCTCCCGTTCGGCCGCAACTTCCGGCATGACGTCGCGCCCATCGGTGAACATCGGCGCGCCCGAGAGGTTGCGCAGGGCGACGTGCAAGGCGGCACGATCCTCGGTGGCATTGATCCGCGCGCCAGCAAACATCGCGTCGCGCTTGTCCTCGACACCGGCGGCACTGGCCAGGTCAACCAGAAGCCGCATCGTCGTGGCCGAGACGCGCGTCTTGGACCAGTCCATCAGAAGCGGGCCGAGCTTCAGCGAGAAGCGCGCGAACCGCCCGGAATCCTCGTCGAACATTTCCGGCAGCGACATCACCATCAAAGCGCGACGGTTGGCTTCGAGCGCCTCATAGGCGCGGGTGATGGCATCGGTCATCAAGGAAGGTCCATCGACATGCAGCAGGCAGCAGGCGGCGCGACCATCGTCGGCCATCGTGACCACATCATGATCAACCGGAACCGGACAAGACCTCACGGTCATGCACACCCGACAGCCCGGCGAAAGGGGCGAAACCGGCCACCACGGCCGAATAGACCTCGCGCTTATAGGGCACGACCATCTCGGGCAGCACCGACAGCTGCTCCCAGCGCCAGGCGTCGAACTCCGCCGCTTCCCCCAGCCGTGGCGAGTCGAGGTCGATCTCGCTGTCGCAGCCGGTGAAACGGAAGGCGAACCAGATCTGGCTCTGGCCGCGCCAGCGGCCGAGCCGGTGCGGCGGGCCGTGATAGGGTGGCCAGTCATAGGCAACAGGCCGTTGCAACCGGCCGAGCAACTGCACCGACGTCACGCCCGTTTCCTCGAAAAGCTCCCGCCGCGCGGCCATTTCGGGGGCCTCGCCGGGGTCTGCTCCCCCTTGCGGCATCTGCCATTCGAAGCCGGGATAGATGACCTCCGGTCCGTCGTCTCCGATGCGGCGGGCGATCAGGACCCGGCCCTGTGCATTGAACAGGGCGATCCCGACATTAGGCCGATAGGCTGCGTCAGCACCGCACATACGTACAAACACGCATTAATTGCCCCGCTCGGACATGGTCGATTGGTACCATGACACACATTCCCGGAGGGAACTTCAACGCGATGGCAAGACCCCTAGCCATTACCCGCCATGATCGCATCCGCATGATGCTCGCGGAAGTCGGAACGGTCACTGTCTCGGGACTCGCCAGCACGCTCGGCGTCTCCCGCGAGACGATTCGCCGTGACCTCAAGCTTTTCGCAGATCGCGGCGAGGTCACCATCGTGCATGGCGGCGCTTCGCGCCGCGGGAGCGACAACCGGACCCCGATCACCCTGCTTGCGGACACTCCGTCCGGTCGGTCCGCCATCGCCCGCGCCGCGGCGGGACTGGTCGAGGACGGCAGCGTCGTTCTGCTCGATGCCGGCCCCACCGCTCTCGCCGTGGCCTCCGCCCTCGCCGGGAAGTCGCGGCTGACCGTCATCACCAATGGCATCGCCAATGCCGCCCTGTTGTCACAGGTCCCCGGTATCCGCGTGGTGATGCTCGGTGGCGAGGTGGACGCGGCGAGTGACGGTGCCGTCGGCATCGACACCATGGCCATGCTGCGCAACTACCGCGTCGACATCGCCTTTGTCGGCGTGGGAGGCATGGCCGCAGATGGGCAGCCGACCGATTTCAGCCGCGTCTGGGCGGAGCAGCGCAAGCAGATGATCGCCGCCGCCAAACGCGCCTATTTCCTGGTCGATGCATCGTCCCTCGATCGTGAGACGCCGGTGCGGATCGAAGGAGCGGACGCCGCCACCGGGATCATCGTCGACCAGAGGCCGGCCAAGGCGCTCGCCAAGGCGGTCACCGACCGCGGCCTTGAAATGCTGGTGGGCGCCTGAGCGCTCAGCGGCCGGCGACGGCGGGAAGGTCGGCCGTCGTCAGTTCGGCCGTCGCGTAGAACACCAGAAGCGCGAAGAGGATCTGTCGTCCGCAGGAGGTGCGCAAAGCCTCGCCCGCAAGAACGTCGCCGCGTTGCATCAGGCGCGCATGTTTGAACCGACAGGCAAGAGCGCCGAGCACCATGGCGCCGACAAGGGCGGTCTTCGCCAGCACGACCCAGCCGTAACCGGTCCGGACCAGCGCCATGGGCGAGGCGGCGAGGACAAGCGCCATGGTGGCGCCGGTGGCGACCGCCAGACCCGCAAAGACCATGGCGAAACGCGACCAGGCGAGCACCGTCTCGGACGCAGAGCGCGGATCGCGCCGGCGGGCAACGCTGCGCAGAGGGAAGAGGCTGCCGAACCAGAAGGCCGCGGCAGCGCCGTGAACGAGGCCGAGGGCGATCAGTTCCTGGCGGCGGGCATGACCCACCGCATGGCCCGCCAGCACCGGAGCGAGGCAGACCAGCAAGGCACCGGCCGTCGCCAGTCCCGCCCCCCAGGCGGTGCGCACGCGGGCGAAGAGCAGCAGGGCAAGTCCGGCCAGCAAGGTGAAGGCGGCATCGCCGAAGGGCGAGCGAGCGATCTCGGGATAGAGTTGCCAGCGGCCCATCCCCTCGCCGATCCCGGTCAGCGCCGCTGCGCGGAAGGGCCAGAGGGCGGCGTTTGCAACAAGGGCGAGCACGACGAAGAGGGTGAGCCAGCGGCGGGCCGCCCGGGCCTCGTCGAGGGTGAGCCGCTCGCTGAGGAAGACCAGGAACAGGGCCGCGCCGGCAGCCCCGAGGGCGCTCGCCGTGGCAAGGGCCCGCACCAGAACCGCCGCGCCGCGCACCGGATCACCCGCGCCCTGCCAGACCTCGAGAATCATTGCCGTTTCCCCAGGGTCAGATTGGGCTGCGGCGGAACCTCCATGCAAGGGCCGCCGTCGCCGCGAACGACAGGATTGCGATGGCGAAGAGCAGCCAGAAGCCCGCCACCGGCCCCGCTGCATCGAGCACCGCGGCATAGGCGGTGGGCGCCGCGGCGGTGACGATGAGGCCGGGCGTGGCGATGGAGGCGAGCACGCCGGCATAGCCGTGCTTGCCGAAGAGGACGAGGGGCACAGCGCCCTTCACGATGGTGGCGAGCCCGACCGAAATGCCGAAGAGCACGTTGAAGGCGAAGAAATAGGGGACGCCGACGCCGCCGACCGCCAATGGCACGAAGGCCAGGACCATGACACCGGTGGAGATGTTGGCGAAGAGGAAGGGATCGAGGTTGCGGCCCCAGAGGATCTCGGCGAGACGGCCAAGGGTCTGGAAGACACCGCGCAGCGAGGAGATCCACACCGCCATGGCCGCCCCCATGCCCATCGCCACCACGGCGGGAATGAGATGGACCGACAGGGCGGTGGTGATGAAGGAATTGGCCGCCATGGCGATGGTCAGCATCAGCACGGCGAAAGCACGCTGGGCCGCCGGGACCAGCGGCTCGGGATCGGGATCTCCCGTGCCGCTGGCGTCGCTGCCGCCGATCGGGGCGCCGAAGCGTGGCAGCAGCAGGTGCAGCGGCGTGCAGATGACGAGCACGGAGAGGGCGCAGACCATCCAGGCGCCGCGCCAGCCGATGGCCTCGTTGGCATAGTGGCAGATCGGCCAGAAGATCGTCGAGGCGAGACCGCCGAACAGGGTCAGGACGGAGATCGGCCGGCGCGCCCGCATTCCGTAGATCTCGACAAGGGTGGCGAAGGCAGCATCGTAGAGCGTCAGGCGCGAGGCGAAGCCAAGCACGATCCAGGCAGCGATATAGACAACCGGATCATTGACCTGCGACAGCATGAGCAGACCGATGCCACCGACAACGGAGCCGACGGTCAGGGTGAACCGCCCGCCGCGGCGCTCGATCAGCCGCGCCACCGGTTTCGAGACCAGGCCTCCGACGAGCAGCGACAGTGAGAAGCCGGCAAAGATGAAGGTGAAACTCCAGCCGAGCTCGGCCACCATGGGCTTGGCCAGCACCGAGATGCCATAGAAGATCGTGCCCCAGGAGATGATCTGGGTGAGGCCGAGGGCGGTGATGATGAAGGGGAAGGATGCGCGCATGATGATGCCGGGATGCTGAAAGCGGAATCTGGCCCCGGTCAATCCGGGGCCGCCGCGATTCAGTCCTGCGTTTCCAGCACGCGCGCGGCGGCGCCGCCGCAGCAGGATGTCGCCCTGGCCGGTTCCGCT
The DNA here is from genome assembly GCF_022843985.1 of Phreatobacter sp. GTDB lineage: Bacteria > Pseudomonadota > Alphaproteobacteria > Rhizobiales > Phreatobacteraceae > Phreatobacter. The sequence continues at coordinate 20,221 of NZ_JALHMP010000011.1, read as the reverse complement.
TTGGCGGGTCCGGTGGAACAGACCCCGGTGTCGGGCAGCACCAGCCGGACGTCGGCCGCCGCCTGGGCGTCACCAGCGAGATGGGCGACGATGGAGCGGACCTGTTCATACCCCGTCGCCATGAGAAAGGTCGGCGCGCGGCCATAGCTCTTCATCCCGGCGATGAAGTAGCCGGCATCGGGATGGGCGAGGACCGCATGGCCGTGCGGGCGCACCGTCCCGCAGGAATGCTGGTTCGGATCGATCAGCGGGGCGAGCGCCACCGGACAATCCAGGGCCGGGTCGAGGTCGAGCCGCAGTTCCGCGGCGAGGCCGTGATCGGGCCGGAAGCCGGTGGCGACGACGAGCTCATCGACCTCGAGGCGATCACCGCCCTCGGTGACGATCGCCAGCGCCCCTCCCGCCGCCGCGAGGCGCGCGATGCGGATGCCGGTGCGCACCGCGACGCGCCCGGATGCGACGAGGCCGGCGACGCTCGTGGCGAGGGCGCCGCGCTCTTCCAGCTGGTCGTTCGCGCCGCTGCGATAGGCGCTTTCGACGCTGTCGGCGCGCAACAGCCAGACGATCTGCCCGCCGGGACCGTCGGCGGCGAGGCGGCCGAGATCGAGGAGGGTCCCGATGGCGGAATGGCCCGATCCGAGGACGGCGACGCGGCGCCCGGCATAGCGCGCACGGGCCTGCCCCAGCACGTCCGGCATGGCATAGGCGACATGGGCGGCCACGGCCGGATCCATCTCGCCGAGCGCCCCCAGCCCGCCCGAGAGCACCCGGTTCGGCGACGACCAGGTCCCGGAGGTGTCGATCACGGCACGGGCGCGCATCTCCGTCTCACCGGCTGCACCGCGGAGGCGAACGACAAAGGGGCGCGACGCGCGGCCCGCATCCCGCACCCGGTCGGTGCCGGCACGCGCCACGGCGGTGACCTCCGTGTCCGTCACGAGGTGCGGCGCGATGGCGGGATGGGCGGCCAGCGGGGCGAGATAGTCCCGGACGAGCGCGCCACCGGTGGGGTGGACAGGGTCCGGCGGCCGGCGCCATCCCGTGGGGCCAAGCAGCCGGGCCGCGGCGGCGGCGACATTGAACTGCCATGGCGAGAACAGGCGCACATGGCCCCAGGCGGACACTGCGCCGGCGACGGTCGGGGCCTTCTCGATGATCCGGAAGGGGAGGTTGCGCTCCGCCAGTTCGGCGGCCGCGGCAAGACCGACAGGCCCGGCGCCGATCACCACCACGGGAAGGTCCTCATGCATCGTCATGTCGCCCATCATCCACTTTTTTTATCATTCCAGAAAATTCGAAATATTTTACCGGCTACTGCCCTGCTGCGCCCGGTGTCATCCGCATGCCGATGTCTCGCAGGGTGCGGCGGTCGCGTCCGCGCAGCATTCGGCGGCAAGGAAGGCGACCAATTGCTCCATCACGTCGTAATGCGCCCGGCAGCGCAGCACCGTCCCCTCGCGCGTCTGGCCGGCGAGGCCGCAGGCGCAGAGCTTGGCAAGATGATGCGACAGGGTCGAGGCGGGAATGCCGATGGCGTCCTGCAGCTTGCCGACGGGCGTGCCGGCGTGACCGGCCCGCACCAGCGCCCGATAGATGGCGAGGCGCGTCGGGTTGCCGAGAGCCTCCAGCCGGTTCGCCTGGGTCAGGATATCCATGGCCGCAGACTGCTGCCGCAGCCGATCGGCGTCAAGATATATTTCGAGCAATATCGAAATAGTAGGACGGCCGTCAGCAATTGTGGAAGCCGGCGCCGGGGATCGGTGCCGGCATCAGGACCCCGAGGAGGCGCGGCACGGGCGCCGGCTCCATGATGATGGCGGCCCCCTCCGGGAAGGCCCGGCCACCGGCCGCCTCACCGAAGAGCATCATCGCCGGCGTGCGGTGGCCGACGAGGACGCGGTTCGTGCCGGCCGGCACCGGCTCGGCCATCAGCCGCCGATGTTCCGACAGCACCCAGCCGAGGCGCGACCCGGCGAAATCGTCGGCCGTCAGTCCGTCGGTCACGGCCACCTGTCCAGCGCCGAAGGCTTCTTCCGCGGTGTCCCGGGCGCGGAAGACGGGACCGGCGAGGACCGGAAAGGCCACGGGGATGCCGAGGGCCCGCAGGGCTTCGCCGATGCGGCGGGACTGTTCGCGCCCCCGGGCCGAGATGTTGCGCTGTCCGGCGCGGTCACCGATGCGATAGGAGCTGTCGCAGGGCATGCCGGCGGTATCGGCATGGCGGAAGAACAGCACGAGACCGCCCTGGCGCAGCCGATCCACCAGTGGCCGCGCGGCCGGCGAGGCGGCGTCCAGCGGCACGAGTTCCCGGGCCGCGGCCGGTGCGGCGAGGCAGGTGGCGGCGATGGCGCAGGCTGCGACCCATCGCAGGGCAGGCATCGGCTTGGGGATGACACGCATCGCTTTTTCTATCCGCTGCAGTCAGGCCGTACGAAGCGCCGCGACGTCGCAGGTCTGCACCGCCATGACCGACACCGTGCCACCCTGCCCTATCCTGCGATCGCTTGCCTTCCCCCGCAAAGCCGATAGACATAGCGGCATTCTGAACGGGCGCGACCGACGCCCGACCATGTTCAACGGGAGATGCCCATGTTCCGCGCCATGTCGTCGATGGCCCGCCTTGCCGCCGCCGCCACCCTGGTCCTTGCCGGCCTCTCGCTGGCGCCGCAGGCCGCCGAGGCGCAGAGCTATCCGACCCGTCCGATCCGCGCGATCGTGCCCTTCGCTGCCGGCAGCGCCACGGATATCGTCGCCCGCACCTTCGCCGACCAGATGTCGAAGACGCTCGGCCAGACCATCGTCATCGAGAACCGCCCCGGCGCCAACGGCCTGATCGGCGCCGATGCCGTCGCCAAGGCGGCGAATGACGGATACACGATCCTCGTCGGTACCAATTCGACCAATGCGGCGGCCCCGGCCCTGTTCAACAACGTGCCGTTCAACATGCACAAGGACTTCCAGCCGGTGTCCTTCCTGTGCTCGGTGCCGCTGATCGTGGCGGTCGCCAATTCGGTGCCGGTGACGACGCTGCGCGAACTGATCGAACTCGCCAAGACCCGCACCGACCTGACCTTCGCCTCGGCCTCGTCGTCGCAGCGTGTTTCGACCGAGATGCTGCTGACCATGACCGGCATGAAGATGACCCATGTCTTCTACCGCAGCGGCCCGAACGCGATGCAGGACCTGATCGCTGGCCGCGTCACCCTGTTCACCGCCGATCTCGGCGTGATGCTGCCGCAGGTCCGCGGCGGCACGGTGCGCGCTCTGGCGGTGACGTCGCAGCAGCGCACACCGCAAATGCCGGACCTGCCGACGGTCGACGAGGCAGCCGGCACCAAGGGCTATGAACTGATCGCCTGGTTCGGGCTCTTCACCCCGGCCGGCGTGCCCGCCGAAGTCGTCACCAAGCTGAACGAGGCCGTGCGCAGCGCCGCCGCCAGCACCGAGGTCAAGACCAGCCTTACCGACCGGCTCGGCATGGTGATCGCGCCCTCCTCGCCGGAGGAACTCGCCGCGCGCGTCACCGCAGAGGCGGTCAAGTGGGAAGAGGCCGCGCGCGTCGCCGGCATCGAGAAGCAGTGATCCGGGTCGCGACCCGCGCCGATCTGCCGCGCATTTCCGAGATCCGCCTGGCCGTCCGGGAGAACGTCCTCTCCCGGCCGGACAAGATCGTCGACGCCGTCCAGTACCTGATCGACCGCGACGCCTTCTGGGTCTTCGAGGACGATGGCCATATCCACGGCTTCTCCTCGGCTGATCCGCGCGACGGATCGATCTTCGCCCTGTTCATGGATCCCGCCAGCGAGGGCCGCGGCATTGCCCGCGCCCTGCTCGATGCGGCCTGCCGTCACCTGGCCCGTACAGGCCACGCCAGGGCCTCGCTGACGACCGGCACCGGCACAAGGGCAGAACGCTTCTACCGCCAGCAGGGCTGGGAACCGACCGGCCGGACCGACGACGGCCAGATCATCTTCGAGAAGGCGCTGGGTTAGCGCCCGGGGATCCCGCCTATGGTTTTGCCGACGGACTGGCCGCGCCGGCGCGCCGGCGCTAGTCTGGCCGCATGACGCGCCACGGCGACGACCTCGACCAGACCATCACGCCGGAGGTGCTCCTCAAGGCCTATGCCTGCGGCATTTTTCCGATGGCGGAAAGTGCCGACGATCCCGGCCTCTACTGGGTCGAGCCGGAGCGCCGCGGTATCATCCCCCTTGATGGGCTGACGGTCTCGTCGCGGCTGGCCCGCACGGTCAAGTCGGGCCGGTTCGAGATCCGCCTCGATCACGATTTCGAGGCCGTCATCGCCGCCTGCGCCGCCCCCGCCGAGGGGCGCGGCCAGACCTGGATCAATGCCCGCATCCGCCGGCTCTACGGTGCGCTCTTCCGCATGGGGAATTGCCACACGGTCGAAGCCTGGCGGGAGGGCCAGCTGGTCGGTGGCCTCTACGGCGTCAGCCTCGGCGGCGCCTTCTTCGGCGAGAGCATGTTCCACCGCGAGACCGACGCCTCCAAGGTGGCGCTGGTCCATCTCGTGGCGCGCCTCACCGCCGACGGCTTCCGCCTGCTCGACACGCAATTCGTGACGCCGCATCTCGCCACGCTCGGCGCCGTCGAGGTGCCGCGCAACCGCTACCAGCGGCTGCTGGCCGCCGCCCTGCCCGTGCCGGCACGGTTCACCGCCACAGCGCTCGCCCCCCTCACCGCCCTCGCCCTCGTCAGACCCGCAGACGCATGATCCTTCGCCCCGCCACCGATGCCGACGGCCCGGCCCTCGCCGCGCTGATCGCCGCCACCTTCGCCGAATATCCCGGATGTCTGTTCATCGACGCTGAGTTTCCCGAGCTGAAGGCCCCCGCCAGCCATTACGAGCGGCAGGGGGGCCGTCTCATCGTCGCCGAAAGCGAGGGCCTGCTCGTCGGCTCGCTCGCGGCGGTAATGACAGGAACGGCGGGGCTGGGCGAACTGTTCAAGGTCTATGCCCGTGCCGACCACAGAGGTTCGGGCCTGGCACAGGCCCTCTATGGGCAGGGCGAAACACTGCTCCGGCAGCGCGGCGCCGACACGATCATCCTGTGGAGCGACACGCGCTTCCTCAGGGGCCACCGGTTCTACGAGAAGCTCGGCTTCCTGCGGGAGCCGGTGGAGCGCTACCTCGCCGACGCCAGCGCCAGCTGGGAGTTCTGCTTCCGCAAGCGGCTGGACTGAGCGCCCCGCGCCGTGCGGGTGGGGTGGACCTGAACTTGGCGTCGGGCCGAAACCGGGTCCGATGGTGGAGTGGCTCCCGTTCCACCCCTGCGATGCGAGAAGCCCCGCCCTGCACCGGATGGACTGGACCAGCCGGCCGCGGAACAGGACAAAGGCCGACCACTCCGCAGGTCCCATGCACACGCCCGATTCCGCTCCTCGTCCCGTCCCCTGCACCCTGGCCGGCATGGTCGAGGGCGCCCGGCTGAGCATGCCCATGCTGCCGGGCGTGCTGGTCTTCGCCGCGGCAGTGGGCGCGGCCTCCGCCGAAAAGGGCCTGACCCTCGGACAGGCGGTGCTGATGAGCTTCTCGGTCTATGCCGGGGCCTCCCAGCTCCTCGCCCTGCAGCTCTGGCCGGAGATCTTCTCGCTCTCCGCCATCGTCGCGCTCGTGGTGGTGACGACGGCGGTGAACCTGCGGTTCCTGCTGATGGGGGCGGCCCTGCAGCCCTGGCTGTCACGCGGGCCGGCCGGACCCGTCCATCTCGGCCTCGCCGGCCTGACGGACGCCAATTTCGTCATCGGCTCACGTTACCACGCGGGAGGCGGGCAGGATGCCGGCGTCTTCGTCGGCGCCGGCGTCTTCATGTGGATCATCTGGACGCTGGCGACCATTCCCGGCCATGCCCTCGGCCATCTCCTCACCGACCCGAAGCGCTTCGCCATCGACATGGTCATGCCGCTGACCTTCACGGTGATGTCGGTCGGCCTGTTCCGGATGCGGCGCGACCGGCTGGCCTGGCCGGTGGCGGGCGCCGTCGCGGTGATCACGGCACACCTCGTGGAGGGCTTCTGGTTCATCATCGCCGGGGCGCTTGCCGGCTCGCTAGCGGCGGGAATGTTCCGTGACCGCGGCTGACTGGACCGGCCCCGTCGCGGCGATCCTCGCCATGGCGGCGGCGACCTATGCGGTGCGCTTCGCCGGGTACTGGATCATGAGCCGGGTGCCGCTGACCCCGTTCCTGCGCGCCGCGCTCGAGGCGCTGCCCGGCGCCATCATCGTCGCCACCGTCGTGCCGCTGGCGATGCGCGGAGGCATTTCCGCCTGGATCGGTGTCGCGGTAGCGGCGGCGACCATGCTGGCGGTGCGCAAGGACATCGCGGCCATGGCTGCCGGCATGGGCGCGGTCATGGCCGCGCGGGCCCTCGGCCTGCCCTGAGCACGAACGACTTGACCCCGATCAAGGCGGGGCGGCGGGGCCGGGCGCATCAAGGATGCCATCACAGCCAGAGGCACCGACGCATGACGACTCTCCCCCGTGGCTTTCACCGCATCCGCCTCAACATGGCGCGCTCCCCGGGCTATCCCGAAGGCTCCAAGCTGCACGGCTATGAATTCGTCGCGCCGCTGAACGCGGAGGGCTTCATCGACGCCGAAGCGTGGAAGGAGCACCGGTCCCTGTGCAAGGTGCGCCGGTTCTGGCAGGGCGAGGCCGACCAGCACGGTCTCCTCGTCCACAAGGCGGGCGGCGCCAAGGGCGCGACCTGGACCTTCGACTACGACCCGACAGCCGAGGACGACGACGAGGCCGGCTTCCGCTTCGGCGACCACGCCTTCCAGATCGGCGAATATGTCTCCATCCGCGACGAGGACGGCGACCTCACGACCTTCGTCGTCACCTCGACGGATGCGGTCTGAGCGTCAGGCAAGCGCTGTGGCCAGCGTCTCGTAAAGCGGGTTGTCGCGCGAGAAGACATAGTCCAGTTCGGTGACGGAGACGGTTTCCGCGCCGCGGTCCCGGAGGAAGCGTGCGAGGCCGAACAGGGCCTTGGGCGGGCAGTGCAGCGTCAGCATGCCGGAGGATGTCGGCCCGCCGAAGGGCGCCTCGACGCCAAAGCGGGCGCGGGCTTCGTCCAGCAAAGCCGCGTCGGCCGACGCGAAGCGCGTGCGCACCTCCTTGACCCGGCGGGCCCGCGCCTGGGACTCGATCCGGTCGAGCATGTCGCGGGCGGAGGCGAGCGCCGACGCATGCCAGGGCGCCGTCCGCGAGGCCACGAGATGGGCCTCCGACTTCATGATGATGCCGTCGTCCAGCACCTTCAGCGCATTGGCCGCGAGCGTCGCGCCCGTCGTGGTGATGTCGACGATGAGCTCGGCGGCGCCGGCCGCCGGCGCGCCCTCGGTCGCCCCCGCGGACTCGACGATTCGGTAGTCGGCGATGCCGTGGCGGTCGAAGAAGGCGCGGGTGAGGTTCAGGTATTTGGTAGCGACGCGCATGCGCGAGCGGTGGCGGGCGCGGTACTGGCTGGCGACGTCATCGAGATCGGCCATGGTGGCGACGTCGATCCAGGCCTGCGGCACGGCGACGACGACATCGGCGCGCGAGAAGCCGAGCGGGGTGAGCGAGACCAGGCGGTCCTCGGGCTCCGGCGTCGCCTCGTGCATGAGATCGAGGCCGGTGAGGCCGAGATGCACCGTGCCGGCCGCCAGTTCGCGCGCGATGTCGGAGGCCGAGAGAAAGGCGACCTCCACATGGTCGAGGCCCGGGATCGTACCGCGATAGTCACGGGCACCGCGGCCCTGCACCGGCTTGAGCCCGGCACGCTCCAGGAACCCCTGCGCCGATTCGAGGATGCGGCCCTTGGAGGGGATGGCGAAGACGAGCGGCAAATCGGTCATGTGCGGCCTCCCGTCACGGCGAGGCGCTCGACCCAGAAGGCGCAGCCCACCGCCGGAACCTTGATGTCGAGCCCCATCTTGGCGGTCATCATATCGGTGAGCCGGTCGTAGCGGCCGCCGCCGACGAGCGGCCGGCGCTCCCGGCCCGACCCGTCATGCACCTCGAAGACCAGGCCGGTATAGTAGTCGACATCGCGGCCGAAGCGCGGCGAGAAGCGCGTGGTGGACAGGTCGACCCCGGCAGTGGCGAGCAGCTGATTGCGGCGGGCCAGCCGGTCGATGGCCGGGCCCATGGCGAGCCCGGACGCCGTGGCGAGATCGCGGATCTCGGCCTCAGCCGACACGGCGTCGGTGTCGATGGCGAGCAGCTTCTGGACGACCGCGACCTTGTCCGGGCTGAGGCCGCCCGTGCCCAGCGCCGCCTGTTCGAGGAAGCGCTCGGCGACGTCGGCGGCGGAGCGGCCGCCGACCGTGGTGATGCCGGCGATGGACAGGAGGTCGGTGACCAGGGCGCGGGCCGCCTTGGGGTCGGACCCTTCGAGGGCGGCGAGCAGGCCGGCATGGGTGGAGCCGTTGCGGGCCGGTTCGGCGAGGCGCTTCAGGTCGCCTGCCAGCATGCCGGAGCGCCGGAAGTCCTTGGCGAGGCGCCGGCGCCAGGCGGGCGGCAGGCCGAGGGCGGCCACCAGGGCCATGAAGATGCCGACATCACCGATGGCGAGGGAGAGCGGACCATCCGTGTAGAGGCGCGCCCCCTTGAGGGCGAGGGCGACGACCTCGGCCTCGGCCGCCTCGTGGTCGGCCCGCCCGAGAAGCTCGATGCCGGCCTGGTTGAATTCGCCCGCCATGCCGGGGCGGTGGCGGAAGACGGGTCCGAGATAGGAATAGGCCGCGGCTTCGCCCGCGCGCGGGCCTTCGAGATGGGCCTGGACCACGGGGATCGTGTAGTCGGGCCGGAGGCAGAGTTCCTGGCCTTCCGCGTCGCTGGTGAGGAATAGCCGGCGGGCGAGCGCCTCGCCGACGAGATCGCGGACCAGATCGGCGGCGATGAGCAGCGGCGGCTCGGCGCGCGCGAAGCCGGCCGCGGCCAGCAGGCTCGCGAGGCGGAGATCGAGATCGGACAGGGCGCGCGTCATGCGGTGTTCCGGGTGGGGCGGATGGGTCAAGCCTCTAGCCTTCCCGTGCCGCGAGGTCGAGCCCCTGGTCCCAATAGGGCACCGGGCCGTAGAGCGCCGCCAGCCAGTCGACGAAGACCCTGACCTTCTGCGGCAGGAACCGGCGCGTCGGGTAGACGGCATGGACTGCGACCCGTCGCGAGGCGCGCCATGGCGGCAGCACGACCTCCAGCCGACCATCCTTCAGTTCCGGCCCGACATCCCAGGTGGAGCGCAGCGCGATGCCGATGCCGGCCAGCACCGCCTCGCGGACGACCTCGGAGGAATTGGTGCGCAGCGGCCCGTGCAGCCGCACCACCTGCAGCCCGTCTGGACCCTCCAGGCGCCAGGTATCGGCATTGTGGGCGAGCAGCGCGTGATCGGCGAGGTCGGCGAGACCGGCCGGCCGGCCGCGCGCCGCGAGATAGCCGGGCGTCGCGACCAGCAGTCGGTGGTTGGGGGCGAGACGCCGGGCGACGAAGGAGGAATCGTCCAATTCGCCGATGCGGATGGCGACGTCATAGCCCTCGGCGACGATGTCGACGAAACTGTCGGAGAGCTCGAGATGGACGACGAGATCGGGATTGGCGCCGAGGAAGGCGCGCAGATGCGGCGCGATGTGCAGCCGGCCGAAGGAGGTTGGCGCCGAGACACGGAGGGTGCCGCGGGCCAGGTTCGAGCGGCGGGTCACGAAGGTCTCGGCCTCGTCGATGGAGGCGAGGATGGCGACGACGCGCTCATAATAGCCCTGTCCCGCTTCGGTCAGGGACAATTGCCGCGTGGTGCGCTGGAGCAGTCGCGTGCCGAGCCGATCCTCCAGCCGCTTGATGCGCTTGGAGATGACCGCCGGCGACAGGCCCATCTCGCGGCCGGCGGCAGACATGCTGCCGGCGGTGACGACGCGGGCGAAGACCTCGAGATCGGCGAGTGGTGTCAAAAGAATGCCCCCATTCTTTCCTGCAGGGAAACAATCTTGACCTGTTGCACACCATTCCGCCAGAGGGGAACCAGCGTATAGTGATGTGAAATCAAGTCAGCCGGGAGGGGATGTGCATCCGGAAATTGCGTGCTTCGAGCCTCGAAGGACGCACTTGCCGACATGCGGCCCCGAAACCCGAAGAGGGAGGACACCATGACCATTGCCTTTCCCGCGCCGCGTGCCGACGTGCTGGCGAAACGCGACCGCGTCGTCGCCGCCCTCAAGGCCATCGTGCCCGGCGAGGGCGTGATCACCGAGGAGAAGGAGCGGCGCGCCTTCGAGACCGATGCACTGACCTCCTACCGGCGGGTGCCCATGGTGGTGGTACTGCCGGAGACGACGGAACAGGTCGCCGCCATCATGGCCTTCTGCCACGCCGAAGGCGTGCCGGTGGTGGCACGCGGCGCCGGCACGTCGCTGTGCGGCGGCTCGATCCCGCAGGAGGATGCGGTGGTGCTCGGCGTCGCCAAGATGAACCGGGTGCTCGACGTCAATTTCGCCGACAGGACCATGCGGGTCGAGGCAGGCATCACCAATCTCGCCATTTCCGGCGAGGTGGCCCATGCCGGGTTCTTCTACGCCCCCGATCCGTCGAGCCAGCTCGCCTGCACCATCGCCGGCAACGTGGCGATGAATTCCGGCGGCGCGCACTGCCTGAAATACGGCGTCACCGCCAACAACATCCTCGGCCTGAAGCTGGTGACGGTGGAGGGCGAGGTCGTCGAGATCGGCGGCGGCGCGCTGGACTCGCCCGGCTATGACCTGATCGGGCTGCTGGTCGGCTCCGAGGGGCAGCTCGGCGTCGTCACCGAGGTGACCGTGCGCATCCTCAGACACGCGGAGGGCGCGCGGCCTGTGCTGTTCGGTTTCCGGGAGATCGCCCAGGCCGGGCAGACCGTGTCGGACATTATCGGCGCCGGCATCATCCCCGTCGCCATCGAATATATGGACCGCGAGGCGATCCACATCTGCGAGGCCTTCGCCAAGGCCGGCTATCCGCTCGACGTGGAAGCCATGCTGATCATCGAGGTCGAGGGCTCGGAAGCCGAAATGGAGGCCATGCTGGCGCGGATCGTCGAGATCGCCCGCCGGCACGACGTGGCGACGGTGAAAGAGTCGAAATCCGCCATGGAGACGGCGGCGATCTGGAAGGGGCGCAAGTCCGCCTTCGGCGCCACCGGCCGCGTCGCCGACTATATCTGCATGGACGGGACGATCCCGACCGGCCGCCTACCGGACGTGCTCGCCGGCATCGATCGGATCGTGAAGGGTTACGGGCTGCGCGTGGCCAATGTTTTCCATGCCGGCGACGGCAACCTGCATCCGCTGGTGATGTTCAACGTCAACGACCCCGCCGAGCAGGTGAAGGCCGAACATGCCGGAGAGGACATCCTCAGGCTCTGCGTGCAGCTCGGCGGCTGTCTGACCGGCGAGCACGGCGTTGGTATCGAGAAGCGCGACCTGATGCGCGAGCAGTTCACCGAGGTCGACCTCCTGCAGCAGACGCGGATCAAGACCGCCCTCGACCCGAAATGGATCCTCAACCCGGCCAAGGTGTTTCCGCTGGATGCGCCGCGGGACGAAGCCCCACGCGAGGCGGCATGATGGACCATTTGCAGCCCGTCGATGCATCTGGCGAAAAGCCCCACCCGCACCCTCCCCGCTGCGCGGAGAGGGGGACTATGGCGTCGCGCCTCCAGCCGGGGACGGCTGCGCCGGGCGCAAGACTTGTGATGACGCGGGACGTCGAAGTCCCCCTCTCCTCGCGCCAGCGAGGCGAGGGTAGGGGTGGGGCCTTCTGGTACGGATCAACAACGGCATGACCCTCCACACACCCTCCTCTCCCGCGGAACTGGCGGCCGTCGTTGCCGCGGCGCGCAGCACCGGTACGCCACTGGCCGTGGCCGGCGGCGGCACGCGCGCCGGCCTCGGCCGGCCGGTCCAGGCGGCCGCGACGGTGTCCACCGCCAGGCTCTCGGGCCTCACGCTCTATGAACCGGCGGAGCTCGTCATCGCGGCGATGGCGGGGACACCGCTGCGGGAGGTGACGGAGGCGCTGGCGGCCAAGGGGCAGCGCCTGCCCTTCGAGCCGATGGACCATCGCCGGCTCTATGGCTCGACCGGCGAGCCGACAGTGGGCGGCGTCGCCGCGGCCAATGTCTCCGGTCCGGCGCGGATCAATCTCGGGGCCGCCCGCGATTCGATGATAGGGCTGAAATTCGTCAACGGCCTGTCCGAGGACGTGAAGTCCGGCGGCCGGGTGATGAAGAACGTCACCGGCCTCGATCTCGTCAAGGCGCTGGCCGGGTCCTTCGGAACGCTCGCCGTCTTCCACGAGGTCTGTTTCAAGGTGCTGCCCGTTGCCGAGGGCGAGCGGACGCTGGTCGTCGCCGGTCTGTCCATTCCCCGGGCCGTGGAAGCCCTCTCGGCGGCGCTCGGCTCGCCCTTCGAGCCGACGGGGGCGGCGCACCTGCCCGCTGCCGCTGGAGAGGCGGCGCGCACCCTCATCCGCATCGAGGGCTTTTCGGCGTCCCTCGCCTATCGCACCGACGCCCTGTCGAAGCTGCTCACCCCCTTCGGCGCCATCGAGACCCTGGAGGCCGATGCCTCCGCCACCCTCTGGGCCGGGATCCGGGATGCCGCCCTCTTCGCCGGGACGGACGAGGCGGTCTGGCGCTTCTCGGTGCCGCCCTCGGCCGCGCCGGCCCTGGCCGAGCGGCTGGCCCCGCTGTCCCCCCGCCTCGTCCTCGACTGGGGCGGTGGCCTCGTCTGGGCCGGTATCGCCGCCGCAGGGGATGCGGGAGCGAAGGCCGTCCATGCCGCCGCCAAGGCCGCAAGCGGCCATGCGACCCTGGCGCGGGCGCCCGATCAGGTGCGGCTCGCCGTCGATGTCTTCTCCCCGCCGGCCGCACCGCTGATGGCGATCCAGCGCAAGATGAAAATGAGCTTCGATCCGGCAGGGGTGCTCAATCCCGGCCGCATGTATCCGGGGGTTTGAGGTCCATGCAGACGAACTTCACGCCCCAGCAGCTCGCCGATCCGGCCATGGCGGCCTCGGAGAAGATCCTCCGGACCTGCGTCCATTGCGGCTTCTGTACGGCCACCTGCCCGACCTACCAATTGCTCGGCGACGAGCTCGACAGCCCGCGTGGGCGCATCTACCTGATGAAGGAGATGTTCGAGACCGGCCAGCCGGCGACGGCAGAGGTGGTCAAGCATGTCGACCGCTGCCTGTCCTGCCTCTCCTGCATGACCACCTGCCCCTCGGGCGTGCACTACATGCATCTGGTCGACCATGCCCGCGCCCATATCGAGGCGACCTACGAGCGCCCCTGGACCGACCGGCTGATGCGCTCCGTCCTCGCCAATATCCTGCCCTATCCGAACCGGTTCCGTCTGGCGCTGGCCGGCGGTTTCCTGGCCAAGAAGGCGCTGTCGCTGGTCTCGGTGCTGCGCTGGAAGGGCCGGGCGGCGGTCGCCGTGTCGCGCAAGGCGGTCGGACCGATCTCGGAGCGCATCGGGATCCTGAAGCGCACGCGGGCGATGATCGGCCTCGCCCCGGACCGGCTCCCCGCCCGCTCGCACCTCGATCGCGGCGGCGTGCATGCGCCGGAGGGCCCGAAGCGTGGCCGCGTCGTGCTGCTGCAGGGCTGCGCCCAGCCGGTGCTGCAGCCCTCGATCAACGAGGCGACAGTGCGTCTGCTGACCCGCCTCGGCGTCGAGGTGGTCTTCGCCCGGGGCGAGGGCTGCTGCGGCGCGCTGGTCCATCACATGGGCCGGGAGGAGCAGAGCCACGACCAGGCCAAGCGCACCATCGACGCCTGGATCGCCGAGATGGACGGCGCCGGGCTCGACGCCATCGTCATCACCGCATCGGGCTGCGGCACGACGATCAAGGATTACGGCTTCATGTTCCGCGACGACCCCGCCTATGCGGAGAAGGCGGCGCGCGTCTCGGCCATCGCCAAGGATGTCACGGAATATCTGACGGCCCTCGGCCTGCCCGCCGCGGCGCCGAACGGGCTCGTCGTGACTTACCATTCCGCCTGTTCGATGCAGCATGGCCAGCAGATCAAGGACGCGCCGAAAAACCTGCTCAAGGCCGCCGGCTTCACGGTGAAGGAACCGCCGGAGGGGCACCTGTGCTGCGGCTCGGCCGGTGTCTACAACATCATGCAGCCGGAGATCGCCGAGCGGCTGCGCGACCGCAAGATCGCCAATCTCGACAAGACCCGGCCCGACATCATCGCCGCCGGCAATATCGGCTGCATCACCCAGATCGCCAACGGCCATGCCGACAGGGGTGGCGGCGCGCCGATCATCCATACGGTCGAACTGCTCGACTGGGCGACGGGCGGGCCGGCCCCCGAGACGCTGGAGGCGGCCGGCTTGGCGCAGCGGCTGGTGCCGGCGCTCGCCGCCGCGCAATAGGGAGCGGTCGCGCAGCGCCGGGCGGCGTTCAGGCGCCGGAGGCCTGGTCGGAGCGGTGGAGCGCGCCGAGACCATAACGGGCCAGAACCTCGGCGAGATCGGCCTCGGTCACGGCGCCGTCGGCCATGGCGAGGGCGCGGTTGCCGATCAGCGCCCATTTGTCGAAGGGCAGGAGCCGCATCAGCGAGGCACGCAGACGCGGCATGGTCGCGGCGAGCTCGGCCATGGTGACGACCTCGCGGCGGCGGTGAAAGTCGCGCTGCTTCTTCGCAAAGCGGCGGTTGGCGCCACCCGCGATCTCGTAATTGGCGAAGCCGAGACCGGCCTTCAGATATTTCAGGTGCCAGTAGGCGAAGCCGATGAAGCTCCGGCGGAAGTGGCGCTTGCGGAAGTCCTCGTAGCGCCGGTCATGCACGAAATAGGCGTCGGGCGTCACGGGGAAGAAGCCGTGGTCGCCATTGCCCGCCAGCGGCGTCGCGGCGAAGACGCCGACCCGCCCCTGGTCGTCCCGCGCCAGATTGATCCCGGAAAAGCAGGCCATGCGTCCGGGCGCCAGCCCGTCCCGGTGAATGTCCGCCGCCATGCGCGCGAAGGCGCCGTCCATGGCGACGTGGTCGTCGTCGATCTTGAAGGCCACCTGGCGGGTGGTGCAGGCGAGCGCGAAGTTCGAGTAATTGACGACGCTGTGGGGCGAATTGGCGGGCTCGGCGATATGTTCGTCGGAGCCGGGCGGAAAGACCCGCGGCAGGTAATGGACGATCCTCAGCTTCTGCGGCCCGAGTTCGTCCTGCAGCGCCGCGAGGATCGCCTCGGTGCCGTCCGTGCACTGGTTGTAGACGACGACGATCTCGTCGACATGGGCGGCGTGGCTGCGAATGGCGGCGGCCACGAAATCGGCTCCGTTCCGCGTCCGGACGAAGCCGGATATGCCCGGCCGCCGGTCACCGACCCGCAGAGCGGCGGGCGTGAAGGAATAGGTCTCTACGCGCGCGATCTCGGCCATGTCATCCGCGTGACGGAATTGCTGTCCGTCGCCATAGCGGCTGCGGGCGGCAAAATCCAGACGAAGGCCGGAGGGCCGGATTTTATCCTCCATTGGAACAAGTCTTCATCACCCTCGTCCATTTCGGAACAGACGGCGCTGCGCTAGAGTGTGCGGATATCATGCATCTTCTGGAGGAAGCGGGCCATGACCACGACCGGAGTCACCATCACGGGGGCCATGGGCCCGCGCTATGACGAGATCCTCAGCCCGGAGGCCGTGGCCTTCGTGGTCGATCTGCAGCGGACCTTCAACGAGACGCGCAAGCGCCTTTTGAAGCTGCGCGCCGAACGGCAGAAGCAGTTCGACGCCGGCACCCTTCCCGATTTCCTGCCGGAGACGAAGCACATCCGTGACGGCGCCTGGAGCGTCGCGCCGATCCCGGCGGACCTCCAGGACCGCCGTGTCGAGATCACCGGCCCGGTCGACCGCAAGATGGTCATCAACGCGCTGAACTGCGGCGCCAAATGCTTCATGGCCGATTTCGAGGACGCCAATTCGCCGACCTGGTCGAACCAGATCGAGGGCCAGATCAACCTCAGGGATCGCTGGGCCGGCACGCTCGCCTTCACCGACCCGAACAGCGGCAAGTCCTATGCGATGAAGGACAAGGTCGCGGTCATCATTCCGCGGCCGCGCGGCTGGCATCTGCCGGAAGTCCACATGCAGGTCGACGGTGAGGAGATGTCGGGCTCGCTGTTCGATTTCGGCCTCTATCTCTTCCACAACGCCAGGGCGGCCCTGGCCCAGGGCTCGGGCCCCTATTTCTACCTGCCGAAGATGGAGAGCCATCTCGAGGCGCGGCTGTGGAACGATGTCTTCGTCCACGCCCAGGAGAAGCTCGGCATCCCCCGCGGCACGATCAAGGCAACCGTGCTGATCGAGACCCTGCCGGCGGCCTTCGAGATGGACGAGATCCTGTTCGAGCTGAAGGACCACATGGCGGGCCTCAATGCCGGCCGCTGGGACTACATCTTCTCCTTCATCAAGAAGCTGGCGCGGAACCAGGCCTATGTCCTGCCCGATCGCGGCCAGGTGGTGATGAGCAAGGCCTTCCTGAAGGCCTATGCCGAACTCCTGGTGAAGACCTGCCACAAGCGCGGCGCCTTCGCGATGGGCGGCATGGCGGCGCAGATCCCCATCAAGAACAATCCCGAGGCCAATGCCGCCGCCTTCGCCAAGGTGAAGGCCGACAAGGAGCGCGAGGCGACCATCGGCCACGACGGCACCTGGGTCGCCCATCCCGATCTCGTGCCGGTGGCCATGGAGGCCTTCGACCGGCTGATGCCGGCGGCGAACCAGGTGTCCCGCCAGCGCGACGACGTCGTGGTCGGGCAGAAGGACCTTCTCGAGATCCATCAGGGCACCCGCTCGGAGGCCGGCTATCGCGAGAACATCCGCGTCGGCGTCCAGTATATCGAGGCCTGGCTGCGCGGCCGTGGCGCCGTACCGATCTACAACCTGATGGAGGACGCGGCGACCGCCGAGATCTCGCGGGCGCAGATCTGGCAATGGACGACCTATGGCGTGGCGCTGGAAGGCGGCATCGCCTGCACCCCGGCCTTCTTCGACAAGGCGCTGAAGGAGGAGATGGAGGTGGTGAAGGCCGAAGTCGGAGCCGAGGCTTTCGAGAAGGGCCGATTCGCCGAGGCCATCGCCCTCTTCGCCAAACTGTCCCTGGCGCCCGACTTCGAGGAATTCCTCACCCTTCCGGCCTATCGCATGCTCGCGTGAGCGACGAATCGGCCGCGATGGTCAATTGGGTTAACAAACCCCCTGTGGCCACGCGGCCACAGGGGGCTTTTATTGGGTTCATCTGCTTTCTGATTGGGCATTTTGCCGACCTATGCCCGATTTTTTGCCTTGTCGCCCGTTGCCCACATGTGACGTCATTGTGACGGATATGCGGTGATTTGGGTCGGCGGCCTGCGCCGACCGCAGTCGGGAGACGCAGATGTTTCGCAAAACGATGCTGACGGGCCTGCTTGCCGCGGCACTGGGAAGCCAGGCCTTCGCCGCCGACGTTGCCGCGCCGGCCCCGATCGCCGCGCCGGCGCCCTGGGCCTTCGATTTCGCTTTCGGCGGCAAGGTACTCTCGGACTACAATTTCCGCGGCATCTCGCAGTCGGCGCGGGGCCCGGCGATCAACGTCTATGGCGAGGCGCGTTACGGCTGGCTCTATGCCGGCGCCGCCTTCTGGACCACGAAGCTGCCGAACCGGCCGGTCGGCGAAGTCGACCTCTATGGCGGCATCCGGCCGGTCGTCGGCGATGCGACCTTCGACCTCGGCGTGATGTACTATCTCTATCCGAACGAGCGCCAGTTCGTGACGGCCGGCCTGGCGGCACCGGCCCTCAACGGCGTCTGGGCCCCTGCGCGCAGCAACTTTGTCGAGGTCTACGGCAAGGTTGGCTACGACATCACCCCGACGGTCAATGTCGGCGCAGCCCTCTACTTCGCCCCCAACTGGCTCGGCACCGGGGCGGCCGGCACCTATGGCGAGCTCAACGCCAAGGTGAAGCTGCCGAACGACTTCGCGATCTCGGGTGCGGTCGGCCATTACTGGCTCGGCACGACGACGGTGTTCGGTCCGGGCGCCGACTTCAACATCCAGGATTACGTCTACTGGAACGCCGGCGTGTCGTGGACCTACAAGGACTTCCTGACCCTGGACCTGCGCTATCACGGAACCAACCTGACCTCGCAGCAGTGCTTCGCCACCACCGGCGACTATCGCGGCGTTTTCAGCGGCTCGGGCCGGTCCAACTGGTGCGGCCACAGCGTCGTCGCCAGCCTGTCGATCGATCTGCAATGGTCGAAGCTGCCCTACAAATGATCCCACCGCGGCGCTGCGCGGTGTCACGGCCGGGGTCCGCCCCGGCCTTTTTTCGTTGGATCTGTGGGGCCCCTGCGACTTGCCGCCACGCCCCCGTCAAACCTCTGGCGCGGGATGGGGCCATATACCATCTTCCCGCTACCTGAAGGCTCCGGCTCTGAATCGCGACATCAGACCGCAATGAGACGATGCCAGACAGGAACCACGCGGGGGCGACCCGCTACGAACGTTCTTCCGGAGGATCTACCCCCATGAACCAACAGGAACGCGATATCATCGCCGGACTGTTCGACCGCCTGCGCTCGGCCGAGAGCCAGCAGCGCGACCCTGCCGTCGACGCCTTCATCAAGGAGCGCCTCGTGCAGCAGCCCGGCGCGGTCTACGCCCTGCTGCAGACGATGTATGTCTCCGACCAGGCCCTCAATGACCTGGCCAAGCAGAATGAGACGCTGCAGGGACAGGCGCAGTCGCTGCAGAATCAGGTCGACCAGATGCAGCAGCATCTCCAGCACGTGCAGCGCCAGGCCGAGCAGCCGCAGAGCGGCGGCTTCCTGTCGAGCATCTTCGGCTCCAAGCCGGCGGCGCCGCCGCCGATGCCGGGACGCCCGCTGAACACCGGCATGGCACCGCCGCCGCCCGGTTTCGGCCAGCCCCAGGGCGGTCCGCCGCCGGCATACGGCGCCCCCCCTCAGGGCAATTTCGGTGCCCCGCCGCAGGGCAATTTCGGCGCACCCCAGCAGGGTGGCCCCTGGGGCCAGCCGATGGGTGGCCCGCAGGGACGTCCGATGGGCGGCCCCTGGGGGCAGCAGGCCGCGCCGGCCCAGCAGGGCGGCGGCGGCGGCGGCTTCCTCGCGACGGCTGCCACGGCGGCGGTGGGTGTGGTCGGCGGCATTCTGGCGGCCAACGCCATCTCCAGCATGATGGGCGGCGGCACGAGTTCCGCCTCGGCGGCGCCGGCCGCGGCGCCCGAGGCCCAGCAGGCGGCCGAGAAGCCCGCCGCGCAGGACAGCTTCACCGGTGATGACGGTTACGGCGGTTACGACGATTCCGCCGGCTATGACGACGGCGGTGGCGACGATTACTGACTCGCCCCGCGTGCTTTGAAGACCCAGCGGCCGCCCCACCGGGGCGGCCGTTCTGCATTGCCGCTGCACCTGCTGGACATTCGGGAAGACGGGTGGCATGAACCGGTCTGATCGACAGGCGCGCAGGCAGGCGATGAAGACCTTCTTCCTCAAGTTCTTCACCTGGTGGAACAGCCAGACCTTCGGAACCCAGCTCACCATCTGGCGGGTGGGGGTTTTCGTCGGCGAGGACGAGTTCGGCAACAGGTATTACCGGTCCCGCTTTGCCAAGGACCCGGCCCTCGGCCACGAGCGGCGCTGGGTCGTCTACCACGGACAGGCCGAGGCCTCCGCCATTCCGCCGGGCTGGTGGGGCTGGATGCATCATCGGACCGCCGAGCCGCCGACCGCCAGCGCCTACCGGCCGCGCCCCTGGCAGCAGCCGCACCAGCCGAACGCCACCGGCACAGCCTCGGCCTATCGGCCGCCAGGCTCGACCCTGAATGCCGGTCGCCGGCCGAAGGCGACGGGCGACTACCAGGCCTGGACGCCCGGCTCCTAAGGCCGCAAGCCGACCGCCGGGGCGGCATGGTTCCGCCATGTTCGCGGCCATAATGAATGCCGGACGCCGGACCTCCCCGCATCCAGACCCGGCCCGAGCGCTAGCGGCCCGGCAACAGGGACACCAGATCAGGCCTTGGCGAACAAGATTGCGATCCTCTCCGCGCTGACCGCCTTGGCCGTCGTCGTTCCGGCGCTGATCCCGCCTGCCGGCGCACCGGCGCTCGCCCAGCTCCAGCTCGGCCCACCGCCGACGACCCAGCAGCGCCCGCCGCCGCCGGGACAGACGGCAC
>NZ_JALHMP010000010.1 GCF_022843985.1 Phreatobacter sp. | reverse complement strand
CGTCGAGGCTGCGCGGCCGCTCGTCGCTGGCGCGGCGGCGCGATTCGAATTCGGCGCGGCGGCGGGCGTCGTCCTCGGCGCGGCGGCGCTCGTCCTCGTCGCGCTGGCGGCGATCCTGCTCGGCACGTTCGGCGGCACGACGGGCCTCCTCCTCGGCGCGGCGGGCCTGTTCGTCGACGGACACCTTGCGCTCTTCGGCCTCGCGGACCCGGGCTTCCGCCAGGACGCGGTCGCGCGCCTCGCGCTCCTCGTCGGACAGGGTCCGCAGGATCATGCCGGCAGCCGGCGGCTTCGGCGCCGTCGGGGTGGCGGCGGCTGGCGCTGCCGGGCGCGGCTTCTCGGCGGCAGGCGCGGCGGCCGGGGCCTGAGCCGGCGGCCGGGGCGGGGCGAACGAGCGCGGCTTCGCCGAAACCTTCTCCACGACGACCGTCTTGGTGCGGCCGTGGCTGAAGCTCTGGCGAACCATGCTCTGTTCGTTACCGGCGGGCTTCTTCAGGCTGAGGGTCTTCCCCGTCAGGCTGATGGTCTTGTCGCCGGAGGTCTTCTCATCGGTCATTCGGTTCTGGTCCTGCACCAGGCGGCTGAGTCCTGGAAATTCGGTGTTTCGGCTCGTTGACGGAAGCCGGAGGTCCCCCTCCGGTCACGTCACCGGTGCGGTAAACCTCGAGGGCCATGCAGCGCGCGAGTGCGTTTTCGCTCGGCCCGCCGGCGAGCAGCGCAGCATGTATCACATTCATGCGCCCCAATGCCAAATCCAATTGCAGCGAGGTGAACGCCGTCACCCGCGGCAGGGTATCGGGTTCGTCGCCGAAGATGCGGCGCAGGACCTGGCCAAGCTTGCGGACGCCATCATCGCTGGCATCCGCGGCGTGAATCAGGCCTGCGGCAGTGTCGCCGGCCAGCGCCGCCTCGACCTTGGAGAAGCCGGCGACCACGGCGCCGGCCTTGTTGGCGAGCGACAGGGACGACAGCGCCTGAGCCTCGAGCAGCTGGTCGACCAGCGCCGGCAGATCGGCAGGCCACGCCACGGGGGTCTTGAAGGCGCGAGCGAAAAGCTTGCGCCGGACCGCCTCGGCAACGGCGGCGCGGGTGGCTGTCACCCAGGCGCCACGGCCGGGGAGGCGGGCCTTGAGGTCGGGCACGACCATGCCGTCGGGGCCAAGGACGAAGCGGATCAGGCCATCCGGCGCACCGGCGCGGCGGTTGACGATGCACGTGCGCTCACTGCCGGCGCGCCCCGTCAGGGGCCCGCCGTCCAGTGCCAGCTCAGGCGCGTCGTTCTCCACCGCGATGACCACTCCCGCCCATCTCCCCGGCTCAGGCTTCGGCTTCAGCCGTCTCGGCCTCTTCGGCAGCCTCGGGCGCCTCGATCCAGCCGGCCTTGACGCGGGCCTGCATGATCATCGCCTCGGCGTCGTCCTTGGTCAGTTCGAAACCGTCGAGGAAACCGGCATTCTTCACCGACTGGCCGTCCTTGCGCTCGGTCCAGCCGACGAGGTCGTCCGGGACGCAGCCGGCGAAGTCCTCGAGCGACTTCACGTCGTTCTCGCCGAGCTTGACCATCATGGCGGTGGTCAGGCCATCAACCTGACGCAGGTCGTCGGCGACACCGAGTTCCACACGCTTGGCGTCATGCTCAGCCTCGATGCGGGCGATATAGTCGAGGGCGCGGCGCTGCAGCTCCTGCGCGGTGTCCTCGTCGAAGCCCTCGATGGAGGCAAGGTCGGAGAGTTCGACATAGGCGACCTCCTCGACCGAGCGGAAGCCCTCGGAGGTGAGGAGCTGGCCGACGACCTCATCGACGTCCAGCGACCCCATGAACAGCTTGGTGCGGGCCTCGAACTCGGCCTGGCGACGCTCGCTCTCCTCGGCCTCGGTGAGGATGTCGATGTCCCAGCCGGTGAGCTGTGAGGCGAGGCGCACGTTCTGGCCGCGGCGGCCGATGGCGAGGGAGAGCTGCGGATCGGGCACGACGACCTCGATGCGCTCGCGGTCCTCGTCGAGCACGACCTTGGCGACCTCGGCCGGAGCGAGGGCATTGACCACGAAAGTGGCGATGTCCGGGTTCCAGGGGATGATGTCGACCTTCTCGCCCTGCAATTCGGCGACCACCGCCTGGACGCGCGAGCCGCGCATGCCGACGCAGGCGCCGACGGGGTCGATGGAGGAATCGCGCGACACGACGGCGATCTTGGCGCGCGAGCCGGGATCACGGGCGACCGCCTTGATCTCGACGATGCCGTCGTAGATCTCCGGCACTTCCTGGCCGAACAGCTTGGCCATGAACTGGGGATGGGTGCGCGACAGGAAGATCTGCGGCCCGCGCTGCTCACGGCGGACGTCGAAGAGATAGGCGCGGACGCGGTCGCCGTTGCGGAACATCTCGCGCGGGATCAGCTCGTCGCGGCGGATGATCGCCTCGCCGCGGCCGAGATCGACGACGACATTGCCATATTCGACGCGCTTGACGAGGCCCGAGACGATCTCGCCGACGCGATCCTTGTACTCGTCGAACTGGCGGTCGCGCTCGGCCTCGCGGACCTTCTGGACGATGACCTGCTTGGCCGACTGGGCGGCAATGCGGCCGAAATCGAAGGGCGGCAGGGTCTCGGCGATCCAGTCGCCCGGCTGGGCGGCCGGGTTCTTGCGGCGGGCTTCCTCGGTGGCGATCTGGGTCGCGACGTTCTCGATCTCGTCGACCACCTGCAGCAGGCGGGACAGGCGGATCTCACCGGACTTGGCATTGATCTCGGCGCGCACCTCGGTCTCCTGACCGTAGCGCGAGCGGGCCGCCTTCTGGATCGCGTCCTCCATGGCTTCGAGGACGATCTGGCGGTCGATCTGCTTCTCGCGTGCCACCGCATCCGCGATCTGCAGCAATTCCAGTCGGTTTGCCGAAACGGCCATGGGTCGTTCCCCTCTAGCGGGATGGTTTGGGTTTGGCGTAGCGGCCCGGGCCCTTGGGCTTCGGTCCGCGGGAATAAGGCGTGCCGGGCGACGGCTTCTTCTTCGGCGCCTCGGCGGCGCGGACCGGGCGGGGGGTGCCGGGACGCAGGATCACGAGTTCGGTGTCGTCGGTGGCGTCCTCCGCCTCGCCGCCGTCGCCGTCGAACGCCTCGTCCTCGTCGTCCTCGTCCATGGCACGGCCGGCGGCCTTGGCGCGGCGCAGGGCCTCGCGGATGAGGTCGTCGGTGAGCACGAGACGCGCCTCGCCGATCTCCTCGATCGGCAGGACGATCTCGGCGGGCTCGTCACCCTTGACGTCGGTGCGACGGATCCTGGCGCCGGTCCCCTCAGCGCCGAGGATGAAGCCGCGGAAGCGCTTGCGGCCGTCCTGGGCCACCGCCATCTCGATCTTCGCCTCATAGCCGGCCCAGCGCGCGAAATCGCCGACGCGGACGAGCGGCCGGTCGATGCCGGGGGAGGAGATTTCGAGGTTGTAGGCCGCGGCGATCGGATCCTCGACGTCAAGGACCGGCGACAGCGCCCGGCTGGTTGCCTCGCAATCGTCGATGGTGAAGGTGCCGTCGGGCCGCTCGGCCATGATCTGCAGCGTCGAGCCGCCACCCTGCGACCCGGAGATGCGCACGCGCACCAGCCGGAAGCCGAGACCCTCCAGCACCGGCCCGGCGATGGCGGCGACGCGGGCGGCGACGCCCGTCTCGACGATCAGGCGCGGATCGGCATCGGCCGGGGCGGGCGCCGCGGCGGGCAGATCATCGGTGAGGCGCGGCTCTTCCGCTGGCAATCGAAGCTCCGAAACGGGACTCGTCGGCGGCGGAAACAAAAAGAGCGGGTCCCCGCAGGAACCCACTCTCACGATAGCCATCGATGAGGGTGTATGAATGACCGAAGTCGACAGTTCTCATACGCGCGCCGCGGCCGAAGCGCAAGAGGGCAGCGGGCGTCGCCGCCCGCCGGCCCACCCGTCCTACTGGTCGTCCTCGTCGTCGGCAGCGTCGCCGATGAGGTCGGAGACGTCGCCGTCATCCTCATCCTCATCCTCGGCGAGGAAAGTGTCATCGTCATCGGCGGCGTCCTCGACATCGACGTCGACATCGTCGTCGATGGCGGCGGCCTTGGCCGGGGACGCCTCTTCCTCATCCGCCTCTTCGAGGCTGACGAGCTCGGCATCCGGCACCTCGAGCTCGGCATCTTCCTCGTCGGCCTGCGGCACCACCTTGGCGGCGGCGGCCGCGGCGCCGCGGCGGGAGGGCTCGAACATGACGCGCTGCAGCACCTCGCCCGTATAGGGCGAGACGATGGGGTCGCGGTTCAGATCGTAGAACTTCTTGCCGGTCGTGGGGCAGATGCGCTTCACGCCGAGTTCGGGTCTCGCCACGGCGGACTCCCTGAATGGATCGCACTTCGTTTGAAGGGGGGTCAGTTGGACGCAGAGCCCCGGCTTGTCAAGAGGCTTGCGGCGCGGGATAGAGCGCGGGATCGGTTTTTCGAACGGACGGGACCTTCGCACCTTGAGCGCCTCGCAGAGCAAGACCCCGCTGACCGCCCGCCGCGGCGCCGCCCTGACGGGCCACATCACCGTGCCGGGCGACAAGTCCATTTCCCACCGGGCCCTGATGTTCGGGCTGCTGACGGTGGGCGAAACCCGGATATCGGGGCTGCTGGAGGGCGAGGACGTCCTCAACACCGCCAAGGTGTGCCGGCAGCTGGGAGCCACCGTTGAGCGCACCGGCCCCGGCGCCTGGCGGGTCCACGGCGTCGGCGTCGGCGGGCTGAAGGCGCCGGTGGAGCCTCTCGACTTCGGCAATTCGGGTACCGGGTGCCGGCTGATGATGGGCGTGGTCGGCTGCCATCCGATCCGCGCGACCTTCGACGGCGATGCCTCGCTGCGCAAACGTCCGATGCGGCGCGCCCTCGACCCGCTCGAACTGTTCGGCGTGGCGGTGGTGGCCCAGGGCGAGGGCGGACGCCTGCCGCTGACCATCGAGGGCCCGAAGGATGCCGTGCCGGTGACCTATGAATCGCCGGTGGCCTCGGCGCAGGTGAAGTCCGCCGTCCTCCTCGCCGGCCTCAACGCGCCCGGCATCACCACGGTGATCGAGAAGGAGGCGACGCGCGACCATACGGAGCGGATGCTCAGCCATTTCGGCGCCAGCGTGACGGTGACGCCGCATGGCGAACACGGACGGCGGATCGATCTCGTCGGCCAGCCCGAGCTGAAGCCCGCGCCGGTCGTTGTGCCCGCCGACCCGTCCTCGGCGGCCTTTCCCATCGTCGCGGCGGCGATCGTCCCGGGATCGGACGTGACCGTCACCGGCGTGATGATGAACCCGCTGCGCACCGGCCTCATCACGACGCTGATCGAGATGGGGGCCGAGATCGCGGTGCTGAACCCGCGGGTGGAATCGGGCGAGGACATCGCCGACCTGCGCGTGCGCGGCTCGCGCCTGACCGGCGTCGACGTGCCGGCGCATCGCGCACCCTCGATGATCGACGAATATCCGATCCTCGCGGTGGCTGCCGCCTTCGCCAGCGGCCCGACGCGCATGCGCGGCCTGCACGAGCTCAGGGTGAAGGAATCCGACCGGCTCGCGGCGGTGGCGGCAGGCCTCGCCGCGGCCGGCGTCGACCATGTCATCGAAGGCGACGACCTCATCGTCGCGGGCAACGGCAAGACACCCGGCGGCGGCACGGTCGCAACCCACATGGACCATCGCATCGCCATGAGCTTCCTCGTCATGGGCCTCGCCACGGCGGAGCCGATGCGCGTGGACGACACCGCCTTCATCGCCACCAGCTTCCCCGATTTCGTCGGGCTGATGCGCGGCCTCGGGGCGGATTTCTCGTGATCATCGCCATCGACGGCCCGGCGGCCTCGGGCAAGGGCACCCTCGCCCGGCGCATCGCCGCCCATTACGGCCTGCCGCATCTCGACACCGGCCTGCTCTATCGCGGCGTCGGGCAGATCATGCGCGACCGCGGCTTCCCGCTCGACAATGTCGAGATCGCCCAGGTCATCGCCGAGCACCTCGACCTCGCCGACCTCGACGCGGAGAAGCTGCGCACCCGGGAGGCGGGCGAGGCGGCCTCGGTGGTCGCCGCCCACGGTCCGGTGCGGCGCGCTCTCCTCGCCCTGCAGCGCGCCTTCGCGGCCCAGGCGGGCGGCGCGGTGCTCGACGGACGCGACATCGGCACGGTGATCGCGCCCGGTGCCGCGGCCAAGCTCTTCGTCACGGCGAGCCCGCAGGAGCGGGCGCGGCGGCGCTTTCGCGAACTGGTCGCGCGCGGCGAATGCGCCGATACGGACGAGGCGCTCGCCGCCGTGCTCGCCGACATCGCCCGCCGCGATGAACGCGATTCCGGCCGGGCCGACGCGCCGCTGGCAGTGGCCGCCGACGCGGTGACGCTGGACACGACCGCGCTCGATATCGAGGCGGCCGTCGCGGCGGCGCTGGCGGCCGTCGAGGCCAGGCGGCGATGACGCCGTTCGGCGCCCGGGTCCGGACCTTACGCGAGGCGCGCGGCGCCACCCTCACCGCCATGGCCGAGGCGGTGGGCGTCTCGCCCGCCTATCTCTCGGCGCTGGAGCACGGCAAGCGCGGGCGCCCGAGCTGGTACCTGATCCAGCGGATCATCGCCTATTTCGGCATCATCTGGGACGAGGCGGAGGAGCTGGCGAAGCTCGCCGAGATCTCCCATCCGCGCATCGTGATCGATACGTCCGGCCTGTCGCCGCAGGCGACCGAGCTCGCCAACCTGCTGGCGCGGCGGGTGTCGCTCCTGTCGGATGAGGAGATCGGCGAGCTGCTCTTCGTGCTGAAGTCGAAGCTGCCCGGGCGGTAGCCAGCCCTTCTGAAAGCTGCCGCCGCCTGATTGGACCAGCTCGCCCTGTTGTTTCTCATCGAGACAAAAAACCCGGAGCGCCTTGCCTGCGTCATCATTGTTTTTTCGTCGCGCTAACCGTCCATTAGTAGGACGGCCTCATTTCTTGCTGTCGATGAATGCCAGCGAAATCTTCGGGGATGCTTCGGGATGGCTATCACGCGGCGCGATGTTGTGGTCGGAACCGGTGGGCTGGCTGGGGCTCTCGGGCTCTACGGCGGGTGGCGCCTTCTCGTGCCGAGCGGGACGCTCCGTTATCGGCTGACCGTGGAGGTGGAGGTCGACGGCGAAATCCGGACCGGGACGAGTGTCGGCGAGGCCACCTATACGTCCATGCGGAGACTTCCTTTTTTGCTGACTCCTCCCTTCGTGTCGGATCTCAAAGCCGAAGCCACGGTCGTGGACCTCGGGCCGCGGGGGCTTCTGTTCGTCTTGATTGGCAGGCTCAGACACCCCCCCGGCTACCGTACCGTCGCGAGCAATTACCTCGCTGCCATCATACCGTGGGCATTCGGGTTTGGTGAGGAGACCATCCGCTCTATTTCATCCCTCAATAAGACGGTCGATCTCGCGGGCGACCTGCTGCCCCCGATGATCAAATTCGGCAGTCATCTGCTCCCTGAAAGCGCTCAGTTCGTCGACCCGAACAATCTCGAGCGATCGTTCGGCCCGAATGTGCGCCTGCGACGGGTCCGCCTGGCCACAACCCACGAGCCCATCACCAACCAAATCGAAAAGGTGCTCCCCTGGCTGCCAGGCTGGCAGGGTACGGTTGACCACAATGCCTGGATCGGCGGTGTTCCCGTCCTTCGTTCGCCTGATTTGGGAAGAGTTCACTTCACGCAGGGCCTGCCTTCGGCGCTTGATCGGATTTTTTCCTTCCGCGGATGAGGCGGCGATCGTCTTGCGAGACCAGGGATCGCGGCGGGTTGTCTGAGCTAGCCCTCGGCATCCCCCCGACGCTCGACGCCGCGCGCCGCCGGCTGGGGCGCGAGCACCGGCCGGAACAGGTCGACGGTGCGCTCGCGCCGGAGCGGGACGGGCTTGTAGACCTGTTTCGTCGCCTCGACGAGATGGACGCCGGCGAAGGGCAGGGTCAGCGCCGAGCCCATGCGCTCCCAGGCGATGGCGGAGCGCAGGACCAGGGTCGTGCTGAGCGGCGGCACCCAGAGCGCCTGGCTCCAGGCCACGGGGGTGAAGGAAGACTGGCGCATCAGCTCGGTGAGCTGGCGGGCCGAATAGGGGCGGCCTTGGCCGAAGGGCGTTGTGTCGCGCTGGGCCCAGAGGCCGCGGCGGTTGGGCACCACGGCCAGCACCTTGCCGCCCGCCGCCAGCACCCGCCAGGCCTCGCGCAGCAGCGCCTGGACGTCGTTCGACACCTCCAGTGCATGAACGATGAGGAGCCGGTCGACGGCGGCATCCGCCAGCGGCAGCATGTCGTCCTCGACCAGGGCGGCACGCCCCGGCCGGGCCGTCGGCCAGGAGATGACGCCCTGGCGCGCCGGCATGAAGGCGAGGGAGCGGTCGGCCTCCTCGCGGAAGATGCCGAGATAGGGCGTGCAATAGCCGAGGCCGACGGTGAGCATGCCGCGCGCCGAGGGCCAGTGGATACGCACGGCGCGCGTCACCATGCGCCGGGCGACCATGCCGAGCGGCGAGGAATAGAAGGCGCGCAGATCGATGACGTCAGACAAGCCGGGCTTTCCGCAAGGACCCGGCAGCATGCCGGCCGGCCGGAGAATGGAATGGCCATCGGCCACAGGCAATGGCATAGAGCGGCAAGGGTGAACGGTTTCGACCGATCCCCCCTCGCTCCGGAGATGCCCATGGCCGCCGACGTTCACATGTTCACCTGCCTCAGCGACAATTTCGGCGCGCTGATCCATGATCCGGCGACCGGCGCGACGGCGGCCATCGACGTGCCGGAGGCCGAACCGGTGCTCGCCGCGGCGAAGGCCAAGGGCTGGACGATCAGCCATATCCTCGTCACCCACCACCACCCCGACCATGTCCAGGGCATCGAGGCGGTGAAGGCCGCGACGAAAGCGCATGTCATCGCCAATGCAGCGGATGCCCATCGCATCCCGCTGGTGGACGAGACCGTGGCGCCGGGCGGCAAGGCGCGCTTCGGTTCGCTGGAAGCGGACATCATCGACACGCCCGGCCACACGGTCGGCCACATCGTCTATCATTTCGCGAGCGAGAAGATCCTGTTCTCCGGCGACACGTTGTTCTCGCTGGGCTGCGGCCGCCTGTTCGAGGGCACGCCGCAGCAGATGTGGGAGGCTCTGAAGGTGCTGCGGGCACTGCCCGACGACACCGCCGTCTATTGCGGCCACGAATATACCGGCTCGAACGCCAAGTTCTCGCTCATGGTCGATCCGGACAATGCGGCGCTGAAGGCGCGCGCCGAGGAGGTGTTCGGGCTGCGCGAGGCCGGCCAGCCGACCCTGCCGACCACCATCGGGCAGGAGAAGGCGACGAACCCGTTCCTGCGCGCCGACGATGCCGCCATCGCGGCCGTGCTCGGCATGCGGGGGCGGCTGCCGGCGGAGGTCTTCGCCGAGCTGCGCGAGCGCAAGAACAAGGCGTAAGGCGGCGGGAGCCTCAGAAATCGACGGCGATGCCGCCGACTTCCCAGTCATCATAACGCACGGGATCGGCGCCGCCGCGGCCGTGGATCTCGGGATGGGCGGCGAGTTCGGCCGCCCGGGCGTCGAGGAGCGCACGGCGCTCGGCCGCCTCGGCCAGGGCGCGCTGCGCGGCAGCCGACAGCACCTTGACCGGGGTCTCGATGCGGGCGGTGGGCTGGGCGATGGCAACGGCGGTGGAGAAGACGGGATTTTCGCTCATCGGGGCTGAAGATGGCGCCGACTGCGCCCAAGTCAAGGCGCGCCCCGGCGGATCCTGCGCCCGGCGGCGTTGACCCGCCGCCGGGCGTGGCTATAGTCCGCCGCGCGTTGCCCCTATGGCGGAATTGGTAGACGCGCTCGACTCAAAATCGAGTTCCGCAAGGAGTGCTGGTTCGATCCCGGCTAGGGGCACCATTCGGCTGCGCGCAGCCGGCCACCCGCGACCGCCACGGCCGGCTCCCTGCCGCGCGGATTGCGGTCAGCGGCCGCGGAGATAGGCGATGAATTCCGGCAGGGCCTGGCGGACCGTCAGGACGAGATGCGTGGCCGTGGTCCGCGCCCAGCCGCGCCTGGCATAGCGGCGGCTGCTGGTGGTCACGCGGGCCCCGACGGGGCGCACGGGCACGCCGGCGCGATGGGCCCGCCAGACCAGGAGATGGTCCTCGCCGCGGGGAACGGCGGGATAACCGCCGAGGCGGTGGAACAGGTCGGCGTCGAGACAGAGGGCCTGGTCGCCGAAGGGCAGGCGCAGCAGATGCGAGCGCAGCCGGACGCCGGCGCCGTTCAGCCCCATGATGGCGGGGCCATCGAAGCCGACATCGAAGAAGAGCAAGGCCTCGGGCGCCTGCGCTGCCGCCGCGCGCAGGGCGGTGATCGCCCCGGGCGTGAGTTGCGTGTCGGCATGGACGAACCAGAGGTGGTCGCCGGTGGCGACGGCGGCGCCCGCATTGAGGCTGTCGGCCCGCGAGCCGCCGCGGGCGAGGAAGACTTCCATGTCAGGGGGCAGAAGGGCGATCAGGGCTTCCGGGACCAATTCCTCGGCGGCCAGCGGCAGAATGACGCTGAAGGCCGGCTTCGACACCGTCGCCGCAGGCCGGCGCTCGACGGTCAGCAGCACGGGCGCCGCCGCAGCGGCGGGGGCGCCCGCCCGGCTCACGCCGGGGCCGCGGCACCGCAGGCGGCGCCGCCCAGCACGCAGAAAGTCGCGCAGGAGCGATGGGCCAGCGGCACGGCCACCGCCGCCTCGGCGAGGGTGCGGCCGAGTTCGAAGCGCGAATCATAGGCAATGAGCGTGCAGGCGAGCACTGCCGGCGCCTCCGCCCCCTTGCGCCGCACGACAATGCGCGAGGTGGCGCACATGACGTCGTCCGGGCTCTTGTGGAGGATGGTCCAGCAGGCCTCGGTGATCTCCGGCGGATCGGCCTCGGTTCCCATCTCGGGAAAGATCACCAGGGCGACCGGGTCGTCGCAGGCGATGGCGACGCCTTCGTCCGCGAGCATCCGGGCGTAGCCGTCGCGCGAGCCGGCCTCGGCATCGGCGGCGAGGCGGCGCCCCGCGAGTTCGACGCGGAAGCCCTCGCGGGTGAGGAAGCGCAGTCCCTCCATGGCCTTGCGGAAGGCGTCGGGGCCGCGCTCGGCGTCGTGCACCGCGGCACGGTAATCGTCGAGCGAGACGCGGAGGCGCAGCCTGGCGCCATAGGTGTCGCGCAGCCGCAGCAGGTCAGCCTTGTGCCGCATCATCGGCCGCATGGCATTGGTGAGGATCAGGGTCTCATAGCCGGCCGCCAGCACCGCCTCGAGGATCGCGATGATCTCGCGGTTCATGAAGGGCTCGCCGCCGGTGAGTCCGATGAGGCTTACCGGCAGGTCGTCGCGGCGGATCTCGTCGAGATAGCCCTGCACATCGGCCAGCGTCAGATAGACCAGCGCGTCGTTCTTCGGCGAACTCTCGATGTAGCAGTTGCGGCAGGTGATGTTGCAGAGCGTCCCGGTGTTGAACCAGAGTGTCTCCAGCCGCTTCAGCGCGACCGCCGCGCGGCGCTCACCCTTGGCGGTAATGGCCGGATGTTCGAACTTGCCGATGTTCCGGCCTGTAGGCTCTCGCAGTGACTGCTCCAACGGGGTCCACTCCTCCTCGGGGTCTCCTCGGCCATTCGGAGCCCGGGCGCCATTCGTTACGCCGGGGGCACGCCTTGGTGTCACGAGGACGGGGCTTGTATCAAGCTGGAGGCGGCGTGGCAGACATACGTTCATGGGAGAGGCGAAACAAAAGCGCCAGTTGTCGCGAAGGCACCATGTCGCAGGCCGGCGGGTTCAGCCAGCGATGGCGACCCGTCGGCCTGGTGGCCTGCAGCCCGCGACCCGACGCATGGACGCATGGACGAATGGACGAATGGACGAATGGACGATGACATGACGGATGCGACGATCGGCATCGGCCTCATGGCCAAGCCGCCCCGGCCGGGGATCGCCAAGACGCGCCTTGCCACTGGCATCGGCGACGGGCCGGCCGCCGCGCTGGCCGGTGCCTTTCTCAGGGACAGCGCGGGCGCCGTGGCCGCAGCCGCCGGGCAGACCGCCCTCGCCGCTTCCATCTTCTTCCGGCCCGCCGACGCGGCGGCCGAACTTGCGGCGGTCATCGGCCAGGACTGGCCGCTGGTGCCCTGCGATCGCGGCGAACTCGGCGCCACCATGTGGTCGGCTCTGACCCAGCTTCTGGCGCGGCATCCGGCCGGGGCGATGGTGATGGGCGCCGACCTGCCGCTGCTGGCGCCGGAGGTGCTGGTGGCGGCGGCGGACATCCTGCGCCATGGCGGCCCGCGGGACATGGTGATCATGCCGAGCCCCGACGGTGGCTATGGCCTCATCGGCGTCACATCGGCGGCGGCGGCGCCGCTCTTCGCACCGATGGCCTGGAGCACGGCGGGCGTGCTGGCGGAAACGCTGCGGCGGGCGACGGCAGAGGGGCTCTGCGTCCACCGCCTGCCCGAACAGAACGACATCGACGATGCCGCCGATCTCGCCTGGCTGCGCAGCGCCCTCGCGGCGGCGCCGGAGGCGGCGCCCGCGACAAGGGCCGCGCTCGCCCGCCTTGAAGGGGATCGCGCGCATGGCTGATCACCATATCGTCCTTGTCGGCGGCGGCCATACCCATGTCCAGGTGCTGCGTGATTTCGGCGACCGGCCGGAGCCGGGGGCCCGCCTGACGCTCGTGACCGACCGTGTGATGACGCCCTATTCCGGCATGCTGCCCGGCCATGTCGCGGGCGCCTATTCCCGGGCCGAGATGCATATCGACCTTGAAGGGCTGGCCCGGCGCTGTGGCGTGGCCCTGTGTCGCGGCAGCGCCGTCGGCATCGACCGCACCCGCCGCGAGCTGCTGCTCGCCGATGGCGGACGCCTCGCCTATGACACGCTCTCCCTCAATCTCGGCATCACGCCCGACCTCTCCGGCATCGCCGGTGCCGACCGCTTCGCTATCGCGGTCAAGCCGATCAGCGGGCTGCTGGACCAGTTGGACAGGCTTTTTGCCGGCGAAGCCGTCCCGCGGCGCATCCTGATGGTCGGCGGTGGCCCGGCAGGCGTCGAGATGGCGCTGGCGCTGCGCACGCGGTTCCAGGCGCTGGCGCCGCAGGCGGCGCAGCCATGGATCGCCATCGCCGCCGGCGATGCGGTGACGCCGTCGCTCAATCCGGGCATGCAGCAGCGCGTGCGCGCCGCCCTCGCCCGGCGCGACGTGACGCTTCTCGCCCCCTGCCGTATCGCCGAGATCAATGCCGAGGGGGCCTTGGACACGACCGGGCAACGCATCCCCGCCGATGCCGTGATCGTCTCGACGGCCGCGCGGGCGCCCACCTGGCTCGCCACGACGGGATTGCGCCAGGCGGCCGACGGGTCGGTGCTGACCGCCGACACCCTCGCCACGACGACCGACGGGGCGATCTTCGCCGTCGGCGACTGTGCCGCGATCGAAGGCGACCGGCGCGAGAAGGCCGGCGTCTTCGCGGTCCGCCAGGGCCCGCCGCTGATCGCCAATCTGCGGCGCCGCGTCCGCGCCGAACCGCTGGTGTCCTATCGCGCCCAGCGCGACTACCTCGCCATTCTCGCCACCGGCGACGGCAGCGCCATTGCCGGACGCGGCCGCTGGCTCGCGGTCGAGGGGCGCTGGGTGTGGCGCTGGAAGGACTGGCTCGACCGTAGCTTCATGGCGAGGTTCGCGGCAGGTCCGCCGCGCTGAACGCCGGCCGCCGTCAGGCCCGCCAGATCTGCCGGCGCGCCCGTACCTTCCCCAGAAGGCGCGCCGCCTCGGCCTCGTCCGTCGGCGCTTCCACGGCGAAGCCCTCGGGCTGGGGCGCGCGCGCCACCCAGCCATAGGCCTCCACCACCGAGGCGCTGGCGTGATAGAGCGCCGAGACCGCCAGAACGAGCGCCTGGAAGGCCGCCGGATCGCTGTGGCCGACAGCCTCGAGCAGATCGGCGCGCCGGCCGGGATCGGCGGCGAGGAAGGCGGCCTCGCCTCCCGCCGCCGCTTCGATCGCCGTCAGCACAGGGCCGTGGCGCGCCAGGACGGCGGAGGCGTCGAGGCCGGCCCGGCTGGCGGGCGGGATCGTGCCGAGGCCGGGAAAGAGCGTGTCGAGGACGGCGTCGTCGAAGGTCGCGCTCATGCTGCGGCCCTCGCGAGATCGTCGGCGACCTTGGTCGCGACCGCACCGATGGTGGAGCCGGGATTGACCGCCGCCGAGGTGGTGAACAGGCTGCCGTCGGCGACGAGGAGGCCGCTGACACCATGGACGCGGCCGCTGCCGTCGGTGACCGAAGTCGCGGGATCGGTGCCCATCCGGGCGGTGCCGAGCAGGTGCCAGCCGGTGAAGGGGGCCAGCGGCACCCGCACGGTCTCGACGGCGCCGGCAGCGCGCAGCATGTCCTCGGCGCGGTCGAGCCCGAAATCGAGGGCGCGGCGCGAATGGTCGGAGAGGCGGTAGACGACCTTGACGCCGGGCAGACCGTCGGCGGCGGTCTCGCCGGTCAGGGCGACATGGTTCTCGGACTCGGGCAGGTCCTCGTTGACGACGAGGATGGCCATGGACCTTCGGAACTCGCGCAGCAGGGCGGCATGGGCCTCCTCGCCCCAGGGCCGCGCCAGGCGGGCCGCCTGAACCGCCAGGGGGTTCTCCCGGGTGGCCTGGAGATGGACGCCGCGGACGAAGCCGCGGGAGCGGTCGGTCTCGTAGAATTCATGGCTGTAGATCGAGCAGCCGGTCGGTCCGACGGGACCGTCGAGGTCCTCGGCGAAGAAGCCGCGGACATAGCCGGCGCCGTGATACATCAGGTTGCGCCCGAGAGCCGGCGCTGTCACGCCGGAAGCGAGCAGCAGGCGCGCCGTGCCGACACCATTGCCAGCCACCACCACCGTCCCGGCCGGCTGGAAGACGTCGCCCTCGGCCGTGCGGTAGGTGACGCCGGTGACCCGCCCCGCGGCGATCTCGACCTGCAGCACGACGGCGCCGGTGCGCATCTCGACGCCGCGGGCGATGGCCTCGGGCCAGTGGGTCATGTCGGTCGAGGCCTTGGCGCCGGTGACGCAGCCCTGCTGGCAGGGGCCGCAATGGTTGCAGGCCGGACGGCCGTGATGGACGCGGCTGTTGATCGCCGAATCGACCGGCCACCAGTGCCAGCCGAGGCGGTCGAAGCCGCGGGCCGCGGTCATGCCGAGCTTGCCGAGGGCGATGGGCGGCATGGGGCGTTCGGGCTTGGGCGGATAGGCCGGGTCGCCGGCAAGGCCGGCAATGCCGAAGCGGGCGTCGTTGAGGTCGTAGAAGGGTTCGAGATCGGCATAGCTGAAGGGCCAGTCGTCGCCGACACCGTCGAGGGTCCGGGTGCGGAAATCCGAGGGGTGAAAGCGCGGAAAATGGGCCGCCCAGTTGATGGTGGAGCCGCCGACGCCGCTCCACATCAGCGGCTTGAAGTCGGACTCACTGTCGTCGACGGCGTAGTCCGCCGAGGGTGCGATCCCCCCGGCCGCCAGTCGGACATTGGGTGAGGTCGCATAGGGGCCCAGAACGTCGCGCTGGAAATCGGGCCGCAAGGCCGGCAGCGCGGCGCGATCGACCCAGCCGCCGCGCTCCAGCACGACGATGGACCATGACGGCGCCGCTTCGGCGAGGTGCCGGGTGAAGGCCGCGGCACCGAGGCCGGCTCCGACCACGACGACATCGACAGGCGCGAGACGCTTCACGGACACGATGTTCCTCCCGGACAGGCCGCCATCCTTCGGTGTCGCAGCCGGCAAGGCAAGGGGGCCTTCCGCAGGGGGAGCGCCCGACGGATGGCAAGGGCGATGCAGCATCCGCCCTCTTTCTCCGTCCAAAGGCCCGTCCAGTCTGGGGGACCGGCGGGAGGACTGGCCGGAGCGGCGCGGTCCCCGCAAATGCATCGCGGCCATGCGGAAGGCGCGGTGGTCCCGGCGAGCGGGAGCGTCGATTCAGGGTTCCTGCGCCGAACCTCAACCAAGGGTAGACCGACATGACACTGGCGATGAGCTGGAGCGAATGGGCCAGCCACGACGCGACCGCGCTCGCCGCAAGCGTGCGGAAGGGGGACGTCACCGCGGCCGAGCTCGCCGCCCAGACCAGCGCTGCGGTCGCCGGCCTGAACCCGACCCTCGATGCGGTGGTGGAGATCTTCGACGACGTCGTCGCCGATCCGCTGAAGGACGGCATGGACCCGGACGGCCTCTTCGCCGGCGTGCCCTATCTGATGAAGGATCTCGGCCCGACGCTGAAAGGGCGACGGCAGGAGATGGGCTCGCTGCTGATGCAGGGGAATGTCGCGGCCGCCGACAGCCACCTCACGGGGAAGATTCGCAACGCCGGCCTCAACATCATCGGCCGCTCGACGACGCCGGAATTCGGCGTCTGCAGTTCGGCCGAGAACACGCTCTGCGTCACCCGCAATCCGTGGAACACCGCCTACACGACCTGCGGCTCCTCCGCCGGATCGGCCGCCATGGTCGCCGCCGGGGCGACGCCGATTTCGCATGGCACCGACGGCGGCGGCTCGATCCGCATTCCCGCGGGGGTCAATGGTCTCATAGGCCTGAAGCCCTCGCGCGGCGTCTTCTCGATCGCGCCGGGCGGATCGGATCTCGCCAGCGTCGTGTCCTCGCAGGGCTGCCTCTCCCGTTCGGTGCGCGACACGGCGGCTTTCGTCGACCATTGCCGCGGCGGCGCGCCCGGCGAGTTCATGCCCTACTGGAGCGCCGACGAGCCCTATGGCGAGCTGATCCGCCGCGATCCCGGAAAGCTGCGCATCGCCATGTCGCATGAATGGGGACCGTACCGGGCAAGCCCGGAGATCGTCGCCGAGCTCGAACGGGCAGGCCGCTTCCTCGAAGACCTCGGCCACCATGTCGACTGGGCCGTGCCGTCCATCGACCTGGCCGCCGCCTATGCGGCCCAGACGACCTGCTACATCACCAATTTCGCCCAGACCATCGCGCTTCTGCTCGAACCGCGGGGCCTGACACGGCCGCCGGAGGACAAGGTGGAACCGATGAATGTGCGCCTCTGGGCCGCCGGCATCGACGCCACCTATTCGGAGCGCACGCGGATGCAGCTCGCCTTCAACACCGCCTCGCGCGGCTTCGGCGCCTTCTTCGAGAGCTGGGACATCATCCTCACGCCGACCATGGCAAAGCCGACGCCGCTCATCGGCACGCGCGACTATCTGACGGTGAGCGACAATCCCTCGGTCCATGACTGGTTCGCCCAATTGTGGGCGATCTTCGCCTATACGCCGCTGTCCAACCTGTGCGGCATCCCCGGCCTGTCCCTGCCGTTCGGCCGCCTGCCGAACGGCCTTCCCATGGGCATCCAGTTGCAGACGCGGCAGGCCGGCGACGGCCTGCTTCTCCAGTTGGCAGCGCAGGTGGAGCGGGCGCTCGGCGGCCAGTGGAACGGCGGGGCGGTGCCCGCCCATCACGTCACGGCGCTCTAGGGGATCGGGAACGCTTGCCGGCCGCCATGCGTTGCCTCCTCAGTGCAACACGAGGAGGCCCTGATGGCTGACGGCAAGACGATGAACCCCGGCGCGAGCGTGGCCGATTTCGCCAGCGCGGCGCAGACCCAGCTCAAGGCCGCGGGCGTGGATACCGACGTCATGGCGAGCCGCGCCGGCGACCTGCAGAAGATGCTGCGTGACGAGATCACGTCGCGGCCCTTCCAGGCGCTCGCCGTGGCGGCTTTCGTCGGATTTCTCTACGGCATGCGCCGCTGATCGACATCGCTCTCTTCCCGCGAAAGGGCGGTCCTCCGGGACCGCCCTCTCGTCAGGCAGGTGGTGTGACGACGCGAGAAAGCCGCCGGGTGGGCCCGGCGGCTTTTGGGATGCGTGGCCCGATCGATCAGCTCTGGCGCTTGACGTGCGGCGCGGCGACCGGCTGGCTCGGCTGTGCGAGCCAGTAGCCGAGCGCGACCGCTGCCCCCACGATCACCAGCGGCACAAGGACGGAAGGATGGCGGCCGACGTGCCGCAGCGCCTGCTGGCCAGCGACGGCGGCGGCCTGCGGGTTGATCCCCATGCGGTCAAGGCCGCGGGCGGCGGAGCGGATATGGTCCGGCGCCGATTCCATGGCCGCCTGGACATGGCTCCCCTCGCGGCCAATGCGCGTCGCGAGGGAGGACAG
This sequence comes from Phreatobacter sp., assembly GCF_022843985.1. GTDB lineage: Bacteria > Pseudomonadota > Alphaproteobacteria > Rhizobiales > Phreatobacteraceae > Phreatobacter. The sequence goes on along the minus strand of NZ_JALHMP010000010.1, from coordinate 121,478 downwards.
CTGTTCCATCGCCTCGTCGGCGAAGCGCTGGGTGGGCGAACGGGTGTCGAAGAACGAGAACATGCGGAAAGCCTCCATGGGTCATCCCATCAACCTGCGGAGATCGACGCGGTTCCGCCCTTTCGGTGCGGCGCCGCCCTTGGAACGTCGGGCCGGGCTTCACGTTGCGAAGTTACGGCATTCCGCCGCGACACGATCCGGCGGCCCAGAATCGCGGACCGCCATTCACGCCATTTGAAGAGGCACGATCATCATGGCCAAGGACAAGACACTCGACGACCTGTTCCTCGATACGCTCAAGGACATCTATTTCGCCGAACGCAAGATCCTGAAGACCTTGCCGAAAATGCAGCGCGCAGCCCAGTCGGACACGCTGAAGGGCGCCTTCGGCAAGCACCGCGAGGAGACCGAGGTTCAGGTCGAGCGGCTGCTGGAGGTCTTCGAGATGCTCGGCAAGCCGGCGCGCGGCAAGACCTGCGACGCCATTGAGGGCATCGTCGCCGAGGGCGAGGAGATCATGGAGGAATTCAAGGGCACGCCAGCCCTCGACGCGGGACTGATCTCGTCGGCCCAGGCGGTCGAGCATTACGAGATCACCCGCTATGGCACGCTCAAGCGCTGGGCCGAGGAACTCGGCCTGAAGGATGCGGCCGCCCTGTTCGCCAAGACGCTGGCGGAGGAGACCCGGACCGATGCCGACCTGACGAAGCTGGCCGATGCCGGCGCGAACGCGCGGGCCAAGGCGAAGACCGCCGCCTGAACCCTGGACCGGGCCGCTTCGGCGGCCCGGTCACTGGCGCGGCACGGCCCATCGCGCATTGCCCCTTGCACGCATGCATCCGCCGCGCGGGAACCTTGCGCATCGCCAGTGCTTCACCCTGACCCCATGGCACCGAACAGGAGTTTGCGATGTCAGACACGGATGCCACCCCGCAGGACGTCTTCGACCTCGTCGAAGCCGTGCGGATCGGAATGCTCGTCACCTCCCGCGAAGGCTCGCCGCAGCTGCGCGCCCGGCCAATGGCCAGCCACGTCCTCGCAGAGGAGGGGGTCATCTACTTCCTGACCGATGTGGCGGGGCGCAAGGACGACGAGGTCTTCAAGAACCCCCATGTCTGTCTGTCCTATGCTGACCCGACGAGCGAGCGCTATGCCTCGATCTCCGGCATGGCGACCGTTTCGAACGATCGCGCCAAGATCAGGCAGCTCTGGTCGTTCTTCGCAAAGGCGTGGTGGGATGGCCCCGATGATCCGACGATCCGCCTGGTCCGGGTCGTCCCCGGCGACGCGGAGATGTGGACAGGTCCGGGCCGCCTCGTGACGGCGGTCACGATGGCGGCGGCGGTGGCAACCGGATCCCGCCCCGATCTCGGCGACAACGCCAAAGTGAAGATGGGCTGATCCACATGACAGAGGCCGCGACGGTGTCGCGGCCTCGCCCGGTGAGCGGGATCGTCAGGGCAGGCTGGGCATGGGGATGGGCGGGCCGCGCCCGTCGCCTTCCCTATCCCCCGGGAGAATGGCGTCCGGCTCATCGGCCGGGCGCGGCTGCGGGAGGATCACATCGTGATCGATCTGGACATGGCGCTGGGGCAGGCGGACCGGACCCCCGTCCACGGCCGGCGTTCCGGGGCCCGGCCTGTTGTCGGGGTTGGTGTCGGGCAGGTCGGTGGGCATCAGAGCCTCCAAGGTTCGTGGTGGCTGGAATCACGCAAAGGGATCCATGATGCATCTGACGGCAGCGCGGAGTGCCCTTCGCATCTCGGCCCGGCTGCAAGCCCGGCCTCAAAAGGAAACGAACGGGCGCCGAAGCCGTTCCCTCCGCCGCGCAAGGGATTGCCATGGCCGGCCGTCGCCCCGCACCAGGAGCCTATCGGTACGGCCAAGGATGCGGGAGGGTCGCTGTCGGGCAGGATGGACGGGTCGGGACCAATGGTGCCGCCTATAGGATTCGAACCTACGACCCCCTCATTACGAATGAGGTGCTCTACCAGCTGAGCTAAGGCGGCAATCGGCCTGGCTTTTAGCCCCGGGTGGGGCGTTTGGCAACAGGCAAGGCGCGTCAGCGGAGCAGTTTCAGCCGGGTGATGCGGCTGGGATTGCCCTCGGCGAGCAGAATGTCGCCGGAGGGCGTGCCGTAGAGGCCGTGGGCGCCGTTGAGCATGGGCCGGCAGCGGCCGATGCGGGTGCCATCGGGCGCGATCTTGGTCAGGCTCGGCACCATGTCGGTGACATAGGCGCAGCCCTCCGCATCGCCCCAGATGCCGACGGGCTGGTAGAAGTCATGCCAGGTGTCGAGGTGCTGCCCCGCTCCGTCGAAGACCTGCACGCGGTTCCAGGGGCGGTCGATGACGACGACCCGGCCGTCGGCGAAGGTCCAGAGCGAATGCGGCCAGACGAACTGGCCGTCCTGCGACCCCTGCCCACCCCAGCTCTGCACATGCTGGCCGTTGGGCGCGAAGCGGTGGACGAGCGCCGCGCCATAGCCGTCAGCGACATAGATGTCGCCCCAGGGCGCCACCGAGACATCGGTGGGATGGTTGAAGGGGGCGAAGGGCCGGCCGCGGGTCCCGAGCTGGCCGACCCGCTCGCCCGCCGTGGTGAACCAGATGACCTCGTGCATGTCGCGGTCGACGGCGATGAGGTGGCCCGAGGGCGTCGCCGTCAGCATGTGCGAATCGGCGATGGCCTCGCCGCCCCAGCCGGCGATGTAGCGGCCTTCCGGATCGAGCTCGATGACGCGCGGATCGGCGGGATGGACGAGGGGGTCATGGCGCAGCATGACGAAGACATGGCCGCGCCCGTCCACCGTCACGTCGGTGACGAAGCCGGTATTGGCCGGCCACGCGCCGAAGGGTCGCTCGACGCGGTAATGCCGGTCGCCGAGCGCGACGATGAGCTCATGGGGCATGACGTTTCCTCTGGGGCGCGGACCTCACCCCTGGAAGGGATGGGTCTTCGCCCAATGCTGCGCGATGTCGAGGCGTCTTGTCACCCAGACACCCTCGTGGGACTGCACATAATCGAGGAAGCGGGCAAGGCCGGCCGCCCGCGCCGGGTGGCCGATGAGGCGCATGTGCAGGCCGACCGACATCATCTTCGGGCTCGTGCGACCCTCGGCATAGAGCATGTCGAAGGCATCCTTGTGCCACTCGAAATAGTCGCCGGAGGTGGCGAAGAAACCGGTGCCGAACTTGCCGTCATTGTTGACGAGGGAATAGGGCACGACGAGGTGCGGCTTGCCGTCGACCTGCGTCCAGTAGGGCAGTTCGTCGTCATAGGCGTCGGAATCATAGAGGAACCCGCCCTCCTCGACGACCAGCCTGCGGGTGTTCACGCTGGGCCCGTAACGGCAGTACCAGCCGAGGGGGCGGTCGCCGACGGTGGCCTTCAGGGAGGCAACGGCCTTGCGGATGTGCTCGCGCTCCTCGGCCTCGTCGAGCTCGTAATGCTTGATCCAGCGCCAGCCGTGGCAGCAGACGTCGAAGCCGGACTCCCGGATGGCGGCGGCGGCCTCCGGGTTGCGCTCGATGGCCAGCGCGCAGCCGAAGACGGTCATGGGCAGACCGCGTTCCTGGAACAGACGCATCAACCGCCAGAAGCCGACCCGGCTGCCGTAGGCGAACATGCCCTCGCCGGCGAGGTCGCGGCCCTTCACCGGCATGTTGAGGCTGCTCGATTCGGTCAGCGCCGTCTCGGTATAGCCCTCGCCGTCCTGGACGGAGGGCTCGGAGCCCTCCTCGTAGTTCATGACGAAATTGATGGCGATGCGTGCACCGCCCGGCCATTGCGGGTCCGGCGGGTTGGCGCCGTAGCCGATCAGGTCGCGGTCATAGGGCACGGTCATGGCGGGGCTCCGGGGAGATCAGGCGCTCACGCGGCGGGTGAGACCGGTGAACCGGTCCATGACCACCATGAGAACGAGGATGGCGACGATGAGGACGCCGGCGATGGCGGCGATGCGGACATCGAGGGTGGATTCCATCATGCCCCACATGCGGATGGGCAGCATGGAGGTGCGCGCCGTCGACAGGAAGAGCGAGACCGGCACATTGTCCATGGAGGCGATGAAGGCAAGGAAAGCGCCGGCCGCGATACCGGGCGTGATCAGCGGCAGGGTGATGCGGCGGAAGGAATAGAAGCGGCTGGCGCCGAGATTGGCGGAGGCTTCCAGCAGGGCCGGGTCAAGCTGGGTGAGGCTCGCCAGCGTGGTGCGGAAGACGAAGGGGGCGATGACGACCAGATGGCCGGCGATCAGCAGGTTCAGCGAGGGGCGGATGCCGAGCACGGAGAAGAACATCAGCGCGGCGAGGCCGTAGGACAGGGTCGGCAGCACCAGCGGCGACAGGAAGCTCGCCTCCAGCGCGCGCGCCGAGGGGCGGCTGACGCGGGTGATGGCGAGGGCGGCGAGGACCGAGAGGACCGAACCGATCACGGTCGCCCAGCCGGCGACCCAGAGGCTGTTGAGCGCGGCGGTGTGGATGGGCGCCGAGCGGACGGGGTCGAACAGCTCGCCGTACCAGCGCAGCGACAGGCCCGGCGGAGGGAACCTCAGGGCCTGGGTCGTGGTGAAGGACGTGGCGATGACGATGAGGACGGGCGCCACCAGGATGAGGATGGCGATGCCGGCAATGAGCCCGACGGTCAGGTTGAAGGAGATATCGGCGGGGGTGGAGCGCTGCGACATAGGGGCCTTCAGGTCGTCCTGGCGAAGCGGCCGAGCCAGCTCAGCGCCATGATGCCCGAGAGCACCGTGAAGAGAAGGGTGAGGGACGCGACCGCCGCGAAGGGCCAGTTATAGACCACCATGGACTGCTGCCAGATCAGCGCCGGCAGATAGACGAGGCGCGCCCCGCCGATCACCGATTGCGAGATGAAGGCAGTGGTGGCGGAGGCGAAGACGAGGGTGGCGCCGGCGATCCAGCCCGGCAGGGTGAGCGGCAGGATGACCCGGAAGAAGGTGCGCCACTTGGAGGCGCCGAGCGCCCGGGAGGCGTCGATGAGATTCTGGTCCAGCTGGTTCATGATGGCCAGCAGCGGCAGCAGCATCAGCGGCATCTCGATCTGCGTCAGGGCGAGGACCAGGCCGAGCTCCGTCTGCAGGAGATTCAACGGCGTCGCGGTGAGACCCAGCCCCATCAGGGTCTGGTTGATGACGCCCTCGCGGGCCAGGATGACGATCCAGGCGAAGGTGCGGATGACCACCGAGGTCAGCAGCGGCATCAGGATGATGAAGATCAGCACCCGCTGCATCCGCGGCGACGAGGCCCGGAACACCAGCGCCAGCGGATAGGCGAGAATGGTGGTGGCGACGACAGCGAAGACACCGAGCTTCAGGGTGTCGAAGATGACCTTGAGATAGAAGGCGTCCGTGTAGAACTTGACCCAGCTGTCGAACCCCAGGCGTGTCTGCTCGGCATCAGCGTAGAAGCTGATACCGAGCAGGATGAGGAACGGCGCCGCGAAGAACACCACATAGGTGAGGCCGAGCGGCGCTGCGAGGCGCCACTCGACGGCATCACGGACGGGCGCGGCACCCGGTGCGGCTGCGGACATGGGATGCGCGCCTTACTTCGTGATCTCCTTGTTGAACCGCTCGATCCAGGCAGCGCGCTGCGGGTTGATCTTGGTCCAGTCGTGGGTGACCATCTTCGCCAGATCGTCGATCGACTTGACGTCGAGGGTGTCGGCGAAGCGCACGTCCTTGTTGATCGGGATCATGTTGTAGGGGCTGCGCTGCAGCAGGTCCTGCACCTCGGCCGAGATCGCCGTGTCGATGTACTTGTGGGCGTTGGCGATGTTCTCGGCGCCCTTCACGATATGCAGCGTCGTCTGGAAAGTGATGGCGCCGGAGGCCGGCGTCGCGAAGGCGATGTCGACGCCGCGGCCCTTCAGGATCGCGACCGTGTTGGTGTTGGTGTACATGACGTCGATCTGGCCTTGCTGGAACAGCCCGGGCATGGCCGCCGGCGCAGCGACGGCGGCCACCTTGGACACGGCCTTCTTCAGCTCCGTGAAGATCGGCTCCATGTTTGCCTCGGAACCACCGAAGGCCTTGCACATCTCGATCAACGACACGGTGCCGAAAGTGGTCTGGAAACCGGTGAGGCCGAGGCGCTCGACGAAGGGCGACTGGAACAGGTCGGTCCAGGACTTGGGCGCGGTCGGGAACTTCTTCGGATTATAGGCGATGCCGACCACCTGGGCATTGCAGGTGACGCCATGGGAGGTGATCAGGCCGGCCGGCACCTTTGGCACATTGGACAGCTTGGTGGCATCGATGGGCTCGAAGAGACCCGCGGCACGGGCGGCGGCGGCCGGGCCGGGATCAAGCACGAAGCAGTCGAAGGGCGGCACGCCACGGGCGGCGCGGACCTTGGCGACCTGGTCGACGGCGAAGAGGGCATCGAAGGCGATGTCGACATTGGCATTCCGCTTCAGCGCCGGGGCGACGACAGCGCGATAGGCCTCCTCCCAGGTGCCGGGATAGATGGCGGCGGTGACACTTCCCGAGGCACGGGCGGCGCCGGGCATCAGGCCGGCGAGGCCGAGCACGCTGGCGCCGGCCAGAATGTCGCGACGGTTGAGCTTGGTCATGCAGGAACTCCTCGTGAACTGCCGGTCAGGGCTCAGGACGATGTTGCGGGAAAGAGGGAGGGACGGGCATGCGGGGCCAGGGCCGCGAAAGCGGTACCCGGCCCGGTCGAGAGCGCGCCAGGCCGACGCGGCACGGCAATCTTGATGTCCTCGCCGCCGGCGGCGGTGGCGTCGTGGATGAGCGCGCCGCCGATTGGCAGGCTGAGCTTGAGAGCGACCGGGAGGCGGTCCGGCGCTGCCTCGTCGGCGAGCACCATCTGTTCGGGACGGACGGAGACGAGCACCGCGGCGCCGGTTTCGAAGCGGCCCTTGGAGGCGAGCGTCCAGACGGCTCCCGAATCCAGCTCGACCCGGTAGCCGTCGGGGCCGACGGCCACGACGCGGCCCTTCAGGAGGTTGCTCGAGCCGATGAAATTATTGACGAAGAGCGTCGCCGGCTCATCGTAGATCTCGACCGGCGAACCCAACTGTTCGATCTTGCCGTGGCTCATCACCGCGATGCGGTCGGCGATGGACATGGCCTCGTCCTGGTCATGCGTCACCATGATGGCGGTGAGGGCAAACTGGCGCTGCAGTCGCTTGATCTCGATCTGCATGTCGAGACGCAGGTTCTTGTCGAGGGCGGCGAAGGGCTCGTCGAGGAGCAGGATGCGCGGGCGGATGGCGAGTGCCCGGGCGAGCGCCACACGCTGCTGCTGTCCGCCGGACAATTGCCGCGGTTTGCGGTCGGCAAAGCCCTCCATCCGCACGGTCGCCAGCATTTCGGCGACGCGCTCAGCCTGGACCGCGCGGCTCTCACCGCGGGCGGCGAGGCCGTAGGCGATGTTTTCCGCCACGGTCATGTGGGGAAAGAGCGCGTAATTCTGGAAGACGATACCGATCTCGCGGCGGTTGGGCGGCAGCACGTCGATCGGGCGGTCGCCGATGATCACCTTGCCGTTGGTCTGGGAAATGAAGCCGGCAACGATGCGCAGGAGCGTGGTCTTGCCGCAGCCGGAGGGGCCCAGCAGGGCGACGAGTTCACCGCCCTTCACTTCGAGCGTGACATTGTCGACGGCAAAACCCGTCCCGTAGCTGTGGGTCACGCCGTCCAGCGTCAGGGGCTGCGCGGCCTGGGCCGTCGCGGTGTGCTGGGAAGCCATCGGGGGGCGGATCTCCGAACCTGGTCGCGGAGGAGCCAGCAACGCCTATGCCAAGTGCGACCTCTCTGGCGCGGAGCCCGGCCGGTGGCGCTTGCCGGCCCTTCCCGAGGGCATGGGATGCGCAATATGCATGCAAGGCGGGGGCGGCACGGCCGGACTGCGACAGTTCGCGGCACGCTCCCGGGATGCAATTCATCAGAAACGAGCTGGTAAATGCTGCATTTTTCATCGCTCCTATGCCCTCAATTTCATCTTGCCTATTTTGTGATCCGGTAATTTGGGGCTTCGGCCCGGCGGCACATGTCTTGCTGCCAAAGGATCGGGCAGGCAGCGGCGCCGGACCCTACCCTGGAGGATTGCCATGATATCGACCGTCGGCCGCGGCACCGCCACCGGCGCTGGCCTTGCCTCCGACCAGGGCGGGAGCGGTCGCGACCTCACCGGCTATGGCGGGCAGTGGCCCGACCTGCGCTGGCCCAACGGGGCGCGCCTGGCCGTCTCGCTCAACATCAACATCGAGGAAGGCGCCGAGTGGCAGGTCGGCGACGGCGATCCGGCGAGCGAGCGCATGGGCGAGGTCATCAGCGTGGTGGAACCGGGCACCCGCGACCCTGGCCAGGAGCAGATCTTCGCCTATGGCACGCGGGCGGGGTTCTGGCGCATGCTGGAGGCCCTGGAGACCCGCGGGATGCAGGCGACCTATCTGTGTTGCGGACGGGCGGTGGCGCGCTCGCCCGCGCTTCTGACGGCGGCGCTCGCCCGCGGCCATGAGGGCGCCGTCCACGGCTGGCTGTGGCGCCCGCATGCCGATTACCGCGACCGCGCGGCCGAAGCCGCCGATCTCGACCGCTGCATCGGCGCGATGACGGCGGCGGGCGGCGACCGCCCCGTCGGCTTCTTCTGCCGCGGCGCCGAAAGCCCCTGGACGCGCGGCCTCCTGATCGAACGCGGATTTCTCTACACCTCGAACGCCTTCGACGACGACCTGCCCTATTGGGACCTGTCCGGGGCCCAACCGCTGGTCGTGGTGCCCTATGCGCTCGATTCGAACGACATGAAGTTCTTCCATCCCAACGGCTTCGTGCGCGCCGGCGACATGGTCGACTATGTCGACGACGCGCTGGAGGTTCTGCTGGCGGAGGCGGCGCGAGGCCAGCCGCGCCTTCTCAATATCGGCTATCACCTGCGGATCGTCGGCCGCCCCGGGCGGTTCGCCGCCTTCTCCCGGGTTCTCGACCGCCTCGCCGGTCTCGGCGACCGGGTCTGGATCGCGCCGCGCGCGGCGATCGCGCAGGCCTTCGCCACAGCCGTCCCGGCGGGTTTGTGATGCGCCTTCTGCTGATCAATCCCAATACCAGCCAGGCGACCACGGCGGCGATGGTCGGCATCGCGCGCGAAAGCCAGCCGGCGGTCGAGATCGACGGGCTGTCGGCGCCCTTTGGCGTTCCCCTGATCACCGGGCCGACGGATCTGGAGATCGGCCGGCAGGCGGTCAACGCCTTGATCGCCGGCCGGCCGCCCTTCGGCTATCAGGGCATCATCATCGCCGCCTTTGGCGACCCTGCCCTGTCGGACCTGCGCCAGTCGGTTGCGGTGCCGGTGACCGGGATCGCCGAGGCCGGGATGGCCGAGGCGGCGCGCCATGGCCGTTTCGCGGTGGTGACAACGACGCCCGACCTCGTCGCGGCGATCGCCGACCGTGCCGAGGCCTATGGGCATGGCGATATCTTTCTCGGCACCGTCCTGACCGAGGGCGACGTGCATCAGGTGATGGGCGACCGGCAGGGCCTCGCCGATGCCCTCCGCGAGGCCTGCGAAAGGGCCGTGCGGGACCTCGGGGCACAGGCGCTGGTGATCGGTGGCGGCCCGCTCGCCGTCGCGGCCCGGGCGATCGCCGACAGCCTCACGGTGCCGATCATCGAACCGGTTCCGGCCGCGGTGAGGCTGTCCATGCGACGGGCCGAGCGGTCAGGCCCTACCGGATAGCCGGCTTAGGACATTCGGGACCGTGCGGCTGAGGACGATCAGCCGCGGCGAGCCCGCCTGCCGGATCCGCAGCGCCGGTTCCCGGCCCATGGCGGGATGTCAGCGCCGCCGCGACAAACCCCAGAATGTCGCGCGCCTGGAACGGCTTGCGCACGAACCGCGCGCCGCGCAGCGCCTCGGGAAGATCGGCCGGCAGGGAGCCGGAGACGAAGGCGAAGGGCGTGCCGCGGGCGCGCAGCGTCAGCGCCACGTCAAAGGTCTTCCCACCGACAACATCGACGTCCAGCAGCGCGCAATGGATGAGGTCGGCGGCAACCGACCAGGCGTCGGCCAGGCTGCCGACGACAATGACATCGGGCGGAGGCCCCAGGTCCTCAAGGACGGCGGCCTCGATATCCATGGCGATGACCGGGTCGTCTTCGACGATCAGTATGCGATGCCTGTGCATTCCTCAGACCCAACTCCCGGAGGCGACCCGCGAGAAAAGCGCGGCGACGCGCGGACCCTCCCATGAATCGTCACAACCCCCTGGCACGAGAATGGTTCCCTTGCGGCATGGGTCGTCCGGTTGGTCCTGTCCTCGCCCTCAGGCGACCTTGCGCTCCGAACGGCGGTCGAAAAACAGGGCCTGGCTGATCGCCGCCTTCACCGCCTCGGGCTGGAAGGGTTTGGTGATCAGGAAGGCCGGCTCCGGCCGGTCTCCGGTCAGCAGCCGTTCCGGATAGGCGGTGATGAAGATGACCGGCAGGTCGATGGTTTCGAGGATCTCGGCGACAGCCTCCAGGCCGGACGAGCCGTCCGCGAGCTGGATATCGGCGAGGACGAGACCCGGGCGCTTGTGCCGGACCAGCGCCACGGCTTCCTTGTGGGTGCGGGCAATGCCCGTCACCGCGTGGCCGAGTTCCTGGACCAGTGTCTCGATGTCGAGGGCGATGATCGGCTCGTCCTCGATGATGAGGACGTCTGTGGCGACCTGCTCGGCGATCTCGCGGCCGGCCTGTTCCACCAGCGCTGCCGCCGCCTCCGTATCGATGTCGAGAACCGCCGCCACGTCCTGGATGGCGAAACCTTCGACGGTCCGCAGCAGGAAGGCCTGGCGCGGCCGCGGCGTCAGTGCTTCGAGGTTGCGCTCGACCGCGCCCTGGCGCGCCCCGCCGCCCTGGGGCGCGGCCATGTTCACCGGCATCGATGACCACAGCTTGAGGAAGGTGCGATAGAGCGCGATGCGCGCGGGCATGTCGCGGGGAAAGGTCGAGGGGTCGGCGACGAGGGTCTCAAGGGTGGCGACGACGTAGGAATCACCGCCAGCCTGCGTGCCGTTCAGGGCCCGCGCGAAGCGGCGCAGATAAGGAAGATGCGGTGCAATTTCCGCAGCGATTGTCATTTTTCACTCCTGTCAAATATACCTCAAACCAGCGCTGAAGCCTTTGGTTTGGCAAGTTTTTTATTTTTCTCGCGGGCGGGAACCCTTGCCGTTTGCGGACGTTCTGGGTTGGATCAGGCGCGCGCTCACGAGGCGCGTAGGGAGAGTTCGATGGGTGAGATGCCGGGCCACGACGACAAGAGCGAGGACAAGGACTCGGCGGATGTCGTTCTCGACCCGCGCATCCAGGAGACGATCGGCAATGCGCTCAAGGCCCATTACGACGACCTCATCAAGGCGCCGGTTCCCGATCGCTTCCTCGTACTGCTCGCCGAGTTGGAGGCGAAGGAGCGACAGAATGGCCAATGACGAGTTTCGCGAGGGCCTGATCGCCGAGTTGTCCAACCTGCGCGCTTTCGCCGTGTCGCTCTGCGGTTCGGTACAGCAGGCCGATGATCTCGTGCAGGAGACCATGCTCAAGGCCTGGGGCAATGCGGAGAAGTTCCAGCCCGGAACCAGCCTGCGCGCCTGGCTCTTCACCATTCTGCGCAACACCTATTACTCGCTCTATCGCAAGCGTGGCCGTGAGGTTCAGGACAGCGACGGCACCTATGCCCAGCGCCTGACGGTCTCCGGCGAACAGGAGAGCGCGCTCGACCTCGCCGATTTTCGCGTCGCGCTTGCCAAACTGTCGGAGGAGCACCGCGAAGTTCTCATCATGGTGGGCGCCAGCGGCCTGTCCTATGAGGAAGCGGCCGAGATCTGTGGCGTCGCAGTCGGTACGATCAAGAGCCGCGTCAACCGCGCCCGGGCCAAACTCGCCGATCTCCTCGGGATCACCAGCGTCGACGAGATCGGACCCGACCGGAACTCCGTCGCCGTCACCCATCAATCTCCCGCGGACATGGCGCGTAGTTGATCGCGATGAACATGACCGCAATCCGCACCGTCCGGGGCCGCCTTCTCGCCCTGATGGTCCTCGTCATTGTCCCCATCGCCGTGATCACGGCGGTGACGGCGGTGGCGACCTATCGGTCGGTCCTGTCGTCGCTCGAGGCATCGCAGTTGCAGACGGTCGGAAACTTCGCAGTGCGGACCCGCGTCTGGTACCGGGAATCGCTCCGTGTCGTCCTGACGGCGACAGCCAGCGTCGCTGCCGTCGCCGGCGAAGCCTCGGCCGATGCGTGTCCGGCCATCGCGCGGCAAATCGTCGACGACAATATCGGCATCAGCGCCATTGCCATCCGGGTTGGCGACAGGCCAGGCTGCAGCGCCAGCGAGGGTGACCACGTCTCGGCCGAGGACATCCGCGGGGTGATCGAAACCTACCGCGACCAGACCCGCTCCACGACGTGGATCGGTTCGGAACTTGCCGATGCGAGCTATGGCGTGACGCAGATCGGCGCGCGGCGGTTCATGGTCATCTATGCCCGACGCGCCGCCGGACCCCAGACTCAGGAGATGGAGTCGCTGCTGTTGATGAGCGCCGACATCATCGATCGCGCCTATGCCCTGGGGCCCGTCAGTCCCGGGATCACCGTCGGCATCGTGCGCGATTCCAGGGACGTGATCGTGGCCCGGGGGGCGGACGAGGGCGACACCGACTGGCTGCCTTTGGACGGGCGCACCAGTCCGCAGCTCCAGCGATGGCAATCGCTTAGCCGGTCCGGGGCGACCGCAACCTACGCGACGCAGCGCGTCGCCGAACCCGATCTCTATGTTCTCGCCCGATTCGATCAGCAAGCCGAACGGGCGGCCTTCATGCAGTTCATCGCCCTGCTGCTGACTCCCCTGGTCACGCTGATGGTGCTCTTCGCCGTCTATTCGCTGGCGATCGACGCGAACATCGTCCGCTGGATCCGGGGAATTGAGGCGGCTGCAGTGGCGCGGGCGTCGCAGCAGCCACGGCTCGCGCCGGTTGAGCCGACCATGCCGGACGATATCCGGCGGGTGTCGGAAGCCTTCAACGCCCTGGTCACCGACCAGGCAGAGCGGGTGGAGAGGCTGAACCTCACCATCGGCGCCAACCGCCATCTGGTGCGGGAGCTGCATCATCGGGTGAAGAACAGCCTGCAGGTGGTGCAGAGCTATATCAGCCTGGCACGCCGGCAGCAGGACACCGCGCATCGCCCGGTCCTCGCCGCGATCGAGGCGAAGGTGCAGGTGCTGTCCAGCGCCTATCGTCACGCCCTGGCGCTGGGCGAGATGCGCCCCGTCGAACTGAAGCCCTTCCTCGACGAGGTTTCGGCCATGCTGAACGGCCTGATGCAGGCGGGCAAGCCGTGGATCTCCACTGTCGCGCCCGACGATGTCGCGCTCGTCGTCGACAGGGCCATCCCCCTTGGCCTGCTGGTGGTCGAAATCGCCTCCCATGCAATCCATGAGGGGTATGAGAACCATGTGGTGGTGGAGATCAGTGGCGGGTCCGAGGGCCATCTGATCCTCTCCGTCGTCACCGACGACCGGCGCATCGGTGCCCTGGAGACGAAAATCGCCCGCGGACTGCTGCGCCAGATCGGGGCGACCCGCATGGAGGCCGCAGACGGGGCCAGCGCCGGGCGCTGGGACCTGCCGGTCTGAGCGGTTTCGGTCCTCACGCTACGTTCGAATAGGCCTGGGTGGCGGTGATGTCGACGCCGACCGACAGGCTGATCTGCGCGCCGACCGGCCCGACGAAACTGCCGGCCACCGGCGAGGCATCCCAGGGCACCCGCGCCACGGCGACGCGGATCAGGTGGGGATCGGCGACCAGGGCATTGGTCGGATCGAACTCGACCCAACCGTCGCCGGGAACGAATACCTCGGCCCAGGCATGAGTCAGCCCGACCGCCGCACGGTTGGATGGGTCGTCATTGGCGCTGGTGTGCAGGTAGCCGCTGACGAAGCGGGCGGCATAGCCGAGGCGCCGCACTGCCTCGATGAAGAGCCAGGCGAGGTCACGGCAGGATCCCGATCGCAGCGACAGGGTTTGCGATGGCGCCTGCGTGCCCTCCTCGAACCGGACGGCATAGCCGAAGCCGGCATGGATGGCACGGGACAGACGGGCCAGCGGATCCTCGTCGGCGGCGCCCTGGGCCAGGACCTCGGCGATCCAGGCGGCCAGCACGCCGCCGTCGTCGCCGGCGGCAGGCGTCATGAAGGGCTGCAGGACGATGCGCTCGCCATCGGCATAATGGGGGGCGAACAGGGCGCTGGCCGCCTTGCGGTCGCGCGGGAAGGCGGCAGCATAGCGGCGCAGCACGAGCCCGCTGGTGATCTCAAGCCGGTCCGCCGGCTGGGCGAAGGTCGCAACAGCGACCGTGTTGCCATAGACGTCGTGCGACCAGTGCAGGGCGGCCGGCGGAAAGATCTCGATCCGCGTGTCGAGGATCCGGATGTCGAAGCTGTCCCTGGGCCGGAGCATGAGCTTGTGCGGCCCGAACTGGACGGGCCCGGCATAGCGGTAGGTGGTGACGTGGCGAACCTGAAGGTCCATGGCGAATGATCGTCCTGTGCCGCGGATCGCGAGCCGAACCCTATCCGACAGTCGCCGACGGGGCAAAAAAGAAGCCGCCAGAGGCGGCTTCAGTGAGAGGTCCACATCGCGGGAAGGGTAAGCGATGATCGGGGGAACAACGCCCGGTCCCGGCTTCGGTTCCCTTGCCGCGGCGGGCCTTGCACGCCGCCGCAGCCGGCACTGCGGCGCACCGCCGCTCAGGCGGCCTCACGGCGTGGCCATTAGCTTCCACAGTGACTTGCGCAGCGGGCTCGCCTGCATATGCGCGCCGGCGGGACGGCGGATGAGCGTCACCTTCCGCGTGTGGAAATCCTCAAGGCCCGGGCGATGGCCGACACTGATAAGCGTCGATCCCGCGAGCTCCTTCTGGAACAGCGAGAGCAGGCTGTCCTGGCTGCCCTCGTCCAGCGCGGCGGTGGCCTCGTCCATGATGATGATGGGTGGCCGGTGGATGAGCAGGCGGCAGAAGGCGACCCGCTGGCGTTCGCCGCCGGAGAGGACGCGGTCCCAGTCGTCATCCGCGTTGAGGCGCTTGACCATGTAGTCGAGGCCGCATCGTTCCATGGCGGCGCGGATCACGTCCTCCGTCACCGGGGCGTCCGATTCCGGATAGAGCAGAACATCCTTCAAGGTGCCGCGCGGCAGGTAGGGCTTTTGCGGCACGAAGGCGTAGCGCACGTTCTTCGGAAAGGCGATCCGTCCCGAGCCCCAGGGCCAGAGGCCTGCGAGGGCGCGGATCAGCGTGCTCTTGCCGGTGCCGCTCTCGCCGGCGATCAGCACCTTCTCGCCCTGCGCGATGCGGATGGAGGCGTCGTCGATAACGACGCGGCCGTTGCGATGGGACAGCGACAGATTGTCGATATGGATGGCGTCGTCGTCGCTTTCACCAAGTTCGATCTGCTGCTCGTCCTCCATGATGGCGCCGATGTCGACCTCCTCCAGGGTCTGGGCTAATTCATCGACGCGCACCACCGAGGCATACCATTCCGAAAGACGAACGAAATTGTCGACGAACCAGATCAGCGCGGCCTGGACGGCGCTGAAGGCCGCGGCAACCTGGATGACGGCGCCGAGGGACAGATCGCCGGACAGATATTTCGGGGCGGCCAGCAGCAGCGGCACGAGGGGAAACAGGGCGCCGTTGGTGTTCAGAACGAGGGCGAGAAAGCCCTGACGCCGCACCACCGCCATCCAGGCCACCACGACATTCCTGTAGGTCTCCCGGACGGAAGCCCGCTCGTCGGAATCGCCCTTGATCAGGGCGATGCTCTCGGCATTCTCGCGCAGCCGCGTCATCTCGGCACGAAACAGCGCCTCAGTCTCGTTCTTCTCGGCGACCTTGCCGACAAGGGCGCGGCCGACGAAATAGGCGGCGAGCGAGGCGACGACTGCATAGACCACGGCGGCGATCGCCATATAGGCCGGAATGAACACGGTGCGTCCGGCGATCTCGAAGGTGATGGAGCCGGCGACGGTCCACAGGATCGCCGCGAAGGTCAGCGCCGTCACCGCCGCCGAGATGAGGCCGATGGCGAATTCGACCAGCGGCTCGGTGGCGATGCGCACGTCCTCGGCGATGCGGAATTCCGGCGCCGAATGTTCCGTGTCGAGAAAGCCGAGCCGATAGTAGCGCTGGTCGGCGATCCACCAGCCGGCGAGCCTGTTTGTCAGCCATTCGCGCCAGCGCACCTGCAGCAGCATGCGCGAGACCACCAGTCCCGACATGGTGAAGGAGGCGATGCCGAGCAAAAGCGGCAGGAGGCTGACCGTCGTGACGACGGCGCCGATATCCTTTCGCTCGAGGGCGTCGAAGAACAGTCGGTTCCAGCCGTTGATGCCGACCTGGGCGGTAATCTGGGCGAAGGCGAAGGCGAGAACGATGATCGTCAGCAGCCAGGCCCGCCGCGCCGAGGATCCGGTCCAAAATCCCCGCGCCATGCCGAAGAAGGCGCGGGAGCGCGACCGGATCGGCATCTCGGCGGGGTGGACTGGCGTGGCATCCACGGGGACATTCCGGAGGATCATCCGCCCCTCCCCCTGCCGTCGCGATCCCGGGGACGGCGGCAGGACATACGGAACAGGCGCAAGGAAACCCCGGAGCGCCGGGCGAGTTCCATGGCCGGGTCGACAGACCAGGCCCGCAGGACCACATTCCGAACCTCAGGAGCGTCATGCCACCCCATCCGCCGCCCCGGGCTCCGGCCCATCCGTGGTGCCGCGCCTGTCCGCTGCGACAGCGGCGGGCCTTTCATGAGAAGAGCCCCGAGGAGGTCGACTTCACCGCCTCGATGAAGATGGATCACCGGCGGGTTCCGGCCGGCCAGGAGATCATCTTTCCCGGCCAGGACGATGCTGAACTCTTCACGCTCTATTCCGGCTGGGCCTTCCGCTTCAAGGCGCTCAGCGACGGGCGCCGGCAGATCCTCAACTTCCTCCTTCCCGGCGACCTGATGGGTCTGCAGGCCTCGCTGCTGTCGGTCGCCCAGCACGGCATCGAGGCCCTGACCGATGTCGAGGTCTGCGTCTTCCCGCGCAAGAAGGTCTGGGACCTGTTCGTGAGGATGCCGCGGCTGGCCTATGAGGTGGCATGGCTCGGGTCTCGGGAGGAGAGCCTGATCGACGAGAACCTGCTGTCGATCGGCCAGCGCAACGCCACCGAACGCATCGCCTCGCTGGTCATCTCGCTCTATCGCCGTGCCGAGGCGCTTGACCTCGTCAGCGACCGCAGCTTTGTCTTCCCCCTGTCCCAGCAGCATCTCGCCGATGCCCTCGGCCTGTCGCTGGTCCACACCAACAAGACCTTTGCGAAGCTGCGCCGCGCCGGACTGTTCCGCTTCGCCCAGGGGCGGCTCAGGCTGGAGAACACGCGCCTGACGGAGCGAATCGCCGCACAATACGACCGGGATTTCGCACGGCGCCCGATCCTGTGACATGCTGGCGGCAGCCGGTGGTCAGCAGCCCGAGCGGAACGCCCAGGTCACGTCGGCCCGGAACTTCGCAGCGCATGGTGGCGTTTCCCAGTGGGCCCTGGATGTCCGTCGTGGGTTCGTTGCGAGCAACATCCAGCGCCCGGCAGGGCAGGGAGACCGGGATGCATATCCACTACGGCTACGATATCGAGATCCAATGCGAGCAGGAGCTTCCGTCAATCCTGATGCTCGATATTCATCCTGATCGACGCTCGGACATCACGCAGCCCGACACCATGACCGTGACGGCGCTGGCGGGCGGCATAAGCTGCCCGACCGAAACCTATCTGGATTCGTTCGGGAACATCTGCCGCCGCGTCACGCTGCCGCCCGGCGGCGCGCAGATCAGCGCCCTTGGAATCCTGCATGATTCCGGCTTTCCGGACCCCAGCCCCGTCGAGACGGCAATCGTCCCGCCCGAGGCGCTGCCTGCCGACACGCTCGGCTTCCTCCTCGGCAGCCGCTACTGCGAGACCGACCAGATGACCGCGATGGCCTGGCAGATGTTCGGCTCTCTTCCACCGGGCGGGGCGCAGGTTCAGGCGATCTGTGACTTCGTCCACCGCCATATTCGCTTCGACTACAAGGCGGCGCGATCGACACGCACGGCGGTGGAGGCCTTCACAGAAGGCGTCGGCGTGTGCCGCGACTATGCACATCTCGCCATCACCCTCTGCCGCTGCATGAACATCCCGGCCCGATACTGTACCGGCTATCTCGGCGATATCGGTGTGCCCGCGGACGCCCAACCAATGGACTTCAGCGCCTGGTTCGAGGTGTTTCTCGGCGGACGGTGGTTCGCCCTCGACGCGCGGCACAACCAGCCGCGGATCGGCCGGATCGTCATCGCGCGCGGACGCGACGCCACCGAGGTGCCCTTCTTCCATTCCTTCGGTCCGCACCGTCTGACCCATTTCTCGGTGGTGACCGAGGCGGTCTCCGGCGAGCGCTTTCCACAAACCGCGGAGAACCGCCGCGACCATTGGGAGTCCATCGCCCGCATCCGTAGTGCCGGCTAAACACATGGCGAATCCGTCCGCAATGTCGGTTTGCCGGGAACATTCGCCCCATCGGCCGGTTGATCGCAGAGCAGTGCCGCCCACGTCCGAGAGCGCCGGCAGCACTGGTCCGCCCCACCACAGCCCGAGGAGGCACCACCATGCTGAAGACCTATCTTGTGAACGCATCGGTCGCGACCATGCTTGCTACCGGCGCCCTGGCGCAGACCAGCGCCCCGGCCCCGCAGGCTCCGGCCGCACCGGCCCAGAGCCGAACCGCCGTCCCTCCGTCGACCGGCACGATGACCCGTGCCGCCAGCGAACAGCTCACCACGAGCAAGATCGTCGGCATCTCGGTCTACGCGCCGAAGCCGGATACGGCGGCCACCACCGGTTCGACAACCACCCGCGGCCCGACGGCCGGGTCCACCGCAAGCCCGGCGCCGGGCAGCGGTTCGGGGGCAATGACCCCGGGCTCGACGGCCGGGACCACCGGCAGCACGGCGCCAGGCACAACGGCCAGCGGGGCGATGGGCAGCGGCCAGATGACGATCACCCCGGTCAGCGACGAGCAGTGGCGCACGATGCGTGACCAGCACGATTCGATCGGCACCATCAGCGACCTGCTGGTCGGCGCCGACGGCCGCATCTCCCACGCCGTTCTCGGCGTCGGTGGTTTCCTCGGGATCGGCGAGAAGAACGTCGCCCTTCCGCTGGGCCAGCTGCGGCTGATGCGTCAGGCCGACGGCACGCTTGTCGGTTTCGTGAGCAGCACGAAACAGCAGCTGAAGGACATGCCGACGTTCGACGCGTCGCGCTCCTGACCCACCGTCTGATCGGGTCGAACAGGCCCGCTGGACAGGGCCCCGCGCTACACGGCGCGGGGCTTTTGCCGTGCGCCTGTCCGCTGCAGGCCCGCTGCGGAACAGGTCACTGGCGGCAGATGGCATGCGCCGCGCAGGCAAGGTCGGCGAGCATCAGGACGCGGGAAATGGCGAACATCTCGACCATGGGACGCTCCGCAGGCGGTCAACGGGATAACCTGCCGCGGCGCCAACCCTTCCCGCACCGGTCTCGGGCCGACATGAACCTTTTGGGTCACCCGACGTTGTCGTTCCAGGACCGTCAGTCGAGGAGGCAAGCCATGAAGGTCAGTGCTCACGCCCACCGCATCAGCATGGGCCTGATCGGCACCGCGGCGCTGGCCGCCGTTGTCGTGCTCGGCGTCGCTGCCGGGCCCAGCCGCAACAGTGCGCCGACAGCGGGGGCGATTGTCCATGCGCCGTCGCCTGGCTATCTCGACTTCGCCCACCGCGCCTTCGACCGCTTCCGCGATCTGCCTCCGGAACAGGATTTCAACGCTGCGGCAGCGGCAAGGTCGCGTCCTCAGCCGATCTGACGACAGCCTGATCATCATCGTCCCTGGATCCCCGCAAGCAAAACGGCGGCCCGCAAGGGCCGCCGTTGGTCGGTGTCGCCGACTCCGTGA
This sequence comes from Phreatobacter sp., assembly GCF_022843985.1. GTDB lineage: Bacteria > Pseudomonadota > Alphaproteobacteria > Rhizobiales > Phreatobacteraceae > Phreatobacter. The sequence continues at coordinate 101,438 of NZ_JALHMP010000010.1, read as the reverse complement.
TCCGTCAGTGACGGGCGTAAGGCGTATAGTAGTCAAGCGAGGGTGCCTGGCCGGCGCCGTCTTGCTTCATCAGGTCCTCGAGATCGTAGGACGGGGCCTTCTCCAAAACATCGCGCGAAAGGCCGACGACATAGCCTCCGGTGTCGGCGTTGTAGTCGAGCATCGACCAGGGCATGGCGTGGTAACGCTCGCCGATGCCGAGGAAGCCGCCGAAACCGAGCACGGCGAACATCACCTTGTCCGACATCTTGTCGAGGACGACATCCTCGACATGGCCGATCTTGTCGCCCTGCTCGTTGTAGACATTGGTGCCCGTGACGCGCGAGGCGGCGATGGCGCGGGTATGGCCAGACGGGGTGGGCATTGGGAACCTCCTCCTGTTGGATTGACACCGGACCAACGCGCTCTGCCGCGCTTCGTTCCCCGTCAGGGGGTCTCGGCAAGGCGGTGCCTACATTGATTTCGCCGGCTCACCAGGTCCGTCGAACGAATGAGCACACTGTGCCTTGGCCTGAATCGCCGCGGCGATGAGGCCCTGCAGGGCAACCGGTTGGACGGGCTTGGGAAGAAACACGTGGTCGAGGCGGGCCAGGATTCCATCGATGCAACTGTCGCCGGAGATCACGACGATGCGCAGCCCTGCCTCGGCGAAGATCTCGGCGAGACGCGGCCCCGTGTGCCCGTCGTCAAGATGGAGGTCCATGAGCACGAGGTCGGGTGCGCTCAGCGCGGCGAGGTCGCGGGCCTCCGCGAAGGAGGCGGCTGAGCCGCAGGTCACCGCGCCGCAAGCAACCACGAGAGCCTCGAGTTCAAGGGCCAGAATGGGGTCATCCTCACAGATCAGCACATGCAGCGCGTCGGCGGCGATCGGCTGGCGGAGACGGCGGGCTGCGGTCATGAGAAGCTCTCCTGCACGGGCGCCGCCACATGGAGACTGGACGCGGTGGTTCATCGGTCGGAGACGGCGCTGGTGGATGTGGCGGAAGGGATCAATCTGCCTTGCCCCGCTGGCGGCCGAGGACGGCGCCGAGGGCCGCGATGCCGGCGATGACGCCGGCCGCAATCACCGGATGGGAGGCCACGGCGCGGACGGCCGGTGGCGCCATGGCAGGTGCGACCATCATGGCGGTTGTGGCGAGCGAATGCCGGCGACGCTGTCGGCGGACCAGGCCGGCCCAGAGCATGATGACCATGGCCAACAGGAAAAAGATCGCGGCAATGATCAGGCTCGCAGCCGTGGCTCCCCAGCTGTCAGCGAGAACGCCGTGTCCTGCCGCGACGAGAAAGCCGAGGGCGCAGATCAGTGACGCTGCCGCCAGCACAGACGTGATGACGGTCGCGACGCTGCGTTTCATGGCGCTGCCGAGTTCGGTTGCGGCCAGGAGTGTGAGCCCCCTCCACATGACGGTCACCGCGACGACAGCAAGCCGAGAACAAGCCCTGCCGCAGCGGCGAGGCCGAGCGTGCGCAACGGGTGCCCCTGCATCTCGTCGCGGACGACCGTTTCGAAACCGCTGGCCCGGTCCTTGGCGGCGGCGACCATCACGTCGGTGTCGATGCCGACGGCCTTCAGCCGCGCGCTCAGGTCCTCGGCGATCTCGGCAGCACGATCGGCGGCAACCTCCGGGGCGGCAGAAGCCTTGCGACCGGAACCGCCGATGGCGTCCACGGCATCGGATGCACCGTTGCGGGCCATCCCGGCAACCCTACCCGCCGTCTCCTTGACGGAGTCGGGGGTCGAATCATGGTCGGCTACGGCGCGCGACATGGGCTCACTCCTGAAGGTCCTGCGGTGTGGGGCGCCGGAAATTGCCACCTGGCGCCGTCCTGCAGCCAAGAACGCGATGGGCCGCCTTATGGTTCCTGGCGGCGGGCAGCGGGCCATGACGAAGAGCCTGCCGAGGTCGAGGCGGAAGACGACGCAGCCGTCTCCGGCAGGGCCGCGACCGGACGATCGGCTGTTGCCACCGCAGTGGCGCGCAAGACCGCATCCGGGGCGCTGGAACAAGGTCGGGCCGGCGACGTTGGTCCGGTGACATCGCAATAGCCGCGGCGGTGCGCTGCGACCAATCCGTCCTCTGTTCCGGAGATCCACCATGGGTTCGCTTCTTCACTGGGCCATCGTTTTTCTCGTCGTCGCGCTCATCGCCGCCGCCCTCGGCTTCGGCGGCCTGGCCGGCACCGCCATGGGCGGCGCCCAGTTGCTTTTCTGGGTCGCGATCGTTCTCTTTGTCGTGTCGGTGGTTGCCGGCCTGATCCGACGGGCCTGACCGCGGCGGTCGGAGGAAACACCCTGGCTCTGCGGCCGCGAGCGTCTTGCCCCGGCAGGCGCGCGCTCGCCTGCCCTGCGTCTTTTGACACGATCGGGCCTTATCCTGGTGCTATGGATGAACGCCGGACGGTCGCACCGGCGGGACCTGCATGATCGATCAGTACAGGGTTGTGAGATTGATGCGGAGCGCCGGGAGCCCGACCCCGGCGCTCGTCCTGCGTTGCCTGACCGAACCGCCAGTGGACCGCGGGTCGCCAGGATTACGGGCCGCGCATCCGTCATGACGAATGGCAGCACATGGACAGAGCGGCTGGCGTGCCGCGGCGGCGAGATGGGCCGGATCATCGCCGCCCATGACTGGACCGCGTCGGGGCTCGGCCCGATCGAAGGCTGGTCCGCGACCCTCAGAACCGTGGTGAAGGTCATCCTCGCTTCTCCCGCTCCGCAGGTGCTGTTGGTCGGTGCCGACGGCCTCATGATCTATAATGACGGCTATGCGCAGATTGCCGGCTCGCGCCATCCGCACATTCTCGGACAGGCGGTCTGTACAGGCTGGCCGGAGGCGGCGGCGTTCAACAGGACCGTGCTCGACACGGTGCTCGCCGGCACCCCCGTCACCTATACCGACCTGCCCCTGGTCCTCTATCGCAACGGCGGCCCGGAGGATCTGTGGTTCGATCTCGCTTACAGCCCGGTCGTCGACGAGGCGGGTGCACGCATCGGTGTTCTGGGAATCGTGACCGAGACAACGGAGCGGGTGCGTGTCCAGCAGGAACTGGCGCGCAGCCGCGAAAGGCTGGCCTTCGCGCTCAACTCAGCCGGCATGATCGGCACCTGGGACTGGCATATCGGCTCCAACCTGTTCTTCCCAGATGCACGCCTCGCGGATCTCTTCGGCCCCGGCAGGGTGTCGGGCGAAGCCGGCATGCCAGTGGAGCAATATCTCGAGTCGATCCATCCCGACGACATTGCGAGGGTGCGCGATGCCTTCCGCGTCGCCATCGCCAGCAAAGAGAAATACTCGGCCGAATACCGCCTCAAGGCGCGCGACGGCGGCTGGCGCTGGGTCATCGCCCGCGGCGAATGCCTCTATGACCACGAGGGTCGGCCGGCCCGTTTTCCCGGCGCCATCGTCGACATCACCGAGTTGAAGGAATCGGAGGAGGCGCGCTCGATCCTGCTGCGCGAGCTCAATCACCGGGTGAAAAACATCTTCGCCGTGGTGTCCGGTCTCATCTCCATGACCGCCCGCACGACGGCGACACCGCGGGACATGGCGGAAGCCCTGCGCGGGCGGCTGACGGCGCTCGCCGCGGCCCATGACCTGATCCGGTCCGCCGTGTTCGGAGAACCGAACGAGACCGAGACGACCCCCCTGTCTGACCTGCTCGAGCGCATCCTGGCCCCCCATCTCGGCCATCCCGACCAGGTGAGGGTGACCGGTCCGCCCGTCATGCTCGGTGCGTCGGCGGCGACGAGCCTGGCGCTGGTCTTCCACGAACTGGCCACCAATGCCGCCAAATATGGAGCGCTGGCGGAGGAGGGCAGCGCGCTGGACATCGCCTGGACGGCCACGGCGACCGAGGTGACGCTCAACTGGACCGAGCACAAGGCGACGGCAACCGGCGAAGCGCCGACCCATCGCGGCTTCGGTAGCCAGCTCATCACCATGAGCGTTCAGCGCCAGTTGAAGGGCGCGCTGACCTATGACTGGTCACGGTCGGGCCTGCGAGTCAGCCTGACGGTGCCGATCCAGACACTTGTGCGGTGACGCCGACGGCCTGTCACCTGTCGCATGGCCTGCGACATCGACAGGGCCCGGGACATGCCCGGTCCCTCCGTCCGATCGGGTCCATGCCGCTACGGGAGCCGCGTTCAGCCGCCCCAGAAAATGGCGAGAAGAATGATGATCGGCAGGGGAATGCCGATCAGCCACAGGAGAGCGCCGCGTCCGAGTCCCATGTTTCCATCTCCCTGTCTTGCGGTCTCGCGCTGACAACGCAGAGCTTCGGGAGAAGGTTCCGGAGCGGTTTCACCCCGGGGCGGCGACGGCCTCACGGCAGTCATGGGAGGCGATGGTGACGGCAACGATCCTGCCGGGCTCGACGGGAGCGGTGAGACGCACCGGGGTGAAGTGCTCGGTGCGGCCCATGTCGCGCGTCTCGGCCAGCACCCGGTAGCTGCGGCCGACCATGGCGTCGAGATGGGCGACGAGGGCGGCCTGGCCCTTGTCGCGCAGGCGGCGGGCGCGATCCTTCACCACGTCGCGGGCAACCTGGGGCATCCGGGCGGCGGGGGTTCCCGGCCGCGGGGAATAGGGAAAGACGTGCAGATGCGTCAGCCCGCAATCCTCGACGATGGCCAGCGAGCCGGAAAACATCGCCTCCGTCTCCGTCGGGAAGCCGGCGATGATGTCCGCCCCGAAGACCATGTCGGGCCGCAGGCGGCGGACCTCCGCGCAGAACCGGACGGCATCCTCGCGCAGGTGGCGGCGCTTCATCCGCTTCAGGACCATGTCGTCGCCGGCCTGCAGCGACAGGTGCAGATGCGGCATGAAGCGCGCCTCGCCGGCAATGACGTCGAGCAGGTCGGGATCGGCCTCGACGGAATCGATGGAGGAGATGCGCAGCCGCTCGAGAGCGGGAACGTGGCGGAGGATCGCCTTGACCAGTGCGCCGAGCCTGGGCTCGCCCGGCAGGCCCTGGCCGTAGCTGGTGATGTCGACACCGGTCAGCACCACCTCGCGGTAGCCGTTGTCGACGAGCCTCATGACCTGATCCACCACCTCGCCCATCGGCACGGACCGGCTGTTGCCGCGCCCATAGGGGATGATGCAGAAGGTGCAGCGATGGTCGCAGCCGTTCTGCACCTGGACGAAGGCGCGCGAGCGGCCGGTCAGCCCGTCGATCAGGTGCAGGGCCTGTTCGCGCACCGCCATGATGTCGTTGACCGCGACCTTCTCGCTGGCAGCGATGCCGAAATCGGGCCCGCGCGCCAGGGCCTGGCGGGTCTCGCCCCAGGCCTCGGCCTTCATCTTCTCGTCATTGCCGATGACCCGGTCGACCTCCGCCATGGCGGCGAAGACCTCGGGCTCGGTCTGCGCGGCGCAGCCGGTGACGACGATGCGGGCGTCGGGATTCTCGCGCTTCAGGCGGCGGATGGCCTGGCGCGCCTGCCGCGTCGCCTCGGCGGTGACCGCGCAGGTGTTGACGACGATGGCCTCGGTCAGCCCGGCCTCGGCGGCGAGCCGCTGCATGACCTCGGATTCCGAGGTGTTGAGCCGGCAGCCGAAGGTGATGACCTCGACCGAGGCGGGACGCGGGTCCATGGCGTCAGGCGGCCGTGGCAAAAAGCGCGGGCGCGAAGGTGCCCTGGTGCTCGAGTTCGGTCGGGCCGGTCATGATGACGTGATTATCCTCCCGCCATGCGACAAAGAGATCGCCGCCGGGCAGGGACACGGTTGCGGCGCGGTCGGTGCGCTTCGTCCGCGCCGCCGCGACGACGGTGGCACAGGCGGCCGAGCCGCAGGCGCGCGTGATGCCGACGCCGCGCTCCCAGACCCAGAGCAGGATATGGTCGCGCGCCTTCACCGCGGCGAGCGAGATGTTGGCCCGCTCGGGGAAGATCGGGTGGTTCTCAAGCATAGGCCCGATCTTCGGCAGGTCGAAGGCATAGGGGTCGTCGACCCAGAAGATCGCATGGGGATTGCCCATCGAGACCACCGAGGGCGAGTGCAGAACGGGCGCGTCGATGGGGCCGATCTGCAGTTCGATGGCGCGGGTGTCGCGGAACTCCTCGGCCAGCGGGATGTCCTGCCAGCCGAACTTCGGCTCGCCCATGTCGACCGAGAAGGCATGGGGACCGACGCGCCGGCAGGCGAGGAGACCGGCGACCGTCTCGACCGTGAACCGGTCGCTGCCGTCTTCCTCGGCCAGAACCCAGGCGACGCAGCGCGTGCCATTGCCGCAGGCGCCCGCCTCGGTGCCGTCGGTGTTGTAGATGCGGATATAGCAGCGCGTGCCGGGGGTACGCGGCTTGTGCAGCACCATCATCTGGTCGAAGCGCGAGCTTTCGTCGGCCGCAATCGCCCGCGCCTCGACGGCGGTGACGACATGGCCGGAGGCGCGCAGGTCGAGGACGACGATCTCGTTGCCGGCGCCGTTCATCTTCCAGAACGGATGGTTGGCGAGCGGGCTCATGCTCGGGACCCGTGGTGCAGCGTGGGAGTTGATGGGAGAATGTGATGGCGAGGACACAATGCGCGGTTCCTATATAGGATATCCTCGCCTTATCCAAAACCGACGGAAGGCTTGGGTCCGGGCAGGCGACGGGCACGAGAGGATCGACATGATGCGACGGGGTGCCGGATACGGTCTCAGCACTGCGCTCCTGGCCGGGCTCGTGGCCTTCGCGATGGGAGGGGAGGCCGCGGCCCAGACGCCGGCACCGCCGGCGGCGACCGAGGCGCCTCCCCCCGGACTGGTCGCCCCGGCCGAAGCCCCGCCCGCCGTGCCGCCGGCCGCTGCCAGCGTTCTGCCCTCCGACGAGGCGATCCAGGCGGCGGGCTTTGGCGACGAGGTGACGCTGGCGGCCCGGCCGGCGCTGATCCTGACCGGCAAGACCTCCTGGGACGACCTCTACGGGACCTTCCGCAAGGCCATTGCCGAGCTCAGGGCCATCGCCGCCCGCGAGGGCGCGGTGATCTCCGGACCGCCGATGATCCGCTTCGTCTCCTCCTCCGACGACGCCGTCGACTATGAGGCGATCCTGCCCGTGCGCGAGGCTACCCGACCCGCGGCGGCCTATGCGCCCGGCAGGCCCGGTGAAACTCCGGCCGGCCGGGCCCTGCGTTTTGTCCATCATGGCGGTTACGACACGATGGAACAGACCTATGACGAGATTGCCAACCACCTCGACGTCCAGTCGATCACGGCCGAGGACGCCTTCGTCGAGGAATATGTCCGCGATCCCGACACGACGCCGGAGACCGGCATGGCGACCTTCATCTATGTCTTCCCGAAGGCCAACTGACCCGACTGCCGCGGCGGGCGCGGGCGGCTGAGACGGACGCATAGTCGGCTTGCGCCGCTGCAACGTCTTTGCCGTGGCGCCCGGGCCCGCGCCCCCTATCTTGCCGTCAACGGGGCGCGACAGGCGTCCGACAGGAGGCTTTCATGTCCTTCAACGGCATCCACCATGTCACCGCCATTTCCGGCCCGGCGCGGCGCAACCTCGCCTTCTATGCCGACATCCTCGGGCTGCGTCTGGTAAAGAAAACCGTCAATTTCGACGATCCCGGCACCTATCACCTCTATTTCGGCGACGGGGCGGGCACGCCCGGCACGATCCTGACCTTCTTCCCCTGGGAGCAGGCGGCGCCGGGACGGCTCGGCGTCGGCCAGATCCAGGAGACGGTGTTCCGTGTGCCGGAAAGCGCGCTCGGCTGGTGGGCGCACCGGTTCGTCGACAAGGGCGTGCCGCACGAGACGATCGAGAAGCGCTTCGGCGACCCGGTCCTCGCCTTCCGCGATCCCGACGGGATGCGCCTGGCGCTGGTCGGCGTGCGGGGACTGGAGGCGGAGCCCGCGTGGGCGGACAGCGGCTTTCCCGCTGCCCATGCGATCCGCGGCTTCCATGGCGTCAGCCTGCTGGTCGACAGGGGCGAGGCGACGGGCGCCATCCTTACCGATGTCTTCGGCTTCGCGCGGGTCGGGATGGAGGGCGCGGTGACGCGCTATGCCGTGCCCGGCAACCCCCTCGGTGGCATTGTCGACATCCGGGCGTCCGGCGGGTTCCTCAAGGGCCGCGAGGGCGCCGGTTCCGTCCACCATGTCGCCTTCCGCGCCACCGACGATGCGGCCCAGCAGGCCATGGTGGAGCGCCTCACCCTCCGGCACGGCCAGCGCGTCACCGAACAACGGGACCGCAACTATTTCCGCTCGGTCTATTTCCGTGAACCGGGCGGCGTGCTGTTCGAGATTGCCACCGACGTGCCCGGCTTTGCCGTGGACGAGCCGGTTGAGACGCTCGGCGAGGCCCTGAAACTGCCGGCCGGTCTCGAACCGATGCGCGCCCGCATCGAGGCCGTCCTGCCCTCGCTCGCCTGACGCAGCCCCACGACACCGTCGCGCCATCCGGTGCGACGGCCGGCCAGACAAGGGTCTCCCATGACAACCATGACCGACACCGCCGGCGGATTCGTGCATCGATTCGTGCCTGGCAGTGGCCAGGGCGGACCCACGCTGCTGCTGCTGCACGGCACCGGCGGCGACGAGAGCGATCTGCTGCCGCTCGGCCAGATGATCGCTCCCGGCGCGGCGCTGCTGTCACCGCGCGGCCAGGTCCTGGAAAACGGGATGCCGCGCTTCTTCCGCCGGCTGGCGGAAGGCGTCTTCGACCACGAGGACGTGGTGCGGCGCGCCCATGACCTCGCCGATTTCGTCACGGCCACGGTCGCCCGCCACGGTCTTGCCGCACCGGTGGCGGTCGGCTTCTCGAACGGCGCCAATATCGCGGCAGCCATGATGCTGCTCCGCCCCGAGGTGCTCGGCGGCGCCGTGCTCATCCGCGCCATGGTGCCGCTGCCGCAACCGCCGGTCGCGGTCCTCGCGGGCCAACCCGTGCTGATCCTGTCGGGCGGCATGGACCCGATCGTGCCGGAGGAGGAAGCGGCGCGGCTGGCCGCCCAATTGACGGCCGCCGGCGCCGCGGTCGACCACGAGATCCTGCCGGCCGGCCACGGCTTGACACAGGCGGACGTCACCCTGGCGCGGCGGTGGCTCGCCGGTCTCGACCGGGCCGGAGAGGACGCCGGCGGGCCGCGCTGAGGCGGGCCGGCCTGCCCGGCGGATCGTCAGCGCTTGACGATGACCGTGGTGCCGACGCCGACGCGGTTCATCAGGTCGACGACATCCTCATTGAGCATGCGGAAACAGCCGAAGGAGGCCGCGGTGCCGACCGAGCGGCGCATGCTTTCCGTGGTGCCGTGGATGGCATATTCGCCGCCGGCAAGAGTCAGCGCCCCTTCGCCCATCGGATTGTTGGGGGCACCGCCGGGAATGACATCGGGCAGGTTCGGTTTGGCGCGCCGGACGACGGCCGGCGGCGACCAGGCCGGGCGTATGTGACGGCCATTGACGACCGTCCGGCCCTCCCACTGTTCCGACGCGCGGCCCACGGCGACGCGGTAGCGGATGGCGACGCCATTCTCCTTGACGAGGTACAGCCGACGTTCGGAATTGCGGATGACGATCGTGCCGGGCTCGGCCTGGAAATTCAGGCGAACGACCTCGCGCGCCTCAGCGCGCTCCGGTGCTGCAATACCAGCCACCGCACAAGCAACGAAGGCCGCGGCCACCAGCGGCCGCGTCAGACGACGTCCCATGACCCTCTCCCATACCGCCCTTCACCATCCGGCGGTCACGCGCCGAGAAAGCGGGGCGAGCAGTTTCTCTTCAGTTGTCGAAAGAAGAAAAATCGGAGCCAGAGTCAACGACTGGTTGCTTTGTGGCCAGCACGTGGCGGCGCCCTGTTGCCGCGCCGCAACGCCGGGGAAGCCGCAGGTCGTCAATGCTCATAAACCATTCACCACGATCACGATTCACGCGTCCTCAACCATGTCGGTCAACCCGGTCCTCTCCGGCTGTCGGTGACACTGCCTGCTGTCGCAGGGAGGACACGGGTGCGCACTACGGTGGGAGAGGCTGTCAGGCTGCCGGACCGGCGGACAACGCCTGCGCTGCTGGCCCTGTGCGCCTTCGCGGTCATGGCGAGCCTGCCCGTGGCGCTGCTCTGGGGCCTTGCCGGTGGGTCACCGGCGCCGACCGAGACCATCCGCCCCTCGATCGCCGCCGATGACGCCGCCGACGCCCTGCCCGTCTGGCGGGCGGTGACGGCGCGCCATGCCGGCTTCGACGTCGACGCACCGCGCTGGCGGCCGCTTGGCCAGGACGTCTCCCTGTTCCGGCGCTCCGACGGACTCGCCCGGGAAGTCTTCCGCTTCGGCCTCGCCGAGGACGCCCGCCGCCATGCGGCGCTGGTGATCGACCGCAGCGATGTCCCCGCCGCGACACCGGCCGCCGACCTGGCTGCGGTCCTCAGCGATCTCGGCTTGTCGGCGACGATCAACGCCAATCCGCTGCCGCTGGCGACCAAGTTCGGGCCGATGGCGACGGCCGACATGACATTGGAGAGCGAAGAGGGCAGCAAGGCCTGCCTCGGCTTTGCCCTGCGCGACGGCGAGGCGGGCATCCGGTTGACCGGGTGGGTCTGCAACGGCGGTCCGGAGATCGTCAACCGCCAGGATGCCTCCTGCTTCGTCGATCGGCTCTTCACCGTCGGGGTCCGCGACGCCGCCATCGCCGCCCTCTTCGCCCGGGCGGAACTGGCGCGCCTTCCCTGCAGCGCTGCGGCCGCGACGGCCCCCGCCAGCCCTGTTGCTTCCGACCGGGGCGGCCGGCCGATGCCGCTCCGCCTCAACCGCCTGTGAGCCGACGCGTGCCGGTCCTGCGCAGGATCTTTACCTCCGGTTAACCATGTTTCGGCACTGTCCCCGTCATCATTGACGGGGAGGCAGGGATGGCCATCGGTCAGATCGGAACGGGCGGAATCGGCCAGACGGGCGACCGCGCTGCTGGCGGCCAGTCTTCCGCGAGCGCCGTCAGGCCCGCCGATTCCGCGCCGCGCATGCGGACCGCGAATGTCACGGTGACGCTCTCACCGGAAGCCCGCCAGCATCTCTCGCGGCTCGAGGGCTTCGCCGCCACGATCGGCACGTCGAAACAGCCCAAGCAGATGACCAAGCCCGGGATCAATATCGACTTCCGCACCTGAGGCCCGGCGCGGGACGGTCCTCCCCGCGCCGCGGGCTGGCCGTCAGCCCGCCAGGTGCTGGAGTTCCTTGATGATGGCGTCGCCCATGCCGACGGTGCCGACCACATGGGTGTTGTCCGAGCGGATATCCGCCGTGCGCAGCCCCGAGGCCAGGACGTTGGTCACCGCCTTGTCGAGCATGTCGGCGGCCTCGATCGCCTTGAACGAATAGCGCAAGGCCATCGAGAAGGACGAGATCGTGGCGATCGGATTGGCCGCGCCGGTGCCGGCAATGTCCGGCGCCGAACCGTGGACCGGCTCATAGAGCGCCTTGCGCTTGCCGGAGACCGGGTCCTCGGCGCCGAGCGAGGCGGACGGCAGCATGCCGAGCGAGCCGGTCAGCATGGCCGCGACGTCCGAGAGAATATCGCCGAACAGATTGTCGCAGACGATGACGTCATACTGCTTGGGCCAGCGGACCAGCTGCATGGCGCAATTGTCGGCGAGGACGTGCTCGAGCGCGACATCGGCGAATTCCGCCTTGTGAACCCGCGTCACCACCTGCTTCCACAGGACGCCGGTCTTCATGACATTGTGCTTCTCGGCCGAGGAGACCTTGTTACGGCGGGTCTTCGCCAGTTCGAAGGCGACGCGGGTGATGCGCTCGATCTCGGATGTCGTGTAGACCTGCGTATCGATGCCGCGCTGCTGACCGTCCTCCAGCGTCACGATCTCCTTCGGCTCGCCAAAATAGACGCCGCCGGTCAGCTCGCGGACGATGAGGATATCGAGCCCTTCCACCACTTCCGGCTTCAGCGAGGAGGCCGCGGCCAGCGCCGGGAAGCAGATGGCGGGACGGAGGTTGGCGAAGAGGCCGAGATCCTTGCGCAGGCGCAGCAGGCCGGCCTCGGGGCGCTTGGAATAGGGCACGTCGGCCCATTTGGGACCGCCGACCGCGCCGAACAGCACAGCATCGGCCGCCTGGGCGAGCGCCATGTCGCTGTTGGAAATGGCCTCGCCATGGGCGTCGTAGGCGCTGCCGCCGACCAGGCCGCGCTCGGTCTCGAAGCCGGCGACGCCCTGCTTGCCGAACCAGGCGACGACCTTCTCGACCTCGGCCATTACCTCCGGGCCGATGCCGTCGCCGGGCAGGATGAGAAGCTTGTGCGTCGCCATGGAAATGTGTCCCCGTTCAGAGCGTTTGCGCGCTCTAGCGTTCCCGCCGGCTCAGGGCAAGGTCCCCGAACGCATGAGGGCGCGCCCTGCAGCGCGCCCCCTGAACCTCGCCCGTGTGGCGATCACTCGGCAGCGGGGGTCTTCTCGCCGGCGGGAGCCGCCGGATCATCCTCGACGCGCGGCGTGCGGCGCTTGCGGACACGGGGGGCGGGCGCCTCCCGTTCCTCGGCAGCTGCGGCGGCCGGGACGACGGCCGCGCCGCCGGTGATGAAGGAGGGCAGGCCGAGACCCGCCTCTTCCTCGCGCCGGGCCGGCGCCGGCTGGGACGGAGGGCCCTGGTCGGCATCAGGACCATCGCCTTCGAAGCTGCCGGGCTCGCGCCGGGCCTGCCGCTCGGCGAAACGCTCGGCGCGGCGGCGCTCGAAGCGCTCGCGCCGGCTCTCATAGGGACGCTGCCCGTCGCGGGGCATGCCCCCCTCGGCATCCGGTCCGGACCCGGCAATGTCGGGCTGATCACCGGCCACCACGTCAGGCTGCGGGCGGAGACGGTCCTGGCGATCAGGGCGGTCCTGGCGATCAGGACGGTCCTGACGATCCGGGAAGCGCTGGCCGCCACCGGGGAACCGGTCGCGATCACGGTCGCGATCACGGTCACGGTCGCGGTCGCGATCGCGATCGCGATCGCGATTCTGCCCCTGGAAGTCGCGCTGCCCCTGGAAATCACGCTGGCCCTGGAAGTCGCGCTGACCCTGGAAATCGCGCTGGCCCTGATAGTCGCGCGGCTGGCCGCCGGCGAAATCCCGCGGCGGCTGGGGCGGCAGTTCGGGCTTGGCCTGGACCGGGGATTCGAAGCGCTTGTCGAAGGGCGAGGCGAAATCGTCGTCGTCGTCGTCCTCGCCGTCATCCTCGACCTGCTGGCCTTCGATGCGGGGCGCCTGCTGCTGGCGCAGCGCCTCCTGGGCAGCGGCGATGAGGCGGAAATAATGCTCGGCGTGCTGGAGATAGCTCTCGGCGGATACGGGATCGCCGGATGAGTGGGCATCGCGCGCCAGCTGCAGATATTTCTCCGCGACGTGCTGGGCGGTCCCGCGAATCTTCACGTCGGGCCCGTTCGACTCGTAGCTTCGGGAGAGCGGATTGGGGCCCTTGCCGCCGCCGCGATTGTTGCGGCCACGCATGCGCTTGTTGTTGCTGTTTCTCATGTCGGTCCTTTATCGACCTCCTCAAGCGGAGCACGCGTCCAAGCGATGCATCCGGATCCTTCGGCGGAGCGCAGACAGACCTCGCAGGCATCTCGCGCCCGGCCTTGCCGCGTCCGGCAGTTCAACGATCTTCAGGGTTCAGGGCGACGGCTGACCATCCCGCCCTTCGCGCCTCGCGCGCGCCTCGTCCTTCATTCGGGATCGGATCATGGCGCCCCTCGCGCCCTGGCTCCGACGTGCCAAACCCCACCAGACCTGTTTGCTGTTGTGTTCGATGCGCGGATATGACCCCGGGCCGCAACGAATCTTGTGTTCGATTGTTTAACTGGTCGCAAGCTGGATTCCAAGCGGTTTCTCGGCCGGCATCCCTACCGTCAGGGCGCCGGGTTGCCCCTGAGCTGGTGGACGGCGTCGATGGCCGCGAGGGTGTCGGGAGAGAGGATCGTCTCGCCGGCGTCGATGGCGGTCTTCAACTGGGCCATGGAGGTCGCGCCGATGATGGTCGAGGTGACGAAGGGGCGGCTGGCGACGAAAGCGATGGCCAGGGTCGCGGGGTCAAGGCCGGCCTCGCGCGCGATGGCAACATAGTCCCGGATCGCCGCCTCCGAGCCAGGCTTCTGGTAGCGCTGCTGGCGGTCGAAGAGCGTCACGCGCGCGCCCGGCGGGCGGGCACCGTCGAGATATTTCCCCGTCAGGAAGCCCTGGGCGAGGGGCGAATAGGCAAGCAGCCCCACCTGTTCCCGCAAGGCGATCTCCGCCATCGCGGTCTCGTAGGTGCGGTTGAGCAGGTGATAGGCGTTCTGCACGCTCTGCACCCGCGGCAGGTCGCGCTTCTGGCTCTCCTTCAGGAACGTCATGGTGCCCCAGGCGCTCTCGTTCGACAGGCCGATGAAGCGCACTTTCCCCGCCCTGACGAAATCGCCGAGGACGTCGAGCTGCTCGCCGATGGTCGTGTCGTCGGCGCGCGGCGCCCAGCCCTCGGGGTCGAAGCGCGTCGGATTGGCGCCGAAGGGCGCGGCGCGCTCCGGCCAGTGGAGCTGGTAGAGGTCGATGTAGTCGGTACCGAGCCGCTTCAGGCTCTGGTCGAGCGCGGTCTGCATCTGCGCGCGCGTCAGCCGCGTCGCCGCGCCATCGGGCCGAAGCCATGTCATGGGGCCGGCGCCGGCGACCTTGGTGGCGAGGATGATGTCGTCGCGGCGGCCGTGCTTCTTCAGCCAGGTGCCGATGATCCGCTCGGTGGCGCCATAGGTCTCGGCCTTCGGCGGCACCGCATACATTTCCGCCGTGTCGAAGAAGGTCACGCCGCGCGAGACGGCATAGTCCATCTGGGCATGGCCCTCGGCCTCGGTGTTCTGCTCGCCGAAGGTCATGGTGCCGAGGCACAGGGCGGTGACGTCGAGGCCGGTGCGGCCGAGGGGACGGGTCTGCATGCTGTGCGCCGATCGCTGCGGGGAGGACGGCCGTGGTTAGGAAGGGAAAACCCGCCGGTCAACCACCGCGGCGAGATCGTACCTGTGCGATCAGGTCCTCGACCTTCGGCAGGATGCGCCGGACGATGACGTCGACGCCCTTGGCATTGGGGTGCATGCCGTCCGCGAGATTCAGGCCCGCCTCGCCGGCGACCCCGTCGAGGAAGAAGGGGTCGAAAAGCACACCGTGCTTGGCGGCAAGGTCCGGGAAGATCGGATTGAAGGCCGCCCCGAAGGTGCTGCCCATATTGGGCGGCGCCACCATACCGGACAGGAGAACAGTGATGCCGCGCGCCTTCAGGCGGGTGACGATCGCGTCGATATTGCGCCGGGTGACCGCCGGATCGATGCCGCGCAGGGCATCGTTGGCGCCGAGTTCGACGATGACGGCGTCGACGCCATCGCCCACCGCCCAGTCGAGCCGCTCGAGGCCGCCGGAGGAGGTATCGCCGGAGACGCCGGCATTCTCGACGGTGACGGCATGGCCCCTGGCCCGCAGCGCCGCCTGGAGCCGCACCGGAAAGGCCTCGGCGGGACCCAGCCCGTAGCCGGCGGTGAGGCTGTCACCGAGGGCGACGATGCTGACGGGTCGCGCCTGTTGAGCGCCAGCCGGCGCGCCGGACAGGGCCAGGACCAGGGCGGTCAGGCCGATCACGAACTGTCGCACGAGGTTTCCCTTTCCAAAGCCTGCTGCCGTTGCCATCTAGGGTCTTAGGTGCAATGCCGCAATGCGCGGCGCGAGACGAGCGACCGACATCATGCCCATGCCGACCGAAACGCCCCTCCGGGCGCCCGACGCCATCGTCATCGACACGGTCGAACTCTCGCTCGGGCGCGGCGCCTCGCGTGTCCACATCCTGAAAAACCTGTCGCTGTCGATCGCGGCGGGACAGTCGGTCGGCCTCGTCGGTCCGTCCGGCTCGGGCAAGTCGACCCTCCTCATGGTGATGGCCGGCCTGGAGCGACCCGATTCCGGCCGCGTGACGGTGGCGGGAACCGACATCACCAGTCTGGACGAGGACGCCCTCGCGCGCTTCCGCGGCCGCCATGCGGGTATCGTCTTCCAGTCGTTCCACCTCATCCCGACGATGACCGCGCTGGAGAACGTCGCCGTGCCGCTGGAGCTGGCGGGAGCGCCGGATGCCTTCGACCGGGCCGCCGACGAGCTGGACGCGGTCGGCCTCGGCACCCGCCTCAACCACTACCCGACGCAGATGTCCGGCGGCGAGCAGCAGCGCACCGCGCTGGCGCGCGCCCTGTCGGTTCGCCCCGACATCCTCTTCGCCGACGAGCCGACCGGCAATCTCGACGAGGCCACCGGCCGCACCATCATCGACCTGATGTTCGCCAAACAGGCCGAACGCGGCGCGACGCTGGTTCTCGTCACCCATGACCGGGCGTTGGCCGAACGCTGCGACCGCGTCGTGCGCCTGCGCTCGGGCGTCATCGTCGAGGACAGCCGCGCGGCGGAGCGGGTGGCGTGAGCGGCTTCGTCGCACGGCCGCGCCGCCTGCCCACCGCCATCCGCCTCGGCCTGCGGGACCTGCGCGGTGGCTTCAGGGGCTTCGGCACCTTCATCGCCTGCATCGCGCTCGGCGTCGCGGCCATCGCCGGCGTCGGCTCCTTCGCGCGCGGGCTGGTGGAGGGCCTCGCGCGCGAGGGCCGCGTCATCCTCGGCGCCGACGCCTCCTTCCAGGTGCTGCACCGCGAACTGCCGGAGGCGATCGTCCAGGCCCTGGCGGAGCGCGGGGTGGTCGCCACCATGGCGACGACGCGCGCCATGGCCCGTACCCCGGCGGTGGGCGATGCCGCCAAGTCCTCCCTGGTCGAGATCAAGGCCGTCGATCCCGGCCTCTATCCGCTGGTCGGCAGGCTCGAGACCGAGCCGGCCCTCAGCACGCCCGAGGCCCTCGCCGTCGTCGACGGACGGGCGGGCGTCCTGGTCGAGCCGGCGCTGCTGGCCCGTCTCGACGTCAAGGTCGGCGATTCCATCGTGCTCGGCGATCTGCCGGTGCGGATCGCCGGCGTCATCCGCAGCGAGCCCGACAGGCTCGCCGGCGGGCTCGGCTTCGGCCCGCGCCTCCTGCTGTCGCTCGACACGTTCCGCCAGACCGGACTGATCCAGCCGGGATCGCTGATCCGCTGGATGTACCAGCTCGATCTCGGCTCGAGCCAGGCGACCGATGCCGACCTGCGGCGGGTCGTCGCCGATATCCGGGCGCGCTATCCCGATGCCGGCTTCGAGATCCGCACACGGATGAACGCCTCGCCGCAGCTGACGACGCAGATCGAGCGCTTCTCGCAGTTCCTGACGCTGGTCGGGCTGACCGCGCTGCTGGTCGGCGGGGTCGGCGTCGCCAATGCGGTGGCGAGCCTCGTCGACCGCAAGCGCGACGACATCGCAACGCTGAAGGCGCTCGGCGCCACCGGCGGCATGGTCTTCGCGGCGACGCTCACACAGGTCGGGCTCCTCGCCCTCGTCGGCACGGCGATCGGGCTGGCGGTCGGCGCCATCCTGCCGGCGGCCGTGGTGGCGGCCTTCGGTGCGGCAATCCCGATCCCGGTCGCCACCGGCGTCCAACCGGGCGAGCTGGCAACGGCGGCCGCCTATGGCCTGCTGGTGGCGCTCGCCTTCGCCCTCTGGCCGCTCGGCCGGGCCCATGACGTGCCGGTGTCGGCGCTGTTCCGCGACACGGTCGACGGCGAGCGGCGCTGGCCGCGGCCGCGCTACCTCGCCCTGGTGGCCGCCACGCTGGTCGTGCTCGTCGGCCTGTCGGTCGCGACCTCGTTCAATCCGCGCCTCGCCCTCGGCTTCATGGCGGGTGCCGCCGGCATCTTCATCGCGCTGCGGCTGGTGGCGGCCGGCATCATGGCGCTGGCCGCCCGGATGCCGCACTCGCGCCGCACCAGCCTCCGGCTGGCCGTCGCCAACCTGCACCGGCCCGGCGCGCTCACCCCCTCCGTGGTGCTCTCCCTCGGCCTCGGCCTGACCCTGCTCGCCGTCATCGCCCTCGTGGATGCCAGCTTCCGCCGCCAGATCGAGGAGGCGCTGCCGGACCGGGCGCCGTCCTTCTTCTTCGTCGACATCGTCAATGCCGAGGCCGCCCGCTTCGACGCCTTCATCGCCGACAAGGCTCCGGGTGCCGACCTCAACCGGGTCCCGATGCTGCGCGGCCGCTTCGTCCGCCTCGGCGGCCGGCCGGTCGAGGAGATCCGTGCCGGCGACGACATTGCCTGGGCGCTGCGCGGCGATCGCGGCATCACCTATGCGGAGAGCCTGCCGCGCAACTCCCGCATCACCTCCGGCGACTGGTGGCCGGCAGATTATAACGGCCCGCCGCTGGTCTCCTTCGACGAGCGCATGGGCCGCGGCTTCGGGCTGAACCTTGGCGACGAGGTGACCGTCAACGTGCTGGGACGCAACATTACCGCACGGATTGCCAATTTCCGACACATCCAGTGGGACAATCTCGGGATCAATTTCATTGTCGTCTTCTCGCCAAACACCTTCAGGGCAGCGCCGCATGCCCATCTCGCCACCCTGACCTACCGCCAGCCCGCCTCGGCGGCCGAGGAGATCGCACTCCTCCAGCAGGTGGCGGCCGCTTTCCCGGCGGTCACCACGGTGCGGGTCAAGGATGCACTGGAGGCAGTCGGCCAGTTGGCGACACAGATCGCCACCGGCATTCGCGGTGCCAGCATCGTGACGCTGGTGGCGGCCATCCTGGTGCTGGCGGGCGCGCTCGCCGCCGGCCACCGGGCCCGGGTCTATGATGCAGTCATCCTCAAGACCCTCGGGGCACCACGGGCCATGCTGATCCGGACCTATGCGCTGGAATATGCACTGCTCGGCACGGTAACGGCGCTGTTCGGCCTCGCCACCGGCTGCGTCGCCGCCTGGGTGGTGACGACCCAGGTGATGACCATCCCCTTCGCCTTCGCGCCGTTGCAGGCGCTGGGGATCATCGTGCTGGCCATCGTGCTCACCGTCGGCTTCGGCCTGGTGGGCACCTGGCGGGCGCTGGGCGAAAAACCCGCTCCGGTTCTGCGCAACATGTGAATGAAACAGGACGGTGACAGTCCTGTCCCCGGCCATGTGAGGACTTGCGACAAAGGGACGCGAAGCCTCACCAATGCTGGTCCGGAGCGGGTCGGGGTCTTGTTTCCGTCATGTCCTCAGCCATATTGGGTAGCGGATGACAGATCCTGACCAGGGTCCGTCTTTTAGGGGAAAGCCAGAGGTTCTTCCATGTCGCACTACGATCCGAATGCCCAGGCCTATGGCGGCTACGGTTATGGCCAGCCAACGGCCGTTCAGCAGGCCCAGATCGACCAGGGCCTTCGCTCCTACATGGTCGGCGTCTACAACTACATGATGATCGGCCTGGCCATCACCGGCATGGCCGCCCTGGGCATCTACATGCTCTCGGTCACCGGTGACGCTTCGCTCGCCCAGCAGACGGCGCGCGGCGCCATGCGGGTGTCCGGCGGCCAGTTCCTGACGCCCTTCGGCGCCTTCCTGTTCGCCAGCTGGTTCAAGTTCGTCGTCATCCTCGCACCGCTCGGCGTGGTGATGCTGCTCTCCTTCCGCGCCGACCGGCTGAGCGCCCCCGCGGCCCAGATCACCTTCTGGATCTATGCGGCGCTTGTCGGCGTCTCGCTGACGACCATCCTGCTGGTCTATGCCCACACCTCGGTCGCCCGCGTGTTCTTCATCACTGCGGCCGCCTTCGGTGCGCTGTCGCTCTATGGCTACACGACCAAGCGCGACCTCTCGGGCATGGGCACGTTCCTGATGATGGGTCTCTTCGGCCTGATCATCGCCATGCTGGTCAATATCGGCATCGCCGCCTTCACCGGTACGCCGTCGACCATGCTGCAGTGGATCATCTCGGTGGTCGGTGTTCTGATCTTCGCAGGCCTCACCGCCTATGACACGCAGAACATCAAGAACGAGTACATCTACAGCCTGGCCTATGCGAATGACGGTTCGATGGTGCAGAAGGCCGCCATTTTCGGCGCGCTGCAGCTCTACATCAACTTCGTCGGCATGTTCCAGTTCCTGATGGCTCTGCTCGGCCAGCGCGAGGAATAAGTCCGACGACCGATCCGGCACTCCGATCCGACAACCCCCGGCCACAAGGCCGGGGGTTTTGCTTTGTCGGGGTCGGCAACGACGACCTTGCGGCGACCGGGCGGGGCGGTGCCCCGCCTCAGCCGGCGGCGAAGACCAGCGCCCGCGGAATGCCGGAGAGGTCTGAGATGAGGCGTGTCAGCCGGAACCGGCAAGCGCGGGCGATACCGGCGACGTCAGGGGCCTGGCCGATGCCGATCTCGACCGCGACATGGCCTCCCGGGACCAGCACCCGGCCGGCATCGGCAAAGATGGCACGATAGGCATCGAGCCCGTCCGCGCCGCCATCGAGGGCGAGGCGCGGGTCGTGCAGTGCGACCTCCGGTTCGAGGCCATCACAGTCAGCCGACGGGATGTAGGGCGGGTTGGAAACGATCAGATCGAAGGGACCGTCGAGGCCTTCGGTCCAGCGGCCCTCGGCGAAAGCCGCGCGGTCCGCGAGCGCGAGGGCACGGGCATTGTCGCGCGCTGCCGCGAGCGCCTGCGCCGAAAGGTCGATGCCGAGACCGGAGGCCTCGGGGCGCTCACTGAGGATTGCGAGCAGGACGGTGCCGGGCCCGACGCCGAGGTCGAGGATCCGGGCCTGAGCATCGGCCGGCAGCAGGTCCAGCGCCGCGGCCACCAGCGCCTCGGTATCGTCGCGGGGGATCAGGCAGGCCGCGTTGAGCGCCAGGTCGAGGCCGTGAAAGGCGCCCGTCCCAATGATCCGGGCCACCGGCTCGCGGGTGAGGCGGCGGGCGATGAGCGCCTCGATGCGGTCACGCTGCGCCGGGTCGAGGCACGTGCCGGCGGCGGCACCCGGCAGGGCCGGGTCGAGGCCCGTGGCCAGCCGCAGCAGGATGCGCGCCTCGCTGGCGGCCGCCTCGATACCGGCGGCCGCCAGCCGTTCGGCGGCGAGGCGCCGCGCCATGGCAAGGTTGGTGCCGGACGGGATCACGCCGCGCTGTCCAGCGCCAGAAGCCCGGCCTGGTGATCGGCGATGAGGGCGTCGATGATCTCGCCGAGGGCGGTACCGGCCATGATCTCCGGCAGCTTGTAGAGGGTCAGTTCAATCCGATGGTCAGTCACCCGCCCCTGCGGGAAATTATAGGTGCGGATACGCTCGGACCGGTCGCCCGAGCCGACCTGGAGGCGGCGGTCCTCGGCCCGCGTGGCGGCGAGGCGGCGGCGCTCCTCGTCGAAGATACGCGAGCGCAGGATGGCCATGGCGCGGGCGCGGTTCTTGTGCTGCGAGCGCTCGTCCTGGACCAGCACGACGGTGTTGGTGGGAATATGGGTGATGCGCACCGCCGACTCGGTCTTGTTGACGTGCTGGCCGCCGGCGCCCTGGGCCCGCATCACGTCGATCCGGAGATCGTCGTCGTTGATCGCGACATCGACCTCCTCGGCCTCGGGGAGAACGGCGACGGTCGCTGCGGAGGTATGGATCCGGCCGCCGGATTCGGTCGCCGGCACGCGCTGGACCCGGTGGACTCCGCTCTCGAACTTCAGTTTCGCATAGGCCCCGGCGCCGCGGATCTCGGCGACGATCTCCTTGAAGCCGCCGACCGTCCCCTCGCTGGCCGAGATGAGTTCCATGGCCCAGCCCTGCAGGGCGGAATAGCGCTCATACATGCGGAACAGATCACCGGCGAAGAGCGAGGCCTCATCGCCGCCCGTTCCGGCGCGGATCTCGAGGATGGCGTTCTTCGCGTCGGCCGCATCCTTGGGCAGGAGGGCGAGGCGGAGCTGGTGCTCCAGCGTCGCGACGCGCGCCTCCAGCGCCGGCTTCTCCTCGTGGGCGAGGTCGGCCATGTCGCGGTCAGTGGCGGGATCGGCGAGGAGCTGTTCGATGTCGGCGAGTTCGGCCCGGGCGGCGCGCCAGGCATTGATCGCCTCGACCACCGGCGTCAGTTCGGAGAACTCGCGCGACAGGGTCACATAGCGATCGCCCTCGACGCCGGCGGAAAGCTCGGCCTCGACGAGGTCGCGCCGCACGACCAGGGCCTGAAGCTTGGCGAGCGGCAGCATCAGAGGCTCACGCCCTCGGCTTCGGCGAAGTCGCGCAGGCGCTGGCGGATCGACTGGCCCTGGCGCGGCTGGTCGATCAGATCGTCGAGCAGCGCGGCAAAGCGCGAGAGGTCGAGGTCGAGCAGCATGGACTTCACCGGGCCCATGGCGGCCGGCGAAAGCGACAGCGACCGGTAGCCGAGGCCGGCCAGCGCCATGGCCTCCAGCGGCCGGGAGGCGAGCTCACCGCAGAGTGTGACGGACTTCCCATGCTCGCGACCCTTGCGGGCGAGGCTGCGGAGGGCGCGCAGGATGGGCGGTGTCAGCACGTCGAAACGGTTGGCGACGCGGTTATTGCCGCGATCCACCGCGAACATGAACTGGACGAGGTCGTTGGAACCAACCGACAGGAAGTCGACCCGCGGCAGGAGCTCGTCCAGCTGGAACAACAGGGCCGGTACCTCGACCATGACGCCGACCTGGACCCGTTCGGGCATGCGGTGGTCATGGCGGCGCAGATGGGTCAGCTCGCGCTCGACGATGGCCTTGGCGGCATCGAACTCCTCGATGGCCGCGACCATCGGGAACATGATGCGCACCTCGCGACCGGCGCCGGCGCGCAGCATGGCGCGGATCTGGCTGCGCAGCAGGCCGGGGCGATCGAGGCCGAGGCGGATGGCGCGCCAGCCCAGGGCCGGGTTCTCTTCCTGGATGACGTCCATGTAGGGCAGCACCTTGTCGCCGCCGATGTCTAGGGTGCGGAAGGTCACGGGACGGCTGCCGGCGGCGTCGAGCACCTTGCGGTAGAGGTCGAGCTGCTCGGCGATGCGCGGCAGGGCGTTGGCCACCATGAACTGAAGTTCGGTGCGGAACAGGCCGATGCCCGAGGCACCGGTCTCCTCCAGGAAGGGCAGGTCGACCATCAGGCCGGCATTGAGGTTCAGCTTGATCTCGACGCCGTCGCGCGTCACCGCCGGCAGGTGACGGATGGCGGCATATTGCGCCTGACGGCGGGCGCGGAACCGCACCTTCTCGGCATAGGCGCTCTCGACGTCACCGGTCGGCCTGAGATGCACCTCGCCGGTGGCCCCGTCGATGATGATGGCATCGCCGGGATCGGCAAGGCTGGTGACGTTCTCGGCCTGGCCAACGGTGGGGATGCCGAGGGCACGGGCGACGATGGCGACGTGGCTGGTCGCGCCACCCTCCTCCAGGACAAGGCCGCGCAGCTTGGTGCGGTCGTAGTCGAGCAGCGCCGCCGGCCCCATGTGACGGGCCACGACGATGGCGTTGTCGGGCAGCTCCATCCGCACCTCGCCCTTGGCACCGGTGAGCTGGCGCATCAGCCGGTTGGCGAGATCGTCGAGATCATGCATCCGTTCGCGCAGATAGGGATCGGTCTGGCGCATCATGCGGGCACGGTTGTCCGACTGGACGCGCTCGACGGCCGCCTCGGCCGTGATGCCGGTGCCGATCGCCTCCTTCAGACGGCGCACGAAGCCGCGGTCATGGGCGAACATGCGATAGGCTTCGAGGATGTCCTTGTGCTCGCCGCCGCGGGCGACATCCTCGGCGTCCAGCATGTGGTCGATCTCCGCGCGCAGCGACTCGATCGCCGCCTCGATGCGCAGGAGTTCGCGGGCCGGATCATCGGCGATGAGCTTGGTGACCTGGATGCGCGGCTCGTGCAGGACGACATGGCCGAGGCCGACGCCCTCCGCCAGGCCCTCGCCCGGCAGATGCAGCGGGCGACGGGCGGCGGGTTCCTGGCCGGGCGGGGCGAGTGCGGAGAGCTCGCCCGAGGCGATCATCTCCGCCAGCACCATCGAGGTCGTCTGCAGCGCCTCGACCTCGTCTTCCTCATATTTGCGGTGGGCGCGGTTCTGCACGACGAGGACGCCGAGCGTGTTGCCGCCGCGCAGGATCGGCACGCCGAGGAAGGAGTGGAAGATCTCCTCGCCCGTTTCCGGCTTGAAGGCGAAGGAGGGATGCTCCTGGGCGTCAGACAGATTGAGGGATTCGGCGGTCTGCGCCACCAGGCCGACCAGGCCCTCGCCGGCGCGCATCACGGTGAGGTGGACGGCTTCCCGGTTGAGGCCCTGGGTCGCATAGAGTTCGAGCGTCGCGTCGACGCGCAGGACATAGACCGAGCAGACCTCGGCCACCATGTTGGCCGCGATCAGAACCACGATCTTGTCGAGGCGTTCCTGCGCCGAAATCTGCTCCGCCATCACCTCGCGGAGGCGGCGGAGCAGGAGGCGCGGACCGCCGAATGCGGAGCGCATCGGCATCGTCACGATCTGGGCGGTGAGCCCGTTCCTGAGCATAAGACGCGGCGAGCCTCTGCCGCAGAATCCACCATTAAGGTGGTGGTGACGGTTTGCAAAGCCGGTCGCAGGCACCCTGCCGGCCGCAAGGCCGCCCAGGGGCCGCTGGCGGACGGGCCGCCGGGGGGCGACCCCGGCGATGATGATCACCCGGCCTTGTCGAGACCGTAGAGCGTGTGGAGGGTGCGTGCGGCCAGTTCGGTATAGGCGGCGTCGATCAGCACGGAAAATTTGATCTCCGAGGTGGTGATGGCGCGGATGTTGATGCCCTTGTCGGCCAGCGCCTGGAAGGCTTTTGCCGCAACACCGGCATGGGAGCGCATGCCGACACCGATGCAGGAGACCTTGACCACGTCAGAGGCGGTTTCCAGCGCCTTGAAGCCGATGGCCTGGCGCGCCTCCATCAGGACGTGGCGCGCCCGCTCGAGATCGGCACCCGGACACGTAAAGGTGATGTCCGTCGTCGCGCCGTCGGACGAGACGTTCTGGACGATCATGTCGACATTGATATTGGCCTCGGCGAGCGGGCCGAAGATCGCGGCGGCCACGCCCGGCTTGTCGGCGACGGCGCGCACACTGACCTGGGCCTCGTCCTTCGAGAAGGCGATGCCGGTCACGACCTGCTTTTCCACGATTTCCTCCTCGTCGCAGATGAGAGTGCCCAGTTGCGGGTTCTCGGGATCGTCAAAGGACGAGCGGACATAGGTGCGCACGCCATGGATCATTGAAAGCTCGACGGAGCGGACCTGCAGGACCTTCGAGCCCAGCGAGGCCATTTCCAGCATTTCCTCGAAGCCCACCTTGTCGAGGCGGCGGGCCTTCGGGACGATGCGCGGGTCGGTCGTATAGACCCCGTCGACGTCGGTGTAGATGTCGCAGCGTTCGGCGCGGATGGCCGCGGCGACGGCGACGGCGGAAGTGTCGGAGCCGCCGCGCCCCAGCGTCGCGATGCGGTTCGTCTCGCGCGAGACGCCCTGGAAGCCGGAAATGACCGCTACTTCCCCTTGGGCGAAGGCGGCATCGAGATGGGTGGCGGGAATGTCGGCGATGCGCGCCACAGCATGGGCCTCATCGGTGATGATCGGCACCTGCCAGCCCTGCCAGGAGCGCGCCTTGATGCCCATGGCGTTGAGGACGATGGCAAGCAGACCGGAGGTCACCTGCTCGCCGGCGGCGACCACGGTGTCATATTCGGCGAGGTCATGAAGCGGTGCGGCCTCCTTGCACCAGGCGACCAGTTCGTTGGTCTTGCCGGACATGGCGGAGACGACCACGGCCACCTGATAACCGGCCTCGATCTCGCGTTTGACGTGCCGCGCGACGTTCTTGATGCGGTCGACATTGGCGACGGACGTGCCGCCGAACTTCATCACGAGGCGAGGCATGGCTTGAAAACGATCCGGCGCCAGCGGCGCCCCTTGGGTCAAAAAGGCGCGTAGTCATAACCATCGATCGGATGTAAGGCAACGCGGGAGACCGTCCGTCCGACGACTGCCGAGGACCGGAAGCCCATGCACCCGACCGAGACGCCGACGCCCACCACGCTCGACCCCGGCGAGGTCGAGAAGTTTTCCCGCCTTGCCGCAGAATGGTGGAACCCGACGGGCAAGATGGGGGTGCTGCACAAGTTCAACCCGGTCCGGCTCGCCCACATCCGCGAGATGGCCTGCCAGCGGTTCGGCCGCGACCGGACGGCCCTGGACGCCCTTACCGGCCTGTCGGTGCTCGATATCGGCTGTGGCGGGGGGCTGCTCTGCGAGCCTCTCGCCCGCATGGGCGCCAGCGTCACAGGGATCGACCCGGCCCGGACCAATGTCGAAACGGCGCGCCTGCACGCCAAGCTTTCCGGCCTGGACATCGACTATCGTTGCACGACGGCAGAGGAACGCGCCGCGGCGGGCGCGTCCTTTGACATCGTCCTGGCGATGGAGGTTGTCGAACATGTGGCCGACGTCGCCCTTTTCGTCAGAGCCTGCTCGGCGTTGGTGAAGCCCGGCGGACTGCTGGTGATGGCGACAATCAACCGCACCATGAAAAGCTACGCGCTGGCCATCGTCGGCGCCGAATATGTGCTGCGCTGGCTGCCGCGCGGCACCCACGAATGGGACAAGTTTGTCACACCTGCCGATCTCGCGGGGGAGATGACCGCCAACGACCTCTCCGTCATCGACCGCAAGGGCGTGCGCTACGACCTTCTGCGTGACCGCTGGGTCGAAACCTCCGATCTCTCGGTCAATTACATGCTGACCGCCGGGCGCGGCTGACATTTCCGCAATCTTCCCGCGTTGGACGCGCGCGCCGGGCCTGCTAGGCTCTCGCCATGCGCCATGCGGTCCTCGTTGTCGCCGTCGTCAGCGCCGTTCTTGCCACAGGCCGCGAGAGCGCGGCCCAGCCACGCGCGACAGATCCGGCAGCCGAAATCGTCCAGCGCCAGCCCTTCACGCCCGGCCCTCCGGTGACCATGCCGCCCTGTACCTGCCGTGCAGCCGGCAAAAGTTGGATCGTCGGGGAGACAATCTGCCTCAAGACCCCCAGTGGGGAGAGGCTTGCTGTCTGCACAACCGACGAAAATGTTACAACGTGGCGTATATCACCTGTCCCATGCGCGACGTCTTCTTTGACGCCATATAGATCGGCGCAGATGACGCAGCGAAACGCCTGCTGATTCACCCAAAAGGGGCTGTGCAGTCCCAAAAATCCGAGTTACGCTTCTTTCTGGCTCTCAGATCCGGGCGGCGAGGATCTGGCGGCGATCCGGTCCCACCATGGTTCCGGAGCATCGCGGACATGTGCTGATCCGGAGCTCTAGCAGGTTCGCAATCGTGCGGAACCGGCAGTGCATTCGGAAAGGCTGACCGGCATGTCGATGACGGGGACCGTCAAGTTCTTCAACACTGAGAAAGGCTACGGCTTCATCAAGCCGGACGATGGGGGCAAGGACATCTTCGTCCATATTTCAGCTGTCCAGCGTTCGGGCCTCGCAAGTCTCGCCGAGGGGCAGAAACTGGAGTTCGAACTCGAACCCGACAAGCGCGGCAAGGGACCCAAGGCGGTCAATCTCGCCGTGCGCGGCTGATCCGCGGGGACCGCTCTTGCGGTAAGGGGCGGCGCGAGGTCGGTTTCATCGCCTCCGCGCGCGCAGGGGCCTTGCGCGTTGATCAATGTCGCGCGCGCCCCCCCGGCGAAACTCTCCGGTCGAGCGCCCGGACCGATCCAGGCCTGATCCGCGAATGTGAACGTCCCGGCATGCGGTTCCGATTTCTTCGGGCCCCGACTTCCGCTAAATCCCGGTCATGAGCCAGGATCCGACATCGCCCGCCCGCACCGCCATTCTCATCGCCGGGGGCGGCCTCGCCGGTCTTTCCCTCGCCGTCGCGCTCAAAACATCGCTCGGCCACACGTTCCACGTCACCGTCGCCGATCCCGCGCTGGGAGCGCCGCCATCGGAGTCCAGCAGGGCGTCGGCCTTCGCGGCGGCGGCGCGCCGCATGTTCGAGGCAACGGGCGTCTGGGACGCCATCGCGCCGGACGCCCAGCCGATCCTCGACATGGTGGTAACCGACAGCCGGACGCTCGACGTGGTGCGACCGGTCTTCCTGACCTTCGACGGCGAGGTGGCCCCCGGCGAGCCTTTCGCCCATATGGCGTCGAACGCCGTGGTGACGCGGGCCCTGAAGGATCGCGCCCGGGCGCTGGGCGTGACCTTCCTGGCCTCCTCGGTGGCCGCCTTCGAGGCTGGCGCGGGGGAGGCAAGCGTGACGCTGGCTGACGGCCAGGTGATCGCGACGCCGCTTCTGGTTGCCTGCGACGGCGGACGCTCGCGCCTGCGTGACCTCGCGGGGATCCGCACGGTCGGCTGGGACTATGGCCAGTCAGGCATTGTCTGCACGGTCGGCCATGAGCATGACCACGAGGGCCGTGCAGAAGAACACTTTCTGCCGGCCGGGCCTTTCGCCATCCTGCCGCTGACGGGCCGGCGCTCGTCGATCGTCTGGACCGAGGAGACTGGCCGGGCGGAACGGCTGTGCCGGCTGCCGCGCGAACTGTTTCTCGATGAACTCGAGACGCGGTTCGGCCACCGCCTCGGCGAGATCTCCCTCCTCGACACGCCCGCGGCCTATCCGCTCGGCCTGAAGGTGGCGCGCGACTTCGTGGCACCGCGCCTGGCCCTGGTGGGGGACGCAGCCCACGTCATTCATCCCATCGCCGGCCAGGGCATCAATATGGGCTTCCGCGACGTCGCCGCGCTTGCCGAATGCCTCGCCGATGCGGCCAGACTCGGCATGGACCACGGCGCAGCCGACGTGCTGGCCCGCTACCAGCGCTGGCGGCGCTTCGACACGACGGTCATGGGTGTCACGACCGACGGGCTGAACCGGCTCTTCTCCAACGGCTCGCAGCCGGTCCGTTTCGTGCGCGACCTCGGGCTCGGCCTTGTCGATAGGCTGCCGGGCCTGAAGAGCTTCTTCATCCGCCAGGCCGCCGGCATCACCGGCGACGTCCCCAAGCTGCTGCGCGGCGAAATGCCCTGACGCCCGAAGAGGCCGGGAGGGCTAGAGCCGCCCGGCCAGCCAGTGCAGGTCACGGTCGCGGAAACCGAGCTCCTCGATCGCCTTCACGGTGTTGAGAACATAGTCGGGATTGGCGCCGGAACGGCCGTGTCCTTGGCGGACGATATGGAGCTGACGGTCGAGCGGCAGGCGGCCGGCATATTGGGCATGGCCGCGGTCGACGATATAGGTCAGGGCGCGGACACGGGGCCGGTCGGGTCGCTCCAGCGTGACGTTGCGATAGACCTCGAGATAGACCGAGGTCGCCTGTTCGCGCGCGCGCAGATAGGCGATGGTCTCGTCGGCCTGGGCTGCGGCGACGCGGAAGGCCATGCCCCGGCAGGTGCCGCCGCGATCAAGGCCGAGGACCAGGCCAGGTTGCTCGGGCGTGCCGCGGTGGACATGGGAATAGACGCAGAGCGACCGGTGCAGGCCGACGAGGCGGGCGGGATGGCGCTCGACGAAGACAAAGCCCGGTCGCCAGATCAGCGAACCGTAGCCGAAGACCCAGAGATCGCCGGATTCATGCTGCATGCGACTTGACGGGGTGAGGGACGAGTCCTGAAGGTTCTGCTATAGACCCAGCCCTTCCTGTGCAAGCATCCCCGCCGGACGGAGCCCATGCGACCACGCACCATCATCCTGCCCCTCGCCGTCGTCGGTATCGCCATCGCCGGCTGGAGCGCCGTCTGGGCCTGGGGCGCCGGCCGCGCCGAGGACGCCGTCCAGCGATGGCTCGCGGCGGAGGCCGCCAATGGCCGGGTCATCCAGTGCGGCGAGCGCTCGCGCGGCGGCTATCCGTTCCGCATGGAGATCACCTGCAGCAAGCCCATGGTAGAGCTGCGGGACGAGGCGCGCCCCTACCAGACCTACCGGTTCGAGACGCTGAAGGTGGTCTCGCAGATCTGGAGCCCGGGCCATGTCATCTCCGAATGGACCGGCCCGATGACGGTGGTGACGGAGGGGGATCCCTCGGTCATCACGGCGACATGGCGGCTCGCCCAGGCCTCCGCCCAGTTGCAGATCGGCGGCTACGACAGTTCCAATGCGGTGATCGACGGGCTCGAGGTGGTGCGCGACGGCGTGACGCTGGTGAAGGCGGCGCGCGGCGAACTGCACACGCGCCCGAACCGCACCGACCCCGTCAGCATCGATGTCGTCGCCAGCCTCAAGAGCGCGACCTTTGCCGTCCGCCCCATGGCGCCGGTCGACGCGGAGATTCAGTTCGTCGCCCGCAAGCTGCTGCGAAACCCCAGCCGGGCTCAGATTCTGCCGGTGCGGCAATGGCAGGCGGCGGGCGGGGCCATCGACCTCGTCCTGCTTCGCCTCGTGCAGGGACCGGCGGTCGCGGTCGCCAAGGGCACGCTGCGCCTGACGCCGGAGGGCAAGCCGGACGGCGAGATCGAGCTCAGGGTGGCCAATGTCGAGGCGGCGCTACAGGCGAGCGGCCTCGGCGCCACGCTCGGCCCTCTCGCCGCCGGGGCGATGACGCTGGCGAGCCGTCCGACGGATGTCGAAGGCAAGCCCGGACGCATCTTCAACCTGCGGGCGACGGACGGGCGCCTGCAGATCGGCCCCCTCCGCATCGCCCTGCCCACCATCGCTCCCTGACGGCGGACCCGAGATGACCGCGACGACATTGCCCGTCGACCCGGGTGCCCGCCGGCCGGGCGGGCGGGGAACGCGCACCGAGGAACTCCAGACCCGACTCGCCGAAGCCATCGTCACCGGGCGGCTGAAGCCGGGAGCCGCCCTCGACGAGGTGCAGATCGCCGCCGAATATGCGGTGTCGCGCACCCCGGTGCGCGAGGCTCTGCGGCAATTGTCGGCGTCCGGACTGGTCGAGATCCGGCCGCATCGCGGCGCCGTCGTCGCCAAGCCGGACCATGCCCAGTTGCGCGACATGTTCGCCGTCATGGGTGAACTGGAGGCGCTGAGCGCCGGGCTCAGCGCCGCGCAGATGAACCGGTCCGAACGCGCGGCGCTGGAGGAGTTGCACGGGTCCATGGCCGTCCTGGTCCGCGCCGGCGACCTCGACGCCTACAGCGCAGCGAACATCGCCTTCCACGTCAGCATCTACCGGGGATCCCATAACAGCTACCTCGCCGAGCTCGCCTCCGCGACGCGCCGCCGGCTGGCACCGTTCCGGCGCGCCCAGTTCGAGGGCCGGGACCGCCTCACCCGGTCGCACCACGAGCATAGCCTGGTCGTCCAGGCGATCCTGCGGGCCGACAGCGCGCGCGCCGCGGCCGCCATGCGCGAGCATATCGGCCTTTCCGCCCGCGCCTGGGACGATCTGGCCAAGGCGACGACGGAAGCGATATGACAGGCAAATGCATGCTTTATGAGCACATTTTGCGATCATCGGCGTAATTGCATACAATCGCGTGATGCGTGTCCGCCCCTCTACGCGGTGCCCCGCGAACCCATTTTGTCAATATCTTTCAATAGCTTGATATTCACCACCCGGGTGGTCTGTCCGGTGGCATCCCTGGAACGCCCGGGCACGGCTGGTTTGGCACGTGCATTGCGACATGCCCTGCGCACGAGCAGGATCCATGTACAGCGAAAGCGCAACCACGATCGCCAATCTCCATGCCGGCTATGCCGGCGGAACGCCCGTCGCGGCGACGGTTTCGGCCGTCTATCGTCGTATCGCGGCGGTGGATGATCCCGGCATCTTCATCCACCTGCGTCCCGAGGCCGATGTGGCGGCGGCGGCGGCGGCCCTGCCGCCTTTCGATCCCGTCGCCTTTCCGCTCTGGGGCATACCGGTCGCGGTGAAGGACAATATCGACGTTGCCGGCCTGCCGACGACGGCCGCATGCCCCGCCTTTTCCTGCGTGCCCGTGCGGTCCGCGACCGTCGTCGAGAAGCTCGTGGCGGCCGGCGCCCTCGTCATCGGCAAGACCAATCTCGACCAGTTCGCCACCGGTCTCGTCGGGGTGCGCTCGCCCTATCCGATCCCGCGCAACGCCTTCGATCCGGCGCGCGTGCCAGGGGGCTCGTCATCGGGCTCGGCTATCGCCGTGGCGCGGGGCATCGTGCCGATCGCGCTCGGCACGGACACGGCGGGCTCCGGCCGGGTGCCAGCCGGGCTCAACGACCTCGTCGGCCTCAAGCCCTCGCTCGGGGCCCTCTCCACCCGGGGCGTGCTTCCGGCCTGCCGGACGCTCGACTGCGTCTCGGTCTTCGCGCACAGCGTCGACGATGCATTCGCCGCCTATGCGGTGATGCGCGGCCTCGACCGCGAGGACGCCTATTCGCGGCCGGTGGCGCAGGACCTGCCGTCGGAGGTCACGCCGATCATCCGGCTGGGCGTGCCGCGCGGCGCCGACCGCCTGTTCTTCGGCGACGCCGCCATGGCGGATGCCTATGCGGCGGCGCTTGACATCGTGACGCCGCTCGCCGCCAGCACCACCGAGATCGATTTCACCGCCTTCTTCGCCGTGGCGAAACTGCTCTACGAGGGTCCCTGGGTGGCCGAGCGCCATGCCGCGATGCGCGCCTTCCTCGCAACCCATGCGGCCGACGTGCATCCGGTGACGCGGATGATCGTCGGGGCCGCCGAGCGGTTCTCCGCGACCGATGCCTTCGAAGGGCTCTACAGGCTGGCGGCGCTGAAGCGCGCGACGGAACAGGTCTGGGACCAGGTCGAGGCGCTGGTGGTGCCGACGGCGCCGGTCTTCCCGACCCTCGCCGACCTCGCCGCCGATCCCATCGGCCCCAACAGCCGTCTCGGCACCTACACCAATTTCGTCAACCTGCTCGATCTCGCTGCGCTCGCCGTGCCGGGACCGTTCCGCGCCGACGGGCTCCCGGCCGGGATCACCCTGATCGGACCGCGCGGCAGCGACGCGGCGCTCGCCCGGCTCGGCGCAGCCTTTGTCGCGGCGGCGGGCGAGCGGCGCCATGCCGCGTCCCCGGCTGCAGCGTGAGGCGGTAAGAGGCCATGGCGATGCAGCACCCCATCAACAGGAGCCTCGGGAGGCCGCCTTGGCGGACATGATCGAAATCGTCGTCGTCGGGGCCCATCTCTCGGGCATGCCGCTGAACGGTGAACTGGCCAGCCGGGGCGCCAGCTTCCGGCGCGTCGTGCAGACGATGCCGGACTACAAGCTCTATGCGCTGGCCGGCGGCCCGCCGAAGCGACCCGGCCTGATCCGGGTTGCGGCAGGGACCGGGGCGGCCATCGCCTGCGAG
This sequence comes from Phreatobacter sp., assembly GCF_022843985.1. Taxonomy (GTDB): domain Bacteria; phylum Pseudomonadota; class Alphaproteobacteria; order Rhizobiales; family Phreatobacteraceae; genus Phreatobacter. The sequence continues at coordinate 68,305 of NZ_JALHMP010000010.1, read as the reverse complement.
GTCTGGGCGCTGCCGCCGGCAGGCTTCGGCACCTTCGTCGACACCATCCCCTCGCCGCTCGGCATCGGCACGCTGAAGCTCGCCGACGGCACCATGCCGAAAGGGTTTCTGGTCGAACCCGAAGGCCTCGCCGGCGCCGAGGACATCACCGCCCATGGCGGCTGGCGGGCCTATATCGCCGCGCTTTCAGGCCAGGCCGCATGACTGATCGCATTCCCCGCCCGACGGACGGGCGGGTCGCACAAGCAGACGGGATCCAACCCGCAACCCCTTCCAACGGAGTCACCCACATGATCGTTCGCCGTCACTTCCTCATCGGCGCCGGCCTCGCTGCCGGCACGCTTTCCGCCCCCTCCGTGCTGCGCGCTCAGGAGCGCGTGATCAAGATGGGCTCCCTGCGCCTCATCCACTCCATGCCGCCGCATTTCTACGAGCGCTTCGCGCCGGCCGGAACCAAGATCGAGATCATCACCTTTGACAGCCCGACCGACGGCAAGAACGCGGTCGTCACCAAGTCGGTCGATTTCGGCGCCTTCGGCATCGCGGCGGCGACCCTGGGTGCCGCCGCCGGCGAGCCGGTGGTCGTGGTCGGTGCCTTCTCCAACAGGGGCATGGGCGTCGTTTCCAAGGCGGGCTCCGACATCAAGACCGTCAAGGACCTGAAGGGCAAGCGCGTCGGCATCTGGCCGGGTTCCACCCAGGAAGTCTTCATCATGGAGCGCCTGCGCATGGAGGGCCTGTCGATCCGCGACGTCACGGCGGTCCGCGTTCCCTTCGGCGAGATGCACGCCATGCTGTCGCGGGGCGATATCGACGCCTATGTCGGCGCCGAGCCGGGCCCGGGCCTGTCGATCTCGTCGGGTGTCGGACAGTTGGTCGAATATCCCTACGGGACCAATATGGGCGGCCTCAACATGATCTTCGCCACCCATGAGGACACCGTGTCCGGCAGGCCCGACCTGGTGAAGGCGGCGCTCGGCGTCCACCGCAAGGCGGTCGAGTTCATGGTGGCCAACAAGCAGGCCGTCGCGGACATGACCGTTCAGCGGCTCGGCGCCAACCGCGCCGCGGTCGAACATGCGCTCGGCGCCAACAATGTCGAATATGTCTGGAAAATGGACGAGACCATGCTGCGCCAGGCCCGGACCTATGCCGAGCAGATGCTGTCGCTGCGCCAGATCCGCGCCCTGCCGGACTTCGCCAAGTTCCTCAACCCGAAGTTCTCCAACGAGATCTCCGCCTGATCCGGCTGAACGCACCGGCGCCGTCCGCATGGCGGGCGGCGCCTCCGATCGCTTGCATGTCACGAGAGGACAGCACCCATGGCGCTGGTTGAGACGGTGCCGCCGCCGGCGGCCTTGGTCACCGAGAAGCCCGTAGGGAAAACGCCGTGGGGGCGGGTCAAGCCGCTGGTGCTGGCGCTGATCGTGCCGACGCTGCTGCTCGCCTTCTGGCACATCGCCACCACCCAGCGCTGGACCCGCCTCATCCCGACCCCCTATGAGGTCGGCGAATACATGATCGATTTCGCCGTGGGCGGCATCTACGACGACGCCTTTTCCGGCACATTGCTGACCCATCTCATCGCCTCGATGAGCCGCGTCTATGGCGGCTTCGCCCTCGCCGCGCTGTTCGCTCTGCCGCTCGGCCTCATGATCGGCCGCATCCCGACCGCCCGGATGGTGCTCGACCCCTTCCTGCAGGTGATGCGCCCCATCCCCGTGACGGCCTGGCTGCCGCTGTCGATGATCCTCTTCGGCCTCGGTCCGCGCTCGGCCTTCGCCCTCGTCTGCCTCGGTGCCTTCTATCCAATCCTCCTCAACACGATCTTCGGCGTCCGCTCGGTCGACCCGAAACTGTTCGAGGCGGCCTCGATGCTCGGCTGCCAGGGCAACGCCCAGTTCTACAAGGTGGTGTTGCCGGCGGCCCTGCCTTCGATCTTCACAGGCCTGCGTCTGGGCCTCGGCCTTGCCTGGTTCGTCATCGTGGTCGGCGAGATGACCGGCGTGCCCCAGGGCCTGGGCGCCGTCATCATGGACGGGCGCACCCTGTCACGCACCGAACTCGTCATCTGCGGCATGATCATCATCGGCATCGCCGGCTATCTCTCCGATCGGATCGTGGTGATGATCGGCAACCGCCTGCTCGCCTGGAGCCCGACCCATCATGGCTGAATCCAAGACGCCGATCATCGAGATCAAGCAGGTTTCCAAGGTCTTCAAGCTGCAGGACCAGACGATCAACGCCCTGCACGACGCCAACATCTCCATCCGCAAGGGCGAGTTCGTCTGCCTGATCGGTGCGTCGGGCTGCGGCAAGTCCACGCTGCTGCGCATCATCGCCGGCTTCGAACAGCCGACGACGGGCGATGCATTGATGTGGGGCTCACCGATCAAGGGACCGGACCCGACGCGCGGCATGGTCTTCCAGGACTATGCGCTCTTCCCCTGGCTGTCGGTGCGCGACAATATCGCCTTCGGGCCGGCCTCGCGCGGCCTCGCCAAGGCGGTGGTGAAGGAGACGGTCGACAAGTTCATCGATCTCGTCGGCCTCGGCAAATTCGCCAGCGCCTATCCGCACCAGCTCTCCGGCGGCATGAAGCAGCGCGTGGCGATCGCCCGCGTGCTGGCCAATGACGCCGAGGTCGTTCTGATGGACGAGCCCTTCGGCGCCCTCGACGCCATGACGCGCGAGCGTCTGCAGGACGAGTTGCTCGATATCTGGCAGCGCACCGGCCTGACCGTCGTCTTCGTCACCCATTCCATCGAGGAAGCGATCTTCCTTGCCGACCGCGTGGTGGTGATGACGCCGGGCCCCGGCCGCATCGAGAGCGACAATCCGCTGCTCCTGCAGCGGCCGCGCGACGTGGCGAGCCCCGAGTTCAACGACATCCGTCGCGTGATGAGCGCCAAGCTGCACAGCCACCACGGCAAGAAGGCGGCCTGAGCCGTCTCCGGTCTTCGCACGGCCCCCGACCCTCGCCCTCTCTCCTCAGATTGTGATCGGGGCGAGGGGCCGACCATCATTCCCGACACCGGACCGAGCCGTCATCCCATGACCGAGCCCCTGCGCCCCGAACAACGTCTCCCCTACAGGGCCGCCATCGACCGGCCGCGCATCGCCGGCGCAGCGCATGAGGCCGGCTGGGAGTTCATGGGCCATGGCTGGCACCAGGTGCCGACCCATCGGATCGACGACCAGAAGGCGATGATTGCCCGCACGGTGGAGACGCTGTCGAGCTTCACCGGCGCGCCGATCGTCGGCTGGCTCGGCCCCGGCCTCACCGAGACGCTGGAGACCGCCGATCTCCTCGCCGCGGCAGGCATTCGCTATATCGGCGACTGGGTTGTGGACGACCTGCCCTGCCGGCTGAAAACGACCGCGGGCGAGGTGCTGACCATGCCCTATTCGGTCGAGTTGAATGATATCCCGATGATGATGATCCAGCACCATCAGGCGCGCGAGTTCCTCGATCGAACCCTCGCCCAGGCCGACCGGCTGATCGCCGAGGCGAAGAGCAGCGGCCCGATGGGCGGGGCGAAGGTGCTGTCCTTCGCCATCCACCCCTTCATTCTCGGCGTTCCGCACCGGGTCGCCGTTCTCGAGACGCTGCTGGCGGAACTGGCCTCCCGGCCGGACCTCGTGTTCATGCAGGGCCGCGAGATCATGGACTGGTATCTCGCCTCGGGCGATCCGACCTGACCTGAAACGCGCTTTACGAGTCCACGCTCCAGCCGTTGCTCTCGCTCAAAGACCTCCCCCCGCCGCTTCGGTAATCTTGTCGCCACGACCGACAGCAGGAGGAGAGTTCACCATGACCGAACGCATCTCGCTCGCCGGCAAGGTGGCGGTTATTACCGGAGCGGCCGGCGCCATCGGCAGCGCCACCGCCGCCCTGATGGGCCGTCGCGGCGCGGCGATCTTCGCCATCGACCGGCCGGGCACGGATTTCGCGCCCTTGCGCGGGCTCATGCCGCCCGGCGCCCGCCTCGAGACAGCCACGGCGGATGTGAGCGTCGAGGCGGATATCGCGAACGCCGTGGCCGCGGTGCGCGCCGCCTTCGGCCGGATCGACATCTTTTTCAACAATGCCGGCATCGAGGGCGTGGTCCAGCCGATCGAGGACTATCCGCTCGCGACGTTCCGACAGGTGATCGATGTCAACGTCATCGGCGTGTTCCTCGGCCTGAAACACGTGTTGCCGGTGATGTACGGGCAGGGCAGCGGCTGCATCGTGAACAATTCCAGCATTGCCGGCCTCAAGGGGACGCCGGGGCTTTCCGCCTATACGGCCTCCAAACATGCGGTGATCGGCATCACCCGGTCCGTTGCAGCCGAGGCCGGGCCGCGGGGCGTCCGGGTGGTCTCGGTCAATCCCGGGCCGATCGAGAGCCGCATGATGGACTCGATCAATGCCGGCCAGAGCCCGGATGTGCAGGCTGCCCGTGCCGCCGTCTCGGCCGCCGTGCCTCAGGGACGCTATGGCCATGTCGACGAGGTGGCCGAGCTCGTCGCCTTCCTCGCCTCCGATGCCGCCGGTTACTGTCACGGCGGGGTGTACAGCGTCGACGGCGGCATGTGCGCCGTCTGACCCTGCCCGATCAGGCGACGGCCGTAGGCTCGGCCAGAACGAGCGCCCAGAAGACGCGGTAGCGCGAGCCCGGGCGGAAGCCCGTCGCGATGCCGAGACGGGTGACGGCGGGGTTCAGCATGTTGGCGCGGTGGGGCGGGGAATCGCGCCAGCCGGAAAAGGCCTCGGCGAGGGTGAGATAGCCGGCGGACGTGTTCTCGACAGCGGCCCGGTGGCGATAGCCGGCCGTGGTCAGCCTGGCGCCGACGGCGCCGGTGCGCACGCCGACCTGGTCCGCCTGGGTCATGGCCGTGGCCTGGGCTTCGGCCACCGCCATCAGGACGGGATCGACGGTCAGGGCGCTGCGGCCGTTGTTGCGGCGGAAGCCGGAGATCATCGCGGCGGCCATGGCGGAATCGACGCGCGCCCCCGCCTGCGCGAGGTTGCGATAGAAGCTCGGCTGGGACGGCGCCGCCACCGGAGGCGCCGAGCAGGCGCCGAGAAGAAGCGACGCGCCGCCGCCGGCGAGGAGCATCCGGCGCGGCAGCAGGTCGCCGCGGCCCTTCAGGTCATATTCAGCCATTGAACCTTTTCCTTCACCCGAACCACCCATGCCCATCACGGCTCCATGGATGGGCCATGAATGGTTAAGCAAACTTCTCAACGCTCTCTCAACGTCGATGTGGTTGGGAGAGGCTTGAACAGGAAATTGGACGGAAACATGCCCTGGTATCGTTGCGACGCCCGTGGAGAAACCGACAGCGCCAACGGCTCGCGCTTTGCGGCGACCCGTTTCATCGAGGCCGATATCGCCGAAACGGCGGCGGCGCATGTGCGCAAGAGCCTCGGCCGCGAACTCGTGCGGCAGGGCGTCTGCCCGCTCAACGCCGAGAAGATGGTCTCGGTGGATGCCGTCAGCCGCATCGACGAGGACGACGTGCCCGGTATCGTCGCGCCTGACATGGTGTGGATGGCGCGGGCCTGAGTTCGCCTGCCGTCAGTGAATGGCGAGGGCTGGCATCTCGATCATGGCGGCACCGACCACGGCCCCCGGGCGCCGCGGCGTCCCGGCCTGGACGAGGACCGCCAGCCGCTCGCATTCCGGCGCGACCTGTTCGCGGCGGGAGACCGTGAAGGTCTGCGCGCCGCCGGTCCATTCGCCGAGAATGGCGTGGGAGCGCACCACATTGCGATAGATCATCGTCTGGCCGCGGTTCTCGCCGCGGGTGATGTCCACCGGCTGGCGCGACGAGACGCCGAACAGGAAGACGGTGGCGGGATTGTCAGTCCCGAGGCCGAGATTGGCCGGCGGCAGGATGATGGTGATCGTGTCACCGCTGATGCGCAGCGTCACCGGCACGGCAAGCACCCCGGCCTGGCCGCGGGTCTGTTCCATCACGCGCTCGACGGCGGGGCGATCGGAACCGATCACATGGCCGATGCCGTTGACGATCATCTGTGGCGTGTAGATCTGCCGGTCGCCGCGCAGATAGGCATAGGCCTTCTGGCGCTTGGCATGGATCGGCCGGGCGAGGGTGTCGCGCCAGCCGAGATAGTCCCAGTAGTCGACCGCCAGGGTCAGGGCGATCACATCAGGACGATCGGCCAGATCGGCGACGAAGCGGTCGGCGGGCGGGCAGGACGAGCAGCCCTGGCTGGTAAAGAGTTCGACCACGGCAGTGGGACGCTGAAGCGGCGATGCCTGCGCTCCTCCCAAAGCGATGAAGGCGCACGCGAACACGCCGCAGATTCTGCCAAGCAACATCGAAATCCGCCCCGATTTCGGGAACCCGTTCGGTTCCGCGAGGGTTGTCTACGCCCACGACCCTCCCGGAGGCTACTCACGGTTGGGTGAAAATAGCGCAAACGGCCGTGAATGCCTGCTGCATCCCCAAAAAGACAACGGCGGCTTGGCACATACCAAGCCGCCGCGACCGGGCTAACCGGCTGCGAACAAGGCGCTCAGGAACACTCCATGCGTAAGGTCGCCGACGCGGGCGCTCCCCGGGGCGCGATAACCCGAACAATGTCAATGAAACACGCCTTGTAGTCTCGAAGCTCTTCTCTGAAAAAATCTTTCAGATTCCAGCGGCTTCCGATCCGAAAGCCGGCCGAGCTATTGGGATATCGAAAAATGACCAGCGCCCGAGTTGGGTCTTCGGCATTCTGGATCGAATCGATCATGATCATGATCTTCTTGTCGGTCAGGTCGACTGTGCGCCCGACCTGCAGCTCAAAGATGCCTTCATCGACGCGCATGAGACGGGCGTTGTCGCTTTGGGTCAGTACGGGATGAGCTGGCACTGACGCCGAAGGCTGAACGCCCTGTCCCCAAACTGCCGATGCGCTTCCAAGCTGCAGCATCAGCAAGACCATCCCAATCCGTCTCATTGAGCACCCCTTGTCCCTATTGCATCACGAGATCAACTGTCGGCGGCTCGTCCGACGCCATGCGGTGCGGCCGCACGATGAACCGCGGCGCATCCGACCATCTCAGTCCGCAAAGCTCGCCAAACAGGCAGAACTGTCGGTTCCGGCCATCGAGATAGTAGAGGCGCGTGCCGGACATGCTTTCGATGACGATCCGGCTGGCTCCGTCGGAGGAGCAGAGCACGTCATTGGGCTTGACCCGGATGATCGGAGCCGCCCCCAGGACGGTGCAGCCCGCGAATGTCCGAGGGCCGTCGCCACGGGTCGTCGCCGGCGGTGGAGCGACCGGCACAGCCACCGCCGTGACGACAGGAGGCGGGGTGGCCGTCACGATTGGTACGGCAGGCGCCGGGGCTGGCACCGGCACCGCGACGATCGGAGCGGCGGCGACCGGCGCAACAGCGACCGGCGGTGACGCCGGTGGCGGCGCAGCCGAACCCGACGTGACTGCTGGCTTTGCTGCGCTGACCGTCTCAGACCTTGTATCTTGCGAGGAAGGAGGTGCCGTCGCATGGCCGGCATTGACCGTAGGTGAAATGATCACCGTCGGCGAGATCACCACCTGAGGCGGCTGCATGATCGCTGAGGGTGGCGGCGCACTTTCCTTAGGCGGAGCCGGGGCGGCAAAAAACACTGTCCACCACGTGACCGCCCCTCCCACCGCCGTTCCCACAGCGATAAGGCTGCCGACCACAGCGGTCGACGCGTTGGCAATCTTCGTCACGCGCTCGGACTTTGTTTCCGTGCGCGAAGGATCTGCCGCCGGACTTTCACCTGTCATACTTCGGAGCCTGAATGGCGTGACATAGCGTCAGGATAACTATGTCACGCCGCAGTCTTAGGCGGCAAGATCGCGCAGCACGTATTGCAGGATGCCGCCGTTCTTGAAGTACTCGATCTCGTCCAGCGTATCGATGCGGCAGAGGATCGGCACCTTCTTGACCTTGCCGTCGGCGAAGGTGACCTCGGCGGTCATCTTCTGGCGCGGCTTGACGGTCTCAAGGCCCTTGATGGTGACGGTCTCGTCGCCCTTCAGGCCGAGGGAGGCCCAGGTCGTGCCTTCCTCGAAGGTGAAGGGTACGATGCCCATGCCGACGAGGTTGGAGCGATGGATGCGCTCGAAGGACTGGGCGATGACAGCGCGCACGCCGAGCAGGTTGGTGCCCTTGGCGGCCCAGTCGCGCGAGGAGCCGTTGCCGTATTCGATGCCGGCGAAGACGACCAGCGGCACCTTCTCGGCGCGGTACTTCATGGCGGCGTCGTAGATCGACATCTCCTCCTTGGAGGGATAGTGGATCGTGAAGCCGCCTTCCTTGCCGTTCGGGCCCATCATGTGGTTGCGGATGCGGATATTGGCGAAGGTGCCGCGCATCATCACTTCATGGTTGCCGCGGCGGGTGCCGTACTGGTTGAAGTCGGCGACATCGACCTTGTTGTCGAGGAGATATTTGCCCGCCGGGCTCGCTGCCTTGATGGAACCGGCCGGCGAGATGTGGTCGGTGGTGATCTTGTCGCCGAACAGGCCGAGGACGCGGGCGCCCTCGATGTTGCTGATGGCGTTCGGCTTCATGCCCATGCCGACGAAATAGGGCGGGTTCTGCACATAGGTGGACCCGTCGTCCCAGGCATAGGTCTGGCCGGTCGGCGCCTTCACCTTGGCCCAGTTGGCGTCGCCCTTGAACACGTCGGCATAGCGCTCCTTGAAGAGCTTCTTGGTGACGTTCTTGGCGATGAAGGCGTTGATCTCCTGCGAGGAGGGCCAGATATCGCGGAGATAGACCGGGTTGCCCTTCTTGTCGGTGCCCAAAGGCTCCTTGGTCAGGTCCATGGTGACCGAACCGGCGAGCGCATAGGCGACAACGAGGGGCGGCGAGGCGAGGTAGTTCGCCTGGACGTCGGGGGAGACGCGGCCCTCGAAATTGCGGTTGCCCGAGAGCACGGCCGAGGCGATCAGGCCGTTGTCGTTGATCGCCTTGGAAATCTCGGCCGGCAGCGGGCCGGAATTGCCGATGCAGGTGGTGCAGCCGAAGCCGACGAGGTTGAAGCCGAGCTTGTCGAGGTCCTTCTGCAGGCCGGAATTCGACAGATACTCGGCGACGACCTGGCTGCCGGGGGCGAGCGAGGTCTTCACCCAGGGCTTGGTTTTCAGGCCCTTGGCGACGGCGTTGCGGGCGAGGAGGCCGGCGGCGAAGAGCACGGCCGGATTGGACGTGTTGGTGCAGGAGGTGATGGCGGCAATCGCCACGTCGCCATGGCCGAGGGTGAAGTCACGGCCCTCCACCTTGACGCGGCGGCTCATCTCGGAGGCCTTCTTGTAGTCCTTCTCCATGGCATCGGCGAAGCCGGCACCGACGGCCTCCAGCGCGACGCGGCCCTCGGGACGCTTCGGACCGGCCATGGAGGGCACCACGGTGTCGAGCGCGAGGTCCAGCGTGTCGGTGAAGACCGGATCGGGCGAGGCCTTGGTGCGGAACAGACCCTGGGCCTTGGAGTATTTCTCCACCAGGGCGATGCGGGCCGGCTTGCGACCCGACGTCGTCAGGTAATTCAGCGTCTCCTCGTCGACGGGGAAGAAGCCGCAGGTGGCGCCATATTCCGGGGCCATGTTGGCGATGGTGGCGCGGTCGGCCAGCGTCATGTTGTTGAGGCCGGGGCCGTAGAATTCGACGAACTTGCCGACGACGCCCTTCTTGCGCAGCATCTGGGTGACGGTCAGCACCAGATCGGTGGCGGTGACGCCTTCCTTCAAGCGGCCCGTCAGCTTGAAGCCGATGACCTCGGGCAGCAGCATGGACTGCGGCTGGCCGAGCATGGCGGCCTCGGCCTCGATGCCGCCGACGCCCCAGCCGAGGACGGCGAGGCCGTTGACCATGGTCGTGTGGCTGTCGGTGCCGACCAGCGTGTCGGGATAGGCGACCTCGTAGGTGACGGTGGTCTTCTTGCCGTTGACCGTCTTCACGGCCTTTTCCTTCTTCGTCCAGACGGTCTGGGCGAGATATTCGAGGTTCACCTGGTGGCAGATCCCGGTGCCGGGCGGCACGACGGAGAAGTTCTTGAAGGCCTGCTGGCCCCACTTGAGGAAGCGGTAGCGCTCGCCGTTGCGGGCATATTCGAGATCGACGTTCTTCTTGAAGGCCTTGGGCGAGCCGAACTCGTCGACGATGACGGAATGGTCGATGACGAGATCGACGGGGACCAGCGGGTTGATCTTCTGCGGGTCGCCGCCGAGCGCCTTCATGGCGTCGCGCATCGCGGCGAGGTCGACGACCGCGGGCACGCCGGTGAAGTCCTGCATCAGCACGCGGGCCGGGCGGAAGGCGATTTCCTTGCCGGCCTTGCCCTTGTCGTTGATCCAGGCCGCGACCGCCTCGATGTCGGCCTTGGTGACGGAGCGGCCGTCCTCGGCGCGCAGGAGGTTCTCGAGCAGCACCTTCATCGAGAAGGGCAAGGCCGAAATGCCGGCGAGGCCGTTCTTCTCGGCCTCCTTCAGGCTGTAATAGACGTAGGACTTGGAGCCGACCTTGAGCGTCTTGCGGGCCTTGAAGCTGTCGAGCGACATATGGCGATGATCCCCTCGTTCTGGAGGCCGACGTCGCGCCCTGAAACCCTGGGCCCTCGATACACGCATGAGAGGCGGCGGCCGATCGGCGGCGTTATAGAGGGATTCCAATCAGCCCGCCATATGGTTAGAAGCGCTTATCGCCTCTCGCAGGTCACCCTTTCGTCGCGGAGGAATGCGGCATGATGCGCCTGACCGCCCATGCCCTGACCTGCCAGCGCGGCGGCCGAATCGTCTTCGCCGACCTGGGCTTTGCCGTCGATGCCGGCGAGGCTGTGCAGGTGACCGGGCCGAACGGGGCTGGCAAGTCGAGCCTGTTGCGCCTGATCGCCGGACTGGTGCGCATCGAGGAGGGCCAACTCACGCTGGAGGGCGGCGACCCCGAGGCGAGCATCGGCGAACAGTGCCACTATTGCGGCCATCAGGACGCCTTCAAGGGATCGCTGACCGTGGCCGAGAACCTCGCCTTCTGGACCCGCTATCTCGGCGGTGGCGGCCGGGGTCCGGAGGCAGCCATGGAACGGCTCGGCATCGGCCATCTCGCAGCCCTGCCGGCGGGCTATCTCTCCGCCGGCCAGCGGCGCCGGCTGGCGCTCGCCCGGCTGCTGACGGTCACCCGGCCGATCTGGCTCCTCGATGAGCCGACCGCGGCCCTCGACCTCGCCAGCCAGAGGGTGTTGGCCGGGATCATGGCCGACCACGTGGCGTCCGGCGGACTGATTCTCGCCGCCACGCACGGGCCCCTCGGCCTGCCGACGCGGGAACTGGCCATCGGACGGGCAGCATGACCGGACCGCTCGCCGCCATCTTCCGCCGCGACCTCCTTCTCGCCATGCGCATCGGCGGTGGGGCGATGGTCGGCGTCGTGTTCTTCCTCGCGGTGGTCACCATTGTGCCCTTCGGGGTCGGGCCCGACATGAACCTGCTGGCGCGGATCGGCCCCGCCATCCTGTGGATCGGCGCCCTGCTGGCGACGCTGCTTGGCCTCGACCGGCTGTTCCAGGCCGATGCCGATGACGGGTCCCTCGACCTGATGATGATGGCGCCGACACCCCTGCCGCTGGTCATCGCCACCAAAGCAGCAGCGCACTGGCTGGCGACCGGCCTGCCGCTGGTGGCGGCGGCCCCGGTGCTCGGGCTCTTCCTCAACGTGCCGCCGGAGGCCATGGGCGCCGTCGCGCTGACGCTTGGCGCGGGCACGCCGGCCCTCAGCCTCATCGGTGCGGTCGGTGCCGCGCTGGCGGTGTCGCTCCGGCGCGGCGGCCTCTTGATGGCGATCCTCGTGCTGCCGCTGACCATCCCGGTGCTGATCTTCGGCGTGGCGGCGACGAACGCCGCCATTATCGGACCGCTGCCCTTCGGCCAGCCCTTCATGATCCTGGTGGCGCTGTCGCTGATGAGCCTGGTGCTGGGGCCGATCGCCGCGGCGGCAGCCCTGCGCTTCGGTCTGGAATAGGCTCAGCCCTTCGCGGAGGTCGCGGCCCAGGCCTCGGGCATCAGGGCGATGAAGCCATCGAGCCAGGCGACGAGGCGCGGATGGCTCTGGCGCCAGGTCCCCTCGAAGCGGATGTCCTGATAGCCGAGGGCGCAGGCCAGCGTGATGGTGCCGGCATGGACGGCGAGAGCCGGGGGCGCGGCCTCGAGCGCCGCCATGGCCCGCTCGACCTTGCCGCGCTGGTGGGCGAGCCACTTTTCCGAGCGTGCCGCCTCGTCGTGGAACATGGCCTCGTAGCGCTGCTGGATGAGCGCATCCATGATGCCATCGGCGAGCGCCTGCAGGGTCAGAGCCGTTATGCGGGCCTTCGGCTCCGCGGGGATGAGCTTGCCGCCGGCCACGAGGTCGAGATGTTCGATGATGACGCGGCTGTCGTAGACGACCGTGCCGTCGGCGAGGACGAGGGCCGGAATCTTGCCGAGCGGATTCGTCCGACGGATCGGATCCTCCGCATTCATCGTATCGGTGGTGACGACGGTGACATCGGCCAGACTCCCGAGATGGTGCAGCGCCAGCTTCACCTTGCGGCCGAAGGGGGAAAGGGGCGAGGAGTGCAGGGTCATCGTCATGGCGGCGTTTTCCGAACCGTTCGGTGGCGGGAGCGCCGACCCTTCGCAGCGCCGTGACCCCGGGTCAAGGCCGGCCTGCGGAGGCGCGCTGCCCGGCGGCTTGCCTTGCCGCGGCAGCCCGCCACCCCCATAATCCGTGATCTGCTTCGCTGGACATCATGAAGATCGACTCGCCCTATTTCGACAGCATCCGGGTCAAGCCCGGCGACGACCGGCGCACCCGTGCCCGGCCGGGCATGCGCGTGTGCGGGTTCAACGGCTGTCCCTGCGAGGCGACCCACCGGGCCCCCCTGGGGCGGGACCGGGAGGGTGAATTCGTCTGGTTCTGCCTCGACCACGTCAAGGAATACAACGCCAGCTACAATTATTTCGCCGGTATGAACGACGCGGCGGTGGCGGCCTATCAGAAGGACGCGCTGACCGGGCACCGGCCGACCTGGAGCATGGGCGTCAATTCGTGGACGAAATCCGGGCGACGCGAGGAGCCGAAGCCGCATTTCGACCCGCGCAAGGCTGCCGACCCCTTCGGCATGTTCGACGGTGCCGACTGGCGGCAGGCCGGCGAGCGGGCGGCCGAGCCCGAGGGGCGGATGATCCGCAATGCCGAGCGCAAGGCGCTCGACACGCTCAACCTCGACATCCATGCCACTGCGACCGAGATCAAGGCGCGGTTCAAGGAGCTCGCCAAGCGCCTGCATCCGGACGCCAATGGCGGCGACCGCTCGCGCGAGGACAAGCTGCGCGAGATCATCCAGGCCTATAATTATCTCAAATCCGTCGGCTTCTGCTGACCCCGGATGGTCGGCACCATGATGCGACGCATCAGAATTTCGAATGGCATTCCCGCGAAGGGCACCCTTCCGGGCTTTGGATGCGATCTGGTAAGGTCGCCGCCATCATGTGGACATGGCTCGCTGCGCCGAACGCGGCATCGGAGGTTCTTTCGTGACAGTGCAGACTGACAATGTGTCCGGGCTCCCGGATACGACCGTTTCCGTGCGCCAGGTGTTCGGCATCGATTCCGACATGGTGGCGCCCGCCTATTCCCAGGGCGGCGACCATGTCCCGGACCTCGACACGGATTATCTGTTCGACAAGCCGACGACGCTGGCCATCCTCGCCGGTTTCGCCTTCAACCGCCGCGTCATGGTCTCGGGCTATCACGGCACGGGCAAGTCGACCCATATCGAGCAGGTCGCCGCCCGCCTCAACTGGCCCTGCATCCGCGTCAACCTCGACAGCCATGTCAGCCGCATCGACCTCGTCGGCAAGGACGCGATCGTGCTGAAGGACGGCAAGCAGATCACCGAATTCCGCGACGGCATCCTGCCCTGGGCCTATCAGCACAATGTCGCGCTCTGCTTCGACGAATACGACGCCGGCCGCCCGGACGTGATGTTCGTCATCCAGCGCGTGCTGGAAAGCTCGGGCCGTCTCACCCTGCTCGATCAGAGCCGCGTCATCCGCCCGCATCCCGCCTTCCGCCTCTTCGCCACCGCCAATACGGTCGGCCTCGGCGACACGACGGGCCTCTATCACGGCACGCAGCAGATCAACCAGGCGCAGATGGACCGCTGGTCCATCGTCACCACGCTGAACTACCTGCCGCACGACAACGAGGTCGGCATCATCCTCGCCAAGGCGAAGAACTTCGCCAAGACCGCCGAGGGCCGCGACCAAGTGAACAAGATGGTGCGCGTGGCGGACCTCACCCGCAACGCCTTCATGAACGGCGACCTCTCCACCGTCATGAGCCCGCGCACCGTGCTGACCTGGGCCGAGAATGCTGACATCTTCAAGGATATCGGCTTCGCCTTCCGCCTCACCTTCCTGAACAAGTGCGACGAGCTGGAGCGGACGCTGGTCGCCGAGTTCTACCAGCGCTGCTTCGGCCAGGAATTGCCGGAAAGCGCCGTCAACGTGGCGCTGAGCTAACAGGAGGGGAGCGGGCATGGGCCAGATCGTCAAGGACAAGGCTGAGAAGGCCCGGCCCGCGACGAAGGCCCATACCCGCTATGAGGAGGACCTCTACACCTGGGTGTTCGAACAGGTTGCGCTCCTGAAGGCTGGCCGCGTAGCTGAAATCGACGTGGCCAACATTGCCGAGGAGCTAGCCGACGTGGGGCGTTCGGAGGAGAGCAGGCTGGAAAGCGCGCTCAAGGTGCTCCTCATGCATATGCTGAAGTGGGACCAGCAACCCGAGAGGCGATCGCGCAGCTGGGAGGCGACCATCCGGGAGCAGAGGCGACGGATTGCTCGGGTCCTTGGGAAAAGCCCCGGGCTCAAAGCACGGTTGAGCGGCATCCTTGCCGAAGCGTACGAGGATGGTCGGGCCTGGGCCGCGGTCGAGACATTGCTGCCGGAGGCTGATTTTCCGCCCGAGTGCCCCTACTCCTGGGACGAGATCCAGACCCGACCGTTCGAGGTCGATCCGGCGTCATGACTGTCGCGCAGGCCGGCCGGCAAGATGCATGGATGCAGCGGTTTCGTGAGGGCAGCGACGCCTATCGCGCGTGGCTCAAACTGACATTTGAGGGCAGCATCTCAACCGGCTGGCAGCACGGCGACAGCGACCCGGATGACTATCCGGACAATGGGTGGCCGGACGAAGAGCGGTGCTTCCTACTCGGAGCGTTGTGCCAGCGCGCGGGCGAGGATCTCGCCCGCTACTCAGACCAAGCCGCCGGTTACGGTCTGTATTTTACGTTTTCCAATGCCTGTTCGAGGATGAGCGAGGCTCTGACAGAGCAGACGGTCGAGCGCGATTTGCGCGTCGCGGCGATTAGGTCGTTGCCAATCCTCTATCGCGACTTTTTCGCAGTGCGGTTCCCGACGGGGCAATTGGACGATCGCCCCGGGCCATTGGCTGATTGTCTCTATATGCTCTGGGACATGGCGGCATTCGGCTTCGATCTCACCGATGAGCAGATGTCGGATATCGGCGAGGATCTCCTAGATGTGCTGGCCGCCATTCTGGCCATGGAGAATGTCGCCTGCACCCAAAGCGCGTTGCACGGACTGAACCACAAGGCTTCCAAGAGCGCCCGTGCGTCGAAGGTCATCGATGAATGGCTTAAAGCCCATCCTTCGATATCAGAGGAGCTTCGCGCTGAGGCTCTGGCGGCGCGCGGAGGGCTTTCGATGTGAGCTACACTACGCTCCGCATCGCCGAGGACAGCCGCGTCGCCGAGACGGCGCGGGCCGTGGTCAAGGGCCTCGTCGCCTATAACGCGGCGCAGGCCGGGCCGTCGAAGTGGAAGCGCTTCGCCGTCTCGGTGCGCGACGATGCCGGCACCATCAAGGGCGGCGTCGTCGGCTCTACGCTGTGGGACTGGTGCTTCATCGAGCTCCTGTGGCTCGACGAGGCGCTGCGCGGCACCGGCTTCGGCACGGACCTGATGGCGAGGGCCGAGGCGGTGGCGGCGAAGCGTGGCGCACGCCATGTCTATCTCGACACGTTCTCGTTCCAGGGCGACGGCTTCTACCAGAAGCTGGGATACGAGGTTTATGGCGAGCTCGGCGATTTTCCGCCCGGCCATCGCCGCATCTGGCTGAAAAAGGACCTTTCGTGAGCTCCAATTCCAAGGCCAAGCCTACACCCAAGGAAAGCCCGACCGAGCCGTTCAAGCGCTCCGTCGCCTCCTGCATGCGCGCCATCGCCCGCCGCGACCTCGAGGTCACCTATGCCGCCGACAAGCCGGGGCTGGCCGGTGACAAGGCGCGCCTGCCCGAGCCGCCACGCAAGCTTTCGGCCAAGGACGCCGCCATCGTGCGCGGCCATGGCGACGCCATGGCGCTGCGCCTCGCCGTGCACAATGCCAAGGTCCACCGGCAGATGACGCCCGACGGCCAGCAGGCCCGCGCCGTGTTCGAGGCGGTGGAGAATGCCCGCATCGAGGCGATCGGCTCCAACCGCATGGCGGGCGTGGCGCAGAACCTCACGGCGCGGCTCGAGGACCACTACCACCGCATGGGCAAGTACGAGGAGATCACCGACAAGGCCGATGCGCCGCTGGAGGATGCCCTCGCCCTCATGGTTCGCGAAAGGCTGACGGGACAGGCGGCGCCGGCCCAGGCGGCGAAGATCGTCGATCTCTGGCGCGAGACGATCGAGACCAAGGCGGGCAAGAATCTCGAGGCGCTGGTCGGCCTCGAGAACAACCAGCGCGCCTTCGGCAAGGCGGTGCGCGACCTCCTGACCTCGCTCGACATGGGCGACGAGCAGGGCCGCTCCGACGAGGACAATGACGACGACAGCGCCGACAACCAGGAGCAGGAGACGCCGGAATCGGGCGAGAGCCCGGACAGCCAGGACGAGGAATCCTCCGAAGGCATGCAGATGGAGGATGCCCAGGAGATGGCCGACGAGTCGCCGGAGGGCGCACAGGAGGCCTCCGACGCCGAGACCGCCGAACTGCCCGACGAGAACGATCTCGGCGATTCCGAGGATGCCAGCGAGCCGTGGCGGCCGAAGAGCCAGACCGCCGAGCGCAAGGGACCGGACTACAAGCCCTTCACCCCGAAATTCGACGAGATCATCGACGCGCCGGACCTGTGTGATGCCGAGGAGCTCGACCGGCTCAGGGCCTATCTGGACAAGCAATTGTCCAATCTCGGCCCGGTGGTCTCCCGGCTCGCCAACCGCCTGCAGCGCCGCCTGATGGCGCAGCAGAACCGCTCCTGGCACTTCGACCTGGAGGAGGGCATCCTTGATCCGGCCCGTCTGCCGCGGGTCATCATGGATCCAATGGCGGCGCTCTCCTTCAAGCAGGAGAGCGACACCAATTTCCGCGACACGGTGGTGACGCTGCTGCTCGACAATTCCGGCTCGATGCGCGGCCGGCCCATCACCGTGGCGGCGACCTGTGCCGACATCCTCGCGCGCACGCTGGAGCGCTGCGGCGTCAAGGTCGAGATCCTCGGCTTCACCACCCGCGCCTGGAAGGGCGGACAGGCGCGCGAGTTCTGGCTGCAGAACGGCAAGCCGGCCAATCCGGGCCGCCTCAACGATCTCCGGCACATCATCTACAAGGCGGCGGACGCGCCCTGGCGGCGCGCGCGCAAGAATCTCGGCCTGATGATGCGCGAGGGGCTCCTGAAGGAGAACATCGACGGCGAGGCGCTGGACTGGGCCCACAAGCGCCTGCTCGCCCGCTCCGAGCAGCGCAAGATCCTGATGATGATCTCCGACGGCGCGCCGGTGGACGATTCGACCCTGTCGGTGAATCCCGGCAATTACCTCGAACGGCACCTGCGCTGGATCATCGAGGAGATCGAGACCCGCTCTCCGGTGGAGCTCATCGCCATCGGCATCGGCCATGACGTGACGCGCTATTACCGCCGCGCCGTAACCATCGTCGATGCGGAGGAGCTGGGTGGCGCCATGACCGAGAAGCTCGCCGAGCTCTTCGACGAACATGCGAGCGAAGGCGCCTCGGGCGGCGTCAAGCGCCGGCGGGTCGCCTGATGCTCCCGCCCACACGGCGCGGGATCCTCGCCCTCGCCGGAGGCCTCGCCGCCCTGCCCGCGCTCGCCCGTCCTGCCGCGGCGCGCAATCCCGTGCCGCGGACGCCGGTCGACATCGACATCCGCTCCTTCCCGATCAACGCCTTCACCCCGCGCGAGCCGGACAAGCAGGAGTTCGGCGCCTTCGCCTTTCGCGGCGGGCTGGAACTGCAATCGGACTATGGCGGCTTCGGCGGGCTGTCGTCCCTGCGCACCGATGCGACGGGCCAGCGCCTCACCGCCCTGTCGGACCAGGGCCAGTGGCTCACCGCCGGCATCGCCCTCGAGGGCGGCCGCCTCTCCGCTCTGTCGAAGGCCCGCATGGCAGCGGTGCTCGGCCCCGGCGGCCGGCCGCTCGCCGAGACCGGCAACTGGGACACGGAGAGCCTGTGGATCGAGGGCGGCACCGCCTATGTCGGCGTAGAGCGCACCCATCGCATCTTCCGCTTCGATACGTTCGGCCGCGAGGGTGTCCTTGCCCGCGGCGTGCCCTCCCCGGTGCCGATGGGCGCCAACCGGATGCCGGCCAACCGCGGCATCGAGGCCCTCGGCGTTCTGCCGCGGCCCTCGCCGCTTGCCGGCACGCTGCTTGCCATTTCGGAACGGGCGCTGAATCCCGGGGGCGATATCCGCGGCTTCCTGATCGGCCCGGGGCCGGCGCGCGACATCTTCGTCCGGCGGACCAATGATTTCGACGTCACCGACCTCGCCTTCCTGCCGGGAGGCGACATGCTGCTGCTGGAGCGCTGGTTCTCGGCCTGGCGGGGCGTTGCCTTCCGTATCCGGCGGATCGCCGGTGACACGATCCGCGCCGGGGCCGTGCTCGACGGACCCATCGTGCTGTCGGCGGACATGTCGGCGCAGATCGACAATATGGAGGGCATCGCCGTCCACCGGAACGGCGAGGGCGAGACCATCGTCACCCTCGTGTCGGACAACAATTTCTCGTTCCTGCAACGCACGCTGCTACTGCAATTCGCCTATCGGGGGTAGGGCCGCACAGGGGGAGTGCGTCCTTCGAGGCTCGGCTGTCCCGGCCTCGCACCTCAAGGATGAGGAGGTCGAGCATGGCAGCGTCGAGGGACAGAATCCTGACCTACCGTAGCGCCAGTCACCGCCATCCTCATCCTGAGGAGCGAGCGATAGCGAGCCTCGAAGGACGCACCGCCCCACTGCAGGCGATCCCGATCCGATTCACAAAACTGGTGCCGGCCTCTGGCACGCCCTGCCGAAAGCGTGTATAGGCCCGCGTCTCACGTTTCGCCGATCGCCTGGGGGGCAGACCCCTACGGCCCCGCCAGAAGAGAGTTCCATGGCCGTTCCGAGAAGAAAGACGTCGCCCTCGCGTCGCGGCATGCGCCGCTCGCATGATGCCCTCGTGGCCCCGACCTATGTCGAGGACAAGGATTCCGGCAATCTGCGCCGCCCGCACCATGTCGACCTGAAGACCGGCATGTATCGCGGCAAGCAGATCCTGAAGCCGAAGACGACGACCAACGACTGATTGCGCGGGTCTGATCGCATATGAAAAAGGCCGGTCTCGCGACCGGCCTTTTTGCTTTGGCGGATCAGGCGCCGGTATCGGCCTTGAGACCCACGGCGGCGATGCCGGCAAGGGCGCAGACCTCGTCGTTGTCCGAGCTGTCACCGGAAATGCCGACGGCCCCGAGCACCGCGCCAGCCGCGTCGCGGATGAGCACGCCGCCGGGGACCGGGGTGATGCGGTCCTTGGTCAGGCCGCCGAGGGCTGTGACGAAATGCGGGCGGTCCTTGGCCATGCGCTCCAGGGCACGGCCGCCGACGCCGACCATGACGCAGCCGAAGGCCTTGCCATGGGCGATGTCGGCGCGCAGCGGCGCATTGCCATCCTCGACGAGCGTCAGGCGGACGGCGCCGCGGGCGTCGACGATGACCACGCCGAGGGGCTTCATGCCCTTTTCGCGGCCGGTGGCGAGGGCCGCGTCGGCAAGGGTTCGGCAGATGTCGAGGGTCAGGTTCATCGTCGGCTCCAGCAGAAGGGTGTCGGCAATCGCGCATGGGCGGCCCGGCCGGGGCGCGCTTGCGTGAAGCCCTGCGCCCCGTGCACAAGCCGGACCCACCCGGATCGTGGCGGGCGACCGCGCTCTTGTGTTATCCTTAGGACAAGAATGCCGTCGCAAGCCGGTGATGACAGTTTTTCAGTCCCGGCGAAAGTCCCGGGCAAGGGAGGATGCCCCGGTGACCCATCAGACGCGCGACTTCCACAAGCCCGGACGCTCCCCCGCCTATGCCACTGAGGCGATGGCGGCAACCTCCCATCCGCTGGCGACGGCGGCGGCCATCGACATCCTCCGGGATGGCGGCACGGCAGCGGATGCGGCGATCGCGGCGGTCGGTGTGATGGCGGTCGTCGAGCCGCACATGACCGGGATCGGCGGCGACTGCTTCACGCTGATCTCCAAGCCCGGCCAGCCGATCTGGGGCTATAACGGCTCGGGCCGTGCGGCCAGGGCGGCGACGGCCGACAGGCTCCGGTCGGAAGGCTTGAAGTCCGTTCCCACCGATTCGGTTCACGCCGTCACCGTGCCGGGCGCCATCGAGGCCTGGGAAACGATCCTGAAAGCCCATGGCCGGTTCGACCTCGGCCGGGTGCTGCAGCATGCCATCCGCTATGCCAAGGGCGGCTGGCCGGTGACGCCGCGTGTCGCCTTCGACTGGCCGACGGATGCCGCGGCGCTGGCGAAGGATGCCGGTGCCTCGCGCCATTATCTCCTCAACGGACGCGCGCCCACCGCCGGCGAGCGGATGACCAGCGCGGCACTGGGTGCCACTCTGGAGGAGATCGCCGCCAAGGGTGCCAAGGGCTTCTACGAAGGCCGGGTCGCCGCCGACATCGTCGCCACGCTGAAGGCCAAGGGCGGCCTCTTGACGCTGGAGGACCTCGCCTCCCACCGCGGCACGGTCGAGACGCCGGTCATCGGTGACTACAAGGGGACGGGCGTCGCTGAACTGCCGCCCAACGGCCAGGGCATCACGGCGCTGATCATCCTCAACATCCTCGAACAGTTCGACGTCCGGAGCATGGACCCGACCTCGCCGGAGCGCCTGCATCTCGGCATCGAGGCGGCACGTCTCGCCTATTCGCTGCGCGACAGCCATGTCGGCGACCCCGCTGCGATGAAGGTGACCGTCGCGCAGCTCGTCTCCAAGGATTTCGCCAGGACCCTCGCCGGCATGATCGATCCGGGCAAGCGGACCGCCCGCCTCATCCCCCCGCCGCCGGGCACCAACACGATCTACTGCTCGATCGTCGACCGGGACCGGATGGCCGTGTCGTTCATCAACTCGCTCTTCCACCATTTCGGCTCGAAGATCTGCACGCCTGAGACCGGCGTCCTGCTGCAGAACCGTGGTTCGAGCTTCAATCTGGAGGACGGTCACCCGAACTGCATCGGCCCGGGCAAGCGGCCGATGCATACGATCATTCCCGCGATGACGCTGGAGAAGGGCGAGGTGACCAGCACCTTCGGGGTGATGGGCGGCAGCTACCAGTCGTCGGGTCATGCCCATGTGATCTGCAACATGGTCGACTACGGCATGGACCCGCAGGCGGCGATCGATTCCCCGCGGGCCTTCTTCGAGGGCGAGAAGACCACGGTCGAGCCGACCTGGCCGGCTGCCACCATCGAGAAGGTGCGGGCCATGGGCCATGACGTCGACGTGACGGTGAAGCCGATCGGCGGCGGCCAGATGATCCGCATCGACCCAACGGGATTCCTGGTCGGCGGATCGGACGCCCGCAAGGACGGTCTCGCCCTCGGCTATTGAGAACGGACGCGCCGCTCAGACGTCGCGGCGGACCAGCGAGCCGCTGGCGGTCGGCTGCGCGGCGGGATCGGCAGCCTGGTAGCGCGCATCCACCTCTTCCCGATCGGCACGCCGGCGACGGGGGGCCGGCGTCACATTGAGGCGGGCGGCGAGCAGCTGGGTGATGAAGGCGGCGGCAGGACGGGTGCTGGGCGCCCGGGCCTGGTCGAAGCGGTCGGCGCGCGGCGCCAAGGGCAGCGTCGCAAGCGCTTCGCCGAAGGTGCCCGCCGGGCGACGTGCGGCGCCGAAGCGGTCGTCGTCGCGGCGGCGCCAGCGCAGGGGCTGGGAGGTTCCTGCTGGATGGACCATGGACATGTCCCGCTCCTGTGTGGCTGACCGGACCGCGCCGATCGACGGGATGATGAGTGCAACGCGCGTGCCGGGCGTCGCGTTCCAGATCGGGACAATGCGACGGATCGGGAAAAACCATTCCCGACATGACGCTAGGTCATTTTCCTCGCTATCGCGGAGGATTCACAAGATTTCCTTCATTGTTTTGCGGCCTATTGGAGGCATTCAAACAGCGACAGGCGGAAGCGTAGTGGATCGGGCCGACATCATCAGCGCAGGCCACGGCGGGACGCATTCCGGCCCTCCAGAGGCCTCGGCAGCTGCCGACATCCTGTCTTCGGTCGGAACTGCCACCTATGACTGGGCCATCCCCTCCGACCGGATGACCTGGAGCGACAACGCTTCCGGGGTGTTGGGGATCGCTCCCCGCCATCTGGCTTCGGGCCGGGCCTATGCCCAGATGCTGGCGAAGGAATCGCCGGCCGGCCGCTACGAGGCCATTGTCAATTCACCGCATGTCGACCGTGGCGAAGGCGTCGCCTATGCGATCGAATATGCGATCCAGGCCGAAGGGGGCGCCACCCACTGGGTGGAGGATTCGGGGCGCTGGTTCGCCTCGTCCGATGGACGGCCGCTACGGGCCCATGGTGCCGTCCGCATCATCACCGAGAGCTACGAGACACGGCGCCGCCTGATCGAGGCGAGCGAGATCGATCCGATGACCGGACAGCTCTCCCGCCATCGTTTCTGCGAGGTGCTGGAAACCGCGCTTGCCGACGCCGCCAAGGTGCGTTGCTCGATCGGCCTCCTCGTCGCGGCCGTCGACAATCTCGCCCATGTCAACGAGGCCTATGGCTTCGACATCGCCGACGAGATCATCGCCTCGGTCGGCAAGCGCATCCGCACCCGGCTGCGCGGCGGCGACCTGCTCGGCCGGCTCTCCGGCAACAAGTTCGGCATGCTGATCCGCAACTGCCAGCTGGAGGATATGGAGATCGCCGCCGAACGCATCCTCAACGCGGTGCGCGACGACATCTTCCTCAGCCGGGCCGGCCCGGTCGCCATCACGGTGACGATCGGCGGGATCATCGCGCCGCGGCACGCCGACAGCCTCGCGGCCATGCTGGGGCGCGCGCAGGAAGCCCTTGACGGCATCAAGGCGCGGCGGCGCGGTGCCTTCCAGATCTATGCGCCGAGCCTGGAGCGCGAACGCGCCCGGCAGGAGAACCTGAAGACCACCGACGAGATCGTCTCCGCCCTGAATGACCGGCGCATCGGTCTGGCCTTCCAGCCGATCGTCACCGCGACACCGGACCGGCGCACGGCCTATTACGAGTGCCTGCTGCGCATCCGCCGCGCCGACGGAACGCTGCTGCCGGCGAGCGCCATCGTGCCGCTGGCCGAGAAACTCGGCCTCGTGCGCCTGGTCGATGCACGCGTCCTCGAACTCACCATGAGCGAGCTGATCGCCGCGCCCGATCTGCGACTGTCGGTCAACGTGTCACCGGCGACCACCATGGACATGAGCTGGCTCAGGTCGCTTGAGGCCTATCAGCGGACGCATCCATCGGCCGTCGAGCGGCTGATGGTGGAAATCACCGAGACCTCGGCGATCGCCGATGTCGAGGACACACGTCGCTTCGTCGCGCGCGTGCAGGGGCTGGGCTGTCGGGTGGCCATCGACGATTTCGGCGCCGGCCATACCTCGTTCCGCAACCTGCGGAAGCTCGGGATCAATTGCGTCAAGATCGACGGCGCCTTCGTCGCGAGTTTCCATGCCAATCCCGACGACCGCCATTTCGTCCAGGCCCTGCTCGACCTGGCACGGCACATGAACCTCACCACCATTGCGGAATGGGTTCCGAGCGAAGAGGTCGCCGTCACCCTCGCCGAGCTCGGCTGCAACTACCTGCAGGGCGACCATACAGGCCCCGCCAGCGACGAGCGGCCGTGGCTGACGGCCAGTGCCTCACCACTTGC
This sequence comes from Phreatobacter sp., assembly GCF_022843985.1. Lineage (GTDB taxonomy): Bacteria > Pseudomonadota > Alphaproteobacteria > Rhizobiales > Phreatobacteraceae > Phreatobacter. The sequence goes on along the minus strand of NZ_JALHMP010000010.1, from coordinate 44,060 downwards.
GCAGAGCGCCTGACGCAGGCCGATTTCGGGACCCCCCGCCTTACTTCCGCGACAGGCTCTCGATCTTCTTCTGCATGGCCGAGAGCTGGTTCTTCAACTCGTCGAGCTCGCCGGCGGCCGGGGCCGTCGCCGCGACAGGCGCGGCCGAAGCCGCGGTCTCGGCGCCCGCCTTGGCCTCGGCGGCAGCCGCCTCGTTGTCTTCGCGCCGCGCGAAGGGCGTGAACATGGTGAAGGCCTTCTCGAACAGGTCCATATTGCGGCGGATATGCTGCTCGAAGGGTGCGACCAGCGGGTTGACGCCGACGGCCGTCGACAGCTGCTGGCGCAGCCGGTCCTGCTCCTTGGAGAGCGTGTCGATCGACAGTTCCAGATAGCGCGGCACCAGCAACTGCATGCTGTCGCCGTAGAAGCGGATGAGCTGGCGCAGGAAGGAGACCGGCAGCAGGTTCTGCCCGTCCTTGTTCTCCTGTTCGAAGATGATCTGGGTCAGCACCGAGCGGGTGATGTCGTCGCCCGACTTGGCATCGTAGACGAGGAAATCCTCGCCCGCCTTGACCATGGAGGCCAGATCCTCGAGCGTCACATAGGTCGAGGTACCCGTGTTGTAGAGACGCCGGTTCGCGTACTTCTTGATCGTGACCGGATCATTCTTAGCCATCGTTCCCCCTGGACCTGCTCGCGGCGCTCTTCCCCCGACAACGCCATGAGAGCGTCACGATAGGGTGTTTTCTCCGGTGCTGCCACGGTTTTGTGCAGCGCGGCTCCGGCCGGGCCCGGAACGCTCGCGGCATTGGCAGTTTGGCGCGGTTGACAGTGACACGCCGCCATAGACAAGGTCAGGGGAAGGTCGCCGCCGGTTGCGGCAGGCGCCGGGCTCATTCAGGAGGTTTTCATGTCCGAGGACGTCGTCATCGTCGGCGCGGCCCGCACGGCCGTCGGCTCGTTCAACGGAGCGCTCGCGTCGCTTGCCGCCCATGAACTGGGCGCCGTCGCCATCAAGGCCGCACTGGAGCGCGCCAACGTGAAGCCGGAAGAGGTCGACGAGGTCGTCTTCGGCCAGATTCTGACGGCCGGCGAGGGCCAGAACGCCGCCCGCCAGGCGGCGATGAAGGCCGGCATTCCCGCGGAGAAGACCGCCTGGGCGCTGAACCAGCTTTGCGGCTCGGGCCTGCGCACCGTGGCAGTCGGCATGCAGCAGATCGCCAATGGCGACGCCAACATCATCGTCGCCGGCGGCCAGGAGAGCATGTCGATGGCCCCGCACGTTGCGCATCTGCGCAACGGCACCAAGATGGGCTCCATGGAGATGGTCGACACCATGCTCAAGGACGGCCTCATCGACGCCTTCCACGGCTACCACATGGGGATCACCGCGGAGAACGTCGCGGAGAAGTGGCAGATCACCAAGGACGAGCAGGACCAGTTCGCCGTCGCCTCGCAGAACAAGGCGGAAGCGGCGAAGAAGGCCGGCCGGTTCAAGGACGAGATCGTCCCCGTGACCATCTCGACCCGCAAGGGCGACATTGTCGTCGACACAGACGAGTATATCCGCGACGGCGCGACCATCGACGCGCTCGGCAAGCTGCGGCCCGCCTTCAAGAAGGACGGCACCGTGACCGCCGGCAATGCCTCGGGCATCAATGACGGTGCCGCCGCCATCGTGCTGATGACGCGGTCGGAGGCGGAGAGGCGCGGCCTGAAGCCGCTCGCCACGATCCGGTCCTGGGCGACGGCCGGCGTCGATCCCGCCATTATGGGTACGGGCCCGATTCCGGCGTCGCGCAAGGCCCTGGAGAAGGCCGGCTGGACCGTGAAGGACCTCGACCTCATCGAGGCGAACGAGGCTTTCGCCGCCCAGGCGATCGCGGTGAACAAGGATATGGGCTGGGATACGGACAAGGTGAACGTCAATGGCGGCGCCATCGCCATCGGTCATCCGATCGGCGCATCCGGCGCCCGCGTGCTCGTCACCCTCCTCCACGAAATGGCGCGGCGCGACGCCAAGAAGGGCCTCGCGACTCTCTGCATCGGCGGCGGCATGGGCGTCGCCATGTGCGTCGAGCGCTGAGCCCGCCACCGGCTGCGGCCGACAATCTTCGCCGGAGGCGGTCGCCGCCTCTGGCAGGGTCTTCATCTCCCCCGATGAAGTGATGATACAACCCGTCTCACAAGAGGGCGGGAACACCGAATCGTTGATCCAAGGGAACGCCAGCGAGGGAGATCATTCATGGCGAGAGTGGCATTGGTCACGGGAGGCACGCGCGGCATCGGCGCGGCGATCTCGCGGGCCCTGAAGGACGCCGGCTACAAGGTTGCGGCAAACTATGCCGGCAATGACGAGGCGGCGGCGAAGTTTAAGGCCGAGACGGGCATTCCCGTCTACAAGTGGTCCGTCGCCGACCACGAGGCCTGCGCGGCCGGCATCCGGCAGGTGGAGGCCGAACTCGGACCGGTGGAGATTCTGGTCAACAATGCCGGCATCACCCGCGACGGCATGTTCCACAAGATGACCCTCAGCCAGTGGCGGGAGGTCATCGACACCAATCTGACCGGTGTCTTCAACATGACCCACCCGGTCTGGAGTGGCATGCGCGACCGCAAGTTCGGGCGCGTCATCACCATCTCCTCGATCAACGGCCAGAAAGGCCAGGCGGGCCAGGTGAACTATTCGGCGGCCAAGGCCGGCGACATCGGCTTCACCAAGGCCCTGGCGCAGGAAGGCGCCCGCGCCGGCATCACCGTGAACGCCATCTGCCCCGGCTATATCGGCACGGAAATGGTGGCGGCGATCGATCCGGAAGTGCTCAAGACGCGGATCCTGCCGCAGATCCCGGTCGGCCGCCTCGGCGAGCCGGAAGAGATCGCGCGGGCCGTCGTCTTCCTCGCGTCCGAGGACAGCGGCTTCATCACCGGCGCGACGCTGTCCATCAATGGCGGCCAGTACGTCGTCTGACGCGGACAAACCACAAGGCATCGTCGCGCGCAGGCGCGATGATGCCGGCCACCGTCACTTGTTCCAGGCGTTGACCAGCTTGGTGAAAAAGGTCTCGTTGACAGTGTCACCGAGCGTATAGACGGCCAGGATCACGACGCCGGCGATGCCGCTGGCAATGAGCGAATATTCGATCGCGGTGGCGCCGGAGCTGTCCGAAGTGAAGCGCCTGATCAGGCGTGTCATGTGCCGAAAGCTGCGGGCCATCCTGGCGTCTCCTCTCAGTCGCGCGCCTCGCCGAGCAATTCGGTGAGGAAGGGGATCAAGGGCTCGTCGGCCGCCGGCATCGGATAATCCCTCAGCCGGCCCGGCTTGACCCATAGAAGCCGCTGCCCTTCGCGACCCTGGACGCTTCCCTCCCACCTCCGGCAGACCCACAGCGGCATGAACAGCTGAAAAGTCTCGTAGGCGTGGCTGGCAAAGGTCAGCGGCGCGAGGCAGGGTTCCTCGACACGGATCCCGAGCTCCTCGCGCAGCTCGCGGATCAGCGTCTCTTCCGGCCTCTCGCCCGGCTCGACCTTCCCGCCGGGGAACTCCCAAAGACCCGCGAGAGGCTTGCCTGCCGGCCGCTCCGCCAGGAGGATCCGGTTGTCCGGATCAACCAGGGCGCAGGCGGCAACAAAAACCAGCCTCAAGGTCATGGCGATGCCTGTTCTAGCCCAGAGAAGTTAACGTTTGCGCTGAGGTATAGGCGAAACCTGGCCCAATGCGCGACAGATCGTCAGGACCGGTAGTCACCGTTGATCGCGACATAGTCCTTGGTCAGGTCGCAGGTCATGACCCGCGCGGTGCCGCGCCCGAGCCCGAGGTCGGCGGTGACGGTGATCACATCCGCCTTCATCACGGCGCTGGCGGCCGCCTCGTCATAGGCGGGGTCCCGCTCGCCGCGATGGGCGACCCGGACATCGCCGAAGGAAATCGACAGAAGGTCGCGTTCGGCAGGTTCCCCCGCCTTGCCGACGGCCATCACGACGCGCCCCCAGTTGGCGTCCTCGCCGGCGATCGCGGTCTTGACCAGCGGCGAGTCGGCGATCGACTTGGCGACACGGAAGGCCGAGGCGGCGGAGACGGCGCCCTTGACCACAACGTGGACCAGCTTCCGCGCGCCCTCGCCGTCGCGGGCAACCTGTTCGGCGAGATCGGCAAGGACGGCCTGGAGGGCCTTGCGGAACCCGGCGAGCCGGCGGTCGCCGGTTTCGGCGATGCGCGGCGCACCGCGTTTCTCGGCGGCGCCGGTGGCGAACAGCATCAAGGTGTCGGAGGTGGAGGTGTCGCTGTCCACCGTGACGGCGTTGAACGTCGTCCTGACGCCCTTCGACAGGAGCGCCTGCAGGACGGGGGCTTCGATCGGCGCGTCGGTGAAGACAAAGGAGAGCATCGTGGCCATGTCCGGGGCGATCATGCCGGCGCCCTTGGCCATGCCGTTGATGGTGACCGTGACGCCGCCGAGACGGGCCGTCGCCGTGGCGACCTTCGGGAAGGTGTCGGTGGTCATGATGGCCCTGGCGGCGTCGAGCCAGCCGTCGGCACGGCCGGCGGCGAAGGTCCTGTCGAGCACGGCATCATATTTCGTCGCATCCAGCGGCTCGCCGATGACACCGGTCGAGGCGAGGAAGACCTCGGACTGCTTGCAGCCGGCCGCCTTGGCCGCGATCTTCGCGGTCAGGGCCACGGCGTCGCGGCCCTTGCGGCCGGTGAAGGCGTTGGCATTGCCGGAATTGACGACGAGGGCACGCGCCCGTCCGCCAGCCAGATTGGCGCGGCACCAGTCGACCGGCGCCGATGGGCATTTCGAGCGGGTGAAGACGCCGGCGACCGTCGTGCCGGCCGCCAAGCCCACAGCCAGGACATCGGTACGGTTCTTGTAGCGGATGCCGGCCTCGGCGGTAGCCAGGGTCACGCCGTCGATCGGCGGCATGGAGGGCACCGTCTTCGGTGCGAGAGGGGAAACGGGGGGCACGAACTTGGCCATGGCGATCCTCGGCTGCCGCAATGAGGTTCAGGACGGCCCTGCCCTTAACCCAAGGCCGGCGAGACGGGAAGGTGGGCTACGCATGGATTATCGCCGCGTCATGCGCGCACGCCGCCGGTCCTGGCGAAGGGATCCAGCGTCAGCACATGGCCGCCCGGGAACCTGTCGAAGACGGCGGGGAGGTCTTTGGCGGGTTCAGGCCGCCCGAACAGAAACCCTTGGGCTTCCGTGCAGCGCTCCTCGCGCAGGAAAGCGAGCTGTTCTTCGGTTTCGACGCCTTCAGCCGTGCTGATGATGCCAAGGCTGTCGCACATGCCCGTCACGGCCCGGATGATGGCGCTGCTCTCTCTGGTCCCCGACAGATCCTTGACGAAAGACCGGTCGATCTTGACCTTGTCGAAGGGGAACGTGCGCAGGTAGCCGAGCGAGGAATAGCCCGTGCCGAAATCATCCATGGCGAGGGCGCAGCCGGTCTGCTTGAGGCGGAGAAGCGCGTTCATCGCGCCCTCGACATCGTCCATCAGCGCGTTTTCGGTGATCTCCAGTTCCAGCCGCGCCGGCGCGAGGCCCGAACGCTTCAATGCCGCGTCGACGATATCGGGGAAGTTGCTGTCGGCAAGCTGCTTGGGCGAGACGTTGACGGCAACCTTGACCGGGCGCGGCCAGAGCGCGGCGTCGGCGCAGGCCTTGTCCAGCACCCAGCGGCCCAGCGCGCCGATCAGCCCGATATCTTCTGCGAGGCCGATGAAGTCGCCCGGCGGCACCGTGCCGCGCTCGGGATGGTGCCAGCGGACGAGCGCCTCGAACCCGACGAGGGCGCAGGAGCCGACCGCCACGATGGGCTGGTAGTGCAGGGCGAACTGGCCCTGCGCGACGGCCGCCCTGAGGTCGCGTTCCAGGCGGAGGCGCACCTGCATGGAAGCGTCCATCGCCTGTTCGAAAAAGGCGAACCGGGCGCGCCCGTCCATCTTGGCGCGATCCAGGGCGATGTCGGCATTGCGCAGGACGGCAACGGGACCTTCCTCATCCGGCAGGGCGATGCCGATACTGGCCGTAATCGCCACGGAATGGTCGCCGATCAGCATGGGGGCAGCGATGGCCTCGACGATCGCATGGGCAAGGGACGAGGCCGCTTCGGGCTGGGCGCCGTTCATCTGGATGACCGCGAATTCGTCGCCGCCGATCCGGGCCACGATATCGCCCGTCTGGATGCATGCCTTCAGGCGCTCCGCGACCATCACCAGGACGGCATCACCGATGGCATGGCCAAGGGAGTCGTTGACCCATTTGAACCGATCAAGGTCGATGCACAGCACCGCCGTCTGGACTGCCCCCGGGCCGCTGTCGCAGACAGCCGCGAGGCGGTCCTGGAAGAACAGCCGGTTGCGGAGCCCGGTCATCGGGTCATGCTGGGCAAGATGGGCGATGCGGGCCTGGGCGTCGCGGCGGGCATCGACATCCTCGATGACGCCGATCCATTCCTCGCCGGTGCCGTCCTCGCTGTCGACCTTCGTGCCGCGCGAGCGGACCCAGCGCCAAGTGCCGTCGGTGCGACGGATGCGGTATTCGATGTCGAACTGGTCGCGGCTCTGCTGGGCCTCGATCCAGGCGGCGCGGACGAGCGGCGCGTCGTCGGGGTGGAGATTGTCGTACCAGGAGAGGTCCAGGGCGCCCCAGGGGGCTTCGATGTCGGTGGACGAGCCCGCGAGCCGCTCCCAGCCGGTGGCGCTGACGACGCCGGCCGTGTCACGACGCCAGAAGACCAGTGCACCCGTGCTGGCGAGCAAACGGTAGCGCTTCTCGCTCTGGGCGAGGCTTCTGGCAACCTGTCCCTGCGCCTCGGCACGGTCTCGCAGCACGCGTTCCGACACTTCCAGACTGCGGCGCAGATCCTCGAACTCAGCGATACCCGAGGGCGCGGCCACGGCGGGAGTGGCTCCGTCATTCCCGGCGGCGACCTGCCTCGCCCGCGCGACGAGGGTCTGGACCGGGCGCAGGACCGTCTTGCCGATCCAGGCGGCAGCGAGCAGGGCGAGCAGAAGGGCGCCGATGGCGCCGACACCCAGGTCGATCAGGGGAGCCTGGTTGCGGGCGCGGAAGATGCTGAGCGGTTCCCCCACCCCCAGAACCCAGCCCGGCGTACCCTTGAGCGTCTGGAAGGCGAAGACGACCGAGCGACCGTCCGCCGTATGGCCTTCGAAAATGCCGGCTTCGGAGCCGATCGCCTTGATCCGGGCCAATTCCGGTACCGGCTGGCCGACAAAAGCGGGGCTGTCGCGTGAGCGCGCGATGAAATGACCCTGACCATCGACGACGGCCAGGACACGGTCCGTCTCGGCCGTATCCGACTGCTGGAGGACGTGGACCAGGCGCCCGGGCGGGATCACGAGGGCAGCGAAGCGGATGGTGGCCTCGTCGAAAGCCACGAGGGCGGCGATGGCGATCCGCTGCGAATTCGTGCCGGGATCGGTGAAGAGATCGGAGACGGCGGCCTTGCCCGTCTGCATGGCCCGACGCAGGACGTCCAGCGGAATGCCCTGCGGCGACAGGCCCTGCCGATCCGGGATGCCGGTCAGGGTGGCGAAAACCTCTTCCACCAACCGGCCACCAATCTTCTGCTCCGCGGCGGCGGCCCAGGGATCGACACCTTCCGTCGACGGAACCGCATGGGGCACCCGGACGAGCACGTCGAGCAGCGTCGCCCCGGCCGCGATTTCGCCCTCGGCTGCCCGCGCCAGCGTGCGGGCCGTATCGAGAAGGCGGGCGGCGGCGGCGGTCTCATAGGCCCGACCGGCCTGCAACAGGGCGAGGGCGGCGGCCACAATCATCGGCACCAGCGCCACGATCACCAGGCCGCCGAGATACCAATTCAGGCCAAAACGGACAGACCCGCTGCTCACCTGCGCCGCATGCTCTCCGCCATGTCGGGCCGAATCGCTCAAGTGTGTCATTGCCTCACGAAAAGCAGACATATCTTACCATAGGGGAAAGACACAGTGCTTTCGTGCATTAATGGCCCTCAACGGAACATCTCCCTTACGGGCAATTCATGTGTGGGGCGGCGATGGTCTGCTATCATCGCGCCATGACCATGATGGAAGCGATCCGAGAAGCCCTTTCGGCCCTGCGGGCACACAAGCTGCGCTCGGCCTTGACCATGCTCGGCATGGTGATCGGCGTCGCCGCGGTCATTGCCATGGTGGCGATCGGCGGCGGGGCCCGCGACCGCGTGCTGGCGCAGGTCCAGTCGCTCGGCGCCAATCTGTTCATCGTCCTGCCCGGCAACGTGACCCAGGGCGGCGTGCGCCTCGGGCTCGGCGCCTCCTCCTCGCTGACGGAGGACGATGCCCGCGCCATCGAGGCGGAGGTGCCAAGCGTCCAGGTGACGGCCCCCAACAGCCGCACCCGGACGCAGGTGGTCGCCGGCGGCAATAACTGGTTCACCGAGGTGGTGGGCGTCGATCTCGGCTGGTTCGAGGCACGGGAATGGTCGATTGCGACCGGTCGGCTCTTCGAGCCGGAGGAAACCTCGCGCGGCGGCCAGGTGGTGATCCTCGGCCAGACGGTGGCGCGCAACCTGTTCGGCGAAGGCGTCGACCCCATTGGCGAGACCGTCCGCATCCGGGCCGTCCCCTTCACGGTGATCGGTGTCATGGCCTCCAAGGGCCAGTCGATGATGGGGCAGGACCAGGACGACACGACCTTCGTGCCGCTGCCGACCCTGCGGCAGAGGCTGGTCGGGGTGAACCGCGCCAATGCCCGCTCGGTCGGGGTGATCCACGTCAAGATCCGCGAGGGCGAGAGCATGGCCCAGGCGGAAGACGACATCCGTCAGCTGCTGCGCCAGCGGCACCGGCTGCAGCCCGGCCAGGAGGACGATTTCCAGATCCGCAACCTCACGGAAATCGCCAATACGGCAGCGGGCGCCGCCACCACCCTGTCGCTGCTGCTGGCGGCGGTGGCCGCGATATCCCTCGCCGTCGGCGGCATCGGCATCATGAACATCATGCTGGTCAGCGTCACGGAACGCACGCGGGAGATCGGGCTGAGGCTGGCGGTCGGCGCCAGGCGGCGCGACGTCATGCGCCAGTTTCTCATCGAGGCGACGTCCCTGGCAGCCATCGGCGGCGTCATCGGCATCATGGTGGGGCTCGGCGCCGCCTTTGCGGTCTCCGCCCGGTTCGGCTGGCCGCTGCTCGTCGAGCCGCAGTCGATCCTGGGCGCTGTCCTGTTCTCCGGGCTCGTCGGAGTTTTCTTCGGCTGGTACCCGGCCAAGCGGGCGAGCCTTCTCGACCCGATCACGGCCTTGCGGACGGTGTGAAGTCGCGTCAGACGATGCGGCCGCTGGCGCGCCCGATCGCCGCGTTGAACTCGCCGCCGAGGACGAAGATGGCGGCGGAATAGTAGAGGAACACCAGCGCGACCATGACCGAAGCGAGGCCGGCATAGGTGTTGACGTAATTCTGGGCGAAGCTGGCGAGATAGGTGCCGAACAGGCTGCCGGCGGCCAGCCACAGGACCAGGGTGATGACGATGCCCGGCAGCACGTCGATGAACCGGCGGCGTCCGGCCGGCAGGAACAGGTGCACCAGGGTCAGGGCGATGACGATGACGAGGGACGCCGCTGCCACGCGCAGGAACAGCACCACCCAGCCGAGCGGTGCGAGGCCCGGCACGAAACGCACTGCCGTCGCCCAGATCAGCGGGCCGAGGACCACGAGAACCGCCACAACCAGCAAGGCCAGGGCCCCGACGAGCACATAGGCGATGGATTCCAGGCGGCACATGTACCACCAGCGGCCTTCGCGCACCTCGTAGGCGCGGTTGAGGGATGTTCGCAGGGCCTCGACGCCGTTGGAGGCGAAGTAGACCGCGAGCAGGGCGCCGATGGTGAGGAGGTCGGTGCGCGTCGTCGTCAACACGGTCTCGATCTCCCGGGCGATGGGCCGGGCCACCACTTCCGGCCAGGCCTCGAGCAGGATGCGCGTGACCTCGTCGCCATAGGGCCGCACACCGGCGAAGCTCGCCAGCGCCGTGACCAGGATGAGGAACGGAAACAGCGACATCAGCCCGTTGAGGGCGATGTGGCTGGCGGTTGCCCAGCCGTCATTCGCCAGGAACCGGTCAACTGCGTCCCAGGTGACGCGCCATGCCTTGAGCATCGGTGATCCTTCTTCTCGGGCGATCTTTCGCGGCAAAGACGCTGAAGGGCAAGGCTCGCCGCGAATTTGACGCAGGATGGGCCATGCACCATATGCCGCCGATGACAATGCAGCATTTCGACAACCACCTCGCCGGACGGCGCCGGCTTCGCGCCGCGCGGGGAGAGGTGGCAGACTTTCTGCTGACCGACGTCGCCGAGGACATTGCCGACCGGCTGCTGCTGGTGCAGCGGACATTCACCGACATCGCCGACATCGCAACACCGACCGATGCGCTGCGGACAGCCCTTGCGGCGCGCCGATGGCCCGTCGTGCTCGCGACCGAGGCGGTGGAGGAACTGGCCCGGCGGCGTGCCGCGCCGGTCGTCGTCGCCGCCCCGGACATGCTGCCCTTCGCCGAGCAGAGCCTCGACCTCGCCGTCTCGGCACTGGGCCTGCAATTCGTCGACGACCTGCCGGGTCTCTTCGTGCAGGTGCGCCGGGCGCTGAAGCCAGATGGCCTTTTTCTCGCGGCGCTCCTCGGCGGCGATACCCTGATCGAACTGCGCCAGGCCTTCGCCGCCGCGGAGAGCGAGCTGGATGGCGGGCTGTCACCGCGGGTCGCCCCCTTCGCCGACGTCCGCGACATCGGCGGCCTGCTGCAACGGGCGGGCTTCGCACTGCCGGTCACGGATTCCGACCGGCTGACGGTGCGCTACCGCGATGTCTTCGCGCTGATGCGGGACCTGCGCGCCATGGGTGCCACCAACCCGCTCGTCGCCCGCCGACGCGTTCCCCTGAAACGCGCGACGCTGCTGCGCATGGCCGCCATCTACCACGCGCGTTTTGCCGATCCGGACGGCCGCATCCGCGCCACCTTCCAGGTCGTCACCCTGTCGGGCTGGGCGCCGCATGACAGCCAGCAGAAGCCGCTGCGGCCGGGCTCGGCCAAGGCCCGGCTGGCTGACGCGCTGAAGGCGGTCGAATGGCCCGCCGGCGAGAAGCCGGGCGGCTGACCGGGCGCCCTGCCGAAGACGGGCTCGACAGCCGCCCGCCGCCGGTCCTAGTCTCCGCTCCGAAATCGCCCCAATCGAAGGCCCCATCCCATGGACATGACTGGCACCCAGCGTATCGAGGCCCCGCGGGAAGTGGTGTGGGCGGCGCTCAACGATCCCGATGTGCTGCGCCAGTGCATTCCCGGCTGCCAGAGCATGGAGCGCACCGGCGACAATGGCTTTGCCGCCAAGGCGGTGCTGAAGATCGGGCCGGTCAAGGCGAGTTTCTCCGGTAGCGTCACCCTCTCCGACATCGATCCGCCCAACGGCTACACCATTTCCGGCGAAGGCAATGGCGGCGTCGCCGGCATGGCCAAGGGCGGCGCCACGGTGAAACTGACGGAGGAGAGCGAAGGGGTGACGCTCCTCACCTATGACGTGAAGAGCCAGATTTCCGGCAAGATCGCCCAGCTCGGCTCGCGGCTGATCGATGCCACCGCCAAGAAGCTGGCGGGCGAATTCTTCGACAGCTTCTCGAAGGTGGTCGCCCCGCCCGCCCCCGGCGAGGAGATGCCGGAGGAAAAGAAGAAGTGGTGGAAGTTCGGCAAGGGCTGACGCACCGTCGAAGCCCTGCCGCTCACTCCCCGCGCCGCTCGATCGCCTCCATGTCCTCATCCGACAGGCCGAAATGGTGGCCGATCTCATGGATCAGCACATGGGCGATGACGGCGCCGAGCGTCTCGTCATGTTCGGCCCAGTAGTCGAGGATCGGCCGCCGGTAGAGCCAGATCATATTGGGCATGGCGCCGGAATGCTGGACGGACTGAAACGGCATGCCCGTGCCCTGGAAAAGGCCGAGAAGATCGAAATCGGTCTCGGCCTCCATCTCCTTCAGGACCTCCTCGGTGGGAAAATCCTCGACGCGGATGACGAGACCCTTGCAGAGGGCACGGAAGTCCTCGGGCAGGCCGGCATAGGCGGTGGCGGCGATGGCCTCGAAGGCTTCGAGATCCGGTGCCTTCAGGCCGGCGAGGGCTGCGGCGCTCTCAGCGGCCATAGGTCAAGCCCAGATAGATGAGGCAGCCGATGCCGATGGCGATGGCGAGGCCCCGGCCGATGCGCTTGCCCCAGATCTCCGCGGGATCCTCGGATTCGCCGCGGGCGGTGAGGAAATCGCCGCTGCGCCGCAGGGCGGATTCGAGGATGGGCGCGGAATCGCGGTGGGCGCGCTCCAGGATGCGCCGCGCCTCCTCCTGCCGCTTCGCGTCGTCGTCGGATCTCGGGCTGTTGGTACTCATCAACAAGGTTCTAACCGATCAGGAGCGCGGCGCCACCCGGTCCGGGCGTCGCAGGTGGAAACGGATTGGTGACTCTGTTGCGGCATTCTCGCCGTCCGTCTCCGGAGTATCGCCATGTCACGCCGCCCGTCGTTCATGCTCGCGCTCACCATCTGTGCCCTGGTGACCTTCCTCGCACCGGTGGCCCCGGCCGCGGCGAGCCCGTTCTGGACCGGCTGGTTCGCCACCGAGAGGCCGGTGGTCTATCGGCCGATCGTGACGCCGCGCACCTACTATTTCGCCCCGGCTGCCACGGCGGAGATGCTTCCCCGGCCGCACCATCGGCACCATCGGCACGGGCGCCACCATCGCATGCCGCACTGAGGCCCGTCAGCCCTCGTCGAGGCCGACGATGGCGCGGGCGAAATCCTGCGCCGCGAAGGGTTCGAGATCGTCGATGCCTTCGCCGACGCCGATGAAATGAACGGGAAGCCCGGTCTTCGCCGCGACGGCGACGAGGATGCCGCCGCGGGCCGTTCCGTCAAGCTTGGTCATGACCAGGCCGGTCACGCCGGCGGTGCGGGCGAAGGCGTCGACCTGGGTCAGGGCGTTCTGGCCGGTCGTGGCGTCGAGGACGAGGAGCACGGCGTGAGGCGCGGCGGCATCGACCTTGCGGATGACGCGCACAACCTTCTCGAGCTCGGCCATCAGCTCCGACTTGTTCTGCAGCCGCCCAGCCGTGTCGAGGATGACGACGTCGGTGCCCGCCTCCTGCGCCTGTGACACCGTGTCGAAGGCGAGGCCCGCCGCATCCGACCCCTGCGGCCGGGTGACAACCGGCGCGCCGGTGCGCTCACCCCAGATCTTCAGCTGCTCGATGGCGGCAGCGCGGAACGTGTCGCCGGCGCCCAGCATGACCGAGCGCCCCTCGGCGCGGAACTTGGCGGCGAGCTTGCCGATGGTGGTGGTCTTGCCGGCACCGTTGACGCCGACCACCATGATGACGAAGGGCCGGGCGGCGGGGTCGATGACCAGGGGCCGGGCAACGGGACCGAGAACGGCCTCGATCTCGCCGGCGAGGACAGCGCGCACTTCCTCCGGCGCGATGTCCTTGCCGAAGCGGCCCTTGGAAAGGGCGCCGGCAATGCGCCCGGCAGTCTCGACGCCGAGATCGGCCTGGATCAGGAGGTCCTCGAGCTCCTCGAGCGTCGCATGATCGAGCTTGCGCTTGGTAAAGAGGTCGGTGACCCCCGTGCCGAGCTTGGAGGACGTGCGCGACAGCCCTTCGGTGAGCCGGCGCCACCAGCTCCGCGGCTCGGCCGGTGCCGCGGATTCAGCATCGGCCGGGGCGGCCGCGGCCGGCCGTGCCGGCGGGTGCGGGGCAGGCTCGTCCTGGCCGAACAGCCGCTTGAAGAAACCGGGCCGCTTCGGCTCGTCGGGCTTCGGCTGATCGGACATCGGCAAGGGATCTCGCTGGCAACGGGGCAGAAAAGTGCAGGCGGCGTCACCGGCATTTAGGCCGGATGGCCCGCCATGGCTAGGCCGGCAGCGCGGGGAAGGCTGGCGGGCGCGGCGGCGGCATCCTATCAAGGATCCATGACGTCAGCTGCCCCGCACCCCGTTCCCGACGATCCGCTCGGACTGATCCCGCGCCTGCTCCATCGCGACGCCAATGTGCTGATCCTGAACAAGCCGGCCGGCCTGCCGGTCCACAAGGGGCCCGGCGGCGGCGAGACGCTCACCGACCATCTCGACTTGCTGCGGTTCGGGCTGCCGCGGGCGCCGGAACTCGCCCACCGGCTCGACAAGGACACGGCGGGATGCCTGGTGCTCGGCCGCCATCGGCGGGCGCTGGAACGGCTCGGCCTGATGTTCAAGCGCGGCGAGGTGACCAAGACCTACTGGGCTGTGGTGGAGGGTGGCCCGGCCGACGCTGCCGGCGAGATCACCATCGCCATGAGCCCGCGCGATCCGAAGCGCGGCTGGTGGATGAAGGCGGACCCGAAGGGCCAGCCGGCGCTGACGCGCTACCGGGTGCTCGGGCGGGGCGAGGGGCGGAGCTGGCTCGCTTTGGAACCGGTCACCGGACGCACCCACCAGCTGAGGCTCCATTGCGCGGAGAGTGGCTTTCCCATTCTCGGCGACACGATCTACGGCAAGGCGCCGCGGGTCGGCGGACCGGGACTGCATCTCCTCGCCCGGTCCCTTGTGCTGCCCTTCGATCCGAAGCGCCCGGCCGTGGTGGCGGAGGCGCCGCCGCCGCCGGCAATGGAGGCCGCGCTGAAAGGCTGCGGCTGGATCAGCTGACGCTACGTAAGTTCTCTCGCGCCGCTCTTTGGCGAAACATACTTTCTACAACCTCCGGGTTCATTCGGACCAAGGTTGGACTTGGCGCGGCCCCGGCCAGCGCCGATACTCATCGGCGAGGGAGATCATCATGGCTGGCCATTACGACAAGCGCGAAACGCGCGACGACGCCGCGCGCGAGAAGGACCTGATGAAGCGGTTGCCGCAGGTGCTCACCGCCGCCATGAAGGTCCCGGCCTGGCGGCGCCACCTTGGCAAGATCGATCCGCGGGGGATCACCTCGCGGGCGGCGCTCGCGGAATTGCCCATCCAGCGGAAGGCGGACCTGCCGGCCCTGCAGAAGGCGGCGCTGCCCTTCGGCGGCTTCGTGCCGGGCAAGCCCAGCGCCTTCGGGCGGCTGTTCATGTCGCCGGGACCGATCTTCGAACCCGAGGCCATCGGCCACGACGTCTGGCGGGTCGGGCGCGCCATGGCGGCGGCGGGCTTCAAGCGCGGCGACATCGTGCTGAACACGCTGTCCTACCACCTGACGCCCGGGGCCTGGTGTTTCGATTCCGGCGCGCGGGCGGTCGGCTGCGCCGTCATCCCCGCCGGACCCGGCAATACAGAGGCCCAGCTCGACCTGATCGAGGCCTATCGGCCGAGCGCCTATGCCGGCGTTCCGGACTTTCTGAAGATCCTGCTCGACGCCGCGAGGGAGAAGGGCCGCGACGCCTCATCGATCAAGCGTGCGCTGGTCGGCGGGGCGGCCTTCCCGGCGTCGCTGCAGAAGGAGATCGCCTCCCGCGGGGTCGACGCCTATCAGACCTATGCCATCGCCGAATGTGGCGTCATCGCCTATGAGACCGCGGCGCGCGAGGGCCTGGTGCTCAACGAGGACATCATCCTGGAGATCGTCCGGCCGGGGACCGGCGACCCCGTGACGCCCGGCGAGGTCGGCGAGGTTGTGATCACGGTGCTCGACCCCCATCACCCGCTGATCCGCTTCGCCGTCGGCGACCTCACCGCCATCCTCCCCGGTGCCTCGCCCTGCGGGCGGACCAATACCCGCATCAAGGGCTGGATGGGCCGCGCCGACCAGACCGCCAAGGTGAAGGGCATGTTCGTCCGCCCCGAACAGGTGGCGGAGGTCATCCGCCGCCATCCCGAGATCGCCCGGGCGCGGCTGGTGGTGGCGCGCAACGGCGAGACCGACGCCATGACGCTGAAGGTGGAATCGCGCGCACGCTCGCCGGAATTCGTCCACGCCGTCGGCGAGAGCCTGCAGGCGATCCTGAAGCTGAAAGGCACCGTGGAGCCGGTGAAGCCCGGCTCCCTGCCCAATGACGGCAAGGTCATTGAGGACACGCGGCCAGTGGGGTGACGGCGCCCCACGGCGGCAGAGAAAGCCGGCGAAGTCCGGGTGTCAGATCCAGCCCTGGAGTTCGCGTTCGACCACGGTGGTGATCACCTTCATGCCGAGATCCGACTCGTTCAGACAGGGGATGTAGGTGAACTTCTCGCCGCCATGCTCCTCGAAGATATGGCGGTTCTCGCCATCGAGTTCCTCCAGCGTCTCCAGGCAATCGGCGGAGAAGGCCGGGGCGATGATGGCGAGCTTCTTGACGCCCTTCTTCGCCAGGGTCTCGACCGTCTCGTCGGTATAGGGCTTCAGCCATTCGTCGGGCCCGAAGCGCGACTGGAAGCTCATCATCATCTGGTCGGTCGTGTAGCCGAGTTCCTCGCGCAGCAGGCGCCAGGTCTTGGCGCACTGGCAATGATAGGGGTCGCCGCGCAGGAGATAGCTCTTCGGCATGCCGTGGAACGAGGTGAGGATGACCTCCGGCTCGAAATCCAGCGTGGCGAGGTGGTCGCGTACCGACTGGGCAAGGGCGGCGATGTAGGCGGGCTCGTCGTGATAGGGCGGCGCGATGCGGAGGGTCGGCTGCCAGCGCATCTGCATCAGGGCGCG
Source organism: Phreatobacter sp. (assembly GCF_022843985.1). Classification (GTDB taxonomy): domain Bacteria; phylum Pseudomonadota; class Alphaproteobacteria; order Rhizobiales; family Phreatobacteraceae; genus Phreatobacter. The sequence continues at coordinate 27,425 of NZ_JALHMP010000010.1, read as the reverse complement.
GAAGACATGGTCATTGGCGGTCGCCGTGGTTGCGGCCGCATATTGCGGATAGAGCGAGAAGGCGAGGATGCGGTCGCAGCCCTCGGCCATGAGCCGCTCGATGGCCGGCTTGATGGCGGGGTTGCCGTAGCGCATAGCCCATTCGACATGGATGTCGGGGCTGACACCCTGGAGATGGGCGGCGAGCTTGTCCGCCTGGTTGCGGGTGATGGTCTTGAGAAAGCTCTCGTCCTTCTCGGTGTTCCAGATCGTCGCGTAGTCCTTGCCCTTCTTCTGCGGCCGGGTCTGAAGGATGATGAGGTTCAGGATTGGCCACCAGATGGCGCGCGACGTCTCGATGACGCGCCGGTCGGACAGGAATTCCTTCAGATAGCGGCGCATGGACCAATAGTCGGTGCCATCGGGGGTCCCGAGGTTCATCAGCAGCACGCCGATCTTGCCCGTTTTCACGGGAACGTGGCCGGCAGGAAGTTTCATCTCGCGCATGGGGACTCGCGGTGGATCTGGCTCATGGGCGCGGGTGATACGCCTGAATGGTCAAGGTTGAAAGCTGTTACGCGGCCACAGGGCCGATGGATTTGCGCCAGGTCAGGCGCGGGCCCGCCATGCGGCGGTCGCGGCGAGCGCCAGACCTGCCACGGCGCCAATGGTTCCCGCCGCGTTCAGCGCCAGTGCGGAGCCGAACAACCGCGGTCCGAAGACGGCGGCGGCATAGCCGACGAGGACCGTTGCGAATGCAATGGCGGCCGACAGCGCCATCTGGTGCGAGAGCCGCGTCGTCAGCAGACGGGCGGTTGCGGCCGGGCAGACGATCATGGCGACGGCCAGAACGACGCCGACCGACTTGAAGGCGGCGGTGCAGGCGAGCGCCGTGGCGGTGAGGAGAGCGGCCTCCAGCAGCCCAACCGGCAGGCCGCTCGCGCGCGCGAAGACCGGATCGAAGGCGAGAAGGGCGAATTCCTTGCGGAAGGCGGCGAGGATGGCAACGACGAGGACCAGAACCAGGCCGAGTTCAAAGACGACCTGCGGCAGGTCCATGAACGCCTGGACGAGCCCGGCTGAGCCCCCGGGATCACGGCTCACCCAGATGAGGCCTTCCAGATGGCCAGTCACCACATGGTGGATGTCGAAGCCGGTGCGCGACAGGCCGGTCCATTCGAGCACCAGGATGCCGAAGGCGAAGAAGCTGGTGAAGACGACGCCGAGCGCCGTGCCTGGCTCGACCCGGCCGGCGGCGATGAGGAAGGCAACCAGGCCGGAAGCCGCAAAGGCGGCGGCGAGCCCCCCGGCGAGCGCAACGATGCTGCCGGAAAGGCCGGTGATGGCGACGGCCACCACGACGCCAGGGACGACGGCATGGCTCAGGGCATCGGCGGCCATGGCGCGCCGGGTGAGGACCAGGAGGTTGCCGACAAGGGCGCAGGCAAGCGCCGACAGGCTGGCGGCGAGCAGCGGCACGAAATCGACGGTCCAGAACTCGGCCATCACGTGCTCTTCCTGAGAAGGCCGCGGGCGCGCCCGAAGGTGAGGCTGAGGGTGAACAGCAGCGCCGCAACCAGCACGATGGCGGGGCCGGTCGGCGTGTCCTTCAAGACGGCCGAGAGCGCCGCGCCGGTGAAGGCCGAGACGGCGCCGACGGCGGCGGCGACGGCGACGACGGTCCCGGCGCGGTCGGACCAGAAGCGGGCTGCGGCGGGCGGGATGACCACGAGGGCAATCGCGAGGACGAAGCCGGCAATGGGCAGAGCGGCCACGACGACGACGGCACAGACGAGGGCGACCAGCGCGTCGAGACGGGCCACCGGCAGGCCCACCGTCGCGGCGAAATCCGGATCGAAGGCGACGGCCGAGAATTCCTTGAGCAGCAGCGCGATGACAACGAGCACAAGGAGGGCGAGGCCCGCCATCATCTGCGCCTCGCCGGGGAGCATGCCCGCCGCAGAGCCGAACAGAAGGGATTCGAGTCCCGCCTGGCGGCCGATGGCGAGGGTCTGGACGACCGACATGAGGGCGAGGCCGAGCCCGAAGCCCGCGGCGAGCACCACCGCGGTGGCGGTGTCATGGCCGACACGCGGCCGGCGGCCGAGCCATTCGATGGCGAGGAGCGAGACAAGCGCCGCGATGCCCGCCCCAGCCATCAGCCAGCCGGCCTCGCGCGGCGAGCGGCCGAGCAGGGCGGCGACGAGGAAGGCCGCGGCGATGCCGGGCAGGGTTCCATGGGCAACGGCGTCGGAGACGAGGGCCCGCCGCCGCAACATGGCGAAGGTTCCCGCCGCCCCGGCCGCGCAGCCGAGCGCGGCGGCGCCGAGCATGACGACGGTCGTGTTGAAGCCGGCCTGGAAGGTGACGACGGCGAAAAGCTGAGCGAGGACCGCGTCCATGCCTCTCAGACAGTCAACGGGACGCCATAGGCGCGCGCGAGGTTTTGCGGGGTGAAGGCCACCTGGACCGGCCCTGCGGCAATGACCGTCTTGTTCAGCACCAGCACGTCGGCAAAGCGCTCGGAAACCGTCCCGAGATCGTGGTGGACACAGACGACGAGCCGCCCATCGCGGTCGAGGTCATCGAAGACGTCGAGGATGATGCGCTCGGATGCGGCATCGACGCCGGCCAGCGGCTCATCAAGAAAGAGGATGGCGGCGTCGCGCGCGAGGCCGCGGGCGAGGAAGACGCGCTGCTGCTGGCCACCGGACATCTGGCCGATCTGGCGGCCGGCGAGATCGGCGAGGCCGACCCGGTCGAGGAGGGCGAGCGCCCGTTCCCGGCGGGCCCGGCCATAGCCGCGGAACCAGCCGGGCTCGCGCACCATGCCCTGCAGGACGACGTCGAGGGCCGTCGCCGGAAAGTCCCAGTCCACCGTCGCCCGCTGCGGGACATAGGCGGTGGCGTCGCGCATCGCATCGACGCTCCGGCCGCCAATGGTGACGCGGCCGGTCGAGGGCACCAGGCCGAGGATCGCCTTGATGAGCGTGGACTTGCCCGCACCGTTCGGCCCGACGATGGCGGTGAGCCCGGTGACGGGGGCCTCCCAACTGACGTCATTGAGAACGGGCACGCCGCGATAGGCGACCGACAGCCCCTCCACGGCCAGACGGCCGATGGCCGGGGCGAGGGCCTCGGGTGGCGTGACGGCAAGCATGTCCACTCCTCAGCCTGTGAGCCGTCCGGACATGCCCTTTTCAGGAGCCGCCCCGCCGAGCGCGCGCGCAATGGTGGTGACGTTGTGGTCGATCATACCGACATAGGTTCCTTCATAGGTGCCGGGTTTGCCCATGGCGTCGGAGAAGAGTTCGCCGCCAACGACGAGAGTATGGCCCCGACGCGCAGCGCCTTCAATGACGGCGCGAACATTGCGGTCGGAAACCGAACTCTCGACGAAGATCGCGGGGAGGCGGCGCTGAACCACGAGGTCCACCGTCGCCTCGATGGCCCGAAGCCCAGCCTCGCTTTCCGTCGACAGGCCCTGGATGCCGTGAACCTCGAAGCGATAGGCGCGGGCCAGATAGCCGAAGGCGTCGTGAGCGGTAACGAGGACGCGGCGCTCCGGCGCGATCGAACCCAAGACCTGTCCGGCATAGGCGCCCAGCGCCTCCAACCGGGTGAGCACAGGCGCCAGATCCGGCGTCAGCTTGGTGCGACCGGGCAGATCGAGCCCTGCGAGGCGCTCGGCAACGGCGCGGACGACGACGGTCCAAAGAGCCGGGTCCATCCAGACGTGGGGATCGGGCTTGTCGGCGACCTCCTCGTCCTTGAGCAACTGATCGCGGCCAATCGCCTCGGCGGCGAGAAGCGGTGCCCGCTGGCGCGCCAATTGCTGGAAGGTCTCGCGGAACTGGGCTTCAAGGCCGAGGCCATGGGCGATGACGAGGTCGGCCTGGGTCAGCTTGACGATGTCGGCGCGGGTCGGCCGGTACAGGTGGGGATCAACCCCCTCGCCCATCAGCGCCTCGACGGCGACCTGCTCGCCAGCCAGCATCCTGACGGCATCGGCCAGCATGGCCGTGGTGGTGACGACGGACGGCTTGCGGGCGCCTTGGGCGAGCGCTGGCCACGGTGCGGTTGCCGCCGTTGCTGCGGCAAGGGCAAGAAGGGTACGGCGGCTGACATCGGAAATCATTGCATCACCTGCTCAGAGCCAAGGGGTCCCCGCAACATCGCTGTTGCAACTCATTTGCATTAACATGAGGGTGAGGCCGGCCCCTGTCAAGCCAGTTGCGAGGCATTCGCAACAATGTAGCGCCGGCGAAATGTCCGGGTGGGCCTCGCGCCATGGCAGCGCAATATATAGATGGTTCCCTGCAGCCGTCGTGTTACGCCTAGTCCGGGCTCGGGATCAGGATAGGCGTGCTGCTGGCCGGCCCATCTTGATTGCCGTTCGGAGCGTCGGGCCGGGACACTGTCGCCGCCATGCCGGGCGCCTCGCTTCCCCCATTCGCAACGGAGAGACATCATGATCCCATTCGCCGGTAGCGACATCGCGCTCATCGCCATCGCCCTCGTTGTGATCCTGTTTCTCTTTGCGGCCATCAAGACGGTGCCGCAGGGCTATCAATGGACGGTGGAGCGGTTCGGCCGGTACATCCGGACCTTGCATCCCGGCCTGAAGCTGATCGTGCCGTTCATTGACCGGATCGGCCACAAGGTGAACGTCATGGAGCAGATGCTCGATGTGCCGAGCCAGGAGGTCATCACCAAGGACAATGCCAAGGTGACCGTGGACGGCGTGCTGTTTTTCCAGGTGCTGGACGCGGCGCGCTCGTCCTACGAGATCACGCGGCTGGAACTGTCGCTGATGAACCTCGCCATGACCAATATCCGCACGGTGATGGGCTCCATGGATCTTGATGCCCTGCTGTCCAACCGCGACACGATCAACGAGAGCCTGCTGCGCGTCGTCGATCAGGCGGCGGCACCCTGGGGCATCAAGGTGAACCGCATCGAGATCAAGGACATTGCGCCGCCAGCCGACCTTGTCGCCGCCATGGGCCGGCAGATGAAGGCCGAGCGCGAGAAGCGCGCCGTCATCCTTGAGGCGGAGGGACAGCGCCAGTCGGAGATCCTGCGGGCCGAGGGCGAGAAGCAGTCGCAGATCCTCGAGGCCGAGGGCCGCAAGGAGGCCGCCTTTCGCGATGCCGAGGCCCGCGAGCGCCAGGCGGAGGCGGAGGCCAAGGCCACCGAGATGCTGTCGGCCGCCATTGCCGGCGGCAATGCGCTGTCGGTGAACTATTTCATCGCGGAGAAATATCTGAAGGCACTGGAGGGGCTTGCCATGTCACCCAACCAGAAGACGCTGATCCTGCCGATCGAGACAACGCAGATCCTCGGCTCGCTTGCCGGAATCGGCGAGATCGCCAAGGCCGCCTTTGGTCCCGACGGCCCTGCCCCGCGGCCGCCAGGACGCAGCGGCAGCGTGCCCAGCGCGGGAGGCTGAGATGATTCTTGCAACGCTGGCCAGCTGGGGGGCCTGGAGCTGGATCGCCTTCGCGGCAGTCCTGATGGCAGCGGAGATTCTCGTCCCCGGCTATTTCCTGATCTGGCTCGGGGCCGCCGCGGCCCTCACCGGCATGACCTTCCTGGTCATGCCAGGCCCCTGGCAGATTCAGCTCCTGGTCTTCGCGGTGCTGTCGCTGCTCTGCCTCTTCGGCTGGGTGAAGGTGATGAAAGCCACCAACGGGACCACGAGCGACAAGCCCGACCTCAACCGTCGCCTCGAGGCGCTGATCGGCAACGAATTCGTGCTTGAGGAGCCGATCCAGGCCGGACGCGGACGCGTCCGCATCGCCGATTCCGTCTGGCTGGTGACGGGACCGGACCTGGCCACAGGCGCCCGGGTCCGCGTCACCGCCTTCCAGGGCGCCGTGCTGGTGGTGGAGGCGGTCTGACCGCCTCCCGTCCGCCTCACATCGTCGGCGGCCAGGGTGTCTCGGACACCGGGGTGAGAGGCCCCTTCCCGTCGGCCCAGGAGACGAGGTTGTCGACGACGAGCTGCGCCATGGCGTTGCGCGTGTGGACCGAGGCCGATCCGACATGGGGGAACAGGACGATGTGGTCCATCGCGATCAGTTCCGCCGGGACGCGCGGCTCGTCCTCGAAAACATCGAGGCCGGCGGACAGGATGGTCTTCTTGCGGAGTGCCTCAACCAGCGCCGCCTCGTCGATGACCGTGCCGCGACCGACATTGATGACGACGCCGTCGGGACCCAGCGCCTCGAGCACCTCGCGGTTGACGATCTTGCTGGTGGCGGCACCGCCCGGAGCGACGATCATCAGAACGTTGACGTCGCGGGCCATCTCGACCAGCGAGGGGTAATAGCGGTAGGCGACATCCGGCTGGGCCGAGCGGCCATGATAGACGACCGGCAGCCCGAAGGCCTCAAGGCGCCGCGCGATGGCCTTGCCGATGCGGCCGAGGCCGAGAATGCCGACCTTGCGGTCGCGCAGCGTGCCGGTCAGCGGATAGGGCTTCTCCAGCCATTTGCCGGCGCGCAGATAACGGTCGGTCTGGGGAAACTGGCGCATCGTGCACAGGAGCAGGCCGAGGGCGGTGTCGGCGACCTCCTCGTTGAGGACATCGGGCGTGTTGGTGACGACGATGCCGTTCTGGCCGGCCCAGGCGGCGTCGACATGGTCATAGCCCACGCCGAAGGACGAGACGATCTTGAGGCCGGGAAACCGCCCCATCAGGGCGGGATCGCAGGAAACATGGCTGCCCGAGGCGAAAGCGACGACACTCGGCGCGAGCTGGCGCAGAAGGGCCTCCTTGTCGGCCGCCTCCCAGAGCTTGTGCAGCGTGAACCGCTGCGCCAACTGGTCCTGGATGGTCTGCATCATGGGGCCGGTCATGAGCAGGTCGGGCTTCGTCATGGGTCGTCTCCCTCAGGCGCCGGCGCGATGAATATCGGTCAGTACGGCAGAAATTTTCCCGCATTCAACCGATTAAATGTCAGCCCTGCCGGACCGTGATCACACTTGATTTCCATTTTCGGCATGCCACACTGTCTCTCGAAAGAAGCCATATGGCCGCACTGGTCCCACGGGACCGGATCACAGAGCCCAGGTCAAGGGCCGGCGGCAGAAGGCAGGGTCGAGGGACCCACGGGAGGAATGTGAATGGCATCCGTCGACATTCGCGACGTGCGAAAGTCTTTTGGCTCGACCGCGATCATCCATGGCGTCTCCGTTCCGATCGCGGATGGCGAATTCGTCGTGCTGGTGGGCCCGTCGGGCTGTGGCAAGTCCACCCTGCTGCGCATGATCGCGGGCCTTGAGAACATTACCGGCGGCGAGATCGCCATCGGCGACCGCGTCGTGAACAATGTTCCGCCGAAAGAGCGCGACATCGCCATGGTGTTCCAGAACTACGCGCTCTATCCGCACATGACGGTGGCGGACAATATGGGCTTCTCGCTGAAGCTCAGGAACGCGCCGCAAAGCGAGATCGACTCCAAGGTGAAGCGCGCCGCGGAGATCCTCAATCTCGGTGCCCTGCTCGACCGGTTCCCGCGCCAGCTTTCCGGCGGCCAGCGGCAGCGCGTCGCCATGGGGCGCGCCATCGTCCGCGACCCCCAGGTCTTCCTCTTCGACGAGCCGCTGTCGAACCTCGACGCCAAGCTGCGTGTCGCCATGCGCACCGAGATCAAGGAACTGCACCAGCGGCTGAAAACGACCACCGTCTATGTCACCCACGACCAGATCGAGGCGATGACCATGGCCGACAAGATCGTCGTCATGCATGACGGGATCGTCGAGCAGATGGGCGCGCCGCTCGATCTCTATGACAACCCGGTCAATCTCTTCGTCGCCGGCTTCATCGGTTCGCCGGCGATGAACTTTCTCCGCGGCAAGATCGACGGCCAGAGCTTTGTGCTGGAGGGCGGCGCCCGCCTACCGCTCGGCACGCCGCCGTCGGCCTCGGCCAGCCAGCCGGCCATCTACGGCATCCGGCCCGAACATTTCCTCATCGACAACGAGGCCGGCGCCGCGGCGGAGGTCGTCGTCGTCGAGCCGACGGGTTCGGAAATCCAGGTGGTTGCCCGGCTCGACGGCCAGGAGGTCATCGCCGTGTTCCGCGAGCGCCACGACTTCAAACCCGGCGACAAGATCCGCCTGGGCACCGATCGCCGGGTGACGCATCTGTTCGATGCACAGTCGGGAAAGACCCTGGCGCGCCAGTAGAGCACCGGCGCGTCCGAACCAACAGGCGGGGCAAACCCGTGTCGACAAAAACCGGCAAGGTCCACGGCGAAGATGGGCTCCGGATCCTTATGGGAGGATAACCTGATGACTGCCTTCACTCGTCGTACCCTCGTCAAGGGCGCCGCCGCCGCGGGCGTTCTCACCGGCTCCGGCCTCACTGACTGGGCCAAGGCCTGGGCGCAGACCTCGCCCTTCAGGCCGGAAACCGGCGCGACCCTCAACCTCCTGCGCTGGCGCCGCTTCGTCGAGGCGGAAGACGCCCAGTTCAACCGCATGGTGGCGGCCTTCACCCAGGCGACCGGCTGTCGCGTCAACGTGTCGAGCGAGAGCTTCGACGACGTGCAGCCCAAGGCCTCGGTCGCCGCCAATACCGGCACCGGCCCCGATCTCATCTGGTCGCTCTATTCCGTGCCGCACCTCTTCCCACAAAGGTGCCTGGAGGTGACCGACGTCGCCGACTATCTCGGCAAGAAATATGGCGGCTGGGTGCCGCTGGCCGAAGCCTACGGTAAGTCCGGCGGCAAGTGGATCTCGATCCCGGTCGCCGTCAACGGCGGCTATATCAACTACCGCATCTCGATGCTCAAGGCCGCCGGCTTCAACGAGGTGCCGCAGGACACGAAGGGCTTCCTCGAGCTCTGCAAGGCCCTGAAGGCCAAGGGTACGCCCTCCGGCTTCCCGCTGGGACGCGCCACCGGTGACGGCAATGCCTTCGCCCACTGGCTCCTCTGGTCGCACGGCGCCGCCCAGGTCGACGAGAACGAGAAGATCACCATCAACTCGGCCGAGACCCGTGCGGCCCTGCGCTATGCCAAGGAACTCTGGGACACCTTCATTCCCGGCACGGCGGCGTGGAACGACTCAAACAACAACCGCGCCTTCCTCTCGGGTGAAATCTCGCTGACGGCCAACGGGATCTCGATCTATGCCGCCGCCCGCGTCTCGCAGGATGCCAAGCAGCGCGAAATCGCCGCCGACATGGACCATGCCTTCTGGCCCATCGGCCCGATCGGCAAGCCGGCGGAGATCCAGCTCGCCTTCCCGATGTTCGGCATGACCTATTCGCGGTTCCCGAACGCCTGCAAGGCCTTCATGGCCTTCATCCTGGAGGCCGAGAACTTCAATCCGTGGCTGGAAGCGGCCGAGGGTTACCTGACGCACGTCCTCAATGCCTATGACAGCAATCCGGTCTGGACGCGCGACCCCAAGGCACGGGTGTTCGGTGAGTCGGCGAAGCGTTCCTTCCCCGCCGGCTACAGGGGGCCGATCAACGAGAAGGCGGCGACCGCCATCGCCGACTTCATCGTGGTCGACCTCTTTGCCAACCACTGCACCGGCAAGGAAGACGTCGAGGGCGCGATCCGCGTCGCCGAGCGTCAGCTTCGCCGCATCTATCGCTGATCGGCCGGGCGGCGCGGCTGCCCGACGCATTCCGGACGGGGGCGGCGTGCCGCCCCCGTTCTCGACAGTTTTCCGGAGAACACCATGGCCGATGCCGCCGTCGCACGCACCGAAGCCCGCCCCATGCCGGGCGAGCCCTCGGCCTGGCAACAGCTCAAGGTCAACCGCAACTGGTTGGGCTTCTGGTTCATGGTGCCCGCCATGGCCTTCCTGGTTCTCTTCCTGGTCTATCCGCTCGGCAAGGGCCTGTGGATGAGCTTCACCGACGCCCGCATCGGGCGTGAGGGGCGGTTCGTGGGCCTCGAGAACTTCGAGTGGCTCAGCGAGGACAGCGACTTCATCGGGGCGCTCATCTTCACCATCGTCTTCACCTTCGTCGCCTCGGCCGTGAAATTCGCGATCGGCCTCTATCTGGCGCTGCTGCTCAACAACAACCTGCCGTTCAAGGCCTTCATCCGCTCCGTGGTGCTCATCCCTTTCATCGTGCCGACAGTGCTCTCGGCGGTCGCCTTCTGGTGGATTTTCGACACCCAGTTCTCGGTCATCACCTGGGGGCTGGTAAAAATGGGCATCATTGATCGCGGATCCCCCATCAACTGGATGGGCGATCCCTTCATGGCCCAGTGCGTGGTCATTTTCGCGAATATCTGGCGCGGCATCCCCTTCATCGCGATCACGCTGCTGGCCGGCCTGCAGACCGTCTCGCCCTCGCTCTACGAGGCGGCGACGCTGGACGGGGCCACCCGCTGGCAGAATTTCCGCTATGTGACCTATCCGCTTCTGACGCCGATCATCGCGGTGGTGATGACCTTCTCGGTGCTCTTCACCTTCACCGACTTCCAGCTGATCTGGGCGATGACCCGCGGCGGGCCGGTCAACGCCACCCATCTGATGGCGACCCTGTCCTACCAGCGCGGCATTCTCGGCGGCAATCTCGGAGAGGGCGCGGCCATCGCCATCTCCATGGTGCCCTTCCTTCTCGCCGCCATCATGTTCTCGTGGTTCGGGCTGCAGCGCCGGAAGTGGCAGCAGGGCGAGAGCAATGACTGACATACACCCCCATTCCGCCCGCCTGACCCCCGCCGACGGAGCCCTGACATGACGACCAGCGCCGGAACCGACCTGAAGAACCCGGCGGCCAGTGGCGCCTTCAGCCGCTCGGCCGCCAAGGACGACCATTCCGAGGGCATGAGCTATCTGGAAAGCCTGCCGCGCAAGACGGTGACGGTCTATATCCCGCTGTTCATCATCGTGGTCGTACTGTTGTTCCCGTTCTATTGGATGTTCATCACCTCCATCAAACCGGACCAGGACCTGCTCGACCTCCATGGCGGCAACCCGCTCTGGGTGAGCGAGCCGACCTTCCGCCACTTCTACAAGCTGCTGTTCGAATCGAACTATCCGACCTGGCTCTGGAACACGATGTTCGTGGCCGTCTGCGCCACGTTCCTGTCCATTGTCGCTTCGGTACTCGCCGCCTATGCGATCACCCGGATCCGCTACAAGGGCGCGCAGACGGTCGGCGGCCTGATCTTCCTCGCCTATCTGGTGCCGCCGTCGATCCTGTTCATCCCGCTGTCGACCATCATCCATGTCTACGGCCTGTTCGACACGCCCTTCGCGCTGATCCTGACCTATCCGACCATCCTCATTCCATTCTGCACCTGGCTGCTGATGGGCTATTTCAAGACCATTCCCTACGAGTTGGAGGAATGCGCCCTGATCGACGGCGCCAGTCGCTGGCAGATTCTGGTCAAGATCATCATCCCCCTGGCGGTTCCAGGCCTGATCTCGGCCTTCATCTTCGCTTTCACCCTGTGCTGGAACGAGTTCATCTATGCGCTGACCTTCATCTCCTCGAACCCCAACAAGACGGTGCCGACCGCCATCGTCTCGGAATTCGTCGACGGCGACGTGTTCCGCTGGGGCTCGCTGATGGCCGGCGCGCTGGTCGGCTCGCTGCCGCTGGTCATCCTCTACGCCTTCTTCGTCGAGCATTACGTCTCGGCCATGACCGGCGCGGTGAAGGAATAGGCTCCGCAGGCGAGAAAAACGTGGATGCCCGGCGCGCGACCGGGCATGAGGATAAGGGCGAACCCAACCACCGTGCATCCTGGAACCTTGCCCATGACCACCATCTGCTTTGCCGGCCTCGGAGCCATGGGCCGCCCCATGGCGGCCAATCTCGTCAAGGCCGGCCACGCCGTCCACGGGACCGACGTGAACCCCGCGGCACTGGTGTGGCTGAAGGAGAATGGCGGCACGCCCTTCCCCTCGGCGAGGGAAGCAGCCACCGGCGCCGAGATGCTGGTGCTGATGGTGGTGAACGCCGACCAGGCCGAGGCCGTGTTGTTCGAGGCCGGCGCCCTCGAGGCGCTGGCGCCCAATGCCATCGTGGTGCTCTGCGCCACCTGCGCGCCCGCGCGCGCCGCCGCCATCGGCGACAAGGTCGCGGCGAGCCAGCGCCGCTTCGTCGATGCCCCGGTCTCCGGCGGTGTGGTGGGTGCGGAAGCCGGCGCATTGACCATCATGGCTTCGGGTCCGGCCGCTGTGCTGGATGCCGCCGAGCCGGTCCTCAAGGTGATGGGCTCGCGCCTGTTCCGTGTCGGCGAGAAGGCTGGCGACGGCGCCATGGTGAAGACCATCAACCAGTTGCTGTGCGGCGTGCATATCGCCGCCGCGGCGGAGGCGCTCGCCCTCGGCGAGCGCGCCGGGCTCGACACGAAGGTGCTTCTCGAGATCTATGGCTCCAGCGCCGCGGGAAGCTGGATGCTCAACAACCGCGGCCCGCGCATGCTGATGGACGACCCGCCGGTAACCTCGGCCGTCGACATCTTCGTCAAGGATCTCGGCATCGTGCTGGATGCGGGCCACCAGACGAAGGCGCCGCTCTTCCTCGCCGCCGCCGCGCATCAACTCTTCCTCGCCGCCTCCGGCATGGGGCTCGGCAAGGCCGATGACGCGCTGGTCATCGAGGCCTATCGCGCCCTGGGCCCCAAGGCCTGACGCAGGTCAGGAGTCCTCGCCGTCGTCATCGTCGTCCGGCTGCTCCTCGGCATGGGGACGCAGGGTCTTTTCCATGCGGCGCAGCAGCTTGCGCAGGCGCTTGACGTCCTTGCCGTCCATGTCGGCGAGCATCTCGTCCTCGGCAGCGAACCAGAGGTCGTCGATGGCGGCGGATTTCTCCACCCCCGCGGCGGTCAGGCCGACCTGGACCAGACGGCCATCCGCCGACCCGCCGTTGCGACGCTCGACCAGTCCCTGGGCAGCCAGACGCCCGACCGTCTTCGACGCCGTGGGAGGGCGGACCCGCAGGGCGGCCGCGAGTTCGCCCATGGTCATGTCGCCACCATCGGCGAGGATCTTGAGCACCTGCTCCTGGCCCGGATAGAGGCCGAGGATCGTCAGCTTGCGCGCCACCAGGGTACGGTGGAGCCGCGCGGCGTGCTGGATATGGGCGCCGATCGTCTTGCGGTAGGGCTCGCGCGAACCCTTGTCGGAGTCCTTCAGCCTGGTCATGCCATTCCCCCCTCAGCGGGACGCGGGCGCCCCGGCGACCGCGCATGTGCAGCCGGCGCATGTTTCGCGCTCAATGGTGACGAGAGCGTGACACACGCGAGCCGGCTCACCAACGGGAAAAGACAATCTGAACCCGTTTCAGGAAGGCCTGCCGCGTCGCCGGCGTCGAGCGGTTCATGTCGTAGTGAGCCAGATACGTGACGGAGGCCTTGAAGGCGGTGACGGCCCTGAGCGACCGGGTGCAGAACTTGCGCGGCGGATTGCCCAGCAGCGTCGCCTTGGTCCAGCTGGCGCCATAGGTGGTCACGACGCCGATCCGGCGGATGTTGGAGAGCATGCCCTGGGTCCGTCCGTCGACCAGACCGAAGGAGATTCCCGGCAGGAAGACCCGGTCGAAATAGCCCTTGAGCATGGCCGGAAAGCCGAAATTCCAGACGGGAAAGACAAGGACGATCGCCTCGGCCGCCTTCAGGCGGTCGACATGGGCCTGGACGGGACGGGTGTTCGCGGCGAGGTCGTGATAGCCTAGCCGGTCGGCGCGGGAGAGTACGGGGTCGAAGCCCTCGCCATAGAGGTCGCAATCGTCGACGACATGACCGGCAGCGGTCAGGCTTTTGATCACGGCCAGATGCAGGGCCGCCCCGTAGCTCTCCGGGTTCGGGTGGCAGTAGAGGACGAGGATACGCATCAGGACCGGCGCGTGGCGGGAGAGGCCCCGCTCCTTCGCCGCACCATCACGCCTTGCCCCCATCGGCTGCCAGTCCCTTGAACAGGAAGGTGCCCCCTGCGGCATAGTCGTAGGCAGGATCCTCCCAGGCGATCATCTTTCCCGGATTGAGCAGCCCCTGCGGATCGGCCTCCTTCTTGAAGGCGAGTTGCACCGCGTCGGTCTGCTTCATGCCGCCCTCCTCCAGCGTGTAGCGGTGCGGATTGAAGATCGGCGCGCCCATGTCCTCGTGGATCTTCATGATCTCCTCGAGCCGCTCCTCCGTGGTGAAGCGCACCATGGGCAGGCCGAAACAGGTCACCTTGCCGTCGAAGCGGACATATTCCAGATGGCTGATCAGTTCGTCGCCGAAGCGTTCCTCCAGCGCGGCGGCAAGTTTCACCTGGTCGGGGAAGGGATAGAGCACCTGCAGATAGGTGATGGCGGGATCGACACGCAGGGCCCGGAGGGTCGTGTGGTTCCAGGTCAGTTCGAAGCCGGGCGGCAGCTTGCGGCGCTCGTCGTCGCTCAGCTTGTCGGAACGCAGCAGCATTTCGGCTCCCGCCTTGGTCGCCAAGTTGAGCGCCGCATCCACCGCGAAATCGGCAATGACGGCGATGACCACGTGCTGGCCGGGGCGCATGTAGTCCTGGTGGCGCAAAAAATAGGTCTGCGGCGCCGGCGCGGCGATGACCGCGATGTTCTTCTTGGCGATGCCGTCGGCCTCACCCAGCAGATTGGCGAAGGCACTGGCACGCTCGAACGTGTCGAAGCCGAAGAAGAGGTCTGTCCAGGGATAGGCCGGCCCAAGCGGCATCTCCACCTCGGTGATGATGCCGTTGGTGCCGTAGGCATGGGCGACCTTGGCCAGATCGTCGCCGGTGAGATCGAGGACACGGGGCTTCGCCTCCATGGTGACGACCTTGAGCCGGATCACGTTGCCGGCGTCGCGCAGTCCCCCCCAGGTGATCGAACCGACGCCGCCCGACCCGCCGGCGATGAAGCCGCCGACGGAGGCCGTGGCATAGGTCGAGGGGTGCATGCGGATTTCCTGGGCCTGCGGACGAGCCACCTTGTCGATATCGGCGATGATGGCGCCCGCCTCGGCGACGAAGCGCCCGGGCTGGACGGTGAGCACCTTGTTGAGGCCGGAGAGGTCGAGGACGATGCCGCCGGCCAGCGGCATGGCCTGACCGTAATTGCCGGTGCCGGTGCCGCGCGGCGTCACGGGAATGCCGAGTTCATGGGCGGCGGCGAGCACGCGCACCACCTCCTGCTCGCTCGTCGGCGCCACGATGATGTCGCCGACCACGTGGTCAAGCTGGCGTTTCAGGGTCGGCGAGTACCAGTAGAAGTCGCGGCTCTTCTGGCGGACCAGATTGGCATTGTCCTCGGTCTTGATGCCGGCGAGCCTGGCCTTCAGCCCGTCGATATCGTAGCGCGCACGGGCCTCGCCCGCGGCAGCACCGGATGGCGTCTCGCCTGTCGTCATGGGGTCAGCTCCAAAGCCTGTCGAGGTCGCGATAGTCGGGCAGGGTCGTGTCGATGGCGCGTCCGGCGCGGATAACGGTGCGGTCGGACTGGGGCCGGCTGAGAAGCTCGGTCCAGGACCGGCCGCGGAAGACGATGAGGTCGGCCGCCGTGCCGGGGGCGATCCGGCCGCGGCCGGCGAAGCCGCAGGCTTCGGCGGGAGTCGCGGTGGCGGCGCGCGGCCAGTCGCCGACGGGATGGTCGAAATGCAGGATGCGGGTGGCCTCGCGATAGGTCTCCAGCATGTCGAGGTCGCCATAGGCATAGAAGGGATCGCGGGTGTTGTCGCTCGCCACCATGACCGGAATGCCGCGCGCCTTCATCTCGTGCAACAGGGTGACGCCGCGGCGGCGCGGCGTGCGGCCGGGATGGCGATCCTGCAGGTACATGTTGCACATGGGCAGCGACACCACGGCGATGCCGGCCGCGGCGACGCGATCGAGCGTCCGTGCGACCTCGTCCTCCGGCTGAACCGACAGCGAGCAGCAATGGCCGACCACGATGCGGCCGAGGCCCGCCTCGCTCCAGCGGTGGCGGATCGCCGCCTCGGCGATGAGGCGCAGGGAATGGGCGCCGGGGTCCATGGTCTCGTCGACGTGGAAATCGAGCGGCAACCCCGCATCGCGGGCCACCGCGAAGATCGCCTCCAGCCCGGCCGGCAGGTTGGGCGACATGTAGGTGACGCAGCCGAGGCCGCCGCCGAACCGGGCGACCGTCGCCGCGGCGCGCGGCAGGTAGCCGTCCTCGACCGCCACGTCGATGCCGCACAGCGAGGAGGCCTGCAGGTCGATGCGGCCGCGCCAGGTCTCGCGCAGCGCCGCGAGGACCGGCCAGGAGATGTCCATCTGGGCGGGCAGGGAATCGATATGGGTGCGGATGGCGGCGGTGCCGTGGGCGAAGGCGGCCTGCAGCGCGAAGGTCATGCGCGCCTCGACATCGGTTGCCGACCAGTAGCGGGCGCGGTCCTCGCCGACGGCCGCGAGCGCGCCCGGAAAGGTGCCATCGGGATTGGGCGTGCGCGGCCAGATATGCCCCTTGTCGAGATGGGTGTGGGCATCGACGAAGCAGGGAAAGACCATGGACCCGTCGAGCAGGACCGGCGCCACGCCCGGCGCGGTCGGCACCGTGCCCGCCGGATCGACGGCGGCGACGAGGCCGTCCACCACCAGGATGTCGGCGCGGAGGCAATCGTCCCGCAAGAGCCCATCCGCCCGGCGATCCACCAGCGCTGCCGGCACTGTGGCGTCCATCAGCCGGAACTGCGCCGCCGCCGGCAGAGCGAGAAATCCCGAACCCATTGGCCACTCCCGCATCGCCGCCCCTGCGGCACCGTTTGGGGATAGCGGTCCTCCTGCAGTGCGTCAAAGCATGGAGGCGCCAAAGGCCGCGCACGGGCCCTGAAAAAAGTCGAACCTGGCCATTGCAATCGCCCGCGTCCTTTGGCATAGAACCGCCCTCCCCCGGCGCCCAGGCGCTGGCGGGTACCCGGATGCGGGAGTAGCTCAGGGGTAGAGCACAACCTTGCCAAGGTTGGGGTCGAGGGTTCGAATCCCTTCTCCCGCTCCATTTTTCTTCAAGTCGGTCGTCCGTTCGTGGCGGGGAGTTTCGCATGACCTTCGGTTCGGTGAAATCGATCATGCGTGCTGCCGATGCCGACTTCCTGAAAGTGGACGGCGCATCCGAGACCGCCCGGTTTTTCGTGCCGGCGCAGGACCGCCGCATCGAGATCTCGACCCGCGGCGTCACCGTCACCCGCCGCGTGGCCAAGCCCCGCTCGCGCATCCGCCGCTTCGTGCGCGTGAGCTGAGGCGGCACGTTCCGGACCTGCGGTTTTCGATGGCCGGCGTCGGCTGCGCGATCTTGCATCGCCGGCGCAGGCGCGGACAATGAACGGTCGCCCATCCCATCAGGTTCATCGTGTCCCCCGCGTCAAGCCCGATCCTCCGTCCCGCCACCGCAGCCGATATCCCCGCCATTACCGCGATCTACGGGCCGAATGTTGCCGAGGGGATCGCCTCCTTCGAATATGAGGTGCCTGACGCGGCCGAGATGGCGCGGCGCCAGGCGGCTGTGCTGGAGGCCGGCTATCCCTATCTCGTGGCCGAGACCGACGGCACGGTGATCGGCTATGCCTATGCCAGCGCCTATCGCAGCCGTCCCGGCTATCGCTTCGCCTGCGAGAATTCCGTTTATGTGGCGCCGGCCGCGAAGGGGCTCGGCGTCGGCAAGGCGTTGCTGACCCGCCTGATCGCGGAATGCACGCTGCGCGGCTACCGGCAGATGATCGCGGTCATCGGCCATCTCGGCAACCATGGCTCGATCGCGCTGCACCGCGCCTGCGGCTTCACCGTGGTCGGCGTGCTGCCCTCCATCGGCTGGAAGCGCGACCGCTGGGTCGACTGCGTCCTGATGCAGAGGTCACTCGGGGCCGGCGACCAGGGGCCGCCCGACGCCGGCTGATCACAGCCTGGCGGGGGGTGCCGGTTCTCCCCCAGCGAGGGCGGGGGCGCTGGAAAAAGCTGCTGGTCGACTGAAGCTCGCGGTCTGTCTTCGCCCGTATCCGGATCGCCCTGCAACGACACAAAAACACAGCGAGAAGATTTTCCTTGCAGTCTCTGCGGAATCGTCCTACAAGACGGCATCGATGTTTGCTCGGCTGAACTTTGTTTTATTGCCGCTTCGGCGCGCTTCTGACGAACTTCCCCCTTTCGAAAATCGTTCTACCCCGACGCGCAGCCGCGCGAAGGTCTTCTATTGCCAAAAGGGAGGGTTCTTCATGACCACCGGCACAGTGAAATGGTTCAACGCCACCAAGGGTTTCGGCTTCATTCAGCCGGATGACGGCGGCGCCGACGTTTTCGTCCACATCTCTGCCGTCGAGCGCGCCGGAATGCGCGACATCGTCGAGGGCCAGAAGCTCGGTTACGAAGTCATGCGCGACAACAAGTCGGGCAAGATGGCGGCCGAACAGCTTCAGGCTGCTTGATTGCACTTCGCCTTCAGTCCGGTTGCCACGGATGTACTGGGACCTGCGACAAGGCGAGTTGATAGGAAAGGCCGGGCTCACGCCTGGCCTTTTTTGTTCCTGCGGTCGCCACGGCGGCCAAGACCCGATCGGAGTCCTTTGCCATGAGTGACCTGTCCCCGTCGCACCAGAAGGCCAATGCCGCTTTTCTCAAGGTGCAGAAGCAGTCGATTACGCGTGACCGCGTCTTTTCGGACATCGCCGATTCGAACGAGGCCCGTACCGCCAACATGAAAAAGCTGCGCGAATTGCGGCTGGCACGGGAGCAGACGGACGCGATCGAGCGCGCCGCCGCCGCCGCCCTTCCCAAGACCCGCGCCCGCCGCCCGAAGGCCGCCTGAGCCTTCAACAGGCTTGGCGCTCCCTGCGCCCCTGGCGGTCGACAGGCCGTCAGGTCGTGGCCTTCAGGTCATCGACGTCAGGTCATGGACGTCAGGTCATGGCCGCCACGCCGAGCGCCGCCGCCACTGCCGCGGTCAGGCCCAGGCGCAGGCGTCCGTACCATTCCGGCGCCACCGTGCGGCAGGCGAGCCCATAATCCATCAGCCCGAGCAGCACGAAGGCGAGCGTCATCGCCCACAGGCCCGCGGTGGCCGGCAGCAGGGTGGCTGCCCAGCCGACGACAGCCGGGATGACGGCGATGATGAAGTCCCGCACCGCCAGCTTGTCGTCGCTGTAGCCCATGGCGATTCCCCAGCGCACCCCGCCGAGAAACGACAGGATGGCGACGGCATAGGCCATCAGGGCCGCGCGAATCGCCACATCGCCGCCGATCAGCGGCAGGGATGTTCCAGCGGCGAGGGCAACGGCCAGCACCAGGAATGGCGCCAGGCCCCCGATACCCAGCCAGAGGGTAATGGGGGGCATGGCCGCTTCCTGGTCGTCTCTCACATCCACCGTCATCGCTCCTGATCCGCCTGCCCGTTGCTGCGTCGCGACCGGCCGTCAGCGCGGTCTGTCATGATTACGTTCGTTGTCGCCTGCCGGGTCAACGGCACCGACGGCAAGCACCACGCGAAGCGTGACCCCGGCGAGACGAGCGGCTAGGACTACGACTTCCGCGCGGGTGATGCCCGGCGCCGCTCTCTCTCCGTCGAGCCGTTATCCATGCGCCTGCTGATTGCCAATCCCAATACGACCGCGGCGGTCACCGATCGCCTGATGACCGCCGCCGCGGCGGTGAAGGCGCCGGACACCGCGCTGGTCGCCATGACCGCACCGCGCGGCGTGCCCTATATCGCCACCCGCGCCGATGCCGTGGTCGGCGCAGCGGTCGCGCTGGAGATGCTGGCGGAAGCCCATCAGGACGTCGATGCCGCGGTTGTCGCCGCCTTTGGCGATCCCGGCCTCGGCGGAGCGCGCGAACTCTTCGACATCCCTGTCGTCGGCATGGCCGAGGCCGCGATGCTCACCGCCTGCATGCTGGGGCGCTCCTTCGCCATCGTCACCTTTTCCGGCGGCCTGGTGCCCTGGTATCACGAGTGCCTCGACTGGAACGGGCTGCGCGGCCGCTGTGCCGGCATCTTCGCGCTGCAGGGCGCCTTCACCTCGCTCGCCGACGTGCAGGAGGAGAAGGAAGCCGCCCTCGTCGATCTCGCCAACCGGGTCGTTACCGACCACATGGCCGATGTCGTCATCCTCGCCGGTGCGCCCCTGTCGGGCCTCGCCCAGACCGTACGCGCGCGGGTGCCTGTGCCGCTGGTCGACGGCATCCAGGCGGCGGTGAAGCAGGCCGAGGCGCTGGCCGCCCTCAGGCCCGCCAAGGCGACGACCGGCACGTTCCGCCGGCCGGCGGCGAAGACCTGCACCGGCATTTCCGAGTCCCTGCGGCAGCGCTTCGAGCATCGCGACCGCTGACCGGGAGCAGGCTGAGGCGGTTGGTCGCATCGGCCGCCAGCCACCGCATGTGGCCTGAATCGGCCGCATTATCGCCAAGATCGGCGGGCTTTTCTCCGCCCGATCCGGGCCCCTCTGATGGCTCACGCCATGATGTCGGATCATCTCGCAACCTCGAGATACGGGTCCGATCATGGAACTCCTCTCTGATTTTCTGTTGTCCGTCTGGCTGACCAAGCCGGTCTGGATGTGGCTCGCCTTCATCACCATCGTCATCGTTCTGCTCGTCCTCGACCTCGGTGTGCTCCACAAGGGGCACCGCGAGATCGAGACCAAGGAGAGCCTGCTGCTCTCGGCCTTCTACATCACGCTCGGCGTCGCCTTCGGCGCCTGGGTCTGGTGGGCGCTCGGCGCGGAAGCCGGCATGAACTACCTCACCGGCTTCGCCGTCGAGAAGGCGCTGGCGATGGACAATGTCTTCGTCATCGCCATGATCTTCTCGTTTTTCGCGGTGCCGCGGAAATATCAGCACCGGGTGCTGTTCTGGGGGATCATCGGCGTCATCGTCCTGCGCGCCATCATGATCGGCGTCGGCGCCGCCGTGGTCAGCCAGTTTTCCTGGGTTCTCTCGGTCTTTGCGGTGTTCCTCATCGCTACCGGCGTGAAGATGCTGGTCTTCAAGGAAGGCGAGACGGACATCGCGACCAATCCGGTGCTGGCCTTCATGCGGCGGCGGTTCAACGTCACCGACAGCCATCACGGCGAGAAGTTCTTCGTGAAGCTGCCGGACCCGAGGGCGCCGGCGAGTGGCCGGACGGTCTGGTTCATGACGCCGCTGTTCATGGCGCTGGTGCTGATTGAGATCGCCGACGTTATCTTCGCGGTCGATTCGGTGCCGGCCATCTTCGCCATAACCACCGACCCGTTCATCGTCTACACGTCGAACATCTTCGCCATTCTCGGCCTGCGCGCCCTCTATTTCGCCCTCGCCGCCATGGTCCATCGCTTCCACTACCTGAAGACGGCGCTGGCCCTGGTGCTGATCTTCATCGGCTCGAAAGTGTTCGCGGCCGACCTCCTGGGCATCGACAAGGTGCCGCCGGCCCTCTCGCTGGCGGTCACTTTCGGGCTGCTCGCCGGCGGCGTCCTCTACAGCCTGTGGAAGACGCGCGGCCAGGCGGGTCACATGGCGGGCCGGGCCATGTAAGACAGGGGGATGGAAGTCCTTCTCTCGCCAGTCATCCTCTTCTTCGTGCTCGGCGCGCTGGCCGCCGCCGCCCGCTCCGATCTCGCCATCCCCGAGCCTATTGCCAAGGGGATGGCGCTTTACCTAATGGCCGCCATCGGCCTGAAGGGTGGCGTGCAGGTGGCGGAGGGCGGCTTCTCACCCCTGATGGCCACGGCCGCCGTCGCCGGTCTCCTGCTCAGCTGCATTATCCCGGTAGCGGCCTTCGGCCTGCTGCGCAGCGTCGGGCGGCTCGGGCGGATCGATGCGGCAGCGGTCGCCGCCCATTATGGCTCGGTGAGCGTGGTGACCTTCGTGGCCGGCAGCGAGATGCTCTCGGCGGCCGGCATGCCGCCGGCCGGTTTCATGGTGGCGGTGCTCGCCCTGATGGAGACCCCGGCGATCATCGCCGGCCTGATCCTGGCGAAGGGCACCGGGGCCTCCGACAGCCACGAGCGTGGCGAACTCCTGCGCGAGACGCTGCTGAACGGCACAGTCGTGCTGCTGCTCGGCAGCTTCGTCATCGGACTGATTGTGGGCAAGAACGGCTTCGCGACGATCGCGCCCGTCTTCGAGTCCGGTTTCCGCGGCATCCTTTGCCTTTTCCTTCTGGACATGGGCCTGATCGCCATCCGCCGGCTGCGCGAGACGCGGTCACTCACGCTGCGCCTTGCCGGGCTCGGCGTGCTCATGCCGGTGGTCAACGGCACGGTCGGTACGCTGGTCGGGCATGGGATCGGTCTCGATACCGGTTCGGCGGCAGCCCTCGGCATCCTCTGCGCCAGTGCCTCCTACATCGCCGTCCCCGCGGCCATGCGCCTCGCCCTGCCGCAGGCGGATGCCGGCCTGTCGCTGGCCATGTCGCTGGCGGTGACCTTTCCCTTCAACATCGCGCTCGGCATTCCCGCCGTGTCGCTCTTCGCACGATGGTTGGCGTCATGAACAGCACGGCCCGACGCAAGAAGGTTGAGATCCTCGCCGACCAGCCGCTGGTGCGGCGGATCGTCGAGGTGGTGAAACGCTGCGGCGTCACCGGCTACACGGTCCTGCCGGTCGCGGCGGGCGGTGGCCGGCTGAATGCCTGGTCGGACGACCAGATCGCCGGCGCCTCGGCCAAGGCGCTGGTCTTCACCATCACGACGGAGGCCCATGCGGGCGAACTCGTCGAAGCCTTGACGCCGCTGCTCAATTCGTACGGCCTCTTGGTCTGGGTCACCGATGTCGAGGTGGTGCGGCCCGAGCGGTTCTGACGCCGCATCACCTCCGCGTGTCCGGTCGATCCCCGCACCGATGGCCGACGTATCGGCTCGGACTCGGCGGAACGTGACCCATGACCATCGGATATCGGCGCAGGATTCTATCGACCTTCCTCTGCTGGGCGCTGCTGCTGGCGGTCCTGCCAGCCCTGTCCTCCGGCGCCCGCGCACAGGGGAGCGAGGCCCGGGCCTGGGAGGGGCTTGCCAGCGGTGGCGTCGTCCTCTTCCGGCATGCCAATGCGCCCGGCGGCGGCGATCCCCAGGGCATGCGGATCGGCGATTGCGCGACCCAGCGCAATCTCGACGCGGCCGGCCGTGATCAGGCGCGACGGATCGGCGCAGCCTTCGCGATGCGCCGCATCGCCGTGGGCGCAGTCCTGACCTCGCAATGGTGTCGCACGCGCGAAACCGCCGCCCTCGCCTTTCCGGGGCGGTCCGAGGACGCGATGGCCTTCAACTCGTTCTTCAGCAACCGCGCCGCCGGGCCGGCACAGACAGCGGCGGCCCGGGCGATCCTCGCCGGCTGGGCCGGGCCGCAGGCCCTGGTCGTCGTCACCCACCAGGTCAACATCACCGCCTTGACGGGCATTGTCCCCGCATCGGGCGAGGGCATCGTGCTGACAAGGGACGGGGACGGGGACGGCTGGCAGGTGGCCGGCCGGATCAGGCCCTGACGTCGGGCGGCGAACGGCGGGACGTCCAGCGGCCGTAGGCACGCGACAGATAGGGGCGGACCGGCAGGAACAGGCGATAGGCGCCTTCCAGGACCGGCGTGACGCCCGGCAGGCGAGCAAACCTCGCGAGCCAGCGCCAGCCGGGGATTTCCGCCCAGAGCGCGACGAAGGCGGCCGCACCCGAGCGCAGGGTCCCATCAGCTTCCCGCACATGGAAACGGGCCATCGCCTGGCGCGCCGACAGGTCGGGAGCGGGTGCCGTGTCGGTCGCCGAGACATCCACGAAGCAGAGTCGTGCATCGCCGTCCTGGCGGCGATAGAGGTCGATCTCGGCGCGGCAGAGCGGGCAGGATCCGTCGAAAAAAACGGTCGGCTTGTCGGTGGCGGGGGGCATCGGGCGGCGTCCAGCGGGCGGCAGCCTCGTTGGCTGTCCTGACCTGTACGCCGGATAAGGCCAGGCAGTTCTGTCATCCGCTTGTGGCAGGAGCCGTGCCAGCCCGCCGCGCCTCCCGCTGGTGGTCCGCCGCGGCGCGCGTTTCGTAACCTGCCTCGACTTCCAGGGGACGGCGGACGAAGCTGCCGGTCTCTCCCTCGCCGACCGCGCCGATGCCACCCTCAAGCCCGTCATCATCAGGAGATGCCCGCCTCATGACCGCCCGCCTCGCCACCGCCTACGGCGTCACCTTCCTCGCCTTCGTGCTGATCGACGTCCCCTATCTGATGACGCTGGGCGTGCCGATGTTCCGGGCCGTGCTCGGTGATGTCCTGCTCCAAGAGCCGCGGCTCGCCCCCGCCATCCTCTTCTACCTGCTGTTCCCGGCAGGCATCGTGTTCTTCGCCAGCCGGCAGGCTCTTGCGGATGGCTCTCTCGCCACGGCGGCGATCAACGGCGGGGCCTTCGGGTTCTTCGCCTACATGACCTATGAGTTGACCAACCATGCGACCATGCGGCTGTGGGCCTGGAACCTCGTCGTCGTCGACACGCTGTGGGGCACGGTCCTGACCGCCGCCTGCGCGGTCATCGGCGTGGCGGTGGCCCGCCGCATCAGCGCCCGTCCGTCGGCGTGACCGACGCGGCGCGCCACCAGAGGCGGCGCGACAGATAGGCCATCACGGCGAGAAGGCCGCAGACACTGAAGGCATTAATGCGGCGCAGAGATGTCAGTTCATCAGCCGTTATCAGCACGAGCCCTTCGGCGCCTGCGAGGCGGACGGCGCCCATCGCACAGACCATGGCGATGAGGGTGGCCGCCACCGCCAGATTGCGCGTGCGATCGGTGAACAGCAGCAGCGCCAGAGCGATGCAGGGCAGGTAGAAGAGCTCGACACCCGAGGCCGGCCCCATTGCCAGGGTGCACAGGGTCGTGTTGGCCATGCCGGCCGTCACCAGCAAGGCGCCGCCGCGCGCCTCGCTGCTGCGCGCGACATGCGGAACAGCGGCGAAGAGCGGGGCAGAGAACCAGGTGAGGAGCGCCGGCCAGGCCCGTCCACCGAGCAGCAGGTAGAGATAGAAGGGGTAGAAGGGCTGGTTGGAGACGACGATGAAGGCGACCGATCCGGCGATGGCGCTGCGCGGCGTCGTCCCGTCGAAATAGGCCCAGACGGTGGCGGTCATCCGCTTGGCTCCTGCGAGCATGGGCTTTCTCCTTCGGCGGCGCTGTTGCCGGCACCCTCCCGCATACAGCCCGGCAGCCCGATCGGATCGCCGGACCGTTGAGAATCCTGCGCCGACAGCTGTTCTTCATTCTCACGGGGGGCCCTTGAAATAAAGCCAGCGCGCCCCTTCGCGTTTTCAACTTTAACGACTATCTTATGTCGAGGTTCTCCCTGCTCCTGAACGGGCCGGGGCGCAGAACCATGATGAAGGTGTGGTCCGGGCCGCAAGCGGATCGACCCGTCGACCTGCATCCTCTTCCGGCATCCATGCCGGCCGGCTCGGTGTCGATGCACCGATGGAGCGCAACCTCCAGGACGCATCGCCCTTCTGGACCGGAGTCGTGCGTGACCATCGCCTTTCCCAATGCCGCCCGCAGTTTCGACGCCGCCAAGTGCACGATCCGCTTCTGGGGTCATGAATCGCAGTTCGAGTTCACCTTCGACGTGGATGCCGACGCGCTCCGACGACTGAGCCCCCAAAGCGCCGACGACGAGGTCTCGCTGCTGCGCGTCTTCGATGCCAATCGGCCTCGCATCGAGGCGGCGGCGCGCCTCGCCCATTCCCGCGGCCGGCAGACCATCTATCACCTGTCCGCAGCAGCATTCTGAACGTTCAAAAGGGAGGCCACCATGGCCAGAAGCGACAATCGCGGCAGCCGCGAGGCGAAGAAGCCGAAGAAGCCAAAGGTCGCCGAGGTGGCCCCCACCGCCGTGACGAGCTTCGCATCGGTGCAGAAGAAGATCCTGGATGCGGCGGCCAGCCGCAAGAAGTAACGGCCACCCGGTCCGGCCGCCGTCGTCGCGGGTCGGGACCGTCCAACGCTGACCGGCTCGCCGCATTCGCCTTTGCCGCTCCCTTCGGTGTCCGGCGGGCGCGGTGGGCCCATTGATCACGCGCGGGGTCCAAAGCCCCGTAGATTGCACGGGAGTACGCTTTGATGGCCTATCGCAAACCGCCCCTCGAAGGCGCGCGCGCCACAAACCATGCCGGGATCGACAGCGCCGAACGGCGCCGGAGAGAGGCCGTCGCGGCTGAAGAGAAGCTGCGCATCGCCCGCATGGCCAATATGGCGAGGCTTCGGGCACTGCGCCTGGAGAAGGAAGCGGCCGAGGCGGCGGAAGCGGCGCGGATCGCGCTGGAAACACCCGCACCGGTCAAGAAGATGCGCAAGCCGGCGGCAAAGACGGCCACCCGCACCCCATCGGCCCAGACTCCGGCGAAAGCGGCGGCCTCGTGAGCGCGGCCGGCCCATCCCGCTCCCTGCGGATGGCGCTACCATGGTGATCCGCTACGGCTACGAGATCACCGTCACCTGCACCGCACCGACACCGATGGTCTGCCTGCTGACCGCCCATGGCGACCGGGCGCAGGACATCCGCAAGGTGGAGGAGCTGGTGACGACGCCGGCGGTCGACAGCCGCACCTATGTCGATCTCTACGGCAATCTGTGCCGGCGCTTCACCGCCCCGGCGGGAGACCTGACGCTCTGGGCCGACGGCACCATCGCCGACAGCGGCGCCCATGACATCGCCTGTCCGCAGGCCGGCGAGGTTCCGGTGGAGGCGCTGCCCGACAACTGTCTCGTCTATCTCCTCGGCAGCCGCTACTGCGAGACCGACAGGCTGAGCCAGTTGGCCTGGGATCGCTTCGGGCAGATCGCGCCCGGATGGGGCCGGGTCCAGGCCATCTGCGACTTCGTCCATGGCCATATCCGCTTCGGCTATCTCGACGCGCGCTCGACGCGCAGCGCGGCCGAGGCCTATGACGAGCACATCGGCGTCTGCCGCGACTATGCCCATCTGGCCGTCACGCTCTGCCGCTGCATGAACATCCCGGCCCGCTATGTGAACGGCTATCTCGGCGACATTGGCGTGCCCATCGTCGACCCGATGGATTTCAGCGCCTGGATCGAGGTCTATCTCGATGGCGGCTGGATGACCTTTGACCCGCGCAACAACCAACCGCGCATCGGCCGGATCGTGGTGGCGCGCGGCCGCGACGCGGCCGACGTCCCGCTGATCAATTCCTTCGGGCCGCACGTGCTGAAGTCGTTCCGCGTCTGGGCCTATGACGTCACGCATGTCGATGCCGCCGCGTCGCGCGCCGGATGCCCTTGATCGCTTCTTGCGCCGAACTGGCGGGCGTCCGCTGCCTCTGTTCCATCGTCAGTCTGCATGGTGACGATGGAACAGAACTCTTCTTGAACGAGATCACCCGATCTGTCGCATGGGCGCTGACGGGGACCGTACAGATTTCTTCAGTCTGCCACTGGCAAAACCGCGTAAGCGGTGTCCTGAGCCCACCTTCCGCGCGGGGGCGTGACCGACGATGTTCGAGCCGGGAGGGCTTGGGCATATGTCGATGTCAGAGCTTACGCTTAAATCGAGCACCGAGGGGCCG
>NZ_JALHMP010000009.1 GCF_022843985.1 Phreatobacter sp. | reverse complement strand
GCCGCAGCGCCGGAGGTCGCGGCCTGGCTCGCCTTCCACACCGGCGCCCGCAGCGGCGCGGCACCGGCCGAGGCCGCCTTTGCCCTGGCCGCGGCGCCCGCCGGACTGCCCGACCTCGCCGGTTTCGCCCTCGGCATCGACATCTACCCGGACCGCTCGACGACGCTGATCCTGCAGGTGGACGATTTCACGGCCGACGGAGCCGCCACCCGCCTCCGCCTCGCCGGTCCTGGCATCAAGGGCCATGCCACCCTCGCGGTTGCCGGCCTGCCCGCCGACATCGTCGCGCGCCTTGCCGCCAACCAGGCGCTGTTCCCGCGCGGGGTCGACCTCATCCTCGCCGGGCCGGCCGCCGTCGCCGCCCTGCCGCGCACGACGCGCGTCACCCTCATGGAGGCCTGACCCATGTATGTGGCCGTCAAGGGTGGCGAACGCGCCATCGACAACGCCCACCGGCTGCTCGCCCATGCCCGGCGCGGCGACCCCTCCGTGCCGGAGGTGGCGCCCGCCCAGATCCGCGAACAGCTCGCCCTCGCCGTCGACCGCGTCATGACCGAAGGCTCGCTCTACGACCGCGACCTCGCCGCCATTGCCATCAAACAGGCCCGCGGCGACCTCGTTGAGGCCGCCTTCCTCGTCCGCGCCTTCCGCACCACCCTGCCGCGCTTCGGCGCGACCGATCCGATCGATACCGCCGCCATGCAGGTGGCGCGGCGGGTCTCGGCCACCTTCAAGGACATTCCCGGCGGCCAGGTTCTCGGACCGACCTTCGACTACACCCACCGGCTCATCGACTTCCTGCTGGAGGCGGGCGCCGACATCGCCGAGCCGGCGCGCGTCGCCGCCGATCCTGTCGCCATGCCACGCGTCACCGATCTTCTCGGCGCCGACGACCTCATCGAGCGCAACCCGCCCGGGGACCCCGACGCGCCGGTGCCCGACCTCACCCGCGAGCCGCTCGATCTGCCAGCCGGCCGCGACCTGCGCCTGCAGAACCTTGCCCGCGGCGACGAGGGCTTCCTGCTCGCCCTCGGCTATTCCACCCAGCGCGGCTTCGGCCGCACCCATCCCTTCGCCGGCGAGATCCGTCTCGGCGAGGTCGAGCTGGAATTCGTCGCCGAGGATGTCGGCTTCGCCGTGCCGCTCGGCGAGATCACCGTCACCGAATGCCAGATGGTCAACCAGTTCAAGGGCTCCGCCACCGAGCCGCCGCGCTTCACCCGCGGCTATGGCCTCGCCTTCGGCCATTGCGAGCGCAAGACCATGGGCATGGCCCTGGTCGACCGGGCGCTGCGCGCCGCCGAACTCGGCGAGGAGGTCAAGGCCCCGGCCCAGGACGAGGAATTCGTGCTGATGCATTCGGACAATGTCCAGGCGACCGGCTTCGTCGAGCACCTGAAGCTGCCGCACTATGTCGACTTCCAGGCCGAACTTGGCCTCATCCGCCAGATGCGGGCCGAGATCGCGGCGCGCGCCGCAGCCCGGAGCCCGGACGGCACCACCCTGCAGGAGGCTGCGGAATGAGCGCCCTGGCGACATCCGGCACGGTTGCGGCCGGCGGCTACAACTTCGCCTATCTCGACGAGCAGACGAAGCGCATGATCCGCCGCGCCATCCTCAAGGCCATTGCCATTCCCGGCTATCAGGTGCCTTTCGCCTCGCGCGAAATGCCCATGCCCTATGGCTGGGGCACGGGCGGCGTCCAGGTCACGGCGGCGATCCTGGGGGCCTCCGACCGGCTCAAGGTCATCGACCAGGGTGCCGACGACACCACCAATGCCGTGTCCATCCGCAAGTTCTTCGAGAAGACCTCAGGCGTGGAAACGACCACCCATACGGCCGAGGCGACCATCATCCAGACCCGCCATCGCATCCCCGAGAAGACGCTCACGGCCGATCAGGTGCTGGTCTACCAGGTGCCGATCCCCGAGCCGCTGCGCTTCCTCGAGCCGCGCGAGACCGAGACGCGCGTCATGCACGCCCTCGAGGATTACGGCCTCATGCATGTGAAACTCTACGAGGACATCGCCACCCACGGCCATATCGCCACGACCTATGCCTATCCGGTCAAGGTCGAGGACCGCTATGTGATGGACCCCTCGCCGACACCGAAATTCGACAACCCGAAGATGAACGACTGCGCCGCGCTGCAGCTCTTCGGCGCCGGCCGCGAGAAGCGCATCTACGCCCTGCCGCCGCACACCAAGGTCGTCTCCCTCGATTTCGACGACCACCCCTTCGAGCCGACCAAGTTCGACCATGCCTGCGCCCTCTGCGGCGCAACCCATACCTATCTCGACGAGGTCATCACCGACGATGCCGGCGGGCGGATGTTCGTCTGCTCCGACACCGACCATTGCGAGGAGCGCCGGGCCGAGGGCCATCGCGGCGCCCTGCTGGGCGAGGCGCCGGCGGCGATCGCGGGAGCGGCGGAATGACCAACGCCATGACCGACGCCCCCCTCCTCACCGCCGAGGCCGTCACCAAGTTCTACGGTGCCCGCATCGGTTGCCGCGACGTCGGCTTCGAGCTCTATCCCGGCGAGGTCCTCGCCGTGGTCGGCGAATCCGGGTCGGGCAAGTCGACGCTGCTGAAGCTGCTCTCCGGCCAGCTCGCACCCTCCGACGGGCGCGTCCTCTACCGGATGCGCGACGGCGTCACCCGCGACATCCTCACGCTTTCCGAGGCCGAGCGGCGCTTCCTCTTCCGCACCGACTGGGGCTTCGTCCACCAGCATGCCGAACAGGGCCTGCGCATGGGCGTCTCGGCCGGCGCCAATGTCGGCGAAAGGCTCATGGCGGTCGGCTGGCGGCACTACGGGAAGATCCGCACCGAGGCCGAGACCTGGCTGGAGCGTGTCGAGATCGATGCGGGCCGCATCGACGAGCGCCCCACCGCCTATTCGGGGGGCATGCGCCAGCGCCTGCAGATCGCCCGCAACCTCGTCACCGCCCCGCGCCTCGTCTTCATGGACGAGCCGACCGGCGGTCTCGACGTGTCCGTGCAGGCGCGCCTTCTCGACCTCGTGCGCGGCCTCGTCGCCGATCTCGGCCTCGCCGCCATCGTCGTCACCCACGACCTCGCGGTCGCCCGCCTGCTGTCACATCGCATCCTCGTCATGAAGGACGGCCGCGCCATCGAGACCGGCCTGACCGACCAGGTGCTGGACGATCCGCGCGAGCCCTATACCCAGCTCCTCGTCTCCTCCATCCTGCAGCCGTGAGACGGACATGACAGCGCCCCTCCTCGCCCTCGACAGTCTCGCCAAGAGCTTCACCATGCACCTGCAGGGCGGACTGGTGATCCCGGTCGTCGCCGGCATCTCGCTCGACGTGGCGGCCGGCGAATGCGTCGTGCTCGGTGGTCCCTCGGGCGCCGGCAAGTCGTCCGTCCTCAAGATGATCTACGGCAATTACCGCGCCGATGGCGGCGCCATCCGGGTGATCGACCGGAACGAGACCGTCGATGTCGCCACCGCCGCGCCACGCCGCGTCATGGCCCTGCGCTGCACCACCATCGGCTATGTCTCGCAGTTCCTGCGCGTCATCCCGCGCGTTCCGGCCCTCGCCGTCGTCGAAGAGGCAGCCACCGCCTTCGGCCTCGGGCGCGAGGAGGCGCAGGCCCGCGCCCGTCGGCTCCTGGCCCTCCTGAACGTGCCCGAACGCCTGTGGTCCCTGCCGCCGGCGACCTTTTCGGGCGGCGAGCAGCAGCGGGTCAACATTGCCCGCGGCTTTATCGCCGACCATCCCATCCTGTTGCTCGATGAGCCGACCGCTTCCCTCGACGCCAAGAATCGCGCAGCCGTGGTCGAACTGATCGAAGCCAAGAAGGCGGCCGGCACCGCCATCGTCGGCATTTTTCACGACGACGACGTCCGCGAGCGGGTCGCCACCCGCATCGTCGACGTCACGCGCTTCGCCGCGAGTGCCGCATGAGGACGACCATGGCCACCCCGGACGATATCGGCTCGCTGACACTCTTCTCCCGCCACGTCGTGCTCGCCGACCGCGAGACGGCGGCGACCGTGGTGGTGGAGGACGGGATCATCGTCGCCGTCGAGGCCGACCATCAGCGCGCCGGGGCCGTCGACCTCGGCGAGGACCTGCTCATCCCCGGCCTGGTCGAACTGCACACCGACCATCTCGAACCGCATTACCAGCCGCGCCCCAAGGTGCACTGGGATCCGCTCTCGGCCGTCTTCGCCTATGATGCGCAGATCGCCTCCTCCGGCATCACCACCGTCTTCGACAGCCTGCGCATTGGCTCCGATGACGACCGGCCGACCACGGCCGACGGCCTGCTCGACCTGTCGGAGGCCATCGAGACGGCCAAGGGTACGGGCCTGCTGCGGTCCGACCATCACACCCACCTGCGCTGCGAGATCCCCTCGCGCGGCGTGGTCGAGGAGGCGGAAAGCTACATCGCCCGCTTCGACGTCCGCCTCATGTCGCTGATGGACCACACCCCCGGCCAGCGCCAGTTCCGCGACGAGGAGAAGCTGCGCACCTATTACCGCGGCAAGACCGGCCTGTCGGAGGCCGATCTCGACAAGCTCTTCGCCAACCGCCGCGCCCGCGCCGCCGAGATTGGCGACCCCAACAAGCGCGGTCTGGTGGCCCTCGCCCACCGGGCCGGCATCGCGCTCGCCAGCCACGACGACACGATCATCGACCATGTGGCGGAATCCGTCGCCGACCGCGTCTCCATCGCCGAGTTTCCGACCACCGTGGAAGCGGCGCGGGCTTCCCACGCGGCGGGCATTTCGGTGCTGATGGGCGCGCCCAACGTGGTGCGCGGCGGGTCGCATTCCGGCAATGTCTCGGCGGTCGACCTGGCCGCGGCCGGCGTCCTCGACATCCTGTCCTCCGACTACGTGCCGATCAGCCTGATCCATGGCGCCTTTGGCCTGCGCGACATTGCCGCCCTCGGAGGGCTCGCGGGCGCCATCCAGACGGTGACGCTGAAGCCGGCGCTAGCCACCGGCATGACCGACCGGGGCGAAATCGCCGTGGGCAAGCGTGGCGACCTGGTCCGCGTCGCCCTGGTCGGCGACAGGCCCGTCGTGCGCGAGGTCTGGCGCACCGGCCGCAGGATCGCCTGACATGGCACCGGGGCTGCGCGGGGACGACGGGCCGATCGCCGAGCAGCGCCCCATCGGTCCGGGACGGCTCGTTCTCGTGGTCGGCCCGAGCGGGGCAGGCAAGGACTCGCTGCTCGCCGCCGTCCGCCAGCGTCTCGCCGCCAGCGACAGCGTTCTCTTTCCCCGCCGCATCGTCACCCGTCCGCCCTCCGCGACCGAGGACAATGTGGAAGCCGACGAGCCGACGTTCCTCCGCATCGCCGAGGCGGGCGGCTTTGCGCTGGCCTGGACGGCCCATGGCCATCATTACGGCATCCCCGCCGTGATCGACCATGCGCTCTATGGCGGCCGCACCGCCGTCTGCAACGTCTCGCGCGAGGTGGTGGCCGTGGCCCGCCGGCGCTATCGCAACGTCACCGTGGTGGAGATCACGGCGCCCCCCGAGGTGTTGCGCGCCCGTGTCGCCGCGCGCGGGCGCGCCAGCGACGGCGACGCCGCCGCCCGCGTCGAGCGCAAGGTCGCGGCAGCGGTCGAGCCTGACGTGGTGATCGTCAACGATGGCCCGCTACAGGCCGCTACCGAGCGCCTGCTGGCGGTGGTGACGCGTGCGCTGTCGCCGATCGACGGCCTCTGACGCGCGATCCCGCTACGCCGTGAGGAAAACGTGATAGACCGCCCACGACCTCTTCGTCAGGGAGCCGCACCCGTGAGCCGCTATGTCGCCCGCATTCCCATGTCCGTCGCCTGCCCCGAGCCGATGGCGGCGGCGATCCGCCACGTCCTCGAGGGTGAGTACGAAGCCGACTACGACGGTGTCGGGCTGGACATTCTCGACATCGGCGCCAATGTCGGTTCCTTCGCGCTCTGGTCCTCGGCCCGCTGGCCTGGCAGCCACGTGCGCTCCTTCGAGCCCCACCCGGGCACTTTCGAGTTCCTGAAGCAGAACACGGCGGGACGCCGCGACATCACCATCGTCAATGCCGCGCTGTTTCCCGGCGGTCAGACGAAGGCGACATTCCACAGCCGCTTCGCCGGCGACGGCGAGTCGGGCCTCGCCGCCTATTCCGGCGACACTTTCGCCGCGGGAACGCTGGTGGAGACCTACGAGGTCGACGTGGTCGACCCCACCTCGCTGCCCTCCGCCGACGTGGTCAAGATCGACATCGAGGGTGGCGAGGGCGAGGTGCTGGCCCATCTCGACCTGTCACGCACATCGCTGGTTCTGCTCGAGTTCCAGAACCGGAAGAACCGCGCGCAGATCCGGGCAACCCTGGCCGCCGAATTCGATCTGCTCCACGACGAGGAATTCGCCTGGGACGAGCTCCTCGGCTACACCGGCTATCGCCAGGACCTGAAGGGCGATGCCTGGGGCCGCATCTTCGCCGTCCGCCGCAACCTGACCCGGATGACAAAGACGGCGCCGCTCTCGGCCTGAAACGCAAGGGCCCGGCCAAAGCCGGGCCCCTTCTGGACGGAACAGGTTGCCGCGATCAGCGGGCGCGCAGGAATTCCGGCACGCGCAGCAGCACCATCTCGTTGCCGTCGGCCTTGTTGGGGTCGCGGCTGGACGAGAAGGGCAGGTTGTTATCGTTGCCGACGATGATGTGGTCGGCATCGACCACGTCGACATTCTCGATGGTGAAGAACGGGAACTGGAAGTAACCGCCCGACAGCGGCACGCGCGCGCGGTTGTTCGGAT
This sequence comes from Phreatobacter sp., assembly GCF_022843985.1. Classification (GTDB taxonomy): domain Bacteria; phylum Pseudomonadota; class Alphaproteobacteria; order Rhizobiales; family Phreatobacteraceae; genus Phreatobacter. The sequence continues at coordinate 139,792 of NZ_JALHMP010000009.1, read as the reverse complement.
CGCGGATCTTCAGCAGGTCGATGAAGCCGATCTTGCGCACGGCGTTACCGGCATTGGCCTCCGTCATCTCGATCTTCCAGACGCGCTTGATGCGCGGCAGGGCATGGAAGCAGTTCTCGGCCCGCTGGCCGGCGGGGCAGGCCCGCTCCGGCACGCCCTCGTTGTCGTCACGCTCGATGATCAGCGCCGTCGTGGCGTCGATCATGTTGAAGTCGCCGATCGACAGGCCGTTGGCGTCGAGGACATATTTCCAGTGGCGACCGGTGTAGCGGCCGGCGGCGACGTCGAATTCGAGGATGCGCAGATATTCGCGCCCGTCGACCTGCTCCAGGGCCCGGGTGGCCGGATCCCACAGCGCGCCTTCCAGCAGCGGGTAGAGGAAACGCCCGTCCGGCGAGGCCGCCATGCCCTCGAAGCCTTTCGTGCGGCGGACGCGGAAATCCATCGACGCGCTCGGGATGGCCGGCGAGACCATCGCCGGATGGTCGGGCGAACGGACGACCTGGCCGTCGATCATGGTCTCGAACACCGCCTCGATCTTGCCGGTCATGTCGGCGCGGATGAGGAAGGGCCCGAATTCCTCGCCGATCCAGATCTTGCCGTTGATGATCTGGAAGCTCTCGGGGTCGAAATCGGCGCCGGTCAGGTAACGCCGGTCGGTCGCCTCGTTGGCGATGCGGAACGGCACCTTCTTGTCGGGGTCGGACAGGAACACCGTGGCGAGGCGCTCGAACGTGCCCTTCTCGAAGTCGATGCGGTAATGGCTGAGGAAGAGCATGGCGTCGGGCGAATTGCGCTTGTTGCCGAAGCCGTTATCGGTCAGCACCCAGTAGCTGCCATCCGCCATGCGGCGGATGCCGGAATGGCCCTGGACCGGCTGGCCGCGGAAGGGCAGCGACACCCCGGTCGGCCGGCCGGCGGAGCGGCCCATGATCGTGCCGGGCGCATCGGCGCGGGCAGCGCCGGTGAACTTGCCGGAGACCTGCAGGTCGGCCGGGGCATCGGCCGGCGGGGCGATGAAGGTCTCGGCCGGCAGGATGGCATGGCCGGCGAGGGACGCGGGAAATTCCGCATCGGCGAAGGCGGGGCTGGCAGCCATGAGGCCGGCCAGCAGAACGAGAGCGCGCATGGAAACTCCGGGATGAGAGGTCACGACGTCGTTTTGCACATCGCGGATGACGCGACGCCTACGGGCAGACGACAGGTCGATGACGGCACACAGCCCGCGACGGCTGGTCGGACGGCGCGGCTCTCGACATCGCTCGCCGCTCATCCCACAACTGCGCCATGAGCACCGCCGCCTCCCTTCTGCCCGTCGACACCGTGGATGCCTGCATCGTCGGCGATGATCCCGGCGGTCTCTCCGTCGCCCTGACGCTCGCCGCCTGGGGCGCACCGGTGGCGCTGATCCGGCCTCCTGCGGCGGGCCTGACCCTCCAGGGACTGGCGCTGCGCCTCACCGTGCTGCGCGACGCGACCGCCGAGGCGGCCGTCTGCTCCTGGCCGGCGGTGCAAGACCGGGTCGCGGCGGCCGTGCGCCGTCACGCCGTGGAAGAGGCCTCGCACCGCCTCGCCGCGGCCGGCATCCGCGTCATCGAGGGCGCGGCGACCTTCACCGGCCCGCGCAGCATCGCGGCGGGAGGGCGCGTCGTCCAGGCCCGCCGCTTCGTCATCGCCACCGGCTCGCAGCCGCAGATGCCGACGATCCCCGGCCTGGCCGACATCCCCGTGCTGACGACGGACACGGTCTGGGATCTCGCCGTGCTGCCGTCCCATCTCGCGGTCATCGGCGGCGATGCCGCCGCCGCCGCCCTTGCCCAGGGCTTCCGCCGGCTAGGCGCCCGCGTCAGCCTCTTCGCCGCCGAAGGCCTGCTGCCGGGCTTCGACGCCGACATGGCCGCCGCCCTGCGCGACCGGCTCGTTGCCGACGGGGTCGCGCTCTTCGAACAGGCGCGCGTCACCGGCGTGGCGCCCCAGGCCGACGGCATCGCCCTCCAGGCCAGCCGGGGAAACGAGGACGGGGCCCTGGTCGTCTCGCATGTCCTGGTCTCGGCCGGACGGTTGCCAGCCCTCGCGGCGCTCGGCCTCGAGGCAGCCGGCATCGTCCACGGGCCGGCGGGCATTCCGGTCGATGCTGCGCTGCTGACGGCGAACCGGCGCATCTTCGCCCTCGGCGAGACGGGCGACCCGGCGGCCGATGCCGGCCTGTCCGCACGCCAGGGCGCGCTGGTGGCGCAGAACATCCTCTTCCGCAAGGCGGTGCGCGGCGGCGACCTCCTGCCCATGCGCCTCGCCCACACCACGCCGGCCGTCGTCGAACTGGGCCTCGGCGAGACCGAGGCGCGGCGCCGTGACCCGCGCTGCCGCGTCCTGCGCCTGCCCGCCGCGGCGAGCTTGCCGGCCGGCGACGCCGGGGCTTTGGAGGGCCATGTGAAGCTGATCGTCACGGCCAAGGGGCGCATGGTCGGGGCGGCGATTCTCGGGCGGGATGCGGCGGCGATCGCCGCGCCCATCGCCCTCGCCATCGGCGCCGGCCTGAAGGTCCACCATCTTGCTGCCATCCAGTTGCCCTATCCGAGCGTATCGGACATGGGCAGACGGGCCGCGATCGCCTATTTCGGGGACCGGTTGTCGAATCCCTCGATCAGGCGGACCATCCGTCTGCTACGCTGGTTCGGCTGAGACAGGACTGACGGAACGCCGGATGGACGACAGGACGGATGATCGCCAGGCCCGGACCGCGGCACCGTTGCCGCGCCCGGCCGGCATCGACCCGGCGGTGCTGGACGCGGCGGCGCCGGTGCCCTCGCGCGGCGTCGGCCTCTCCGGCAAGCTGCTGATCCTGACGACCCTGTTCATTCTCATCGCCGAAGTCCTCATCTATGTGCCGGCGGTGGCCAATTTCCGCAATTCCTGGCTCGACGACCGCCTGGCCGCCGGGCGCACCGCCGCCCTCGTCCTCGAGGCGGCGCCGAGCGGCATGGTGCCGGAAGCCCTGGTGCGCGAACTCCTCGACAGCACCGGTGCCAAGGCGGTGGCCCTGAAAACCGGCCCGGCCCGTCGCCTCCTCGCCGCATCCGACGAACTGCCGGAGGTCGGTGTGACTTTCGACATGCGCAACCAGCCGATCTTCCGCTCGATTCCGGAGGCTTTCGCGACGCTCTTCGCCGAGGACGGGCGCACCATGCGGGTGATGGGCGAGGCCCGCCGCGCCGGCGACTTCGTCGAGATCGTCATGGACGAGACGCCGCTGCGCCGCGCCCTGCTGGCCTTCTCCAAGACCCTGCTGATCTATTCGCTGTTCATCTCGGTGCTGTCGGCGGCACTGGTCTATGTCACGCTGCACCTGATGTTCGTGCGCCCGATGCGGCGGCTCACCAACACGATGATCGCCTTCCGCGAGAATCCGGAGGACATCAGCCGGGCCATCGTGCCCACCGGCCGCAAGGACGAGGTCGGCGTCGCCGAGTACGAGCTCCAGTCCATGCAGCATTCCCTGCACGACATGCTGGCGCAGCGCTCGCGCCTCGCCGCCCTCGGCCTCGCCGTCTCCAAGATCAACCATGACCTGCGCAACCTGCTGGCCTCGGCGCAGCTCTTTTCGGACCGGCTCGCCAATGTGCCCGACCCCACCGTGCAGCGCTTCGCGCCGAAGATGATCCAGGCGCTCGACCGCGCCATCGCCTTCTGCCAGTCGACGCTCTCCTATGGCCGCGCCCACGAGGCCCCGCCCCAGCGCCGCCCGGTGGAACTGGCGGCGCTCGCCGAGGAGGTGCGCGAGACCATGGGGCTCGGCGAGGAGGCGCGTATCGGCTTCGTCACGGCGGTGGAGGAGGGGATCGTCCTTGATGCCGATCCCGACCATCTCTTCCGCGTGCTCCTGAACCTGGCCCGCAACGCCCATCAGGCGCTCGAATCGCGCGCGCCCAACGATCCCGCCCGCGACCACATCCGCATTGCCGGGCGGCGCGAGGGCGCCGTCGCCGTCATCGAGGTCTCCGATACCGGTCCCGGCGTGCCCGAGCGCGCCCGCCAGCACCTGTTCGAGGCCTTCCAGGGCTCGACGCGTCCCGGCGGCACCGGCCTCGGCCTGGCCATCGCCGCCGAACTGGTGCGCGCCCATGGCGGCACGATCACCCTGGCGGAGGGCACGCTCGGCGCCACCTTCCGCATCACCATTCCCGACCGGCCCATCGACCTCGCCTCGGCCCGCCGCGCCCATCGCAAACGCGCCTGAATGCACCTGCGCCCCGGGGCGGTGGAGAAGTCCCGATCCCCGCCCGACCCTCTTGCAATCGATTTCGAAACAGCGTATCCGACCGCCTCCATGCGAGAGGCACCTTGCTTTTCGGATGCGGCGCGCGCCCGTAGCTCAGCTGGATAGAGCACCAGACTACGAATCTGGGGGTCAGAGGTTCGAATCCTTTCGGGCGCGCCATTTAACCCTTCAAAAACAATGACTTATAACGGCGGCTTGGTTTGGTAGCTGGCGGCTAGCTACCATTTAGCAACCGCCGGATTGTCAGCGCCCGGCAGCGCCGTGCATCGTCAGCGGCTGATCAGTCACCCGTTCGACGTATGCCGTTGTTGCGGAGAACAGGCCCGGCGCGGGCGCAGCGGGAGCGTGTGAAGGTCCGCCCCGCCCGTCACGAGAGCGCGGCTAGAGGACGGCCCCGCGGTCTGTGAACGGCGCTACCGGCCCGGCCGGAAGTTCAGGCGCTTGGCTTCCGCTGCGGCCATGAGGATGGTGTCGGCGCTCATGATCGCGACGTTGAACGCAGCGTCCAGCGCCGGGGACTTGTCCGCCAGATGTTCGAGATAGGCCACCCCGAGCTTCAGGTTGTCGCGGCCGCCGGGCATCCGGTGGAACAGTTCGCGGACTTCGACCAAGTGCCGGTCAACGGCCGCGTCGCCAGCCTTCAGAGCGTCGGTGATCCGCTTGTCCTGGGTGATGCCTTGCACCGCAGATTGGACGAGCCGGGCATCTAGGCCGGCGGCGCTGGCGACTTGGCCGAATGCGTCGCGCTCGGCTTGGTCCGCGAATACGTCCGACCGGAGGGCCGTGTATTCAGCCGGTGGGGTTTGGCCAGCCGGCGGCGCGTCATTCGCGTTCGGGTCCATGCGCTTCGCCGTGGCCTCCCCGTCCAACGCGGATTGGGCCTGGCGCTGGCGCGCATCGTCCGCGCCGCGCCCGCCAAGTGCGTCCCAGCCCGAGCCGCCGGTCTCGATCTCCCGGTTGACTGCTTGCGCGAGCCTGATGCGCTGGTCGTGGGTGATGCCTGGCGCGTTGCCGCGCCGAGCAAGCTCCTGCATCGCGCCGAGGCTATCGGCGGGGGGGCCGGCCGGCGCGCCGCCATTGGTCGGGATCGGGGCTTCGCTCATGGCGTGACGGTCCTGTGATTGCTGGCGAGGAAGGACAGGGCGTTGATTTGCGGCGACGGCTTCAGCCGGGCGGGCGCGACGCCTTCGCAGCGGAAGGCGATGCGCTTGGTCCCGTCCTGAAGGATGGCGAAGCGCGTGGCGGGCATGTCGGGACGGAGCACGATCAAGGCCACATCCGGCGGAAGCTTCACCTGAAGCGGGGCCATGTCCGCCCCGTGCTTGATCTGGCGAAGGTTGGCGTAGAGTCGGCCTTCCGGCGCTGGCGCGACCGATACGGCTTCTTCGTCGTCGTTCAGGTGGAGATGGCCATGGCCGGACAAGGCCAACGCTTCGCCGGCCGCAAGCGCCAGTTCGAAAGCCGCGCCGGGGCGGGCGTGTTCTGCGGCATAGAGTGCGGCTTCGGCGGGCGTCATCGGCTCGCGCCCCAATCGTGCTTGTCGAGGGGCGACGTGTTCGGCCACCCCAGCGTGAGCTTTCGCCGGTCGACAGTGTCGACGGTCAGTCGTTCGGCATTGAGGGGGCGTGGGATCACGAGCACGGCGTCCATGGGAAGCTGCTTGCGCGCGATCCGGTCGACCGCTTCGCCCGTGTCGGGATCGACGGCCGCGCCGGGGCGAAGCAGCGTCACCACGAGGTTGCGCCGGGGCGGCGGGGTCACCGTCCAACCGTGCGGGGCTTCTTCGACCTTCAGCGCGCCGCCGGCCGTGACTGTCATCTGGTCGCCCTGGCTGATGGCCAGCGTTGCGGCCGTGGCATCAGACGCCAAGGCGTCCAGCACGGCGAAGGCGTTGTCCGGCGCGCCGCTGGCGAGCGAACCTGAACGCGCATGGTCGAAGCGGTGGAAGCCCATAACGGCTCATCCTTCAGGGTAGCTTGGTGAAGACGCGCGACCCGGCCGCGAGGGCATCGCGGTAGACCGCGCCGGACGCGATCAGGTGGCCATTGTTGAGCGGGTTGGTGATGTTGTGGCCGGGCCGCAGAATGGCCACGCGCATCGCGCCAGCGTTGGCGGTGATCTCGATTTGCGCGCCGCCTGATGGGATGGCCGCCGTCACGGCCGGAACCTCAACCCATGCGGCGGTTTCGGTCGGGGTCAGCGACGCGAGCACGGTCCCGGCCGCACTGGCGGGTCCAGTCGATTGCAGCAAGCGAACTTGGCTCATGGGGTTCAATCCTCCCATTCGGTCGGCTTGGGGGGCGTCACGGCGGCCTTGGCGGCGTCCGTCACGGGCAGGCCGAAGCGCTCAACGAGGGCGGCCAAAGTCTGCCGGTAGTCGGACGGCTCGAACAGCGGCCGGGCGACGACGCCCGTCTTGGCGAGCAGCCAGGTCGCGGTCGCCTTCAGGGACTGTTCCCCGAGCAGGTCGTGACCGAAGACCTGATTGCGCAGATCGGCGGGCGTCGCGACCGATGCGTTGACGATGGCCTGCTTCAGCGCGGCGAGATTCTCAGCAAAGGCGGCTGCGGCTTCGTCCGCCTTGCGCGCGGCGACTGTAGCGTCTGCCAATGCCTTCGCCGCTGCCTTCAGGCGCTGCACTTCGGCCGCGATCCGCTTGGCCTCATCCAGCTTCGCGGCATCGGCTTCCACGGTCGCCAGTGCGGACCGCACGGCGGCCAACTCAGCTTCGAGCCGGACCACGATCCCTGTGGCCTGATCCTTCGTCGCAAGGTTCGCCTTGGACGCTTCAAGGGTCGCAGCGGCGATGGCCCGGTTACGGTTCGCGGTGGCGTCCGCCATCTCGCGACAGAGCTTGTCGATCTGCCCTTGCAGGGCGGCTTGCTGCATGGCCAGCGTGTGCCGGCTGTCTTCGGGACTGGTTTTGGCGGCGGCGCTCATGTTGATGACCCTCTGGCTGGTCATCAATTTACTCAAACATTTCAGTCTATCCAAACGGTAAAACGTTTATTTACTGCATATAATTCTATGCGTCTGCGTAGACGTTATTAGATTTTGCTAGACGATGTGAGGCTGCGACATAAGATCAGCGCTTCGGTTGATGGCGTTTTGGCGGATGGCCATGGGCTTGAGGCGAGCGGCTGATGCGCCTGGTTTGACTGGGGCGGACAGGTCGCCGGTTCGGGGTGGGCCGGATGGCGAAGGCTGGGGCGCTGGTTCGGCTGGGCCGCGCGAAAAGCAAGGCGGAAAGCTTCACCGGGAGCGAAAATCGGCCCCGGCATGTGAACGAAAACCCGCGCCATGCGGATGGCGACGCCGTGGGGAGGGCCGGGTGCCTTTCGCGCGCATTGGCGGCGGGCGGTTCTCGCACCACTATCGGGCGGGCTTCGGCGGAGGCTGGCGACGGTGACGCGACGGCGGGCCTGCCGAAGCCCATCCGCGAGCGCGGCGATGGCTGAAGCAGGCCAGCGCCAGCCCGGCGGCATGGCGGTTGACGGGGCTTGGACGCGCCGTGGCGGGCGCAAGCGTGGCAGGCTGTCCATATCGATCGAATGCCATGCGCCCGCCACGCGCCGTTCCTGCGAAGCTGGCGAGCGATGGGGCAAACGGGCGGATAGCCAAGGTTGGCGTGCGAGTGCGGTCCGCTCTGTCAACTATCTCAGGAATGTTGACAGATTGGGGTCGATCAGCCAATTTCGCCAGCGGTTTAGGGAGAACAGCGATGGGCCAAACCGATGCGATTGCATACTTCCGCACGTCGTCTGCGGCGAACGTCGGGGCGGACAAGGACACGCTCGCGCGCCAGCGGGAAGCGGTCGATACCTACGCCCGTCTGGCCGGCCTAAAGATCGTCGGCGAGTTCTACGATGCGGCCGTGTCCGGCGCTGACCCGATTGACGCGCGGCCGGGTTTCGCCGCTGCGCTGGAGCGGATCGCCGGCAACGGTGTCCGCACGATCTTGGTCGAAACAGCCAACCGGTTCGCCCGTGATCTGATTGTTCAAGAAACCGGCTTCCGGCTGCTTCAGGAACGCGGCATTGAGCTTGTCGCGACCGACAGCCCGGACGCCTTCATGGACGACACGCCAACGGCGACGCTCATACGGCAGGTGCTCGGCGCGGTCGCGCAATTCGAGAAGGCCATGCTTGTCGCCAAGCTCCGGGGCGCGCGCGACCGCAAGAGCCGCGAGGCCGGGCGGCGCGTGGAAGGCCGCAAGGCGGTGCCGGCGGAAGTCGTGAAGATGGCGCGGCGACTGAACCGGAAAGACCGCAACGGCGGACGGCCAAGTCTCCGCGAGACAGCGGCGCGGCTCGCGGCGGCTGGCCATGTCTCCCCGTCCGGCAAGCCCTACGGCGCGGAAAGCGTGAAGCGGATGCTTGGCGCTCGCCAGCCTGCCACAGCGTGATCGCTGGGGATTGCCGTTCCTGGTTCGTTCAAGAGGGGTCGGGAATCAGGTAGTGATTGGAAGTCCTTCAACTTCCGCGAGCCTCCATGATCGAACTGCCGCCATTCGACGCTCTCGCTCTGTCTCTGCATCACGCGCCCGGTACGCAAGCGCTGCTAGTCGGCTCTGGCCTTTCACGAGCGGCCGGTATTCCGACCGGCTGGGAAATCACGCTGGACTTGGTAAGGCGCTTGGCGGCCCTGAAGGGCGTCACGGATCACCACGATTGGGAACAGTGGTTTCGTGACGAGCACGGCGACAAAGAGCCGAGCTATTCCGAGTTGCTGGACGCGCTCGCGTCCACGGCCGCCGAACGTCGCACGATCCTCCACGGCTATATTGAACCGCCGGAAAGCGACGAGGAAAGCCGTCGACCGACCAAAGCGCATCAGGCCATTGCACGGTTGGTGAAGGCCGGTGCGGTCAAGGTCATCGTGACGACGAACTTCGACCGGCTGATTGAGAACGCTCTGCGGGACGAAGGAATTGAACCGACCGTCATCGCCAGCGAAGACGCCATCGCGGGCGCGGAACCGCTGGTTCACGCCCGGTGCACCGTCATCAAGGTACACGGCGACTATCTCGATACGAGAATCAAAAACACGGATGGCGAGCTTGCCAGCTACGGGGCGGCCATGAACGCCCTGCTAGATCAGGTCTTCGACAATTTCGGTCTGACCGTGGTCGGATGGTCCGGTGAGTGGGACACTGCCTTGCGCGACGCCATTGCGCGTCAGCCGAACCGACGCTTCCCGGTCTACTGGGCGGCGCGCGGCAAAATCGGTCCGCTCTCGCAAGACCTGATCGATCGACGCGGCGGGCGAAGCGTGGCCATCACTGATGCGGACACATTCTTCGTGAAGCTGGAGCAGCAGCTAGTCGCGCTGAAGCAAGCATCGCGCCCGCATCCGCAAAGCATCGAAATGGCCATCGCGCTTGCCAAGCGCTACTGCCGAGACGACCGCTACGCGATGGAGTGGGCCGAGTTCCTGCACGTCGAAGCCGAGAAGATCAGGCGATTCGTGACCGGCCCGGAGTTTCCCACGACAACGGACGCCGATGCGCTCAACGGTCTTGTTGCCGCATTCATCGCCAGAACAGAAGTTCTTCGCCGCGCGTGTCTTGTTTGCGGTCGCTGGGGGACGGAAGAAGCAAACTACGCCGTCGCAAAGTCAATTAAATCACTCGTCATTTCCCCTGAGATTGGCGGCGGCTTGGTCACTCTAATAAACTTGCGAGATTTTGCTGCTAGTTGTTGCTTCTATTGGAATATAGCTGGATTGCTAGACCGCGAAAAATGGAATCAAATTCACGCATTATTTCAAACTAAAATCAAAACCAGAAACGGCGAGGCAACTCTTGTTGATAAAATGCCTCTAGCTGCGTTTGAAGACAACAATTGGAAGTGGATAACTGGGTTAGATATGCACAAGACCCCGGCCAGCGACTTCCTGTTTAAAATTTTTAGCGCTGAAGCAACCGATATACAGGTCAGCAGATCGAGTACGGAAGAGCTATTCGATAGAGTAGAGGTCCAAATCTCTATCGGATTTGCTTACAACCGCGTCCTTCATTCGGACAATTATGCTTGGTTCTGGATGCCCCCTGGGAGGTTCGTTTGGAAGCACGAAACCAATCCGCTGCAAGCCGAGTTAAAGCGCATCGCGGAATTGACCGACGAAGATCCCTTTTTCAAAGCAAAGCTGCTGGGCGGCAGCAAGGCGACGGCGAAACCCGTTACGGATGCCATTAGCAAATTCTCGCAAGAGAGCAGGCGAGCGTTCCGTTAGTTGGCCGGATAGGGCGCTGAAACTCGCGGCGGGCGGGATCGCGCAACAGCCGGGCCAATGCCTGTCGGCAAGGCTCATGGTGGCCATAGGCCCCGCGCAATTCGACTGATCCGACCGAACCGTCATCGCGCTCGCGCGCGAGGGCTATCAACCCGCGACCTGCGATCAGCCGTCCCGTCCGAGCGCCGTTGCACTGATCTGCCATCGGTCAAGCTTCCTTCACGGTCATGGGCTTGGACCGGATCGCCTGCCCCAATTCGGCCGCCCTCGCGCTGCTCCCCCTTAAGGGGGAGCAAACTGCGCAAAGTGGGTTTTGCGCAGCTTTGCGCAGTTAAATGCGCAGTTTTGCTTCCAAATAAGTCATTGATTTATTGTAATCTTTTGCGGTCTTCATACTAGCAGTGCGCAGTTGTGCGCAGTGCGCAGCTCATGCGCAGTTGGTGCGCAGTACCGCCTGAACTGCGCACCAACTGCGCACGCTCAATCCGCCGCTTTCGCGCTTTCATATCCTATGGCCGCCTCACCTGAACACGAAACCCGCGACGGTTAACCGGGCGGGTCGCAGTGAAGCTTCCTTGACCGAAGCACCTAATTCGAACGGAGCCGCTTCCCTGCTAACGGCAATAGTCGGTCTGGATAACTTTCCCAGACACGAATAGTTGGATCAGTCTCTGGCCACCAATGAGCGCTCGGAAGGCCGGCCCGCCGGACGCAGCCATTCCTTCGATCACATAGCCATCGCCGACCCGCCGAACACGATCCACGCGGTAGGGCTTATCGCCGTCTTCAGCCTTCGCGATCAGCGATCGCGCGAAGCTGTCAAAGACTATGAGATACTGCCGTCTCGGATTCTCGCAGACCATGGATATCGTCTCAGCCTGCGCAGTTGTAGCCAGAGACGCACAGACAGCGACGGCTCCAACGAATCGGATCATGGCAAGCGTCGCTTTTTCGAGAAAGCCGAGCGGGCGTGGACTGCACAATACGAGGGTGCGGTTCCTGTGCCTAGAGCGTGACGGCCTCGCTGAAGTCGGACGGCTTCGCTCCTTGCGGATGTAGCGCCAGCACCACGCGGACTTGTCGACGCTCGCGGTCGCGGCCGTCATCTGAGCATGCGAGCCGGGCGTTGACGCGATGCAACTGCGCCCGGACCTTGGCGCGGTCCGGTGCCGCGAGCTTCAGAAAGCCGCTACCCGTGCCGAACGGAATGCCGAACGCCTCCGCGATGGCTCGATAGATGCTGTCACGCGACCGGCCCTCGTCCATGCGGAAGCAGCCGCCCGGCGTGTCGGCGGAGTTTGGCCCGTCGCCATCCGGCCCGCCCCGGATGATCTCGGCAAGGCGCGCGTCCGGGTCTTCCGGCTTCTCCTGTCCGCCGATCACCATGGATCGCGGCTCCACGACGCAAGCCGTCACAGCGTCGCCGTCTTCGTCCTGGCCCAACGTGACCGGCGCGAGCCGGAAGCCACCGAGCTTCCCCGTCTCGCCATCGCGCGCCTTGTGGATGGACAGCACGCCGGTCGATGCGCCGCCGTCGCGCTTCACTTCGAAGATCAAATCGGTATTGCCCTCGAATGCGCCCGCGCCCCGGAACGTCTCGCCGTCCTTGCGCGGGTGATGGACCGCCAGCCCGAACGCCCCGACGCTCCCCGCAAAATCCGCCAGCGCCTTCAACGCAGCCGCGACCTTGGCATTGGCGTTTTCGTCGTCTACCAGGCCGGAAGCTGAGATGGTGTCGAGCACCACAAGCCCGATGCCAAAACCGTGGCGCTCGCGGCACTCGGCGTCCGCCTTGGCGAGTTCCGACCGCAGGGACGCAAGGCCGCTCACGCTCAACGCCCCAATGTCCCAAGCCTCAATAGCCGGCGCGGTGCCGTTGCCAGCCAATGCGTCTAGCCGGGTGCCAAGCGAACCGGCCCCCTCGCACGCTAGGATAAGCGTCCCGGCCCGACCCTTTGTCCGCCGGCCGAACCAGTCGCGCCCACCGGACAGGTGCGCCGCCAAATCCAGCACCAAGGTCGATTTGCCAGCGCTAGGCGGGCCGAAGATCATGCCGACGCCGGTTGCAGGCAACACGCCCTTAATCCGCCATGCTACAGGCGGGCGCATCTCGCCAGCCCTGATCTTCCGCCGGATCAACGGCGATGGCGCGTCGCTTCCCTGCCATGCGGCTTCCGCCGTGGCGGGGCCGTCCAGCGTCACCGCGTCGCCGAACCCGGCCGCGAGCGCCTCCGTCGACTTCACGGCGGGCTGGTTCTGGCCATACGTGAAGGCATTGGCGACCTTGGCAGAAAGCCCGGCGTCGTCCCATGGCGGCGAACATCGCGCGTTCCAGTGCTCGCGCATGAGGTCCAGCGCGGTCGGTTCCGTCAGCCCCATGTCGCGAAGCTCACACGCCACCTTGTAGGTTGCCGCGTCGCCACCTTGCCCCTCGACGGCAGGTGGTGCGTTCGCGAGCCAATAGCGGGCGCGGGCCAGATCGGCGGGCGCGTCCTGTTCGGCGGCCGGCGGCGCGTCGCTACGCTCGCGCGGCTGGCCACATCGCAAGATCAGGCTTTCCGGCGCGGCTGCGGCCGGGAGATCGGACACGATCTCGTAGGGGCCGGCATAGCCCTTCTTGCCGCTGGGGTCCGCAAAATAGCTGCCCGGCCCGACGACGTAGCCGCCGGCCGAACGGATATCGACGCCCGGCGCGATCCGGTCGACCGATTGCGCTACGTCCGGTCCGGTAAGGTAAAGGTGCAACCCGCCACCGGGCGTCTTGACGGCAAACGTCTCGGGTAAGCCAAGCGTCTTCAGCGCCTCGTGGCCGCCCTTCGTCGCGTCCACATCTACGATGATCAGGCCAGCGCCTGCCGCTATGCCGTAGTTCATGGCCGGATCGTCCGCGAACCAAGTTCGGATCGTCGCAGCGTCGGTCGTGGCGCGCGTAACGCCAGCGACCCCCCTGGGCGGCTCCTTTGATCCGGGCAAGAGCGGGAAGACCCGCAAGCCGCGAACCGCCATGGCGAGCGCCAGCGCGAGCCGTCTAGACGTATCGTCAGCGCGGCCGTTGCTAAGGACATGCTCGTACGGGGCTTCATCCCATAGGCTCGCGTCCTGATGGCCGGCAGCGACGCCCGGCGCGCTTTCGGGAAAGACCCGATCAAGGAAGTTCTCATCAGCCATGACGACCGCCCTTGCGGCGAGCGGCGACTTTTGAGGCGGACGGCGGGCCGGTCGGTCGATGGGCAGGGGCGACAACCGATCCGGCTGGCGCATCTTCGGGAGTGGTCGACGGGGCTGGCGGCCGGGTGGTGCCGGGCTCACTGACGACGACCTGAAGGTCGCCTAGCAGGGGATCGTGGATGACTGTGGCAACAGACTTGCGTGCATGGTTCGGCATGTTGAGGGCTCCTAGGGCGTGACCTGCCAGTCGCGCCGGTGTGATTGAAAATGTCTTTGATCTTCGCGGCCTCGCCTTACCCGGCGGGGCCGTCGTCATCTTCGTCGGCCACGCCATGAGCCGGCCGCGCTCCGAACCGGAGCAACGCTTCATCCGACGCCGCATAGAGCGCTTCGCCCGGAGAGACAGGACGGCCGCCGCCAGAGACTGGCGCGACCCATATGCGCCGGTATCGCTTCCCGCCCGCACGCCATACGACAGCCCAAAGCCGCCCGGTCAGGTGTTCAAGCTTCCGGGCCATCGTTGGTCTGTTCGGGTTCTAGATCGCCTTTAGGCCGCGCGTCCGTAGGTTCGGCCGGCGGCGAAATTGGCGCGAGCAACACAGAAGGCCAGTCCGGTCGGGTGTCACGAACGGCTGCGAGCCTTTGCAACGCGACCGCTTGCATGATGGTCGGCTTAGGCGGCGTTCGCATCGGCCGCCTTCCGGGCGGCTTCGGCCGTGTTCGAGGATGTGCGGGCCGCAAGCCAGCGCTCGAAAGCGTCGACCTCGTAGAGAACGATGGTGCTGGACGGCTTCGCGAAGGGCGGACCGTCACCACGGCAACGCCATTGGGCAAGGGCAGATTCGGAAATGCCGTAGCGCTCGGCAATGGCGCTAGGCCGCAGATACTTCGGATTGGACATTGGGGCGGTGCTCCGGTTTGCCGCTGGGTTAGCGGCGTGGCCAGACAATGCAGCGCGCTAAAGGGGTCAGAATATCCGCCAAATCAGTCTTTAATTCGTGCTCCGCTTTTCGGCTTTCGTCCGACTTGAATACGCGCAAGCGTGACTTTTTGCGCTTGGCCAGCCGTTTGCATCTCATCGCCTAAAGTTCCCAATTCGGCGGTGCGGACGGAAGCTTCCCTTGCTTGCGCCCCGTTATTGCTAGCCAGCCTGCGCGCGATCTTTTCCATACGCGAGCGCCCGCGCTGGTGGCCGCCATCCTTGGCGCGATCCGACAACGGTTCGGGCGCTTCATGCCCACAGTCTCGGGCGTTCTCTGCAAGTGAAACCGGGCGCATCTGCCCTGTCGCTAGATCGGTTTCCCAAATCGTCTGGACGGGGATGAAGGAGCGGCCGCCATTCGGCTTAGCCGCCGTGTTTTCTGCTTCGGCTTCGCGCTCTTGCCTTAGCGTCAAGTCGTCGCTTGCCAGCCTTGCCGCTTCCCGCCTCGCATCCTCTGGCGAGTGGCCGGCGCGAACGAGTTGCGCCTCCCACTCGGCGGCGACGCGCACCGCATAGTCGACGCCGATTTCAGTCGGGTAACGCCCTGCCGACCGCCGTTCGATTTCACCCGTTTCCTGAAGCAGCTTCTGTTCCGCCCGTGTAAGGCGCGATTTGCCGGGCGCGAGCTTCGCCCTCGCCTCATCAAGGGTCTTCCGTGGCCTGCCTCTTTTGCGCTTCACATCGTCGGTCATCAGCGTCCGCCAATCGCAGCCGCGAGCTTCTGCCCGACAAGATCGGTTGCGGCCCGCACCGGGTCGACCGCGAGATGTGCATAGCGTTCGGTCGTGCTCGTCTGCGAATGGCCAAGCAGCTTGCCAATGACAGGAAGCCCGATGTTCGAAGCCGCCGCGACCGACGCGAAGGTGTGCCGCAGATCGTGAAGGCGGACGTTCTCCAGCTTCGCCCGCGTCGCCACAAGCGCCCATGGCCGCTTCAGGTCGGATCGCGGTTGCTCGTCTTCGGTCCCGACGCTCGCGCCCGCGATCACATAGCGGCCAAAGCGCGGAAGGTCGGTCAGAAGCTGGACGGCCGCCCCGTTCAACACCAGCGCCTTTCGGCCGGTCTTAGAGTCCGGCAGGAACAGAATGCCGCGCTCCAGATCGACATGTCGCCATTCGAGATGCAGGATTTCGCGAAGCCGTGCGCCGGTCAGGATCAAGAGCCGCAGCGCGGCGGCGGCGGCAGGCGCGATCTTCGTCCGCTGATTGCCCTCCCTGGGCAGATGCTTGGCTGTGGCCTTCGCCTTCGTCGTCTCGCGCACATTCCATGGGATGCCGACCGTCTCGGCTTCACGGATGGCGTCGCCCAAGCGCGCGAGTTCGTCAGAGGTCAGGTAGCGCTCGCGGGCTTCCTCTCGATACCGCTCGACCGGGCGCGCCGGGTTTGGCCCATCGGGGAGACGCTTCGTCTTCGCAGCCCATGAATAGATGCTCGACAGGACCGCTACCACACGGTTGCCGGTCGGCTTCCGCTTCGCGCCCGCGTGCCATTTCTCGACTTCAGCCGAAGTCAGTGCGTTGGCCTTCAGGTGGCCGAACGCTGGCTTGATGTGCGTCTCGATAATCATCCTGTAGTAGTCCGCCGTCGAGGCCTTCCGCTTGACGGTGGCGTGCTCCTTCAAAAAATCGTCGGCAAGCTGACCAACGCTCGGGGCGCTCTTTTCGTCAGCGCGTCGTTCAGCCGGATCACGGCCGCCAGCAATTTCGCCAAGCAGACGCTTGGCCTCGTTCCGGGCTGTGTCCACGGTCCAAGGCGAACCGTGCCGACCGATAGTGAGGAAGCGCTGACGGCCGTTCACGCGGGCCTTCAACACGAAGACCGGATCGCGCGATTGCCGCCTGACGCCGAAGCCTCGCACGGCTTGATCCCAAAGAACGCCACCGGTCGGCAGATCGTCGACAGCGGATTTCGTCAACTTCACGGTCGGCATTGCCTTCGCCCTTCGGTCCGGGGCAGCTACCAATTAGCTACCACTAGCGCAGCAATTACTCGCATTACAGTGAAAGACAAATGGACCTAAATAATTAATATGTCAACGTGACCCAATGCGATGCATCTAGTGTAGCAAGACTACGAATCTGGGGGTCAGAGGTTCGAATCCTTTCGGGCGCGCCATTTTCGCTGATCTCCCGCCGGCACCACCCACTTCGCCGATGACCTCTCCGGCAAGGTGCTGATCGAGGCCAATGGCGCGAACGGCGCGACGGTCAGGGAATACGTCTGGTTCGACGACATGCCGCTGGCGATCGTCGCGAATGTCGACACAGCCTCGCCGCAGCTGCTGCATGTCCACGCTGATCACCTCGACCGGCCGATCATGCTGACCAACGGTTCCAAGGCGAATGTCTGGGAGGCGGTTGACCGGCCCTTCGGCGAGGTCCACGCCATCACCGGCACGGCGACCCAGACCCTGCGGTTCCCCGGCCAGTACTTCCTGTTCGAGACCGGGCTGGCGCAGAACGCGGCCCGCTGGCCCCGACAGGTCGGATGACCCACGGCGATCATCCGCTGGTCGGCCAAGGTCAGGGCGCGCGGATCCGCCCGGTCCGACCGGCATCGACGGGAGCATGCCTGTTCCGCACGGAACTGGCAGCACGCTGTGCTAGCATCATGGTCGCTGCAGTCGCGAACCAATGAGGCGAGGCATTCACGATGGCGTCGGGTCGTTTGCTGGGGTTTCTCGGACTGGGGCTTTGGGCTGTCGGCAGCCTCGGCCTTCCTGCCGCCATGGCGGCCGAGGTCGGCCGCGTCACCGAGGGCCAGGGCCCGGCCTTCGCGGACAATGCCGGCACGACCCGCTCGCTGGTGCGCGAGACCGGCGTCATGCTCAATGATCTCGTCCGGACCGAGCCGGAGGGCCGCGTCGCCATGACCCTGGGCGAGCGCACGACCCTGCGCATGGGCGGCCAGGCGCGCGTCCGCATCGACCGTTTCATCGCCAACCAGGGCGGCACGATCACCATCGGTTCCGGGGCCGTCGGGGTGGATGTGCAGGGCCGCCTGCCGCGGGGGCTGACGGTACGCAGCCCCTATGCGCTGGTGGCGGTCCGAGGCACCCGTTTCGTCGTCGGAAGAGAGCCGGCCCGCGGCTTTTCCGTTCTGGTCGACCAGGGGCGGGTGGATGTGCGGGCGGCGGGCGTGACCGTCACGCTCGGGCCCGGCGAAGGCACGACCGTGGCGCGGCGCGGCCAGAGGCCGGCGCCGCCGACGCCCTGGTCGCGCGAACGCGCCGCCAGTTTCCGGGCCTTGCTGCGCTGACGGCGCGTCAGACCGTGAAGATCGTCCGCGGCGCGGAGGCAGGGCTCGCCTGCCAGGCACCCACCGGCCGCAGATCCTCCGCCTGAAGCCGGGCCGCGGCCTCCGGCCCGATCAGGATCGACGTACCGAAGGTCTTGTTGGCCGCCTCCAGCTTGGCGGCCGCATTGATGGCGGGGCCGTGGGCCGTATAGTCGAGCTTCCGGCCACCGCCGATATCGCCGAGGATGGCGGGGCCCGTCTCGATGCCGATGCGCGTGCGCCCGAGCGCCAGCTTGACGCCCAGCGGGGAGGCCCTCAACCGTTCGGTGGCGGCCAGCATCTGCCGCGCGCAGGCGAGCGCCTTCCGCGGGTGATCGTCGCAGTCCATCGGCGCGTTGAAGAAGGCATGGACAGCATCGCCGACGACCTTGTCGACCATGCCGCCATGGGCAACGATGATCCCGGCGGTCAATTCCACATAGGCGTCGAGCAGGGCGATGAGCTCCTTGGGCGATGCGCGCTCGGTCATGGCGGTGAAGCCCTCGATATCGGTGAAGAGCGCGGTGATCTCGCGCCCCTCGCCGTCGATCTTGAGGCGCGAGGGGTCGTCGGCGATCTTCGCCACGACCTCGGCCGGCAGATGCTGGGCGAAGCGCCGCTCGATCGCCCGCCGCTCGCGCAGCGTGGCCGAGAACAGGATGAGAGCCGTCACCTGGACGGGGACGAGGCCGATGAGCGGCGGGCCGAGGGGGTCGAGCAGCCATCCGCCGAGGCCGAACAGGCCGAGACAGAGCGCGACCCAGCCCGCCGCGAGGACCAGCGACACGCCGGCGGCGATGAAGGGGGACACGACCAGCACAGCCACCATGCCGCCGAGGGCAATGACCAGGGCCGCGGCGATCTCGGCGGACCGGCCATGCGGCGGCCTGACCGGCGCCTGTCCGGCAAGGATCTGTTCCACGCTGTCGGCGAGAATCTGGACCGACGGCATGAAGGGATCGGCATGGGTGGCGCGCAGCCCGCCGATCTCCGGGGCGCTGGCGCCGAGCAGCACGATGCGGTCCTTCAGGGCGGCAGCGTCCTCGCCGCGCAGCAGACGCGCCGCGGAGAGCGTGCGGGCGACGCGGTCGCCGGCCCGGCCATGATGGAGGCGCAGCGACAGGTCGCGCGTCAGCGGGACGGAGGCGTCTCCCACCCTGAGGCGTCCGCCGGGGACATCGATGATCACGCTCGATGCATCGAACCGGGCCTGGACCAGCGCCAGTCCGATGCCGGCCAGAGGCAGACCCTGGGCGCTGACCACGAGCGGACTGGTGACGACCAGCTGGTCGGCCATCTCGTCGCCGGCGAGGAACGAGACGATGCCGATGCCCCGGGCGGCCGAGAGGAAGGGCTCGGGGGGAACGATCACGCCGGGGGATTCAGGCACCTGGACGTCACCGCCATCGCCCACGAGCACGATGGCGAGCGGCGGAACCGTCGCCGTCGTCACCTGTTCCGGATCGAGCACGGCGCCAAGGACCGTCGGCACCTTGCCGATGGCCGCGGCGAGGAGAGGCGCGCCCGCATCATCCCGGCGGTCGGCGAGGACGATGTCGACCCCGAGGGCCTGCGGCGCGGCGGCGGCGATCCTGTCGACCAGCGTGGCGAGCCTGTCGCGTGACCAGGGCCAGGGCCCCATCAGGCCGAGCGAGGCCCGGTCGATATCGACGACCATGACAGGCATGCCGGCCGGTGCGCTGCGCGGTGCGAACCACCCCATCAACGCGAAGCCGCTCTCCCGCAGGCGGCCGGCCGGGCTGGTCTCGATGACGAATGCGACGAACACGCCGAGGATGGCGGCGAGCATGCCCGCCGTGAGAGCGGCCAGCCGCCGGCGGCGGGCGCCTGAGAGGAAGCCCGTCAAATCTCGTCCAACTGGGCAAGTTCCGCCAGCTTCTCGAGGTGGCAGGAATAGCCGGCCTTGGTGCGCACCAGGGCGCCGCGATCGAGCAGCTGGGAGATCGCCTGGTTGACCTTCGGCCGCGTCGCACCGACCAGGGACGCCAGTTCCCCCTGGGAATAGGGCAGGCTGACCTCGATCCTGCCACCCTCCTTGCGGCGATCGACGGCGAGGTGGTGGAAAAGCCGGGCCACCCGCGTCTCGATGCTCATCAGGGCGATCGATTCGAGCTGGGCGGTGGTCTCCCGGAGCCGCGAGCAGAGCCCGCCGATGACGGCCTTCCGGAACGGGCCGGATGCCTCGATCAGTCCCCAGACATCCTCGCGCGCCAGCGTGAAGCCGGCCACCTTGGTGAGCGCCGTGGCATCGGTCGAGCGGGGCTCGCCATCGAGGATACCGAGCTCGCCGAAGACTTCGCCGGCCGCCGCCATGCGGACGGTGACCTCGCGTCCTTCCTCGGTGATCAGCGACAGGCGGACGAGGCCGGAGACGAGGATGACCAGCGAATCCGCGTTCTCCCGCCGCTGGAAAATGGTCTGGCCGCCCGTCCAGGCCTTTGCCCGGGCACGTCCGGCGAGCGATGCGAGCTGATCGCCTGCCTTTCCGAACCAGGGATGGCGCGACAGGATCTCAAGGGCTGGGCTGCTCTCGCTCATCATCGATCCCGTTGGGGGCCCGTCTTTGCGCCGCCAGGCCTTGCTCGCAAGCTCACGCGACCTGCACCACCGGGCGACTGATTCTTCCGCTCCGACGATGGCTCCGCGCCTGCGCGACGTCGGCGGCCACCGTCGATCCCGGCATGATCAGCATGACGGTTCCAGCTTCAAGCAAATTCTTGCCGCCGGCCAGGAGGCAGATCATGCGGGCCGGACGATCAGTCGATTTCCCGGATCAGCCGGAAGCCGGCCACCTGATCGCGAATGGCGGGCGCGCTGATGATGCGGGCATCGAGCATGCGCAGGCTCGGCGGATCGGCCCAGGACCCGCCGCGCAGCAGGCGCGGGGCCTGGGCTTCGCAATCGCGCGGCGGAAACTCGGCATCGGCCCGCGGCTGCGGTGCGCAGGTCGCGACCCATTCCCAGACATTGCCGTTGAGATCGTGCAGACCCCAGAGCCCTGCGGCAAACTGGCCGACGGGCGCGGTGTAGACAGCGCCGTCGGTGCAGCCGGTCGCCTCCCAGTCGGGGAAGGCGGCGCGGGCAGACTGGTCCGCTCCGTTACCGATCATGCACATTTGCGGACTGTCGCGCCTCAGCCACCGCTCGGCGGCGGCAAGATAGTGCCACTCGGGATCGGTCGGCAGCCGATAGCGCTGTCCCGTCTTCTGCGACAGCCAGGCGGCATAGGCCGTCGCATCCTCGAAGCTGACGCAGACGACCGGATGGTCATCCCCCTGGTCGAAGCCGGGCGATTGCCAGGACAGGACCGGATCGAGCCGCCAGGACGGGGATCGCGCATGGCATCCCGGTGCGATCGCCCTGCCGCTCTCCCTGACGAAGGCGGCGAAATCGCCACGGGTCGTCTCATGGCGGGCGACCGCGAAGGGGCGCGGCAGATCGATGCCGATCTCGCGGCTCGCATTGGCGATCGAGATCTGCATGGTGACCCGGCCGGCCGGCACCACCACCAGGTCCATGCAGGTGTCGCAGTCGCGGAAGCCCTCGCCATCGCCGGGCTTGCGGAAGATCCGGGTCGCGCCGGCCTGGATCGGCACATAGCCGAGGGCCGCGATCCGGGATTCGGCGGCGTCGCGATCGGCGCCACGGGCCATGAGGTCGACAAGCGCCTGAGCGCTCGTCGCAGTCTCGACCTCGCGGCTCAGGATCTCGGCGGGTGTCGGCAGGGCCGAACTCGTCGCCGGTGGCGCGAAGGCGATCGCCGGCGCGCGATCCTCCGCACCGGCCGGCGGCGGCGCACCAACCTGATCCCGGTCCGGCGGGAGGACAGGGGTTGGAACGGGCGTCACGGCGAGATCCGGCGCTCCCGGCGATGCCGCGGGCCCCAGCGTCTCACGGGCCGGCTCGGAGTGCGGAGCGGGCGCAATCGCCGGGGGTGCAGGCGTCCCGGCGACCGGCGGCGGGGCCGGAACGGCCGCAGGCTGAGACTGCGACTCATTCCTGGGCGGCGAAACAGGCACGAGGCGCTCGGCGGGCGAAGCAGGTGCCTCACCGGCGGCGCGGGGGGCGGAAGCGCTCGCGACGGGAGATGGCGCCGACGGAGACTGGCGCAGGAGCTGCAGCGAGAGCCAGCCGGCAAGGCCGGCAAGCACCAGTCCGGTCAGGACGACCATGGGCATGACGGCGCGTCGCGGCCGATCGCCGGCGGGCGCGGCCTTCGGCGGGTCCGACCGGGGCTTCTGGACCGGGGGCAAAACAGGCTCAGCCGGCTGCTGCTCACCCGATGGAACCGGGGCGGCCGGCGCGGCTTGGGCCGCAGCCGCGGTCTCGCGCGGCGGCGGAACGAGGGCAACGCCCGCAAGTCCCGCCGTCACCGCCAGAAAGTCCCGCGTCCAGAGGTCGGGATCGACAGGAATGGCCCCGGTTCCGATTTCCAGCACGGCATCCAGGGCTTCGAGGAGCGCGTCGGGATAGTCGCCCGCGGCAACGGAAACCGCGGCGAAGCGGGCATCGAGCTGACGGTCCCGCTCCGGCGGCGGCACGGCAAGCCCCGTCACCAGACGGTAGAGGACACCCGCCGCCGCGGCGAGATCGCCCGCCCGCGCCTCCGGGCCCGCAGCCTGGAGCAGCGCCCCTGCAAGCACGACGTCGGAGGGCGCGTTCAGATGAACCTCGCGCGCCGACACGGCGCCATGGGCGAGCCCGAGGCGATGCAGCCCGGCGAGGCCATGGACGAGACGGTGGCCGATCATGGCGAGGTCGGCGGCGCTCGGCCGCCTCAGGAGGTCGTTGGCCCAGACATCCAGGGGCGGACCGGACGTTCCGGACGAGGCGAGGTAGACCGTCCCGAAGGCCTGCAGCTCCTGTCGCGGCGCATCAATGGCAGGATCAGCCAGGCTCCGCAGGCGGGCGGCACGCGCCAGGAAGGCCTGAAGCCCGGCATCGACATCCCCCTCCCAGCCCCGGATCGGCTGAACCGAGCCGTCGTCGAGCCTGACCGCAAGACCGGCAGGGAAGAACTCGGTCAAGATCACGCTCGCCTGGTCGGCAAGCCGCAATCCCTCGTAGCTCAGCGCCGCGGATCCGGAGGCGCGGTGTTTGAGGATGAGAAAATCGTCACCGACCCGTGTTCCCGGCGGTAGTGGACGGCGATCGTCTGCCGCCGGGGTGGGAGGGTTGACTGAACTCATGCGCAGGTGGCGGCCCTGAACTCGACACGGCGATCGATATCCGTGCTGCTATCATCCCGCGGCAGTCCGACCAAGACCTCGCGTGAGCCGACACCCGCTGGCCTGAGGCGGCCGGCCAGACCGGGAGCACGCTCCGCCAGCAAGGCGATGATCCGTTCCGCGCGCTCACGCGACAGCCGCTCGTTGAACGCCTCGAGGCCCGTCCGGCTGGCATGGCCGACGACCTGGAGGCAGCCTTCCGCACTGCCCGCGCGGGTCGCGATCTCGTTGAGCCAGTTCGCGTAATGCGCAGCGGCTGCCGTCTGCGAGTTGAAGTTCGTCGTGCCCACTTCGAAGAGAAACAGCACCCCCAGCCGGCCGAGGCTGAGCCCATTGCTGACGAGCTGCGAGAAGGCCTTCGCCGCCTCGTCCCTCTCACCGATGGCCATCAGCGCCAGGTAGAGACCGTTGAGGGCCCGCAACTGGTCGCCTTCCGGCATGGCCCTCGCCTCGCGGTAGAGGTCGAGCGCGCGGCGCGCATCGCCCGCCTCGTAGGCGACGGTGGCCTCGCGGATCCGGGCGGCCGCGGGAAGCTGGGCCATATAGGCCGGGCTGACGGGATCGCCGGGCCGGGAGCGCTGGCAGGTCTCGATATAGGCGATGGTGGCCGCGTCGAGCCCCCAGACGGGGGTATCCGCATAGAAGCGCGCCGGCGCAATGTCGACGTCGGAGATGGTGGCTCTGGCGACCGATCGGGCGGCGACGGTTTTCGACGCCTGGTCGATGAGGGCGAAGCAGATCCAGAACGCATCCCGGGGCCCGGTCGGCTGTCCCGCATTGTTGATGGTGTTGAACGTGCCGATGAAGATGAACTTGGCCTTGGCCAGGTTCTCGACCGTGAAAGGCAGCACCTCGATGTGCTGGTAGCGCTCGGCGACCAGCGCCGCGATCCGCCGGTCGAAGCCCCGTGTCGCCGCCGACTGAATCCCCGTGATCCCGTCGACCAGGGGATCGATGACGATGATCGTCTTCTCGGCGGTGACGGGGACGGTGTTGAAGAGGGCGGTTGCCGCATTCAGGAAGGCCCGATCCAGGGGAACGAGCTGCGGAGGCCGTGGCAGGGCCGGCGGCTGGCCGAGCCCCTGGGCGACGCCTGCACCGCTGAAGGCCATCAGGCTCGCACACAGGAGAGCGGCAAGGGCCGCGAACCGGGCCAGGGCCGGGATTGCCTGGCGCCATCTGCGCCAGGTGGAAGGGAAGGAGGTGATAACGGTCAACATGGCGTATCCTCGCATGGGAATGGGTGGCGCATAAGCTCTCAGGCCGCAGAGCTCGTACGTGGGGACTGGACAGCTGCAACCTTGTTGCCGCGCATCCGGGCGATGACATCGTCCCGGTCGCCGAAGGCGAGTGCGGTCCCGAAGGACATCACCAGCACCTTGTCGACATAGGCGAGCAGCTGCGGGCGGTGGGTGACGACGACCACCGTGCGGCCGGCTTCCTTCATCGCGGCAATGGCCTGACCGAGGGCACGCTCGCCCTCCTCGTCGAGATTGGAATTGGGCTCGTCGAGAACGATGAGGCGCGGATCGCCGTAGAGGGCGCGGGCAAGGCCGACCCGCTGGCGCATGCCGCCGGACAGCGCCAGGCCGCCCTCCCCGATCGGCGTGTCATAGCCCTGCGGCAGGCGCAGGATGACGTCATGGGCGCCGGCGGCCTTGGCGGCGGCGACGACCGCACGGCTGTCGACATCGGCAAGACGGGCGATGTTGTCGGCGACCGTCCCGGCGAAGAGCTCCACGTCCTGCGGCAGATAGCCGACACTCTTGCCGAGCTTGTTGCGGTCCCACTGGTTCAAGGCCGCGCCATCGATGCGGATTTCCCCGGCGCGCAGTTCCCAGACACCGGCCAGGGCCCGCGCCAGGCTCGACTTGCCGCTGCCCGAGGAGCCGACGATCGCCACGCTCTCGCCGGGCTGAACACTGAAGGAGACCCCGCGCACGGAAGGCTTCGCGGCAGCGGGAGGAACGATGGCGACATTCTCGACCTCGATCTGGCCCTGCGGCACGGGAAGGCTGACCGGCGCCGCCTTCTGCGGAAACTCGTTCATCAGGTGGCGAAGCCGGCGATAGGCGCTGCGGCACCCGACGATCCGCTTCCACTGGCCGACGATCTGCTCCACCGGCGCCAGGGCGCGGCCGATGATGATCGAAGCGGCCATCATCGCCCCGGGCGAAATCTGCTTCTCGATGGCAAGCCAGGCCCCGGCGGCGAGGACGCCGGTCTGGACCGCGATGCGGGCGAATTTCGACATGGCGACGAGCGCGGCGGTCAGCTCGGCCGAGGCGACATTGGCGGCCACCGCCGCGCTTTGCTGGCCGCTCCAGCGCTCCAGCACCGTATCGCCCATGCCGAGCCCGCGGACGACCTCGCCGTTGCGCAGCGCCGAGGCCGCGAAGGTCGAGGCATCGTTCGACAGACGGGAGGACTGGTCGACGCCGCGCTTCGTCAGGATCTCGGTGAGGACGGCCAGCGCGAAGAGGACGACAGCGCCGACCAGCGCGATCATGCCGAGCACCGGATGCATGAAGTAGCAGAGCAGGACGAAGAGCGGCGTCCACGGCAGATCGCAGATGATCGCCACCGTGCCGCTGGCCAGGGAATCGCGGATGGCCTCGGCATCGCGAATGAGCTGCTGCCCCTGGCGCCGCTCGGGATCGAGTTCGGCGCGCATCATGGCATCGAAGAGAGGACGGCGGAGGACGCGTTCGAAGGCGACAGACGAGCGCACCAGCACGCCCGAGCGGGCATATTCCAGGATGCCGTAGAGCACCAGGAAGATGAGGACGATGAGCGTCAGCAGGAGGAGCGTCGTCTCGTTGCGGCTCGCAAGGACGCGGTCATAGATCTGCATCGAGTAGATCGGCATCGCCAGCATGGTCGCGTTGATGAACATGCTGATGATGACCGCGGCGAACGTCCCCGGCAGACAGGCGCGGATGGCGACCTTGAGGGGATCGATCGGTTTCTGGCTCCGAGCCTCGTCCATCGCCTGTGCCATCGGTCTCAAGTCCCTTTCTAGCGGAGCCAATCTGGCCGTCGCAACCTTGCCTGTCGCGCCCCATCAATCTGTCCTGCCGAAAAATTTGAGGCTGTTCCGCCGGGAACAGCGCCCGCCACCGCCCGGGGCCAAGGTTGGGACATCGAGGCGCCGAGACGAACGGCCCCTGCGATGGATCGAAACCCCGAAGGCCCGGAGCGGCCTTCAACACCCAGATGGAGCGGGTCATGAGCAACGGATTGTTTGGTTTCTTCGAGGACGCAGCCGAGGCAGTCGGTGGTATTGTCGAAAGCGGCAAGGAAGCGGTCGAGGATTTCGGCGAGGCTGTCGCCGAGACGGCGGGAGCCGTGTATGACGGCGTCACCGGTGCTGCCGAGGATGCGGGCGAAGCCGTCACCAACACCGCCCGTGACGCCTCGCGCGCCGTCGGCGAAGTCATCGGAAACGTCACTTCCGCCGTTCAGCAGGGCGGCCAGGCGGTCACCGAGGGCGTCAACGCCTTCGTCCGCGATCCCGGCGGCACGATCACCCGGACCGCCGAGGGCGCCGCCCAGGGCTTCGAGGCCGCTGGCAAGAGCGCGGTCGAAGCGATCGGCAACGGCATCGTCGGCACCGGCCGACTGGTCGGCAGGGGTGCCGATGGCGTGAAAGAGGGCGCCGAGGCTATCCAGAACGGCCTCAACGAAGCCGGCCAGGCTGCGGGCAAGGTCGTCGAGACGGTCGGCAAGGCCATCCAGGACGGAGCCCAGGATGTCGCCACCGAGGCCGGGAAGGTCGTCGACGGTGCCAAGGACGCCGCAGTCGATTTCGGCAAGGGCGCGGGCCAGGTCCTGCGTGACGCCGCCGAGGAGACCGGCAAGGCCGTCGACGGCGCCAGGGACGCCGCGATCGATTTCGGCAAGGGCGCGGGCCAGGTCCTGCGTGACGTCGCCGAGGAGACCGGCAAGGTCATCGACGGCGCCAGGGACGCCGCGGTCGATTTCGGCAAGGGCGCGGGCCAGGTCCTGCGTGACGCCGCCGAGGAGACCGGCAAGGTCGTCGAAGGTGTTCGTGAGGCTGGTGAAACTGCCCTATCCGATGCCGGCCGTTTCGCCGGACGGGTCGTCGAGGCCGGCAAGGATGCGGCCGAAGGCTTGGGTGAGGCGGCCGGCGAGGTCGCCGACGGTGCCGCCAAGGTCGGCGGCCGGATCCTCGAAGGGATCGGCGAGGTTGCCAAGAACACCGCGGAGGGCGTGGCCGACAACCTGGTCAATGCCGTCGAGACGGCCGGCAAGGTGGGTGGCGCCTATGTCGAGGGTGTGATCGAGACCGGCCAGAACCTGCTCGATGTGGCCGGCAAGAATCTCAACGACGTCAAGGACGGCGTCGAGACCGCGGTCGGGAATGCGGCGGACACGGCAGTCGAGGTCGCGACCAGCGTGATCGACGGCATCGTCACCGCCGGCAGGAACTCGGCCGAAACGGCAGGCGACGTGGCCCGCAACACGCTCGAGGGCATCGGCCGGCAGGCCGCCACCGCCATCGAGACCGGCGCCGAGATCATCGAAGCCGTGGGAACCGGCATCGGAAACGCCGCCGGAAACGCCGTCGAGGTCGTGGTGGACAACACCGCCGAGGTCGTCGACACCGCACGCGACGTCGGAGCCATCATCGGCGACACCCTGCAATCGGCCGGCGACAAGCTCGGCGCGGGTTTTGCCAAGACCGGCGAGCTCGTCACCGAGGCGGCGGAATCCGCTGAAGCGGCCACGAAGGATGTCGTCGACTTCGTCGCCGACAAGGCGGGCGATGCCGCACGGCTGGGCCAGACGGTCATCGATCAGGTCGGCGAGACCGGCGAGGCGGCGGTGAAGACAGGCAAGGCGGTGCTTGAGAAGACGGGCGAGGCCATTGTCGATGGCGCCCGGAGCGCCGCGAATGATGCGGCGAAGGTGGTCGATGACGCCCGGCAGGGCCTCGAGGACGGCCTCGGCATTGCCGCGGACATCGGAGCGGGCCTGGCCGGTGGCCTCGGCAAGGCTGGCGAGACGGCGGTCAAGGCCGGCGCCGAGATCATCGACGCCTTCCGCGAAGGCTTTGCCGAAAACGCCAAGATCGACGACAGCCTGTCGGTCGTCAGCACCGGCCGCTCTTCGGGCGGGCAGGCGCTCGTCGCCGAGAAGGGCGAGAAGGGCAATTCCTTCATCGGCTCGTTCTTCGACGACGCCAAGGAAGCGGTCGATGAGGCCACCAAAGCCGCAGGCAAGGGCTCGCAGGACAGCAGCGACTCGCGCTTCATCCTGGTCGGCAACGATCAGGCCGGCAGCAAGATCGCCGATATCGGCAAGGCCAGGGGATCCGAGGTCGAAAAGCCGCTCTTCGAGCTGAAGGAAGAGCTGCCGAAGGAGATCTTCGACAAGCAGCCGAAGGGCCCCTCCTTCGACGACTTCGACGATTTCGCAGTCGCCGCCAAGCCGGCCGCCACCTCCTTCACCAAGGGTGCACCGGTGCAGGACAGCCCCCCGCCCGCCACCTTCGGTGGGTTCGACAAGGACTTCGGCGACGATGCCCCGAAGATCTCGTTCAACCTCTTCTGATTTGGGCGCGGCCTGACCACACGCGCAAGACGGCGCCTCGTCCTCCTGGCGCCTGAATGAGACCGGCTGTTCCCTCTGGAACAGCCGGTCTCTCTGCTTCGACGCTAAGCCTGCAGGGCAACATCCGACTGAGCGCGGGGAAGGACAGACTGATGAGCGGCAAGACCCTTGAATGCGAAGCCTCCTGCGATCACCGCCGCTATTCCAGGCTCGCCTTTGGCGCCATCCTCCTCGTGTTCGGAGGCTTTGGAGCCTGGGCGGCGATCGCCCCCCTCGACAGCGCGGCGGTAGCTCCGGGGCGCATCGCGGTCGAGGGCGACCGCAAACCCGTGCAGCATCTGGAAGGCGGCATCGTCCGGGAGATCCTCGTCAAGGCGGCAGATCAGGTCGAGGAAGGCCAGGTTCTGTTCCGGCTCGACACCACCAACGCCAAGGCCAATGTTGACCTCCTCAGCCGCCAGCTCGATGCGGTCTTCGTCCAGGAGGCGCGCATTCTGGCCGAGCGGGAAGGCTCCGGCCCCATCGCATTCCCGCCGCAGCTCCTCGCCAAGGCCGGCCAGCCCTACCTCGCCCAGGCCATGTCCGAGCAACAGCGCCTGCTCTCCGAACGGCGCAACTCTTTGCAGAACCAGATTGGCATCCTGGAGACGCGGATCGAGCAGACGACCCGCGATATCGATGGCCGCAGGCGTCGGCTCGAAGCGCTGGCGACCCAGCGACAGAGCCTGACGGCCGAGATCGACCGGATCCGTCCCGTCATGGAGCGGGGCTTCTTCCCCCGCAACCGGTTCAGCGCGCTGGAACGCGATGCCTCCCGTCTCGATGGCGAGGCAGGCGGCCTCGAAGGGGATCTGGCAAGGCTTGATCAGGTCATCTCGGAATCGCGTCTGCAGATCCAGCAGATCCGCCAGCGGGCCCAGGAGGAGCAGACCCAGGCCCTGACCGACATCCGTGCCAGGATCGCCGACACGCGCGAAAAGCTCGAGGTCGCCGAGGCGGTCCTGACGCGCATCGACGTGCGTGCTCCGCGCGCCGGCATCGTCCTCAACGTCCAGGTGACGACTCCGGGCGCCGTCATCGCGCCCGGTGCGACGCTTGCCGAGATCATCCCGCCGATGCAGCGCCTGACGCTCACAGCCCGGGTCTCGCCCCTGAACATCCAGAGCATTGCCACGGGCCAACGCGCCGAGATCCGCTTTCCCGCCTTCTCGAGCCGCAAGGCCGACCCGATCTTCGGCAGGGTGGTGACCGTCTCGGCGGACGCCGTCGAGGACGCGCGCACCCGGGAAACCTTCTACCAGACCAAGGTGACGATCGAGCGCAGCGACATCCCCGCCGAGTTGGCCGCCAAAATCGTGCCCGGCATGCCGGCCGATGTGATCATCATCACCGGGGAGCGGACGATGCTGACCTATCTCATCGGCCCGCTGCGGGACACCCTGGCGCGGTCCATGCGGGAGCATTGACGCCACCTGTTGCCCCCGGGCGCATAGGTTCCGCGCCAGGCAGAACCGCGCGGGAGCGTGACAGGGCTCACCGGTTCGCTTCGGCCCGCGCCGCCTCGCCGATGGCGAGAACCCCGGGATGGCTCAGCTTCCGCTCGACCGAGATGGCGTAGTACTGGGTCGAGATGCCCTCGGCGAGGCCGATCATCGACGCCGAGAACTGTTCCCGGATCTCCTCCGCCAGGATGGCCGGCGCCGGGAAGATCCCGGTGCCGGCCTTGCCGAAAGCCTTCATCAGCGCGCTGTCGTCAAATTCACCGACGATATGCGGCTCGATCTGGTGGTCGCTGAACCAGCGCGTCAGCCCCATCAGCATGGTCGAGCCATCCCCCGGGAGCAGCATGGGCGCGCCGTGCAGCGAGCGCGGGAAGCCCGGCTGGTAGCGCGCCGCGAGCTCCGCCGTCGCGAAGAAGGCCAGGGCCGTGCGTCCGAGCGAGTAGCTCTGCCCCTTGACGCCGAGGGCATGGGGCAGCGGCCGGTCGGCGATCACCAGATCGACCTTGTGGGTGGCGATTTCGGTGAACAGGCGGTCCAGCTTGTCTTCCCGGCAGATCAGGCGCACGCGCGCCCCGCCGGCGAGCGCCGGCGCCAGCAGCCGATAGGCGATCGACTTCGGCACGACGTCGGCCACCCCGACGCGGAAAAGGATATCCTTGCTGTTGGTCTGGTTGCGCAGGTTGGCCTCCAGCTCCCGCCCGATCTGGAAGATCTCGTCGGCATAGGACAGGGTCAGGTCGCCGGCCGCGGTGAGTTCGAGGCCGCGCCCGACACGCCGGAACAGCTTGGCGCCCAGCGCCTCCTCCAGCGTGGCGATCTGCGCGCTGATCGTCTGCGGCGCGAGCCGCAGCTGGGTGGCGGCCCTGGCGATGCTACCGGCCCTGGCGACCTGCCAGAAATAGTTCAGCTGCTTGTAATTGAGCACCGATGGCCCCCTTCATTCGCAGTTTTTTTCGATGAAATCAGCGCAAACAATCTGCTTTTTTCGATGATGGTTCAAGCCCATATTCCCGCCGCTCCCGGCCCCGGGTTGCAGCCCGGCGACCCGGCAGGGTTGTCGGATCATGACAAGGACAATCAGAAGGCTTGCAGGGCGTTTGGTGGCGCCCCGAGGCCGACCCGGCCGGTGCGGCGGAACGAGGACCTCCGTTCCGCTACTGCCGTTGCCACATAGCGTCTCATCCACCGGGACGCGGCACGGAAGATGAACTGACGGATGCCCAGTAGCGAGGCCTGCCGGCGAGGACGAGAGCCTCAGTCGTCAGGGTGTTTGGCTCGCCGCGGCCCCCATATGATGGGATGCGCGGGGAGCCAGGAAAGACAGCAGAGATCGACGACGTCCCGGCCATCAAGGGGGTGGCCGCGCGGCGCCTCAAACAAAGGTTGACCATGGAACTGCTCGCCTCATTCCTGACCAGCGACTTTCTCGGCAAGCCCACGTGGCTCTGGCTGATCTTCCTCGTGCTTGTTGGTGCCCTGCTGGTCTTCGACCTCGGCGTTCTGCACAAGACAGACAAGGAACTGGGCGTCAGTGAAAGCCTCGTCCTGTCGGCCTTCTACATCGCCATCGCCGTCGTCTTCGGCGCGTGGATCTGGTGGTCGATGGGCTCCAAGTCGGGCATTGAATATTTCACCGGCTATGCGCTGGAAAAGGCGCTGTCGATCGACAATGTCTTCGTCATATCGATCATCTTCGGCTATTTCGCCATCCCCGCAAAGTATCAGTACCGCGCCCTTCTCTGGGGCATCCTGGCCGTGCTGGTGCTGCGCGGCATCATGATCGCCCTCGGCGCGGCGCTGGTGCAGCAGTATGAGTGGGTGCTCTACATCTTCGGTGCTTTCCTCATCGCCACCGGCATCAAGATGCTGATGATGGGCGAGAGCGAGCAGGACGTCTCTGCCAACCCGGTCGTGCGCTTCTTGTCGAAGCGCATGCGCATCACCCAGGAGTTGCACGGTTCCAGATTCTTCGTCACCCAGCCTGACCCGGTGACCGGCAAGATGGTGCGCTTCGCCACGCCGCTGTTCCTGGCGCTGGTCGTCATCAATATCGCCGACCTCGTCTTCGCCGTGGACTCGGTGCCCGCCATCTTCGCGATCACCACCGACACCTACATCGTCTTCACCGCCAACATCATGGCGATCCTCGGCCTGCGCGCGCTCTATTTCGCCCTCGCCGCCATGGTCCACCGCTTCGAATATCTGAAATATGCACTCGCCATCGTTCTGGTGTTCATCGGCGGCAAGATCTTCTGGAACCAGATCGTCGGCAAGCTCGATCCGGCCATCTCGCTCGGCGTCACCCTGGCGCTGATCGGCGGCGGCGTGGTCTTCTCGCTCTGGAAGACCCGCGGGCACGCGGCACCGGGTTCGGCGGGTCACAGCTGAGGCCGTCATGAGTTCCGCCCGGCGCCTCCGGCGGCCGGGCGGGATCGACAAGGCGAGCCCGGGCGGCGTCCGGGCCTGCACGGCTCCGGCGGTCACATGCCGACCGCAGCGGCCTCTCCCTGCGGTCCCCCATCGTCGGCTGGCGGCGCCGACCGGCCCGCCCGAAGATGGCGCACAAGCACCTCCGCGATGACGTCGAAAACGATGCGCACGCGACGGCTCGTGTGAAGGTCGCGGTGGCTGACCAGCCAGACCGGAACGGGGATGCCGGCATGGTCCGGCACAAGCCGCACCACCCCCGGCGTCAGCCTGGCGACCGCCTCGAGCATGATCCCGATGCCGAGCCCCTGCCGCACCATTTCCCACAGCACGATGGCATTCTCGGACACGACGGGAAAATCGTCGGCCTGTACCGTGATGCCGACGGTCGCAAGGTGGGCAGCGAAGCTCTCGGCAGGCTCGAAAGCCAGCAGGCCGGCCTGGCCGAGCGCGGCAAGCGTTGGGGGACGATCGCGGCCGGCGAGCCAGGATTCGGCCGCATAGAAATGGGCGGGCATCTCGCCGATCAACCGCGCGATCAGGTCGGGCTCCTGCGGCCGCACGTGACGGATGGCGATGTCGGCCTCCCGGCGCCGGAGATCGCTGAGCGTGTTGGAGGCAACGATGGTCAGGGTGATCTGCGGTGCCACCTGACGCAGCGCGCGGACCATGTCGGGCAGGAGATAGGCCGCGAGGGCATCGGTGGCCGAGATGGTCACCCGGCCGGCCACGTCCTGCGCCTGACCCGCCGCCGTCAACGCCATCGCTTCGGCGGCCGACGCCATCGCCCGCGCATGGGTCATCAGGCCGAGGCCCGCTTCCGTCGGGACCAGCCGCTTGCCGACCCGCGCGAACAGGGCGACACCGAGGCTCGCCTCGAGCGCCGCGATCTGGCGGGACAGGGTCGGCTGCGTCAGTCCGAGCCGCCGTGCTGCCGCCGACAACGAGCCGCAAGCGGCCGTGGCTGCAAAGGCACGCAGTTGGTTCCAGTCCATCGTTTCCATGGAAATCCGTATATCACTTGTCCGGTTTTGCGCCATTTGATGCGCGAACGCATATGCTATTCCCTCTCCAGAAGAGGACAGCATGACCATGATCGATCGAGACGCGGCGTTCTGGAACAAGGCCGCCCGCAAATACGCGGCCGGGCGCATTCCCGACATGGCCGGCTATGAGCGGAGTCTCGCGCGGACCCGCGGCCTGCTCACCCCATCCGACACGGTGCTGGAGATCGGGTGCGGCACCGGGACCACGGCCCTGGCCATCGCTCCCGGCATCCGGCGCATCGTTGCGACCGACGTATCCGAGGCGATGATCGCCATCGCCCGGGAGAAGGCGGAGGCGATGACCGGCATCGACGCCCGGTTCGCGGTGGCGTCAGTGGACACGAGCCCTGAGGTCGACGGCGGCTATGACGCGGTGCTCGCCTTCAACATGCTGCATCTGGTCCGCGATCGCGCCGCGACCCTGCGCGCCATCCGCCAAAGACTGAAGCCGGGCGGCCTCCTGATCACCAAGACGCCGGCTCTCGCCGAGATGAACCTGCTGATCCGTCTCGCCATTCCGCTGATGCGCGCCGTCGGCAAGGCCCCTTTCGTCGCGACATTTTCCGCCAGCGACCTCGAAGCGGAACTGGCCGTCGCGGGCTTCGCGGTCCTTGCCGCCGAGCGCCATGGGTCGAAGCGCTGGGATCCGCGCATCTTCATTCTCGCCCGCAAGGCCGAGGACATGTCGGAGCAGCCATGACGCCGGCCGGCGCGGTATCCTTGGCCGCCCTTTGGGCCTAGGGTCCGCCCGGCCGGCGCACGGGCGACGCCGCCGCAGGATGCATGGCTTGAGCCACTTTTTCCAGGAACTTGACTATCAGGAGACGCCGATCGGCGCCCTCAGTCTCAGACGGCGGCGCGAGCACCGGCTCGACGTCGACGTCTACGAGATCAAGCTCGGCGACGAGTTCCTGATGTCCAGCCTCTTCACCGCCTCGGAGATCGCGCTGGCCGATCTCGGCCTCGCCGGTCTGGCCGGCGGCCCGGCCGATGTCGCCGTCGCCGGCCTTGGCCTCGGCTATACCGCCAAGGCCGTCCTCGACCATGCCGACGTCGCCTCGCTCGTCGTCGTCGAGATGCTGGAACCGGTGATCGGCTGGCACCGGGCGGGGCTCCTGCCCATGGGGACGGCGCTCCCCGGCGATCCGCGCTGCCGCTTCGTCGCCGGCGACTTCTTCGCGCTGGCGGCGAGCCGCACCGGCCTCGACCCGCAGAGCCCCGACCGGCGCTTCGATGCCGTGCTGGTCGATATCGACCATTCCCCCGACGAGCTCCTGATGGCCGCAGCACGGGCTTCTACACGCCCGAAGGCCTGGCCGCGGTCGCGCGCCACATCCGACCCGGCGGCATATTCGGCCTCTGGTCCGATGCCATGCCCGATCCGACCTTCGTCGCGAGGCTTGCCGACGTCTTTGCCGCCGCCTGGGCCGAGCCGGTGACCTTCCACAACCCGCTTCTAGACCGGCCCTATACCCAGACGGTCTATCTCGCCCGCGTGGCGGCCGCGGACGGCAGCTCCGCCGCCTGAGGCCGACAAGAACCGCCTTCGGTCCCGCTCGCAGTCCCTGAGGTCCTGTCGCCGAGGGGACGACTTCAGCTAGGGTTCATCGCCCTTGCGGTGCTATGGCGCTGTGTCGGCGCGGCAGCCGGCGACCGAAGTCCTGCCGCCACCTTGGAGATGCATGTGATCCTGTCCGTGGATGCCCGCCCCTATCTCGACCAGACCCTCGGCACGTCGGGCCTGAGGAAGCCGACAGGCCATGCGATGCAGCCCCATTATGTCGCCCTGTTCATGCAGGCGGTCTTCGCCGAAATCGACGTCGCCGGCGCGACGCTGGTGGTGGGCGGCGACGGGCGCTTCTTTAACGACGAGGCCATCCAGACCATCCTGAAGATGGCCGTCGCCCACAAGGTCGGCCATGTCGTCGTCGGCCGTGGCGGGCTGCTGTCGACGCCGGCCGCCTCGGCCCTCATCCGCGCACGCCGGGCCAAGGCCGGCATCATCCTGTCGGCGAGTCACAATCCCGGTGGCCCGGACGGCGATTTCGGCATCAAGATCAACGCCGCCCATGGCGGTCCCATCCCCATTGCCGTCTCCGACGCCATCCACCGGCGCACCCGCACGACCGCGCACTACGCCATCGCCGACATGCCGGACATCGCGCTGGACCGTGACGGCCGCCACCAGGCCGGCGGCTGCCTCATCGAGGTGATCGACGGCGTTGCCGACTATGTCGCGCTGCTCGAAACCCTGTTCGACTTCGAGCGCATCGCCGATCTGTTCCGTTCTGGCTTCACCATGCGCTTCGACGCGATGCATGCCGTGACCGGTCCCTATGCCACCGCGCTGTTCCAGCACCGACTCGGCCTGCCCGCGGCCAGCCTGATGAACCAGGTCCCGCTGCCCGACTTCGGCGGCCTGCATCCCGACCCCAATCCGCACCATGCCGCGGGCCTCGTGGACTTCGTCGCCGCCCGCGCCCAGGCCGATTTCGGCGCCGCCTCCGACGGCGATGGCGACCGCAACCTGATTGTCGGCCGCGGCCTCGTCGTCTCGCCGAGCGACAGCCTCGCGGTCATCGCCGCCAACGCTCACCTCGTGCCCGGCTATCGCGGCGGCCTCGCCGGCGTCGCCCGCTCGATGCCGACGAGCCGAGCGCTCGACCGCGTCGCAGCCTCCCTCGGTGTCTCCTGTCACGTCACCCCGACGGGATGGAAATTCTTCGCCAGCCTCCTCGAGGCCGGCCTCATCACCATCTGCGGCGAGGAGAGCGCCGGCACCGGATCGAACCATGTCCGCGAAAAGGACGGCCTCTGGGCGGTGATGATGTGGCTGAACATTCTCGCCGAACGGCGGCAGCCCGTCTCCGAGATCCTCCGCGATCACTGGCAGGCCCATGGACGCGACTACTACCAGCGCCTCGACTTCGAGGAGGTGGATGCCGCCGCCGCCGAGGAACTGATGGAGACACTGCGGCGGCGGATGCCGCGCCTTCCCGGCGAACTGGCCGGACGCCTCACCGTCACCGATGTCAACGACTTCGCCTATGACGACCCCGTCGACGGTTCCACGGCGACGAAACAGGGCGTCCAGATCATCGCCGACGAGGCCCGCATCGTCTATCGCCTGTCGGGAACGGGAACGCGCGGCGCCACGCTGCGGGTCTATCTCGAACGCTTCGCCCCGCGCGGCGCGGACCACCACCGCCAGCCCGCCGAGGCACTCGCGGAAGTCCAGGCCATCGCCATGCAGGTCGCCGACGTCACGCGCTTCACCGGCCGCGCGGGCCCCTCCGTGATCAGCTGACCACCGGCCGTCGGCGCGCCGCCTCAGCCCTGGCGGCGGAGGAAGCGCGTGATGGTGACGCTCTGCCAGATTCCGGCGGAGTGGAAGGGGTCGGCCCGGTTGAAGGCCTCGACACGGGCGCGGTCGGGCGCCTCGACGAGGAACAGGCTGCCGATCATCGCCTCGCCATCGTCACTCATCAACGGCCCCGACATGACGATGCGCACGCCATGCGTCGTGGTGTCGGACAGGAAGGCCTTGTGGGCGTCGTAATGGGCGAGCCGGACCGGCAGGGCTCCGGTCCGGTCGACGGCATGGATGGCGAAGAGAACGGTCATGGGCGGTCCTGCAGGCTGGCCGATCCGGCGGGTCAGTGGCCGATGGCGAAACCGGCAAGGAACCGGTCGACGGCACGTTCGATCACCGGCATGACGTCGTCCGGCGTCGGCAGATGGTAGATGTGGCGGCGGATGCCGAGATAGATGATCCCGCCATGGAGGTTCCACAGGTCCTCCATCTCCGGCTGGGCATCGGGCCGCGCGGCGAAGCGGATCTCCTCCAGCAGCGGCGCCAGCAGCACGTCGCGCACATGATCGAGGTAGCGGCGGTTCAGCGCCTCGCCGGCCAGGCCCGCCGCCATGAAGATGCGCAGCCATTCATAGGAGAAGATGGCGCCGGTATATTCCGCGTAGAAGGTCAGCATGCGCTCGCGCAGCGACCGGCTTCGGTCGGTGATCAAGCCGGGCCAGCGCGGCGACATCCGGTCGAGATAGACCCGCGCGAAGACCGCCTCCAGCAGCTCCGCCTTGCTGCCGAAATACTGGTAGAGCAGCGCCTGGGTGATACCCGCCCGCTTGGCGAGGTCGCGCGTCGTGCCGGCAAGCCCGACCTCCGCGAAATAGCACACGGCCGCGTCGACGATCTGCTCGCGCCGTGCCTCCGGCGGCAGCCGCTTGCGTCGCGCGGTCAGGGCCATGCCGTCCGCCATGCGTCTCCCCCGGGTCGAACGACCGGCGCAAGGCCCTTGACTCACGGCCGGCCCGTCGTTGATCATTTGACCAATTAAAGAATACGGACCGCTGCGCCGCAAGGCAACACAGCCGGCCTCGACGAGGAGACGTACCATGAAGTGGCCGGCGATGGGCTATGCCCGCGTCGAAAGCCTCGACGAACTCTGGCAGGTGCTCGACGCCGCCGGACCCGAGGCCCAGATCCTGGCGGGCGGGCAGAGCCTGCTGGCAACGCTGTCGTTCCGCCTGTCGGAGCCCTCGGGCCTCATCGACATCACCCGTATCCCGGCGCTTCGCGGCGTGTCGGTGACGGGTGGGACGCTGCGTCTCGGCGCTTTGACGCGCCATGCCGATCTCGGCCGCGATCCGCTGGTCGCCGCCCATGCGCCGATCCTGGCGCAGGCCGCCCCGCTCATAGCCCATCCCGCCATCCGCAACCGCGGCACGATCGGCGGCAGCCTGGCGCTCGCCGACCCGGCCGCCGAACTGCCCGCCTGCATGGTGGCCCTCGATGCCACCATCGTTGTCGCCTCGCGGAGCGGCGAGCGCCGCGTACCCGCCGCCGATTTCTTCCAGGGCCTGTTCACGACCGACCTCCAGCCCGGCGAGATCATCACGGCGGTGGACGTGCCGGTGGCGACGCCGGCGAGCCGCCAGACCATCGTCGAGGTGACGCGCCGCTCCGGCGACTACGCCATGGCCGGCCTCGCCGCCGTGCTGGCGGTGACGGCGGACCGCACGGTCGACGCCGCGCGGCTCGTCTTCTTCGGCGTCGGATCCGGCGCCGAGATCGCCCGGGGCGCCTCCGTCGCCCTCACCGGGACAAAGCTCACCCAGGCCACCATCGCCGCCGCGCAAGGCGCCCTCGCCGGGGATCTCGATCCGCCGGGCGATCTGCACGGCGGGCCGGAGCTGAAGCGGCACCTCGCCCGGGTGCTCACCGCCCGCGCCCTCGGGCCCTTTCTCGCACCGGCGGAGCAGGCCGCATGAACCGCCGCATCGACATCACCCTGACCGTCAACGGCGAGCGGGTGTCCCGCAGCGTCGACACGCGTCTCCACCTCATCGATTTCCTGCGCATGGAGCTCGGTCTCACCGGGGCCCATACCGGCTGTGAACACGGGGTCTGCGGCGCCTGCACCGTCCGCCTCGACGGCGATCCGGTGCGCGGCTGCCTCGTCATGGTCGCGAGCCTCGACGGCTCCGTGGTCGAGACCATCGAGGGCCTGTCGGACACCGGCGAGATCCGTGACCTGCAGGAGGCCTTCGTCGCCCGCAACGCCGCCCAGTGCGGCTATTGCACCCCGGGCATGCTGGTCACCGCTGCCGACATCCTCGTCGAGTCGCCTGAAGCCACTCGCGAGGAGATCCGCGAGCACATTTCCGGCAATTACTGCCGCTGCACCGGCTACCAGGCCATCGTTGACGCGGTCGAGGACGTGCTGAAGGCACGCCGCACGAGCGAGGCCGCCTGATGAACGAGATCGTCACACCCAAGTCCCTCGGGCTCTCCCGCGAGGACCTGCCGAACTCCTATATCGGCCGCTCCGTGCCGCGCCCCAATGCCCGCAAGCTGGTCGAGGGCCGCGCCACCTATACCGACGATGTCACCCTGCCGCGGCTGGTCCATGCCGCCTTCCTGCGCTCGCCCCATGCCCATGCCCGCATCGTCTCGGTCGATCCCGCGGCGGCGCTGGCGGTTCCCGGCGTCGTCAGGGTCTTCACCGGCGCCGACCTCGCGAAGGTCTGCGATCCCTGGGTCGCCGTCCTCGCCCACCTCAAGGGCATGAAATCGGCGCCGCAATATCCATTGCCGCTGGAGCGCGCCACCTGGCAGGGCGAGGCGGTGGTCGCCGTCGTCGCCGAGAGCCGCGCCGCCGCAGAGGACGGCGTCGCCGCACTGGCCGTGGCTTTCGAGCCGCTGCCGGCCCAGGTCGACATGGAGACGGCACTGGCCCCCGGAGCGGTCGTCATCCATCCCGAGCTCGGCGACAACCTGGTCTTCACCCGCACCGCCGAGACCGGCGATGTCGCCGCCGCCTTCGCCGCCGCCCACCGGATCGTCGAGGCCACCTTCCACACCGGCCGCCACACCGGCGTGACGCTGGAGCCGCGCTCCATCATCGCCGACTACAACCGCGCCGACGGCACGCTGACGGTCCACCATTCGACCCAGGCACCGCACATGATGCAGAACGTCTTCGCCACGCAATTGCGCATGGCGGAAGGCGATGTCCGTGTCATCTGCAAGGATGTCGGCGGCTCCTACGGCATCAAGGTCCACGTCTATCCCGACGAGATGGCCGTCGCCTGCATGTCGAAGATCATGGGGCGGCCGGTGAAATTCATCGCCGACCGCTTCGAGGCCTTCGGCAGCGACATCCACGCCCGCGACCATCGCATCAAGGGCCGCCTCGCGGTCGATGCGGAGGGGCGCTTCCTCGCCTTCGACATCGACGATCTCACCGGCATCGGCCCCTATTCGGTCTATCCCCGCACCAGCGCCGTGGAGGGCAACCAGGTCGTCAATCTCTGCGGCGGTCCCTATGCCTTCGCCAACTATCGCTGCACCACCACCGTCGTGCTGCAGAACAAGTCGCCGACCTGCCAGTACCGCGCCGTCGGCCACCCGATCGCCACGACCGTGACCGAAGGCCTCGTCGACCTCGCCGCCGAGGCGCTCGGCATGGACAAGGTCGCGATCCGCCGGAAGAACCTCATCCGCGACGACGCCTATCCCTGCACCTCGCCGGCCGGCATGCGGTTCGAGGGCCTGTCGCACCACGCTTCCCTCGACAAGCTCCTCGCCATGGTGCCGGTCGAAAAAATTCGCGCCGATCAGCTCGAGCAGCGCCAGCGCGGCATCTATCGCGGCCTCGGGCTCGCCAGCTTCATCGAGCTGACCAATCCCTCGCCCTTCATGTACGGGATCGGTGGCGCCAAGATCTCGGCGCAGGATGGCTGTACGGTGCGCATGGATCCCGACGGCTCGCTGGTCGCGCTGTCCGGCGTCACCGAACAGGGTCAGGGCACCGAGGCCATCCTCGCCCAGATCGTCGCCCACGGCGTCGGCGTTCCGGTCTCCAAGGTCAAGGTCGTCACCGGCGACACCCAGACGACGCCCTATGGCGGCGGCACCTGGGCCTGCCGCGGCGCCGGCATCGGCGGCGAGGCGGCCCTGCAATCGGCCATCGCCCTGAAGGAGCAGATCCTCGAGGTCGCCGGCGCCATGCTGCAGGCGCAAGGGTCGAGCCTCGACATCATCATGGGCGAGGTGGTGGACAAGGCCACCGGCCAGGTGCGCATGCCGCTCGCCGAGCTCGGCCGCATCGTCTACTACCGCGGCGACACGCTGCCGAAGGACCTGGCGCGCGAACTCGTCCAGACGCGCCACTTCATCACCAAGGAATACCCCTTCGCCTTCACCAACGGCATCCAGGCGAGCTGGCTTGAGGTCGATGTCGAGACCGGCATGGTGAAGCTCCTCGAGCACTGGTGCGTCGAGGATTGCGGCCGCGTCATCAACCCCATGCTCGTCGACGAGCAGGTGCGCGGCGGCATCGTCCAGGGCATCGGCGGCGCGCTCTACGAGCACTGCATCTACAACGAGGACGGCCAGCTCCTCACCACAACCCTCGCCGACTATCTCGTGCCGATGGCGGCCGAGATGCCTGACATGCATGTCGGTCACGTCGAGACGCCGACGAAGGAATCCCTCCTCGGCGCCAAGGGCGCGGGCGAGGCCGGCACCGCCGGCGCCCCCGCCGCCATCATGAACGCCATCAACGACGCCCTCTCGCCCCTCGGCGCGCGGGTCCTCGCCCAGCCCTTCACACCCGACCGGATCCTGAGGGCGCTCGGGACCATTGCATGAGCCTGGGGGGCCGGTGATAGCCTGTCCCCCGATACCGAAAGGCCGGAGCAACCGGCCGCCGAAAACAGCAGGAAACAGAGGATCGCAGCGATCCTCGACCCCAAAGGAAGGAACGACGATGACGACCACCAGGCGCACATTCATGGCCGGCGCGGCCGGCGCGGCCACGCTGCCCGTCTTCTCCATCCGGGCCTCGGCCCAGCAGACCCTCAACGTCACCATCGCGGCGAGCCATCCGGTCCAGAATTTCTGGGTCTCGATGATGAAGAATGTCTTCCAGCCGGAGGTCGAGAAGCACCTGCGCGACAACGGCAACCAGCTGCGCGTCAACTGGCGCGAGGCCTATGGCGGCACGCTCTACAAGTTCCAGGACACGATGGAGGCGGTGCGCGACAACATCACCGACATCGGCTATGTCGGCACGCTCTGGGAAGGCTCCACCATGCCGCTCCAGAATGTCAGCTATTTCACGCCCTTCACCACCGGCGACCATGGCCTCATCGCCCGCACCTTCGACACGCTGAACGAGACGGTTCCGGCCATCAAGCAGAACTGGAACGGCCTCAACATGGTGCCGCTCTCCTCGTTCATCACCGACACCTACCACATCTGGTCGACCTTCCCGATCCGCACCCTCGACGACCTGCGGAATCGCAAGATCTCGGCCCCGGGCACCTCGGCCAACTGGCTGACCGGCACCGGCGCCACCCCGGTCGACGGCGCGCTGACCACCTACTACACCGACATCCAGACCGGCGTGTCGGAAGGCGCGCTCTCCTTCTTCGTCGGCATCCTGCCGACCCGCGTCTACGAGGTCGCGAAATACGTGACCAAATGCGACACCGGCGCCATGTATGTGGGTGGCATCGCCGCCAACAAGCAGCGTCATGACCGCTGGCCGGCCGCCTTCCAGAAGGCCATCGCCGATGCCGGCAAGATCACCACGCAGAGGCACATTGCGGACGTGTCCTCGCGCATCGATGCGGCAGAGAAGGAGATGGTCGCCAAGGGCTCGATCATCACCACACTCGCCGATGCCGAGCGCAAGCGTTGGATCACCGGCCTGCCGAACATCGCCAAGACCTGGGCCGACAGTTCCGGCCCGGCCGCGCGCGACGTGCTGAGGGCCTATTTCGCCGCCATCCGTGCCGCCGGCCAGACGCCGGGCCGCGACTGGGACCGCGAAGCCTCGGCCTGAGCCGACCACGATCCCGGGCGCCGGCACCCCGCCGGCGCCCGGACCGCACCCGCATTCCTTCCGAGGCCGCCTGGAGAGACCTGAATGGCCGACGACATCGACGTCTCGGCGCTGGCGCGCGCGAGCGCCCCTCAGCCCTTTGATCCGGTTCGCCTCATCCTCGACGCCCTCGCCGCCATCGGCACCGTCTGGACCTTCGGACTGATGCTGCTCATCTGCGCCGACGTCATCGGGCGGTCCTTCCTGTCCATGCCGATCACCGGTGTCTCGGAGATCGCCGCCCATTCCATTGTCGGCATCGTCTTCCTGCAGATCGGCGCCACCATCTATGGCAAGCGCATGACGCGGGCGGATTTCCTGATCGAAGGCGTGCTGCACCGCCATCCTGCCGTCGGACGGGCCATCGAGGCACTGTTCCTCCTGATCGGCGCAGCCGTCATGGCCTTCGTCGCCTGGGCAGCCTGGCCGGGCATGTGGGGCTCACTGGCCTCCCGCGAATTCTTCGGCGTCCAGGGCCTGTTCACCGTGCCGACCTGGCCGTTCCGCGCCCTCATCATTCTCGGCGGGAGCGCCGGGGCCCTCGCCTATCTCATGCTGTTCGTCGCCGAGATCGGTGGCCGGCGCAAACCGGCCGGGGGCTGAGCCGCCATGGAAGACATCACGCTCGGTTTTGTCCTCATCGGCGCCATGGTGGCGCTGATCCTGCTCGGC
This sequence comes from Phreatobacter sp., assembly GCF_022843985.1. Taxonomy (GTDB): domain Bacteria; phylum Pseudomonadota; class Alphaproteobacteria; order Rhizobiales; family Phreatobacteraceae; genus Phreatobacter. The sequence continues at coordinate 95,973 of NZ_JALHMP010000009.1, read as the reverse complement.
CTGCCGATCGGCCTGTCCCTCATCGGCACCGGCGCGATCGGCGTCTGGCTGATCCGCGACAATGTCGATCTCGCCTTCCGCTTCACCGCGCTCGCCACCTATTCCGGCATCCAGGACTATCTCTTCGCCACCATTCCGCTCTTCGTGCTGATGGGGTTGCTGGTCAGCATATCCGACGTCGGCAAGGACACGTTCGAGGTGGCGCAGGCACTGCTCCGGCGCATCCGCGGCGGGCTCGGCATGGCGACGGTGGCGGCCAATGCGGTCTTCGCCGCGGTGACGGGCGTCTCCATCGCCTCGGCCGCCGTCTTCACCAAGGTGGCGGTGCCGGAAATGGTGCGCCACGGCTACAACATGCGCTTCGCGACAGGCACGGTCGCCGGCTCCGCCATTCTCGGCATGCTCATCCCGCCGAGCCTCCTGATGATCGTCTACGGGGTCCTGGCCGAGGTTTCGATCGGCCGGATGTTCGTCGCCGGTGTCATCCCCGGCCTCATCATCGCCTTCGGCTTCACGGTGATGATCTGGCTCTATGCGACGCTTTGGCCCCACAAGATTTTCGTCGATGCCGGCAAGTCCGACGTGGACGACGCGCCTGCCATGGGCACCGCCGAGATGCTGGCCAAGTCCGTGCCGATCGCCTGCCTCGTCGTGCTCATCCTCGGGGGCCTCTATACGGGCTTCTTCACACCGACCGAGGCAGGGGCGGTGGGAGCCGCCGGCGCCCTCGTCATCGCCCTCGTCCGCCGCCGGCTCGACTGGCCGAAATTCTGGCGGGTGCTGAAAGAGGCCGGCATCGTCTCGGCCTCGATCCTCTTCCTCCTCATCGCCGCCGGCCTCTACTCCCGCATGCTTTCCATGGCGGGCGTACCCAATGCCATCGGCGATTTCGTCGAGCATCTCGGCCTCGGGCCCTACGGCTTCCTCTTCGCCTTCGTCATCGTCGTCCTCTTGATGGGCATGATCCTCGATTCCACCTCGATCCTCCTGATCATGGTGCCGATCGGGGCGCCCATCGCCGCGGCCATGGGCTTCGATCTCATCCATTTCGGCATCGTCACCATCATCGCCGTCGAAATGGGACTGCTGACGCCGCCCTTCGGCATCTCGGTCTTTACCGTCAAGGCAACGCTGGGAGACCCGAAAGTGGGCATCGAGACCATTTTCGCCGGGACCATTCCCTATCTCGCGGTCATGGGTGTCGGACTGGTGCTCATCGCCTTCTTCCCCTTCCTTGCCACCGCCCTGGTGAAGTGACGCCATGCTGAGCTTCGACGAGCACAATCTCACCGACGCGGTGGTCAACCGCTTCGCCGACTGTCCGGAGCCGCGGCTGAAACAGGTGGTCCAGGCGCTGGTCCGCCATGCCCATGCCTTCGTCAAGGAGGTGGAGCTCACCGAAGCGGAATGGATCGCCGCCATCGGCTTTCTCACCCGCACCGGCCACATGTGCGACGACAAGCGGCAGGAATTCATCCTGCTCTCCGACGTGCTCGGCATCTCCATGCTGGTCGACGCGATCAATCACCGCATGCCGGATGGCGCCACCGAGACGACGGTGCTCGGCCCCTTCTATCTCGGCGAGCACCGCGTCACACCCTATGGCGCCGACATCGCGGCGGATGAGCCGGGCGAACGCCTCTTCGTCGCGGGCACGGTCGCCTCGTCTGGGGGCGCCCCCATCGCCGGGGCGGCGGTCGACATCTGGCATTCCGACGACGAGGGTTTCTACGATGCCCAGAAGGGCACCGAAGAGCCCTCGCTTCGCGCCCGCTTCATCACCGATGCCGACGGCCGGTTCGGCTTCCGCACCATCGTGCCGTCGAGCTATCCGATCCCCCATGACGGTCCGGTCGGCCAGTTGCTCGAAGCGACGAAACGCCATCCGATGCGCCCCGCCCATATCCATTTCCGCATCGCGGCGCCCGGCCACGAGACGCTGGTGACGCATCTGTTCATGCCGGGCGATCCCTGGCTCGCGAGCGATGCCGTCTTCGGCGTCAAGGAGAGCCTGGTCGCCACGCTGACGGAAAAGGCCGGCGGTGCCTATCCCGACGGGTCTGAGGCGCCGCCGGCCTGGCAGTTGCTTCAACACGCCTTCGGGCTGAAGCCTTCGGCTGCCTGACGCCGGAGGCACTGGATCGCCGGACGGTCGGTCGCGCAGCCTTCGCAACCCTGCGGCCTCAGACGTCGGAGGCCTCCGCCTCCTTCACCTGGCTGGTCCGGGCGGCGAAGGGCGACACGTTGCAGGCCGGTTTCGGCCCGCTCGGCAGCGTCTCGGTGCCGTTCGTCTGAGCCGCGGCGGCCTCAGCGGGCAAGCCTGGGACCCCTCTCGCCGTCGACGACGAGCGGCCGCGCCACATCGATAACGCCGCCCGGCCCGCCGCCGAGCGCCTTGCCCAGCGCAATGAAACGGGTGGCGATCAGGACCTGGCTCTGCAGCAGCGAATCCTCCGAATCGTAGAGGGAGCGCTCGGCATCGAGCACCTCGAGGAAGCTCGACGCCCCCTGGCCATAGACGATACGGGCGAGGCGGCCGGCCTCGCGGTAATTGCGCACGGCGGTCGCCAGGCTCTGGTAGCGGATGCGCTGCTGGGCGAGACCGACGAGGGCGTTCTCCACGTCCTCGAGCGCGAACAGGACCGCCTGGTGGAAGGCCGCATAGGACTGGTCACGCTGGGCTTCCGCCACCTCGACCGCGGCCCGGAGCCGCCCGGCATTGAAGACCGGGATCGTCACTGACGGCCCATAGGACCAGGCGAGCGACGAGCCATTGCCGAGATCGCCGATCCGGATGCCGCTGGTGCGCAGCGAGCCGGTGAGCGAGACACTGGGATAGAGCGCCGCCTCCGCCTGCCCGATCCGCGCCGTGGACTGGGCGAGGAGCCGCTCGGCCAGACGTACGTCGGGCCGCTGCAGCAGCACGTCGGCGGGGACGCCGGGCGGCAGATTGTGGCGCGGTGCGGGAATGACCGCGCTGCGCCGCAGCAGGGCGACGACCGCGGCCGGCTCCCGACCGATCAGCACGCCGATCCGGTGGGCAGCGGCCGAGAAGGCGGTCTCCAGGGTCGGGATATTGGCGCTGGTGCTGCTGGCGAAAGCCGTCGCCTTGGCGACGTCGACGGCCGAGGCGGCACCGGCCTCGAACCTCGCACGCGTCAGCGCCGCGGTTTGCCGCTGGATCGCCACCGTCCGCTGCGCGAAGCTGGCGCGGGCGAGGAATCCCTTCGCCTCGACATAGTTCTGGGCGACGTCGCCGACGAGGGTCAGAAGCGTCGTGCGCAGGCTCTCCTCCGCCGCCTCCACGCCCCGGTCCGCCGCTTCAAGGCCGCGCCGCGTCTCACCGAAGAGATCGAGCTCCCAGCTGGCGTCAAAGCCGGCCTGATAGAGGTTGGAGGTGATATTGACGCCAGAGGCGGAGGCGCTCGACCGCGCATGCGAGGACGAGGCCCCGCCATTGACCTGCGGGAAAAGGCCCGCACCGATCTGCACCCGCGTCGCCCGCGCCTCGCGGATGCGCGCCTTGGCAGCGGCCACGTCGAGATTGGCCGCCACAGCCTCGTCGATCAGATGGTTCAGTGTCGGATCGCCGAAACGCTTCCACCAGTCCGTGAGCTCCCCCGGCCGGATCGGGCGCGCATGACGGGCATTGGCATGGTTGGCCGACAGAGCGGGTGTCGGGGATTGGTAGTCGGGCCCGACGGCGCAGCCTGCAAGACCAAGAGCGAGGGCGACCGGCACCAGGGACAGGGACCGCGACCCGAACGCGACGGCCAAGCCTACCCGGCGGCGCCAGCTGCGTGAGATAGCGGTGCCTGGCCGTGTCATGATCTCGGAAACGCTTGGAAAAACTGCATTTTACTGAACAGGACCGCGATGCCCGGGTCAATCACTAGACCCATCGGCGCCATCACGAAAGGGTTAGGCCTCAGCCGGCGAAGGTGCTCCACAGCCATTGCGACCGGCGTGGGCCTTGGCGCTCTAGCGCCGTCCCGCCCGTCTGGTTCCGGCCGCGTCACGCCAGTCCGAGGCCAGGGACGGCGCCTCCGGTGGGACGATGATCCGTTCGGGCTCGGCGAGCCGCAGGCGGGGACCTGCGCCCGCGCCGGAGGAGAGCCGGTGGAGGTAGAGGACGCTCGGCGCCGACTCGTCGGCAATCATGACCGGCGACGGTGCCGAAATGATGCGCACCTGACCGCACTGGCCGATCCAGTCGACATGGCGATGGCCGTGCATGACGACCAGCCGCTCCCCGAGCGGATCGAGCTGGCGGACGAACCAGCTGCCGTTGACCAGCGCCGTCCCCACCCGTTCGAAGAAGGCGCGGGCGGGCCGGGGATACTCGATCAGATGATGGTGCAGGGCGACGATCCACGACGCCCGCGGATATTGCCGGATCGCCGCCGCCAGGGCGGCCTCCTGCTCGTGCGACACGAGCCCCAGAGCATTGGTGAAGGAAAAATGCGTCTCGGCATTGGAATTGAGCAGGATGACGCCGAGACCGTCATCGGTCGCCGGCGGCAGGACCAGCGGAAAGAGATTGTCCCAGAAGGTGGCGAAATGCACGGCTGATCCCAGCGAGGCCGTCTCGGCAAGCGCCTGGATGAGCTCCTGCTTGCGCCCGGCCGCCGCCGCGAGCGTCTGGCCGAGCACGCCGCGATCCCGGTTGAGGAGCCGCACCCTGTCGCCCTGGATCGTCACCATCGCGGAGAGGGTGCGCAGCCGCCGCAACTGCTTGGACGGGCTGAACGGGACGTCGAGCCGGGCGGGATTGGCCCGGTCGACGATATTGAGATCGTGGTTCCCCGGGAGCAGCAGCATCCGCGCCGCAAGTTCCGGGTGGCGCGAGACATGGTCGAGGAACTCCGCCCATTCCGCCGAACGGCCGGCATCCGTCGTGTCGCCGGTCACCATGATCAGGTCCAGCGGTTCGGCGGCGTGGAGCGCCGCCAGCCTGTCCAGGATCCGCACCAGACGGCCATTGCCGCGCGGCCCCCTGCGCCCGCATTCGATGCGGAAACCGTAGCGTTCTCCGACGATGTGCAGATCGGAAAGATGGACGACCCGCCATGACCGCCCGCCCATCGCCGGCAGGTCGAAGGCCTCAAGATCGGCGGGCGGCGCCATGGTCGAATCGGCATAGCCCCAGCTGATCGAGGCGATCGCCATGTAGACCGCCACCAGGACGATCGCATTGGCGAGGGCCGGCCGGACGAGCCGGTTGGGCCGGGCGAAATCGATGAAATCTGCCGTCCAGCGGGTTGAGGGCCAGACGAGCAGGATGACGCCGATGGCGGTAACCGCGAGCAGGGCGGCCGCGCCGATGGCGGACAGCGACCTCAGCCGCGCGCGGCCTTCGGGCAGCGTCGCCCGCGGCGAGAAGCGCTCGACGACATGGCGCAGCGCCTCACGGCTCGTGGCATAGCCCGGCTGGATGGCCAGCGCGTTGAGCGACCAGAAACTGCGCTCCGCCGAGCGGAACAGCGGACGCCAGCCAAACCAGCCGACGACGGCCACCAGCAGCAGCAGGAGCACGGAACTGAACCCGGCCAGGGCGGTGATCCGGCCCGACAGCGTATCGACCCAGCCGGTAACGACCAGCGGCGCTGCACCGAGGAGCAGGCCCGGCACCAGGATGAGGCTCGTCCACGCGAAAACGAGCTTGGGCAGGCTGATCTCGGCGAAGAGCGAGCCTGCAAGCTTGATGAAGGAACGGGTCGCCGGGCTCGACGCGTCGTCTTCGGCATCACCGCGGCGGGGATCGACAAGCGGCTCCATGGCCGGCACTGTCGACTATCCCCGGCTGCGGCGCAAACAGGCGAAATGAAGCAGGGCTGCCAGACTAACGGAGGGCCGGCAGGCATAGGATTCCGCCCTCCGGTCCGATCAGCACCGAGGCAACGGCGAAGGCGGTGATCGCGAGGCCGACCGCCATCGAAGCCGCCGGATGGCGGCCGAGGCTCTTCAATGTCGCGACCCCCATGGCGCTGGCCATCACCGCCGGCACGGTGCCGAGGCCGAAGCCGAGCATCAGCGCCGCGCCGCCGGCCCCGGTCCCGGCCAACATGGCGGTGAAAAGGGCGCCATAGACCATGGCACAGGGCATGAATCCCCAGACGATTCCCAGCGCCACTGGCCCGCCGACGCCGAAACCGGGATGGCGGGAGGTCATGGTCATCATCGCGGTACCCACCGGGGCCGCCAGGCGGTCGAAGGCGACGAGCGAGGGAATGAGGCCGGCGGTGGACAGGCCGATCCAGCCCAGGGTCACCGCGCTTGCCCATTGCAGGACGCGGTAGGCCGCCGTCTGGTCGAAGGCACCGGCGATCCCCGACCCGAAGGTGCCGAGAATGCCGCCGGCGACCGCATAGGCGAGGACGCGGCCGAGCTGCGTGACAAGCAGCATGCGCGCCCGCTGCCGCGCATCGCCGTCCGGGTGCACGGTCAGCATCAGGGCCGAGCCGATGCTGCCGCACATGCCCGCGCAATGCAGGCTGGAGGCCAATCCCATCAGGATGCCGGCGAAGAGGGTCAGGGACGAGGGGGTCATGGGGGGACCGATGGATCAGACCGCGCTGGAATGGCGGCCAGCCTTGGCGAGGTGGGCGTCGAACAGCGAGGCGACGACCCGCACCAGCGGTCGGCCGGCATCGCTGACGACGACGGTGCGCGCCGACCGCGAGACGAGGCCTTCGTTCTCCAGCGGCAGCAACTCCTCGAGATCGCGGTCGAAGAAGTCGCGCGAGACGCCGTGACGGCTGGCGACCGCCTCGAGATCGGCGGAGAAGTCGCACATCAGCCGCTCGATCACGTCGGCCCGCACGCGGTCCTCCAGCGACAGGGCGAGGCCGCGCACCGTGGCCGGCGTGCCGGCGTCGACGGCGCGGTGATAGGCGCCGATATCCGGGGCGTTCTGCACGAAACCCTGGGGCAGCCGGCCGATGGCCGAGGCGCCGAAACCGATCAGCGCCTGCGCGTCGTCGGTCGTGTAGCCCTGGAAGTTGCGCTTCAGTTTCTGGTCGCGCGCGGCCACCGCCATGGTGTCGTCGGGCCGGGCGAAATGGTCGAGGCCGATCGCCTCATAGCCAAGCGCCTGGAGCGCTTCGCGCGCCGCCGTCTGCTGGCGGAAACGCTCCACCGCGTCGGGAAGCGCCTGCTCGTCGATCAGGCGCTGGTGCGTCTTGAACCAGGGCACATGGGCATAGCCGAACAGCGAGATGCGGCTCGGCTGCATCGCCGCCGCGAGTTCGATGGTCCGCATCAGGTCCGGCAGGCTCTGGTGCGGCAGGCCGTACATCAGGTCGAAGCTCAGCGCGGCGATTCCCGCCGCGTGCAGCGTCTCGACCGCCGCCGCCACGACGGCATGGGGCTGGACCCGGCCGATCGCCTCCTGGACATGGGCATTGAGGTCCTGCACGCCGAGGCTGGCGCGCGTCACGCCGACGCGCTTCAGCGCCGCGGCGAGGGTGCGGTCGAGTTGGCGGGGGTCGAGTTCGATGGCGTGTTCGGCATCGGCGCCGATCCTGAAGCGACGCGCCAGCCGCTCGGCAACGGCGGTGAGGCCGGCTTCGCCCAGCATGGAGGGCGTGCCGCCTCCCCAATGCAGGTGGCGCACCTGGCGGGCTGGCGTCAGCCCGGCGACGAGGTCGATCTCGGCGACGAGATGGTCGCGATAGGTGGCGACGGGCTCCGCCCGGCGCGTCACCTTGGTGTGGCAGCCGCAATAGGCGCACATCGCGGCGCAGAAGGGCACGTGGAGATAGAGCGAGAGGCTGGTGCAGGGCGACAGTTCGCCAAGCCACCGGCGATAGGTCGCCGCCGTCACGGCCGGCGTGAAATGCGGCGCGGTCGGATAGGAGGTGTAGCGGGGCACGCTCCTCTCGGCGAGCGCGATATTGCCCATCGAGGCCGGAAAGACCGCGTCGCGCGGGGCGGATGCGGCTGCCGTCTGCGTCAAGGACGTCATGGGGGCGGACCTCCGGACAAGGGCGGCACCATATCCGCCGACGGTCCGAATTTTCACCGTTCCGTCTGCGCGCGCGTTGATCGACATCAACGACCGCGGACGGCCCCCGCGCCCCGCCGTGCCGTCTTGATGCACATCAATGTCGCCCCCGCTGCGCCTGCCAATGGTGCTCTGCAATACGGGGTCGCCTGTTCCGGCGGACCGTCCGCTGCCAGCAGGACGAGGGGCACGAGATGAGCCAGGGTCAAGCCCAGAAGACATTGTCAGTACCGGAGGTCGCCAGCATGGTCGCCTTCGCGGCCACCGCCATGCTGTGCCTCTTTATCGCATCAGGTTCGGTCGACCCGGCCTACTCCTTCCACGTCTACCTCTTCGCGGCTGCCTCGGTGGCGGCGATCTTCGCCCTCGGCAACCGCTACATGGCCCGTCCGGCGATGATCCCGCAGGAGATCAACGGCAAGCCGAACTACAACATGGCGCCGGTCCAGTTCGCGACCGTGGCGGCGGTGTTCTGGGGTATTGCCGGCTTCACGGTCGGCCTGATCATCGCGCTGCAGCTCGCCTATCCGGTTCTCAACTTCGATCTGCCCTGGACCAATTTCGGCCGCCTGCGCCCCCTCCACACTTCGGCGGTCATCTTCGCCTTCGGCGGCAACGTGCTGCTGGCGACATCGTTCTACGTGGTGCAGAAGACCTGTCGGGCCCGTCTGGCCGGCGAGATCGCCCCCTGGTTCGTCATCCTCGGTTACAATTTCTTCATTGTCATCGCCGGCACCGGCTATCTGCTCGGCATCACCCAGGGCAAGGAATACGCCGAGCCGGAATGGTACGCCGACCTCTTTCTGACGGTCGTCTGGGTCACCTATCTCCTGGTCTTCCTCGCCACCCTGTGGAAGCGCAAGGAACCGCACATCTTCGTGGCGAACTGGTTCTATCTCGCCTTCATCGTCACCATCGCCGTCCTCCATCTCGGCAATAACGCGGCGATCCCGGTCTCCATCTATTCGCCGAAGAGCTACATCGTCTGGTCCGGCGTCCAGGACGCCATGTTCCAGTGGTGGTACGGCCATAACGCGGTCGGCTTCTTCCTGACCGCCGGCTTCCTCGCCATCATGTATTATTTCGTGCCGAAGCGGGCCGAGCGGCCGATCTATTCCTACCGGCTGTCCATCGTCCATTTCTGGGCACTGATCTTCCTCTACATCTGGGCCGGACCGCACCACCTGCACTATACGGCCCTGCCCGACTGGGCGCAGACGCTGGGCATGACGTTCTCGATCATGCTCTGGATGCCTTCCTGGGGCGGCATGATCAACGGCCTGATGACGCTCTCGGGCGCCTGGGACAAGCTGCGCACCGACCCCGTTCTGCGCATGATGGTGGTCTCGCTCGCCTTCTACGGCATGTCGACCTTCGAGGGTCCGCTCATGTCCATCAAGGCGGTGAACTCCCTGTCGCACTACACCGACTGGACCATTGGCCACGTCCATTCCGGCGCGCTCGGCTGGGTCGCCTACATCTCCTTCGGCGCCGTCTACTGCCTCGTCCCCTGGCTGTGGAACCGCAAGCAGCTCTATTCGAACCGCCTCGTCGAGTGGCACTTCTGGGTCTCGACGCTCGGCATCGTCTTCTACATCTCCGCCATGTGGGTCGCCGGCATCATGCAGGGCCTGATGTGGCGCGCCTACACCTCGCTCGGCTTCCTTGAATATTCCTTCATCGAGACCGTCGACGCGATGCACCCCTACTACGTGATCCGTGCTCTCGGTGGCGCCCTGTTCGTCATCGGCTCGCTGATCATGGCCTACAACCTGATCATGACGGTGCGACAGGGCGAGGCTGCAGAGCCCGAATCCGCCCCCGCCCTCGTTCCGGCCCAGTGAGGAGGACTGATCATGTCGCTCTGGAACAAGCACGCCATCTTCGAGAAGAACTCGATCGTCCTGACCGTCGGCATCCTGGTCGTGGTCTCCATCGGCGGCCTCGTCGAGATCGCTCCGCTCTTCTACCTGAGGAGCACCATCGAGAAGGTCGAGGGCGTCCGGCCCTACACCCCGCTGGAACTGGCGGGCCGGGCCATCTATGTCCGCGAGGGCTGCTACAATTGCCACAGCCAGATGGTGCGTCCGCTGCGCGACGAGGTGGAGCGCTACGGCCACTACTCGCTGGCCGCGGAGAGCATGTACGACAAGCCCTTCCAGTGGGGCTCGAAGCGCACCGGGCCTGACCTCGCCCGCGTCGGCGGCAAATATTCGGACGAGTGGCATGTCGCTCACCTCGCCAATCCCCGCTCCATCGTGCCGCAGTCGATCATGCCGGGCTACGCCTTCCTCGCCCGGGCTGAGATCCGGCCGGAACAGGTCGAAGGCCACCTGAGGAGCAACCGCCTCGGCGGCGTGCCCTATACCGACGAGCAGATCGCGAACGCGCTCACCGACCTGCGTGCCCAGGTCAATCCGGACAGTCCCCACGTCCAGGCCCTGCAGGTTCGCTATCCCGGCGCCACCGTGCGTGCCTTCGGCGGCAATCCCGCGGCGACCATCAACGGCACCGTCACCGAGATGGACGCCCTCGTCGCCTATCTGCAGGTCCTCGGCACCATGGTGGATTTCCGCACCTATGACGCCCGCGCGAACATGCGCTGAGCCTGGAGAGGATCATGAGCACCTATACGACCCTCGCCAGCTTCGCCCAGACCGCGGGACTTCTCTACTTCGTCGGCATGTTCCTCGCGATCGCCGTCTACGCCTTCTGGCCCCGCAACAAGACGCGCTTCGATGAGGCCGCCCAAGTCCCGCTGAGGGAGGAGTGAATCATGGCCGTTCAACCCGAAATCGACCCGGCAACCGGCCGCACCACGACGGGCCATGAATGGGACGGCATCAAGGAGCTGAATTCGCCCCTGCCGAAATGGTGGCTCTACATCTTCTACGCGACCATTGTCTGGTCGATTGGCTACTGGGTGGTCTATCCCGCCTGGCCGCTGGTCACGAACTACACCAAGGGCGCTTTCGGCTATTCGTCGCGCCAGGAAGTGGTGCGCGACCTCGATGCCCTGCGGGCCCTGCGGGCGGAGCGTTCCACCGCGCTCGCCAGCACGCCGCTGGAGGAGATCGCCAGGAACCCGACGCTGCTCACCTTCGCCCTTGCCCAGGGCAAGGCCGCCTTCGGCGACAACTGCGCGCCCTGCCACGGCCTGTCGGCCACCGGATCGCGCGGCTTCCCCAACCTGCGCGACGACAGCTGGCTCTGGGGCGGCGGCATCCAGGATATCCACCAGACGATCGCCTACGGCGTCCGTACTGCCGATGATCGCTCCCGCCAGGGTGTGATGCCGGCCCTCGGCGGTCCCAACGGGGTGCTGAAGACCGACGAGATCGTCACCGTCGCCAACTACGTGCGCTCTCTGTCGGGTCAGTCCACCCGTCCAGGCGCCGACCTCGCCAAGGGCAAGGAGCTCTTCATCGCCAACTGTGCCGCCTGCCACGGCGAAGATGGCCGCGGCAACCGCGACCTCGGCGCCCCCAACCTGACGGGCCACAACTGGGTCTACGGTTCCGACGAGAAGACCATCATCGAGACGATCACCCAGGGCCGCGGCGCGGTCATGCCCGGCTGGGCCGGTCGCCTTGACGAAACGACGGTGAAGGCTCTCGCCGTCTATGTCCACGCGCTGGGTGGCGGGCAGTAAGCCCGTCTCAACCGAGCGCGGAATGGGGGTGCGCGCCGTGGCAGCGGCGCGCACCTTCATCTTTTCGGGATCGCCGTTGAGACAGGTCAAGGCTGGCGGTCCGCAATTGGCCGATGGTGATGATGTGCTGCCTCGGGTGGCACGACCTTGCCCCCGGACGCCCCCATGTCGGACCTTCTTGCCCAAGCTGCCCGCAAATCCACCGCCGCAGAGAGCGACCCGATCATCCCGAGCGCGGATGACGAACCGCTCTACGAGAGCCGGCGCGAGATTTACCAGCAGAGCGTCAAGGGGCGCCTGAGGACCGTCAAGTGGGTCGTCCTCTTCGCCTGCCTCGGCGTCTATTACTTCCTGCCGTTCCTGCGCTGGTATCGCGGTCCGAACCAGCCGGACCAGGCGGTCCTGGTCGATATCGCCAACAACCGCTTCTACTTCTTCTTCATCGAGATCTGGCCGCAGGAAATCTACTATTTCACCGGCCTGCTGGTGATGGCTTCGCTCGTTCTTTTCCTCATGAACGCCGTCGCCGGCCGCGTCTGGTGCGGCTATCTCTGCCCGCAGACTGTCTGGACAGACCTTTTCACCGTCGTCGAGCGCTGGGTCGAGGGCGACCGTCGCGAGCGCATGATCGCCGACTCCAAGCCCATGTCGGTGGCCAAGGCCGGCCGCAAGGTGCTCAAGCATTTCCTCTGGCTGATGATCGCCTGGTGGACCGGCGGCGCCTGGGTGCTCTATTTCGCCGATGCCCCCACCCTCGTGAAGGATCTCGCCACCTTCCAGGCCCCCATGGTGGCCTATATCTGGATCGGCATCCTGACCTTCACGACCTATGCCCTGGCCGGGCTCATGAAGGAGCAGGTCTGCCTCTACATGTGCCCCTGGCCACGGATTCAGGCGGCGCTGACCGACCAGTACGCCCTCAACGTGACCTATCGCTACGACCGCGGCGAGCCGCGCATGTCGATGAAGACCGCCGCCCGGGCGCGCGAGGCCGAACAGCCCGCCGGCGACTGCATCGACTGCCACCAATGTGTGGTCGTCTGCCCGACCGGTGTCGATATCCGCGATGGCGCGCAGCTCGGCTGCATCCAGTGCGGCCTGTGCATCGACGCCTGCAATACCGTCATGGCCAAGGTGAACCGGCCGCTCGGCCTCATCGCCTATGACAATGACGTCAATATCGACCGTCGCCGGCAGGGGCTGGAGGAGGTCTATCCGATCATCCGCACCCGTACCGTTCTCTATGCCGCGATGATCGCGGCCGTCGGCCTCGTCATGCTCTACGGGCTGGTGACGCGCTCCTTCACCGAAATGTCGGTGCTGCACGATCGCAACCCGCTCTTCGTGCAGCTCTCGGACGGCTCGGTCCGCAACAGCTACACGGTACGCATCCTCAACAAGCGACCGCTGCACCGCATCTTCGTCCTTGCCGTCGACAATCTCCCGCTCGCACGTCTCAGCGCCGTCGGCATCACGACGACGTCCGGCGACTGGCCGGTCATCGATGTCGGCCCCGACTCGACCCGCGAACTCATCGTCCACGTCACCGCCGCCAAGCCCGCCGACCTGCCGCAATCGACTCGCGTCACCTTCCGCATCACCGAACTCGGGACCGGCGAGAAGGCGAGCGCCGTGGACCATTTCATTTCCCGCTGACCTGAGGCCCCGATGTCCAGTTCTCCCTCCCCAGCTCTGCCCCGCGAGCGCCGCCTCACCGGCCGCATGGTGTTTTTCGGCTTCGTCGCCTTCTTCGGTGTCATCTTCAGCGTCAATGCGCTGATGATGACCCTGGCTCTGGACACCATGCCGGGAACCACCACCGACAGCTCCTACCGTGCGAGCCAGCGGTTCAATCAGGATCTGACGGCCGCCCGCGAGCGGACCGCCCGGGCCTGGGCGGTCGAGGCGCGGGTCGACCGCGACCCCGCAGGCGTCGCGGCCATGACGGTTTCGGTGCGCGAGCCGAATGGCGCCCCCGTCGAGCGCATTACCGTCAAGGCCCGGCTGATGCACCCGGCGCACCGTTCCAACGACCGCAGCTTTGATGTCACGCGCAGCGGACCGGGCCTCTATATCGGCACGACCGAGGGCGCCATTGCCGGGGCACAGGACCTCGTCATCGAGGTCGAGCGCGACGGCACCCTTCTCTACCGATCGCGCAACCGCGTAATGCTGCCGTGAGCGACACCATGAGCACCTCTCTCGCGGCCGGCCGGCCTGACACGGCGCCGGCGGAGCGGCCCCTGCCGCTGCCGCCACTCACCGCGGGAGGGACCGACCTCTCGCTCTATGTCGAACCGCTCGGCGAGGGCCGCGCGCGCATGGACTTCGCCGTCGATGGCATCACCTGCGCCGCCTGCATGCCGGTCATCGAGCAGGGTCTCGCCCGCGAGCCGGGCGTCGATGCCGCCCGCGTCAACCTCACCCATCGCCGTCTGACCGTGGAGTGGCGCGAGGACGCCACCACGCCGCAGCGCATCGTCGAGCGCCTCACGGCCATGGGCTTCCGCGCCTTCCCCTTCGACCCAAAGGCGGTCGAGGGCGAGGAGGCCCGCGAGGCCCGCTTCCTGCTGCAATGCCTCGGCGTCGCCGGCTTCGCCATGATGAACATCATGTTGCTGTCCGTGTCGGTCTGGTCGGGCAACGTCACCGACATCACCCAGGAGCAGCGTGACTTCTTCCACTGGCTGTCGGCGCTGATCGCCGTGCCCGCCGTCGCCTATGCCGGCCGGCCGTTCTTCCGCTCGGCGCGCATGGCGCTCGCCGCCCGCCAGCTCAACATGGACGTGCCGATCTCGCTCGGAGTCCTGCTGGCGGTCGGGATGTCGCTGGTGGAGACCGCCAACCACGCCACCCACGCCTATTTCGACAGCGCCGTGATGCTGCTCTTCTTCCTGCTCATCGGCCGCTATTTCGAGCAGCTGATGCGCCGCAAGACGCGCAGCGTTGCCGCCAACATCGCCGCCCTGAAGGCCGAGACGGCGGTCAAGATCATGCCGGACGGCGCCCTGCGCCAGGTGCCCATCGCCGCCATCCAGACCGGCGAGAGGGTCATGGTGCGCCCCGGCGAGCGCGTCGCCGTCGATGGCCTCATCGTCGCCGGGCGCTCGGCCCTCGACCAGAGTCTCGTGACCGGCGAGACCCTGCCTCAGGAGGTCGGCCCGGGAGACGCGATCTACGCCGGGACGCTGAACACCAGCGGGATGCTGACAGTCGAGGTCAGGGCTGCGGCTCGTGGCACGCTGCTCGACGAGGTCGGCCGCCTGCTGGAAACCGCGCTGGAGGCGCGCTCGTCCTACCGGCGCCTCGCCGACCGCGCCGCCGCCCTCTACTCGCCGGTCGTGCACCTGACTGCCATTGCGACCCTGGCCGGTTGGATCATCGCCGGCCTCGCCTGGCAGCCGTCCCTGATCATCGCCATCACCGTGCTGATCATCACCTGCCCCTGCGCCCTTGGCCTCGCCATTCCCGCCGTTCAGGTCGTCGCCTCCGGCGCCCTGTTCAAGGCTCATGTTCTGCTCCAGTCGGGCGACGCGCTGGAACGGCTCGCCGCGGTCGATACTGTCGTCTTCGACAAGACCGGCACGCTCACCCTGCCCGAACCCGCCCTCGACCGGCCCGCCGGTCTGTCAGACGAAGCCTTCGCTCTCGCCGGCCGGTTGGCCCTCTCCTCGCACCATCCGCTTGCCCGCGCCGTGGCGGCGGCCGTGCCTGGCGCGAAACCTCTCGATGCGGCGACGGAGGAAGTCGGCCAGGGCGTCCGCACCCTGGTCGACGGCATCGAGATCCGGCTCGGCAGCCTCGCCTTCTGCGATGCGGCCGCGGAAGGCGCCGCGGTCGCCGACCGGCATCCCGACGCGTCCCTCATTGCCTTCCGGCACGGGGACCTGCGCCACGTCTTCGCCGTGCGCCAGGTCCTGCGGCCGGACGCAACGGCCGTGGTCAGCGCCCTGCGATCCGCTGGCTTCGCCTTGGAAATCCTCTCCGGCGATCGGCCGGAGGCGGTCGCGACGGTGGCTCGCACACTCGGCATCGCCGCTGCCAACGGCGGCATGAAGCCCGCCGACAAGATCGCCCGCCTCGATGCCCTGAAAGCCGCAGGCTGCCATGTCCTGATGGTCGGTGACGGCCTCAACGATGCGCCCGCCCTCGCCCGGGCCCATGTCTCCATGTCGCCCATCACCGCCGTCCACCTGACCCAGGCGGCCGCCGATGCGGTTTTCCTCGGCGACCGGCTCGCCCCCGTCGCCCATGCCCTCGCCGTGTCGCGGACAGCCCTCAGGCTGATGAAGGAGAACCTCTGGATCGCCGTCGTCTACAACGCCATCGCCGTGCCCATCGCCATTGCCGGCCTGGTCACGCCCCTGATCGCCGCCCTTGCCATGTCCGGCTCGTCGGTGATCGTCACCGCCAATGCCCTCCGGGCGCGGCGCGGCCGTTTGTGAGGATCTGAGCCATGGACGTTCTGGTCTATCTCGTTCCCCTGGCGCTGGGACTCGGTGGCCTTGGGCTGGCCGCCTTCCTCTGGTCCCTGCGAACCGGCCAGTACGACGACCTCGACGGCGCCGCCTGGCGCGCCATCATGGACGAAGACAAAATACCGGAATCGGCCCGCCTTCCGGAGGATCAGGATGCGGCGGCCACCATCTTGACGAAGCCGACGGAGCCCGGCCGGAAGTCGTGAGCCGCCAGGGCCCGGTCGATGTCCACCCAGGTCGCCAGCCTCTCCGGCGCTACCCGGCCGCTCGTGTCTTCAATCAGGATCGTGGAACAGCCCTCGCCGCGCGCGAGATCATGGACAAAGTCGAAAAGTGTGTCTGGCGCGGTGCTCGCCGGAAGCTCGGCTTTCGACAGGTAGGACAGTTCGAGCCGCCGTCCTGCGCGGGGATCGGGCGCGATACGATAGAGGCAGGCCGCATGGACATAGCCGCGCCGGTCGTTGACGACGACGCAGCCTGACCGGCGGCGCTTGCCCGTTCCCAGTCCGGCAAGGTGGTGACGCCAAGCGTCGATCCGAATGTCGGGGTAGCACAAGCGTACCAGACCGAAAACCGTCATGGCTTCGCTCGCTTCGATGATGCGGCCTTTGAACATCGAGGCGCGGGCTCCCAAAATGCATGGATGCCAGTACCATGAGAGGATGGCCGCGATCCGTCCTTGCTCTGGATCAAATCGTGTGTATCAATTTTTGAATATGTATATCCCACGAGTGCCTTGTTCCCCCACCCAGGGTCACTGCCATGACCGAACTCATTGAAATTGCTCACCCGCGGGTGCATGCCTGCGGCCGCCAGCCCGGCGAAAGTTACTGTGATACCTGCAAGGTCCGGTCGCTCGCCGTCTGCGCGGCGCTCGGGTCTGAGGAACTGCCGGAATTGGACAGAATCGTCCATCACACCCGTGCCGAAGCCAAGACCACCTTCATCCACCAGGGTGAGACGGCCGAATCGGTCTTCTCGGTCACCGAAGGCGTGGTTCGGCTCTACAAGCTGCTCTCCGACGGACGACGCCAGATCATCGGCTTCGCCATGCCGGGCGATTTTCTCGGCCTCGCCCTGCACAACCGCTACGGCTTTTCCGCCGATGCCGTTGACCATGTGGCACTCTGCCGCTTCGAACGGCGTGACTTTGACAATCTCGTCACCGCCAAACCGCATTTCCTGCGCCGCCTGCACGAATTCGCCACCCATGAACTGGTGATCGCCCAGGAGCAGATGACGCTGATCGGCCGCCGCTCGGCCGAGGAGCGCGTCGCCGCCTTCCTGATCGCCATGCGCGAGCGCTGGGCCCGCATCAAGGGCCCGTCGGTGACGATCCAGCTCCCCATGCAGAGGATCGACATGGCCGACTATCTCGGCCTGACCATCGAGACGGTGAGCCGGACTCTGACCAAGCTCGCCCGCGACGGCATCATCCTCATCGTGCCTGAGGCCGTCCGCGTCCTCGACGAAAGACGGCTCGCCGCCATCGCGAGGGCCTGACCCGCACAGGTCAGGCCTTCAGCCGATAACCCGTCCTGAATATCCAGGCGATCCCGGCGAGGCAGAGCGCGAGAAAGACCAGCGTCATCGCGACGCTGACGCCGATATGAACGTCGGCCGTCCCGAAAAAGCTCCAGCGGAAGCCGCTCACCAGATAGACGACCGGGTTGAACAGGCTGATCGTCCGCCAAAGCGGCGGCAGCATGTCGATCGAATAGAAGCTGCCGCCGAGGAATGTCAGGGGCGTGACCACCAGCATCGGCACGAACTGGAGTTGCTCGAAGCCCTCCGCCCAGATGCCGATGATGAAGCCGAACAGGCTGAAGGTCACCGCCGTCAGCACCAGGAAGGCGAGCATCCACAGCGGGTGCTCGATCCGCAGCGGCACGAACAGCGCCGCCGTCGCCAGGATGATCAGGCCGAGGATGACCGATTTCGTCGCGGCCGCGCCGACATAGCCGGTGACGATCTCGAAGGTCGAGATCGGGGCCGACAGCACCTCGTAGATCGTCCCGGTGAAGCGCGGGAAATAGATGCCGAAGGAGGCGTTCGAAATGCTCTGGGTCAGCAGCGAGAGCATGATCAGTCCGGGCACGATGAAGGCGCCGTAGGCAATGCCGTCGATCTCCTGCATGCGGGAGCCGATCGCCGCGCCGAAGACGACGAAATAGAGCGAGGTCGAGATGACGGGCGAGACGATGCTCTGCCAGAGCGTGCGCCAGGTGCGCGCCATTTCGAACCGGTAGATGGCCTTCATCCCATGGAGGTTCATCGGTCACTCACCAGGTTGACGAAGATCTCCTCGAGCGAACTTTGCCGCGTATGGAGGTCCTTCAGCCGCAGCCCGGCATCCGCCAGAGCCTGCAGCAGGACGGTGATGCCGGTGCCCTGGGCCTGGGTGTCGTAGGTATAGACCAGCGCACCGCCGCCTTCGGCGAGACGGAGCTGGAAGGGGGCCAGGCTTTCCGGCACCGCGTCGATCCGGTTCTGCAGGTCGATGGTCAGTTGCGTCTTGCCGAGCTTGGCCATGAGCACAGCCTTGTCCTCCACGAGGATGATCTCGCCCTTCGAGATGACCCCCACCCGGTCGGCCATTTCCTCGGCCTCCTCGATATAGTGGGTGGTCAGGATGATGGTGGCGCCGCGGGCGCGCAGCCGCCCGACGAGTTGCCACATGTCGCGCCGCAGTTCGACGTCGACCCCGGCCGTGGGTTCGTCGAGGAACAGCACGCGCGGCTCGTGCGAGAGGGCCTTGGCGATCATCACGCGCCGCTTCATGCCGCCGGACAGCGTCATGATCTTGGCGTCCTTCTTGTCGAACAGCGACAGGTCCTTGAGGATCTGGGTGATCAGCCCGGGATCGGGCGGTTTGCCGAACAGGCCGCGCGAGAAGGTGACCGTGGCCCAGACCGATTCGAAGGAATCGGTGGTCAGTTCCTGCGGCACGAGGCCGATCATGCCGCGGGCAGCCCGGTAGTCCGCGGTGATATCGTGACCGCCGACCGTGACCGTTCCTTGCGATGGCCGCACGATGCCGCAGATGGTCGAGATCAGCGTCGTCTTGCCGGCGCCGTTCGGCCCCAGCAGCGCGAAGATTTCTCCCTCCCTGATGTCGAGATCGACATGCCTGAGCGCCTGGAAGCCCGAAGCATAGCGCTTTGAGAGATTGGCAACCTTAATGATGTAAGTCATGGCCGGGATCATAAAGGCTCGCAGCCCCCCGCGGGAGGGGGAGAGTGGCAGCAGCCTGGACCGGTTTTCCGGCATCGCGACGGCATGTCCGTAAGGTCGACTGATGGGGCGACCTCCACTAAACATCGGCGCTTCGCGATGCCGGCAATGACCGCGCTTTCTTCAATTCCGGATTTTCGTTGTGTATCGCGTCCGAAAGGTCGGAAATGGTGGCTGACGGAGCCAGAAGCTCCCATATCGGTTTCGGTCTCCTCGTCGGCTCCCTCCTTGCGGCGGGATCCTTCCCCGCCCATGCCTTCAACCCCTTCGGTCTTTTCGGCGAGGACAAACCCGCCATCTCCGCGACGGCGGTGGCCTACGAGCTCAAGGTCGAGGGGCTCGGCGGCGATGCCGCGTTGCTGACCGCGATCCGCGACGTCTCGATCCTCTACCGCCTGCGCCAGGAGGCGCCTCAGAACGGCGACGAACTGGTGCGCCGGGCCGAGGCGGATCTGCCGCGCATCGTCGATGCCCTATGGGGCGCGGGCCATTACGCGGCGAAGGTCTCCATCGTCGTCGGCGGCCAGGCCATCACCCTCGACCGGCCGGCAGCGGGCCCGGTGCGCGCCACCATCGACAGTCTGCGCGGCCGCGCCCTCGTACCCGTCGCCATCATGGTCGAGCCGGGGCCGCTCTACCGTTTCGGCCGCGTCGCCGTGCTCGACCAGCGCTCCGACCTGCCCTTCGACCCGGCCGTCCTGCCGCCGCGGGTCGTCACCGTCGGCCCCGGCGATCCCGCCCGTACCACCGATGTGCTGCAGGCCGCCGCCGCCCTGTCGGACCATTTCCGCGACCGTAGCCATCCCTTCGTCAAGGTCGGCCGCCGGGTACCGGTCATCGACCACCCCAGCCGGACGGTCGATCTGACCCTGGTCGTGGATCCCGGCGCCCGCGCCGGGATCGGCGGCATCGGCGTTTCCGGGACGAAACAGGTCGATCCCGCCGTTATCCGCTCCTTCATCTATGCCGAAAGCGGCGATCCCTATTCGCGCCGGGCCATGGCCGATATCCGCCGTTCGGTGGCGCGGATCGAGGCCCTCGGGGGCGTGCGCGTGCGCGAGGGCACGGCGCTGGATCCCCGGGGCGGCCTGCCCGTCGACGTCGAGGTGACCGAGCGCCCGCTGCGCGTCATCGGCGGCTCCTTGCGCTATTCCACCGTCGACGGACCGGCGCTCAAGGCCTACTGGGCGCATCGCAACCTGTTCGGCGGCGCCGAGCGCCTGCGCATCGACGGCGACCTGTTCTATTTTACCGGCCCGCAGAACTGGCCCGGTGGCTCCAACCGGCCGGGCTTCAACACCGACGATATCGGCGGCCGCCTGTCGGCCTCTTTCCTCAAACCGGCGCTCTGGGGCACGCGCAACGACCTTCTGGTCGACGGTTTCATCCAGCGCGAGCTGACCGAGCTCTACACGACCAACCTCATCAACGGGACGGCGGCGATCCGCCGGCGCTTCACCGACAGCTTCAATATACGCTTCGGCGTCGAGGGCGAGATCGGCCGCTCCACCGACGTGCTCGGCCGCTTCGACTATGGCCTGCTCGGCCTGCCGGTCGCAGCCTCCTACGACAGCACCGACCGGCCGCTGGACCCGACCCGCGGCATGCGAGTCACGGCCTCGGTGACGCCCTATCTCGGTTTCGGCGATGCGCCCGATGCCTTCGTCATCAGCCGCGTTCAGGCGTCGGTCTATTACGCGATCGACGAGGCCGCCCGCACCATCCTGGCCGGCCGCGTCGCCTTCGGCTCGATCATGGGCGGCACGCTCGGTGCCATTCCCGCCTCCCGGCGCTTCTATGCCGGCGGCGGCGGGTCGGTGCGCGGTTTCGAACACAAGAGCCTCGGTCCCCGCAACCCGGCCGGCACCGTGATCGGCGGCATGAGCCTGTTCGAGGCGTCGGTGGAGGCGCGGGTGAAGCTGACTGACACGCTCGGCATCGTGCCTTTCTTTGATATGGGCCAGGCCTATGCCGGCGCCTTCCCCGACGGCTCGGCCCCGCTGCGCTACGCCGCCGGCCTCGGACTGCGCTACTACACCGCGGTCGGCCCGATCCGCTTCGACGTTGCCGTGCCGCTCGCCCGCCGCCGCGGCGAGAGGCCCTATGCCTTCTATGTCAGCATCGGACAGGCCTTCTGATGCTGACACGCGCCCGCACACTCGCCGGCCTCACAATCCTCCTTCTCCTGGCCGTGGCTGCTGTCATGCTGACCGCCGGCCGTCCGCACGCCCAGGAAGACCAGGGGGTGCTCGCCGGCTTCATCTCTCGCACCCTGTCCTCACCGGGGTCGACCGTCGCCATCGGCGCCGTGGAGGGACCGCTGTCCTCGGACGCCATGATCCGCGATGTCACCATCGCCGACGGCCAGGGCGTCTATCTGAAGATCGATACGATCCGCCTCGTCTGGCGGCGGGTGGCGCTGCTGTCGCGGCGCCTGGAGGTCCAGAACCTCGAGATCGGCACGGTGGAGCTTCTGCGGCGGCCGGTCGCGGACCCCAACGCACAGCCGGCAGCCGACGGGTCGCTGCTGCCGGAATTGCCGCTAAAGGTCGAGATCAGCAGGTTCACGGTCCGCGAGTTCCGCCTCGGCGAGCCTGTGCTTGGCGTCGCCGCCCACTTCACTGCATCGGGCAACGCCTCTCTCGGCCCGCCCGCCGAAGGGCTCAATGCTGTCCTTGAGGTCCGCCGCCTCGACGCCCGGGGCGTCGCCGCCCTGAAGCTCACCTACGTCCCCGCCAGCCAGCAGCTTGACCTTTCCCTGCAGCATGACGAGCCGGCAGGAGGCATCGCCGCCCGCCTTGCCAATCTGCCGGGCCTGCCGCCGGTCAAACTCGACGTCACCGGCGCCGGGCACCTCGACGACTGGCGCGGCCGCGTCGCCTTTGACGCCGGCCCTGACATCAACGCCCGCGGCGACGCCGTCGTGACCCGCGACGACCAGATCCGCCGCCTCGGGCTCACTCTCGACGCCCGGATCGAGAGCCTGTTGCCGCCGGCCGTCTCGGCCGTCTTCGCCGGCGACACCAAGCTGCAGGGCCGCATCGTCTTTGGCGACGACGGCGGCTACGCGATCGAGACTTTCCGCCTCGCCTCGCAACTGGCGGAACTGACGGCGCAGGGGTACCTCACCGCCCGCAACGAGCTCAACGTCACCGCCCGCGCCCGCGCCCTGCCCAACACCGAGGGCGCCACCGCCCGCGGCGGCGCCCGCATCGACCGCCTCGTCTTCGACGCCACCGCCATGGGCGCCCTCAACGCCCCGCGCGTCGAGGGCAAGCTCGACCTCAAGGGTCTCGAAAGCCCGACGGCCTCCGTCGCCAGCCTCGCCGCCATGCTCTCCGCCGAACCGGAGAGCCCAGGCTCGCCCCGCTACCGCATCATCATGGACGGCGAGGCCGACGGCCTCGTCCTCCCCGACCGCGGCATCTCAGAGGCGATCGGCAACCGCGCCGTCCTCACCCTGCGCGCCATCGTCGACGAGGAGGCCGTCACCGAGGTCTCCGCCTTCACCGTCACCTCGCCCCATGTCCGGCTGGCCTTCACCGGACGCACCGGCGCGAAGGTTCTTGACGGCCAGATCCAGGCCGACATCCTCAGGCTCGCCGCCTTCTCACGCCTCGCCGGCCGGCCGCTCGCCGGCCAGGGCTATGTCGCCGCAACCCTCTCCGGCGATCCCTCCGCGGGCCTGACCCGCGCCCTGCTCAACGGCCGCGCCACCGGCCTCGCCCTCGGCGATCCTCTCGCCGACCGTCTCGTCGGCCGCGAGGCGACGCTCGCGGGCACTATCATCCGCCGCCGCGAGGTGATGACCCTGGAGGGCGTGTCGCTCGCCGGCCGCCATGTCACCGCCGGCCTTGACGGCACGCTGGGCGACGGGCGCATCGCCCTGCACGCGGCGCTCACCCTTCCCGATCTGTCGCAGGTCGACCGCCAGCTCGCCGGAGCCGCCCGGGCCGATGCCCGCGTCACCGGTGACATGGTCGATCCCTCCGTGGCGCTGACCCTCACCGCCCCCAGCCTGCGCGCCATGAATCGGCCGGTCCACGATCTCACGCTGGTGGTCGACGCCCGCAGGCTCGGCTCGGCTCCCTCCTTCGCTGTCACCGCCGGCGGCGATGTCGATGGCAAGCCGCTGACCGTCGACCTCCTGGCCCGCGAGGTGGGCAGCGCCTGGGTCCTCGACCGGCTGAACGCGCGGCTCGGGTCGGTTTCGGCCGATGGCCAGGGCCGGCTGGGCCAGGGCCGGCTGGGCGAGGACCGGCTCGTCGCCGGCCGCCTCGCGGTCACGGCGGGTAATCTCGACGACATTTCGCCTCTGGTCCTGACCCGCCTGGCGGGCAGCCTGCGCGTCACGGTCACCGCCGATGCGAGCGGCGGCCGGCAGTCGATCAGCGTCACGGGCGACGGCCAGCGCCTCGCCTTCGGCGCCGCCAGCCTCAATATCCTGCGCGCTGATCTGCGCGCCGAAGACCTGTTCGGCCGCCCGCGCCTCGACGGCGAGGCCACGTTGGACCGCCTCGTTGCCGGCGGCGAGACCGTCGAGCGCATCGCCCTGAAGGCCGAAGGCTCGCCCGAGGCGACCGCCCTCAGCCTCGCCGCCCGCGCCCGCGGCTTCGCCCTCGC
Organism: Phreatobacter sp.; assembly: GCF_022843985.1. Taxonomy (GTDB): domain Bacteria; phylum Pseudomonadota; class Alphaproteobacteria; order Rhizobiales; family Phreatobacteraceae; genus Phreatobacter. Next base: position 71,981 of record NZ_JALHMP010000009.1, on the reverse strand, counting down.
CAGTGCCGGACGGCTGGTGCCGGGCACGCCGAACCGGCTCGACCTCGCCTCCTTCACCGCCACGCGCCAGGGCGCGCGCATTGCTCTCGTCCGGCCGGCAACACTCACCTTCGAGGGAGCACAGGTGCGCACCGAACGCCTCGTCGTCGCCCTGCAGGGTGGCGAGATCGAGATGTCAGGTGCCTTTGGTACGGATGTTGACGCCACGGTGGCGGCCCGGCGCGTCCCCCTCGCTGCCGTTGATATCCTGATGCCTGGTACCGGTCTTCGCGGCACTCTGGATGCCAGTGCGACCCTGCGCGGCCCCGCTGCGGCGCCCCGCGGCCCCTTCGAGGCCACCGTGCGTGGCTTCAGCGCTCCCGCGACCCGCGACGCGGGGCTCCCGGGTCTCGACCTCACCGCCCGCGGCGAAGCCCGGGGCGAGCGCGCCAGCCTGGACGCCCGCATCACCGGCGGACGCACCATCGCCATCTCTCTCGCCGGCTCCTTACCGCTGACGCCAGCAGGCGCCCTTGACGTTACCGTCCGCGGCACGCTCGACGCCGCCCTCGCCAATGCCCAGATCGCCGGGTCCGGCCAGCGCGTCACCGGCCGGCTCGCCATCGACGGGGCGCTGCGCGGCACCGCCGGTCGTCCCGACATTCAGGGCAGCGCGACGCTGTCCGGCGGGTCCTTCTCCGATCCCCTCAACGGCATTGCCTTCACCGTCGTCGAGGGCCGCCTGACCGGACGCGGGACGGAGATGGTGGTCGAGCGCCTGACCGGCCGCGCCAAGAACGGCGGCACGGTCCAGGTCTCCGGCCGCATCGATGCCGACCCGTTGCGCGGCTTTCCCGCCGACCTGCGCATCGCCGCCCGCAATGCGGAACTCATTTCCAGCGACGTTGTGCAATTGACTGCGAGCCTCGCCCTCGCCGTCACCGGCCCGCTGGCAACGGCCCCGCGCCTCGCCGGCTGCATCGATGTCGCCACCATCGAGGTCCGGGTTCCCGATCGCCTGCCCTCGACGTCGGAGCCGCTGCGCGACGCCCGCCATGTGGGAGCGCCGCCACAGACCCGGGCGCGCCTCGCCCAGATCGCCCGCCAGCGCAAGGCCGCAACGCGCCGCGGCACCGCCCCGTTCAATGCCACGCTCGACGTGGTCCTCGACGCGCCCGGCCGGGTCTTCGTCCGCGGCCGCGGCATTGACGCCGAACTCGGCGGTCAGTTGCGCCTTGCCGGCACCACCCGCGATGTCAGCGCCAACGGCGCCTTCGAGATGCGGCGCGGACGCCTGTCACTGCTCACCCAGCGGCTGGACTTCACCAGGGGTCGCCTGACATTCGGCGGCGGCGACCTGATCCCCGATCTCGATTTCGTCGCCGAGACGCGCGCCACCGACATCACTGCCTCGATCGGCATTACCGGTCGGGCGACGGAACCGGAATTCACCCTGAGCTCAACGCCGAGCCTGCCGCAGGACGAGGTGCTCTCCCGCCTCCTGTTCCAGCGCGCCGCCGCCGGCCTCTCGCCCTTCCAGGCGATCCAGCTTGCCCAGGCGGTCGCCATTCTGTCGGGAAGCCGCGGCTCGGACGCCTTTGAGGCGACACGCCGGGCCCTCGGCGTCGACAATCTTGACGTCACCACCGGCGCCTCAGGTCCGGCCGTCGGTGTCTCCCGGGCGATCAACGAGCGGGTCCGCATTGGCGTGCGCACCGGTGCAAGGCCGGAGAACAGCACGGTGGGCGTCGATATCGACCTGACCCGCCGCATCCGCATCCAGACCGAGATCGGAGCCGACGGACGCGCCGCCGCCGGCATCGGGGCCGAGATCGAATATTAAGGCACCGCAGGGTGCCGACCGGAGGCATCGTTCACTTCAGAAGATGCCCGGCGACGACCATGATCAGGGGAATCGGAAGCGCGGCGATGGCGACGGCGACCAGAAAGCGGTCGGGCCGGAACATGCCGCTCATGCCGGCGACCAGGGAAATGCCCCCGCCGCCGCCGATCAGCGCATTGCCCGGCATGTTCAGCGCGGCGATGAGCGCGAGGTCGCGATGGTTGACGAGCAGGCGCGCGAGCTTGTTCGGCGCGGTTTCCACGAGCGCCGTGACGCGTTCGGTCGGTGACATGGCCCCCAGCCGGTGGACGAGGGCACTGGCGGGAGTCAGTCCGATATAATCGAAAAACCGCGACAGGCTCGCGAGGGGCACGAAACGACCCGCCGCATAGGACAGGACGAAGGCTGCGATCGTCGCGAAATAGATCGGCAGCGCGACCGCCGACCCGAAGATGGCAAAGAGCGCCAGGCTGACCTCGATGCCGGGGACGAAAGGCAGCGCCAGCATCACGATGAACAGGATGAGACCGAGGACCAGCACCGTCTGGGCGGTCGTGTCCTGGAAGTTCGACGCGTCGAAACCGAGATATTGCTGCAGCCAGCGGCCGGCGAAATGGCCCAAGACGATGATGAGCGCATAGGCCGAAAGAATGGCGCAGATGCGAACCCATCGCAGTGCCGGTGGAGCGACTTCTGGCACCTTCGGCTCGGCATGAGAGCGGGCCGGCGGGCGCGTGGCAACGTCGTGGCTGTCATTCACTGTCGACGGCTCCGTACCGGCCAGAGATGAGGCTGTCGCGGCGCGGACACGGCGAGGCCGGAAGCGACGGGGAGACGATATCCCCATACCACTTCCTAAGATAGAGAAGTTACAAGACTGAGACAAAAGTGAGGATGCGGCATTTTGCGCATGTCGCCGTGATTCATGTGGATAGTCGAACGGGCGCCGCGGAAGTCCGCGACGCCCGTCTCCGGTCTTCGGACTGGCTCACTTGGCCCTGCGGCCGGCGCGCACCGGACCGCCCCGGCATGGGAAACGGGGCGGCGATGACCGGTCTCAGAAGTCCATGCCGCCGCCCGGCATGGCGGGAACCGGCGCGTCCTTCTTCGGCTTCTCGGCGACCATGGCCTCGGTGGTGATCAGGAGGCCGGCCACCGAGGCCGCGTCCTGGATCGCCGTGCGCACGACCTTGGTCGGATCGATGATGCCGAGCTTGAACATGTCGCCATAGGCGTCGCCCTGGGCATCGTAGCCATGGGCATAGTCTGCCTTCTCGGCGACCTTGCCGACGACGATCGAACCTTCGACGCCGGCATTCTCGGCGATCTGGCGGATGGGTGCCTCAAGCGCCTTGCGGACGATGTCCACGCCGGTACGCTGGTCGTCATTGGCGCCCTTGAGGCCCTCAAGCGCCTTGGCGGCACGCAGCAGGGCGACGCCGCCGCCCGGCAGGATGCCCTCCAGGACTGCCGCGCGAGTGGCATTGAGCGCGTCGTCGACGCGGTCCTTCTTCTCCTTGACCTCGACCTCGGTGGCCCCACCGACACGGATCACCGCTACGCCGCCGGCGAGCTTGGCCAGACGCTCCTGCAGCTTCTCGCGGTCGTAGTCCGAGGTCGTCTCCTCGATCTGCGCCTTGATCTGCGCGACACGGGCGTCGATTTCCGTCTTCGAGCCGGCGCCGTCGACGATGGTCGTGGCCTCCTTCTCGATGCGGACCTTCTTGGCCCGGCCCAGCATGTTGAGCGTGACGTTCTCCAGCTTGATGCCGAGATCGTCCGAGATCGCCGTGCCGCCGGTGAGGATCGCGATGTCCTCCAGCATGGCCTTGCGGCGGTCGCCGAAGCCCGGCGCCTTCACCGCGGCGATCTTCAGGCCGCCGCGCAGCTTGTTGACGACGAGGGTGGCGAGCGCCTCGCCCTCCACGTCCTCGGCAACGATCAGCAGCGGCTTGCCCGTCTGCACCACGGCTTCCAGCACCGGCAGCATGGCCTGCAGACCGGTCAGCTTCTTCTCGTGGATGAGGACATAGGGATCCTCAAGCTCGGCCACCATCTTGTCGGTATTGGTGACGAAATAGGGCGACAGGTAGCCGCGGTCGAACTGCATGCCTTCGACCACGTCGAGCTCGGTCTCGAGGCTCTTGGCCTCCTCCACCGTGATGACGCCCTCGTTCCCGACCTTCTGCATGGCCTCGGCGATCATCCGGCCGATGGACGCGTCGCCGTTGGCGGAGATGGTGCCGACCTGGGCGACCTCGTCGGACTTGGTCACCTTGCGGGAGTTCTTCTCCAGTTCCTTCGTGACGGTCTCGACGGCGAGATCGATGCCGCGCTTCAGGTCCATCGGGTTCATGCCGGCGGCCACCGACTTGGCGCCCTCGCGCACGATGGCCTGGGCGAGCACCGTGGCGGTGGTCGTGCCGTCACCGGCCGCGTCGTTCTGCTTCGAGGCCACTTCGCGCACCATCTGGGCGCCCATGTTCTCGAACTTGTCGGCAAGCTCGATCTCCTTGGCGACGGTGACGCCGTCCTTGGTGATGCGCGGCGCGCCGAAGCTCTTCTCGATGACCACGTTGCGACCCTTCGGGCCGAGGGTCACCTTGACGGCATTGGCCAGGATGTCGACGCCGCGGATCATCTTCTCGCGCGCGTCCTGCGAAAACTTCACGTCTTTCGCAGCCATGGTTCCTCACTCCTTCAATTGAGACGTTGAGGGTTGTTCAAACGTGGACAGGCCCGTCAGGCAGCCTTCTTCAGGCTCGCCGACACCTCGACGATGCCCATGATGTCGCTCTCCTTCATGATCAGGTAGTCGACACCGTCGATCTTCACTTCGGTGCCTGACCACTTGCCGAAGAGGACGGTGTCGCCCGCCTTCACGTCGAGCGGCACGCGTTCGCCGCGCTCGTTGCGGCCGCCAGGGCCGACGGCGACCACCTCGCCCTCCTGCGGCTTCTCCTTGGCGGTGTCGGGAATGATGATGCCGCCGCGGGTCTTCTCCTCGGCGTCGATGCGCCGGACGACGACGCGGTCATGCAGTGGCCGAAACTTCATGAGTTCCTCCAGATCTTGATCATCGTAATGAAGGGCCGGGACCCGATGCGAGGACCGGCGTACATGTCGCGCAGCGCCTCCGGCATCCCGTCCGGGCGATGAGGTAGGAAAGGTCATTTTCGCCCGCAAGCCCCTGTCAGCACTTTTTTCAGACGAGTGCTAACAATATGATTTCAATAGAGAAATAGAACTTACATCTTGCCAGGGCGCTGATGTTGCGCTGCGATGGGATTCGCGTCCGGCAAAGGAGGTTCACGCATGGCATCGGCCGATTTCGCCCGCCAGATCGAGGGCTATGGATTGACCACGGCAGGCATTCTCTACCGCCTGCCCGACCACCCGGCCATCCTCCAGGAATATGTCTGGCAGGCCTATGACCTCGCCCCCCGTTTTCCTGAACTCAAGCGCTTCCTCGCCTTCTGGCAGGCCAGGCTGGACGGCAAGCTCTACCGGGTGACGGTGGCGCACAAGGATCTCATCGGCCCCACCGAGATGCGTGCGGTGGGCGCTGAATTCCGCCTGCACTAAGGACGACGGCGTCCAGGACGCCGCACCGTCGGGCTTTGCACGCAAGGCCCGGATGGTCTGCCTCGTTTTTCCCTCGTCCTCTCAGGGCCGGCCGGATGGCACCGCCCGGCCGCCGCCTCTCTCGCCTCACGGTTGAGGATGGTCCCTTGACTCTCTCCCGGAGAGTCTCTCTTTTATAGAACGAAACAGGAACACTCATGACCGTGCACCGCGATACCCTTGCGGCGCTGAAGGGTACCCTTGCGCGTCTGGAGCGGGGGGCCATGCCTTCTGCGTCGCCGCATGTCTCCCTCGGGCCGCCGGGGCTCGACGCCCTGCTCGGCGGCGGGCTCGCCCGCGCGGCCCTGCACGAGATCTTCGCCGCGAGCCCGGCCCATGGCCCTTCCGCCACCGGCTTCGCCCTCGGCCTGGCGCTGCGGGCAGCCCCCTCCGCGCCCGTGGTCTGGATCCGCCAGCGCATGCTCGACCAGGAATTCGGCCGTCCCTACGGCCACGGCATTGCCGCCCTCGGTCTCGATCCCGGCCGCCTCGTCCTCGTCCGGGCGCGGGATGCGGAGGCGGTGCTGAAGGCGACCCATGATGCGGTCCGTTGTGGTGCCGTCGGCGTCGTCCTCGCCGAGATCTGGGGCATGCCGAGAGCCCTCGACCTCACCGCGAGCCGGCGCCTGTCGCTGGCCGCCGCCGCGAGCGGCGTCACCCTCGTCGCCACCCGCACCGCCGGCGTGCCCGCCCCCTCCGCCGCCCAGTCGCGCTGGCAGGTGCGGGCCTTGGTCTCGGAGGCGGGCGAGGGCGGCCTGCCCGGCCTGCCCGCCTTTCTCGTCACCCTGCTGCGCCACCGGGCGGGCATTCCGCAACGCGACTGGCCCATGGAGTGGGACCGTGAACACCGCCGTTTCCGCGAGCGGGCGGCGCTACCTCGCCGTCTGGATGCCCTTCCTGGCGACGGAGCGGCTGCGCCGCAAGCGCCCGCCCTGCCCCTCCGGCGCGCCGGATGAGGCCCCGCTCGTTCTCACCGAGAAGGTCGGCGGTGCCCTGCTCGTCACCGCCGTCGACGCGAAGGCGCGCGCCCTCGGCCTCGCCCCGGGGCAGAAGCTCGCCGACGCCCGCGCCTGCATCCCCGCCCTGGTGGCGATCGGGCACGACCGCGACGCCGACCGCCGTTTCCTCGAACGCCTCGCCGACGCCGCCGACCGCTACACGCCGCTCGTGGCGCTGGAACTGCCGGAGGGATTCGTCCTCGATATCACCGGCTGCGCCCATCTCTTCGGCGGCGAGGCGGCGCTGCGCAGCGATCTCCTGCGGCGCCTCGCCGGCGCCGGTCTGACGGCGCGCGCCACCATCGCCGGCACACCGGAAGCGGCCTCCGCCCTCGCCCGCTACGCCACCTGCGAGCGCGTGCCGCCGGGCGGCGAGGCTGCAGCGGTCGCCCCCCTGCCCGTCGCGGCGCTCGGCATCGACCCCGCCATCGCCCTGGCGCTGACCCGCGCCGGGCTGAAGACCGTCGGCGCCGTCGCGGAGCGGCCCCTCGATATTCTCGTCGCGCGTTTCGGAGCGCTGCTGGCGACGCGGCTGCGCCGGGTCACCGGCCGCGAGGATACCCGCCTGACGCCGCGTCGGGCGGTGGCGGCCTGCATGGTCGAACGCCGTTTCGCCGAGCCGGTGGGCCGGCGCGAGGACCTCCTCGGCACACTTGGCCTTATCCTCGGCACGGCGGCCACGACGCTGGAGGAGCGCGGCGAGGGCGGGCGGCTCTTCGAGGCGAGCTTCTTCCGCACCGACGGCATCGTCCGTCGCATCGCGGTGGAGACCGGCGAGGCGACGCGGGACGGGGCGGCCCTCATCCGCCTCTTCGCCGAGAAGATGCACCTCATCGACGACCCCTCCGATCCCGGCTTCGGCTTCGATCTCATCCGCCTCGCCGTCCTGCGCACGGAAGCGCAGGTCCAGCGCCAGGCGCGGCTCGACGGCCGTGGTGAGGCCGACCGCGAGACCCTCGCCCTCATCGACCGGCTGGTCGCCCGGTTCGGCCGCGACAGCGTCGTGCGCCTCGTCGACCGCCACTCCCACATTCCCGAACGGGCCGAGGCGATGCGCCCCGCCATCGCCGTCGGCGCCACGCTGGCCTGGCCGGCCATGCGCGTCGCCCGCCCCCTCACCCGGCCGCTCCAGCTCTTCGACCCGCCCCAGCCCATCGAGACCCTCGCCGAGGTGCCGGACGGGCCGCCAGCAACCTTCCACTGGCGCCGCACCACCCACCAGATCGCCCGGGCCGAAGGCCCCGAGCGCATCGCCACCGAATGGTGGCGCGACGGCGAGAGCGCCCTGACGCGCGACTATTACTGCCTCGAGGACCGCGAGGGCCGCCGCTTCTGGGTCTTCCGCCAGGGCCTCTACGGCGCCGAGACCACCGCGCCGCGCTGGTTCGTCCACGGGCTCTTCGCGTGAGGCAGCCCATGGCCTCTCATGAACCGGCCTATGCCGAGCTCGCCACCCACTCGAATTTCTCCTTCCTGCGCGGCGCCTCCCACGCCCGCGACCTGGTGTTGACGGCCCTTGCCCTTGGCCATTCCGGAATCGGCATCGCCGACCGCAACACGGTGGCCGGCGTCGTGCGTGCCCATGCCTTCCTGAAGGAGATCCGGACCGACGGCCTCATCCCTCCGGACAAGGTCAAGGAGGGCTCCTCCCCCGGCGAGTTCGTCTGGGTCGACATGCCCCAAGCCGGCGCCCTCGGCTTCACGCCGGAGGCCTTCAAGGCGGCGGCGGAGCGCTTCCGGCTCGCCGTCGGCACCCGCTTCGTCTTCTGCGACGGCGCGCCCGAGGTCATCGCCTATCCGGCCAACAGGCAGGGCTGGGGGCGGCTCTGCCGGCTCCTCACCACCGGCAACCTGCGCGGCGGCAAGGGCGAGTGCCGGCTCACCCTCGACGATCTCCTCGCCGACACCCGCGATCTCCTGCTCATCCTGATGCCGGGCGAGGACGAAGCGGGTCTCGGGGCGCCGCTGGGCGCGCTCGCAGGAGCTGCGCCCGGCCAGCTCTGGCTCGGCGCCACCATGGGCCGCAACGGCGAGGACCGCCGCCGCCTGTTCCGCCTGCGGAGCCTCGGCGAGGCGGCGGGCGTGCCGCTGATCGCCGTCAACGACGTGCTCTACCACGACCCCGTCCAGCGCGACCTGCAGGACGTACTGACCTGCATCTGCGAGGGCGTCAGCATCGAGGAGGCGGGTTTCCGGCTGGCGGCTAATGCCGAGCGCCACCTGAAACCGGGGCACGAGATGGCGCGGCTCTTCCGCGACTGCCCCGAGGCCATCGTGGAGACGCAGCACCTGCTGTCCCGCATGGACTTCTCGCTGGCCGAGCTGAAATACGAATATCCGGAGGAGCCGGTGCCGCCCGGCTGGACGCCGCAGGGCTGGCTGGAAAAGATCACCTGGGAACGCGCCGCACACCGCTATGGCGGCGCGGTGCCGGCGAAGGTCGAGAAGCTCCTCGCCGAAGAGCTCACCCTCATCGCCAGCCTCGACTATGCCCGCTACTTCCTCACCATCGTCGACATCGTCCGCGTCGCCGAGGACAAGGGCATCCTCTGCCAGGGCCGCGGCTCGGCCGCCAATTCCGCCGTCTGCTACGTGCTCGGCATCACCGCGGTGGACCCCAACGACCACGACCTGCTCTTCGCCCGCTTCATCTCATCCGAACGGCGCGAGCCGCCGGACATCGACGTCGATTTCGAGCACGAGCGCCGCGAGGAGGTCATCCAGCACATCTATGCCCGCTACGGCCGCGAGCGTGCCGGCATCGCCGCCACCGTCATCAGCTATCGGCCGCGCAGCGCCATCCGCGAGGTCGGCAAGGCCCTCGGCCTCACCGAGGACGTCACCGGCCGCCTCGCCGGCATGGTCTGGGGCTCATGGGGCACCGCCATCGGCGACCATTATGTCCGCGAGGCCGGGCTCGACCCGGTCAACCCCCTCATCCGCCGCGCCGTCGGCCTCGCCGAACGCCTCATCGGCTTTCCGCGTCACCTCTCCCAGCATGTCGGCGGCTTCGTGCTGACCGGCGCGCGGCTCGACGAGACGGTTCCCATCGGCAATGCCGCCATGGCCGACCGCACCTTCATCGAATGGGACAAGGACGACATCGACGCGCTCGGCCTGATGAAGGTCGATGTCCTCGCGCTGGGCATGCTGACCTGCATCCGCAAGGCCTTTGGCCTGCTGCGCGCCACCGGCGGGCCGGACCTCGACCTCTTCAACGTGCCGCCCGACGACCCCGCCGTCTACGACATGCTCTGCCGCGGCGATTCCATCGGCGTCTTCCAGGTGGAGAGCCGGGCGCAGATCAACATGCTGCCGCGCCTCAAACCCCGCAATCTCTACGACCTCGTCATCCAGGTCGCCATCGTCCGGCCGGGGCCCATCGAGGGCGACATGGTGCATCCCTATCTGAAGCGGCGGGCCGGCTTGGAACCCGTCGTCTATCCCTCGCCGGCTCCCGGGCACGGGGAGCCGGACGAGCTCTACCAGGTGCTGAACAAGACCTGCGGCGTGCCGCTGTTCCAGGAACAGGCCATGCGCCTCGCCATGGTGGCGGCGAAATTCACCGCAGACGAGGCCAACGGCCTGCGCCGCGCCATGGCGACCTTCCGCAATGTCGGCACGATCGGCCGGTTCGAGACGCTGATGACCGGCCGCATGGTGGCGCGCGGCTACGATCCAGCCTTCGCCCAGCGCTGCTTCGACCAGATCAAGGGCTTCGGCAGCTATGGCTTCCCCGAAAGCCACGCCGCCTCCTTCGCCAAGCTCGTCTACATCTCCTCCTGGATCAAATGCCACCACCCCGCGATCTTCGCCTGCGCCCTCCTCAACGCCCAGCCCATGGGCTTCTATGCGCCGGCCCAGATCGTCCGCGACGCGCGCGAGCACGGCGTCGAGGTCCGCGCCGTCGACGTCAATGCGAGCCTCTGGGACAACAGCCTCGCACGCGGCCGGGACGGCCACGCCCTGCGCCTCGGCTTCCGCCAGCTCGACGGCTTTCACGAGGCCTGGGCCGAAAGGCTGGTCGCGGCGCGCACGCGCCCCTTCGCCGATGTCGAGGACCTCGCCCGCCGCTGCGCCCTGCCGGCACGGGCGCTCCACATCCTCGCCGATGCCGACGCCTTTCGCTCCATCGGCCTCGATCGGCGAGAGGCGCTGTGGGCGGTGCGGCGCCTGCCGGACGACGATCCGCTACCGCTTTTCGCCGCGGCGGATGCGAAGGAACTCGGCGCGGAGGTCGATGCGAACCTCCCCGCCATGCCCCTGTCGGAACATGTCGTTGCCGACTACCAGACGGCGCGGCTGTCGCTGAAGGCCCACCCGCTGTCCTTCCTACGCGAGCGCCTCACCGCCGAGGGCATCTCGACCTGCGCGGAGCTCGCCGCCGCCGCCAACGGCGCGCGGGCCCGCGTGGCCGGCGTCGTCCTGGTGCGCCAGCGGCCGGGCAAGGGCACCGCCATCTTCATCACCCTGGAGGACGAGACCGGCATCACCAATGTGGTGCTCTGGGCCCGCCATATGGAGCGCTTCCGCCGCGCCATCATGGGCGCGCGGCTGCTCATGGTCGCGGGCCTGATCCAGCGGAGCCCCGAGGGCGTCGTCCACCTCATGGCGGAGGACATCATCGACCGCACGGCCGATCTGCAGCACCTGTCGGACGACCCGATGCGCGACAGCCTTGCCCGCGCCGACGAGGTCTCACGGCCGCAATATCCGCGTGGAGGCGGCCGCCACCCGCGCGATGTCAGGATCCTGCCGAAGTCACGCGACTTCCACTGACCGTGCCGCCACGGCGTCGATCGCCGGCACGTCGAAGCTGTGCGGTGCCTCGCCGCGGCGCCAGATCTCGACCATGCCCTCATAGGCGAGGCCGAGATGGGCAGAGAAGCGGTCGGGATCGAAGAGCGGCACGCTCTGGCGGGTCCGCAGCAGCGTCTCGCGCAGGGCCTGCGCCGTGCCGCGATCGTTGCCGATGGCGATGGCCTTGGCCTTGTACTCGTCGAAGCTGGTGGCGATGAGCTGCTCCATGCCGGCCGCCCGGAGGATGCTCCCCGAGACGCGCGAGACGAAGCTTCTCCCGGACAGGGCCAGAAGCGGCGCGCCCATCCACAGGGCATCGCTCGCCGTCGTATGCGAGCCGACCGGATAGGTGTCGAGGGCGAGATCGACCAGATTATACCGCGCCAGGTGATACTCGTTGTCCATTACCGGCCCGAAGACCAGCCGAGACGGGTCGACGCCATGAGCCTCCGCGCGCGCGCGGAGGCGCTCGCCGATCGCCGGGTCCTTCGACAGGAGCCAGAGTACCGACCCGGGCACGCCTTTCAGGATCTCCATCCAGGCGGCGAAGAGCGTGCCGCCCACCTTGTAGACATGGTTGAACGAGGCGAAGACGAAGCCCGTCTCCGGCAGGCCCACCATCTCGCGGGTGGGGGCTGCGACGACCTCCCGGCTGCGCCGGTTGGGCTGGTAGCAGTCCGGCAGCCGGGCCACCGCTTCCGAATAGCCGGCTTCGGCTTCGGTCGGGATGATGAAGGGATCGGCGATGATATAGTCGGCCTCGGCCAGGCCATAGGTGCCGGGATAGCCGAGCCAGTTCACCTGGATCGGTGCCGCGCGGTATTTCAGCAGGCTGAGCCGCGATCCTCCCGTATAGCCCTTGAGATCGACGAGGACGTGGATGCCGTCCCGGCGGATCAGTCTGGCCGTCTCGGTTTCCGTGAGCATCGTCACGTCCTCAAAGCGGTCCACGGCCGCCTTCAGGCGGACGCGCTCGGCATCCTCCGCATGGGCGTCGTAGGAATAGGCAATGACCTCGAAGCGATGGCGGTCGGTGCATTCCAGCGCTTCGGTCAGCAGCTTCAGCGTCGCGTGATTATGGAAATCATTGGAAAAATAGCCGATCCGCAGCCGCTCTCCCGGCGCCGGCGGGAGCGGCAGCGGCACGTCCAGCGGCTCGGTCGGTCCAGGCAGGGTTCGCCCGCGCCGTTCGGAGGCGATCCGCTGGATTGCCGGTTCGTCGGTCATGGCCAGAACCATGAAGGGGGAGAGCCCGGCCTTGACGATCGTCTCCGCCAGCGGCTCCAGTGAGCAGAGAATTTCGTCGGCGAGATCCATCTCCACCACGTGCGACGCCGCATGGGCAATCGTGGACAGGAGGGCGCTGTGTTCGGGCAGGCGCTCGCGCACGATGCGGCCGAGATCGACGACCTGCTGGTGCGCACTGGCGTCGAACAGGAGGTCGATCAGCCGCGTCAGCACATCCAGCCTGGCGCCGGTGGCGGCGGCAAGCGAGGCCTGGGCCTGCGCGGCGCCCAGTTTGTCCTCGCAGGCCATCAGCGCCATGATCTTGAACATCGAGGCCCAGCGGTCGTCGGGGATGAGGGCCAGCGCGACATCGGCCCCGGCGATGGCCTCGCGGTTCCGGCCAGCCTGGACATTCTGGCCGACCTCGTAGAGGTGCAGGACGGCGCTGAGATCCTCGAGCCGCATGCCGAGAGCGAATGAGGCCTCGTTCGCCACCCCCGTGCTGTGGAAGACCGGGCCCAGCGGCAGCCAGACATGGGCCCCCGGATCGCCGGCGAGTGCCTTCTGCGCCTGCAGAAGGGCCCCGTCGAAATCACCCCGTGCCATGGCGATCATCATGCTGACCGCATCGATCTTCGGATGGCTGGTCAGACGCGACAGATGGGTGACAATCGCTTCGGCGCTTTCGTTGTTGCCAGCACGGGCCATGCACCAGGCGAAGCTGAGAAAGGCGTCGGCCCGGCTGGAATCACCCTTCGCCAGGGACAGCCAGAGCTGGCTGGCGGTCATCAGGTCGCCGCGGGCGAGATGCGCCGCTGCCACCGCCTCCACTGTGTCCGGATCGCTGCTGCCGCTGTGGCGGGCGATGAAATCGGACGCCTGGTCCAGCACCGCGAGTGCCCTGTCGAGGAGTTCACGGTGGGCGGCGATCCCGGGCTGGGCGAGCCCGAGCTGCCGGGCGATGCGCACCGCGATCGAGGCTTCGCCGCGGGTCAGCGCCGCCTCGGCCGACCGCGTTGCATAGTCGACCGCATGACCGGTTGTCCGCTCGTCGAGGGGACGGCTCCATTCGAGGGCTCTGGCCATCACGATCTCCACAGACGGGCGCTGCGGGCCGCGCGCAGCGGACCCACCGATTCCGCACTCTTCGCGAAGATGGTTAATGCGGCTCTAACGCCGCGCCTGAAACGAGAAAGGGCGGCCCGGAGGCCGCCCTTTCGAAGCGTGGAGATGCTGGACGATCAGCGGAGGAACTGGAGGACCTGCTGGTCGCCCTGCGAGGCGAAGGACAGGGCCGAGGTGGCGAGCTGGGCGCGGGTGTTGAGCGCGAGCAGGTTGGCACCTTCCTCGTTCTGGTCGGCGAGGGTGAGGTTGTCCGCACCGCCGCGCAGCGTGTTGATCATCGACTTGGTGAAGTCCTGGCGGTTCTGCACCACCGAGAGGTTCGAACCGAAGGCCGAGGACTGCGACCGTAGCGAACCGAGAGCCGAAGACAGCTTACCGAGGATCGCATCCAGTCCGACGTCGGAGTCGGCCACCGAGGCGGCCTGCACGTCGATGCCGAGATTGGTCGAGTTGATCGACTGGCCGCCCTTCGACTGGACGGTGATCGAGGACGATCCCGTCTCGTTGAAGGTGATGGCGAGCGCGTCGCCACGCAGCAGGTTGATGCCGTTGAAGGAGGCGTCTTCCGCCGTGCGGTCGAGCTGCTGGCGAAGGTCGTTGAACTGCGTGATCAGGTCGGCGCGAACCGTGTTGCCGCCGATCGTGCCGCCGGTGCCGGTGGTGGCGACGGCCGTGTCGGTGACGGTCAGGGTGGCGGTCGAAAGGTTCTCGACGCGCAGCTTGCCGTTGTCGTTCGAGGCGCGAACCTTGGACGTCAGCGACGAGTTGCCGTTGATCGCGGCGACGACGTCATCGACCGAGGCATTGGCCGTGACCGCCACCGTGACCGCAGTGGTGCCGACGGCGCCGCCGGTGAAGACGATGTTACCGGTGCCGGCGGTCGCGGTGAAGGCGTAGCTCTCACCCTTGTAGGATTTGTCCTGACGCGCCTGGCGGATGGCGGACTGCAGCGACTCGACCGTCTTGGTGATCGACTTCAGGCCGTTGTCGGCGGCTTCCAGGGTCTTGATGCCGTTGGACATGGAGTCCAGCAGCGCGCCGAGGTCGTTGCCGCGGGCATTGAGCGCAGAAGCGGTGAAGAAGTTCGTGGGATTGTCGAGGGCAGAATTGACCTTCTTGCCCGAAGCGAGGCGCCCCTGGATGGTTTCGCGCAGGGACGAAATGTTCTGGAGCGCGAGAAGGTTCGAGCGAACGCCGCGCGAAATGGTGATGTCAGACATGGATACTGCCCTCTCCTAGGGACCCCTTATTCTGAGGGGTGGTCGATACGCAACCTCCACATCCTGGGAGGGCCTTCAGTTCTCGAAGACGGGATCACGTTGCACCAACATCGTTAACAAAATGCATACGCGGCAGAAGTTTTTTACCATGTCTCGACACCCCCCGTTATCCTTGACCAAACCTTGCCCTGTTCCCGCGCCACGGGTGTCGGCGCCGAAAGGCGCACAGCGGACGAAAAAGGCGGCCAGGAGGCCGCCCGTGACACGCGAAGCAGGAAAAGTGGCCAGGACGCGTGCCGCGCCTCAAACGAAAAAGGGCGGCCCTGAGGCCGCCCTTCTGGAGCGTGGAGATGCTGGACGATCAGCGGAGGAACTGGAGGACCTGCTGGTCGCCCTGCGAGGCGAAGGACAGGGCCGAGGTGGCGAGCTGGGCGCGGGTATTGAGCGCGAGCAGGTTGGCGCCTTCCTCGTTCTGGTCGGCGAGGGTGAGGTTGTCCGCACCACCGCGCAGCGTGTTGATCATCGACTTGGAGAAGTCCTGACGGTTCTGCACCACCGAGAGGTTCGAACCGAAGGACGAGGACTGCGACCGCAGCGAACCGAGAGCCGTAGACAGCTTACCGAGGATCGCATCCAGTCCGACGTCGGTGTCGGCCACCGAGGTCGCCTGCGTGTCGATGCCGAGGTTGGTCGAGTTGATCGCCTGGCCGCCCTTGGACTGGATGTTCAGCGACGACGAACCGGTCTCGTTGAAGGTGATGGCGAGGGAGTCGCCGCGCAGCAGGTTGATGCCGTTGAAGGAGGCGTCTTCCGCGGTCCGGTCGAGCTGCTGGCGCAGATCGTTGAACTGCTTGACCAGGTCGGCGCGAACCGTGTTGCCGCCGATCGTGCCGCCGGTGCCGGTGGTGGCGACGGCCGTGTCGGTGACGGTCAGGGTGGCGGTCGACAGATTCTCGACGCGCAGCTTGCCGTTGTCGTTCGAGGCGCGAACCTTGGACGTCAGCGACGAGTTGCCGTTGATCGCGGCGACGACGTCGTCGACCGAGGCATTGGCCGTGACCGCCACCGTGACGGCGGTGGTGCCGACGGCGCCGCCGGTGAAGACGATGTTACCGGTGCCGGCGGTCGCGGTGAAGGCGTAGCTCTCACCCTGCCAGGACTTGTCCTGACGCGCCTGGCGGATGGTGGACTGCAGCGACTCGACCGTCTTGGTGATCGACTTCAGGCCGTTGTCGGCGGCTTCCAGGGTCTTGATGCCGTTGGACATGCCGTCCAGCAGCGCACCGAGGTCGTTCGAACGTGAGTTCAGCGAGGCGGCGGTGAAGAAGTTCGTGGGGTTGTCGAGGGCCGAATTGACCTTCTTGCCCGAGGCGAGGCGGCCCTGGATGGTCTCTCGGCCGGCGGCGATGTTCTGCAGCGCGAGGAGGTTGGAACGAACGCCGCGCGAAATGGTGATGTCAGACATGGTAGAACCCTTTCCTAGGGACCCCTGCTTCTGAGGGGTGGACGATGACGCCTCCGCTTTCTGGGAGGCCCTTCAATTCTCGAAGGCACGGTGACTGTCCATTACGCCAATTAAAAAAGACTTTTTTCTTCCGGGAGAATTGATGAGCCGGAATTAATGGTAAACATAACGCGAATTCTATTTTGTTTATGATTTGTTAATCTTGACAATTTACTGACAGTGCTCTGGCGAGACTTCAGGTGATTCATGTCCGACTTGTCCGGCCTCCCCGTGGCCCGCGCCCTTCCCGATGCTCCGGCCGCCCGCGAACTGGGCCTGCTGCTGCGGATCGAGGAGGTCGACACGATCGGCAAGAGCATCGCCTTTCTGGTGCAGGAGATCCTGCTCAAGGGCTTCGACGCTATCAGCCATGCCGATCTCGCCGCACGGATCGCCCTGATCCTCGAAGCCATGCCGAGCGCCCGGCCACTCGTCCTCGGCATGCAGTTCGCGCTGCTGGAGGAGGATTTTGCTCTCGCCCTCGACCATGCCCGGCTGCTGGTGGAGCGTGAGCAGGCGCTGATGGCCCTCGCGCTCGCCGCCGCCGACAGCGCCCCCGCTCAGCCCTGAGGGCCACGACGACCCACTGCATTTACCAGTCATTTACCATGTCCGCCCATCCTCCGGGCCATATGGTTTAGGGGCAGGCAATGCGGGTTGTGATTCTCGCCGGCGGGCGCGGCACGCGGATCTCGGAAGAGACCGACGTGAAGCCGAAGCCGATGGTCGATGTCGGCGGCCGCCCCATCCTCTGGCACATCATGCGCCATTACGCGGCGCAGGGTTTCGACGATTTCATCATCGCCGGCGGCTACAAGGCCGATGTCATCAAGCGCTTCTTCCTCGACGAGGTGCGCATGGCGGGCGACCTGACCGTCGACACCCGCCGCGGCCGTGTCACCCGCTCCGGACCGGCCTTCGACAATTGGCGCGTGCGCATCGTCAATACCGGCCTCGATACCAATACGGGTGGCCGCATCCTGCGCCTGAAGCCGCATCTCGAGGGCGCGCCCTTCCTGGTGACCTATGGCGACGGCGTCTGCGACGTGCCGATGCAGGCGGTCATCGACCAGCATCGCGCCCAGGGCCATCTCGCCACCATCACCGCCGTTCATCCCCCGGCCCGCTTCGGCGGCCTGCGCTTCGAGGGGGATGATGTCGCCGGCTTCGTCGAGAAGCCGCAGATCGGCGAGGGCTGGATCAACGGCGGCTTCGCCGTCTTCGAGCCGGGCGTCTTCGATTATCTCGCGCTGGATGGCGACGAGGGGTCGCTGGAGGTCGCGCTCTACGAGCGTCTCGCCCGTGAAGGAAAGCTCGGCGCCTATCGTCACGAGGGGTTCTGGCAATGCGTCGACACGCTGCGCGAACTCAGGCTGCTGCAAGGCCTGTGGGACAGCGGCAAGGCGCCCTGGAAAACCTGGACCGACGAGCCGGTCCGAGCGGTTGCGGCGGCGTGAGGGCATCATGAAAGTTCTGGTCACCGGCCATGCCGGATATGTCGGTTCGGTCGCCACCACGGTCCTGGCGGAAGCCGGTCACGAGGTCGTCGGGATGGATACCGGCTTCTTCGCGCCGTGCCACACCGAGGGCATGGAACCCGTGGAGCCCGGTCTCAGCCTCGCCCGTGACATGCGCGATGTCACGGCGGAGGATCTCGCCGGTTTCGACGCTGTCCTGCATCTCGCCGCCCTCTCCAATGATCCGATGGGCGACCTTGCCCCGGAACTGACCGCCGCCATCAACCGCGACGCGACCATCGCCCTGGCGCGGGCTGCCAAGGCCGCCGGCGTGGCGCGCTTCATCTTCGCGTCCTCCTGCTCCATCTACGGCGCCGGCAATCCGGACCTCCTGCTCGACGAGACCGCCCCGGTCAATCCGCTGACGGCCTATGCGGCAAGCAAGGTGGAGAGCGAGAGCGGCCTCCTGCCCCTCGCCGACGCCACCTTTGCGCCCACCTTCATGCGCAACGCCACCTGCTACGGCCTGTCGCCGCGGGTGCGCACCGATCTCGTGCTGAACAACCTCGTCGTCTCGGCGCTATCGACCGGCGAGGTGAAGCTGCTGTCGAGCGGCCTCGCCTGGCGCCCGCTCCTCCATGTCCGTGACCTCGCCCGCGCCGCGGCCGCCATCCTCGCCGCAGACCCCGACAAGATCCGTGGCCAGGCCTTCAATATCGGCCAGAACGAGGAGAACCATCTCGTCCGCGATATCGCCGCGATCGTCGCCGAGGCGGTGCCGGGCGCCAAGGTCACCTTTGCCGCGGGCAACACCATCGATCCCCGCTCCTACCGGGTCGACTTCGGCAAGTTCGCCGCCGCCTTCCCGGACTTCCGCTTCCTCCACACCGCCGCCTCCGGCGCCAAGGAACTGGTCGCCGCCATGGCCGGTCGCACCGCGGCCGAGGATCTGACGGGCCCGCGCTATGTGCGCCTTGCCCGACTGAAACACCTCATGGACAAGGGCGCCCTTGCAGCGAACCTGACCTGGCGCGGCGAGCGCGAGACAACGCCGCTGACGGTGAAGCGCGAGCGTGTGCCGGTGGCCGGCCCTTCCATCAGCCAGCGCGAGGTGGAGCTGACGGCGGAAGCCGCCCGCCATGCCTGGTTCGAGAACCACGCCAAGTATAACCTGCGCTTCGAGGCCATGGTCGCCGAACAGACCGGGCGGAAACACGCCATCTCGCTTGCCCATTGCACCTCGGCGATCCACCTGACACTGGCCGGCCTCGGGATAGGCCCCGGCGACGAGGTGATCGTTCCGGAATGCACCTGGGTCGCCACCGCCTCGCCGGTCGTGCAGGTTGGCGCCACGCCCGTCTTCGCCGACATCGACCCGGTCTCCTGGTGCCTGTCGCCAGCGAGCCTCGCCGCCGCCATCACGCCGCGGACCAAGGCCGCCATCGTCGTCGACCTCTATGGCGGCATGCCCGATTGGGCGCGCCTGGAGGCCATCGCCCGCGATGCCGGCATCATTCTCATCGAGGATGCGGCCGAGGCCATCGGCTCGCGCTTCCGCGACAGGCCGGCGGGTTCCTTCGGCCAAGCCTCGGTCTTCTCCTTTCACGGTTCCAAGACGGTCACGACCGGCGAGGGCGGGATGCTCGTCACCGACGACGATGCGCTCGCCGAACGGGTCAACATCCTGCGCGACCAGGGCCGCCACCCGACGTCGCGCGCCCTGATCACCGAGGAAGTCGGCTTCAAGTACCGGATGTCGGCGATGCAAGCCGCCATGGGCATCGCCCAGATGGAGCGCCTCGACGAGCTCATCGCCATGAAGCGCGACATCTTCCGCTTCTATGCCGAGGCCCTTGAGGGCACCCCGGGGCTCACCCTCAATGCCGAACCGGCCCAGGTGTTCAACAGCTACTGGATGGTCACCGCTGTCCTCGATCCGAAACTCGGTCTGCTCAAGCAGCAGGTCGCCGCCGAACTCGGCGCCGAGGGCATCGACACGCGCCCCTTCTTCTATCCGCTCAGCTGGCAGCCCGCCTTCCGCAACCAGCCCTCTGCCGCCGGCGCCTCCGCCCGCAACCCCGTTGCCTATGCGATTTCGCCGACCGGCATCAATCTGCCGAGCGGCTACAATGTCACACGGGCCGTGGCAGCCCGGGTGTCGCTTGCGCTGAAATCCATCCTCCAGCGGCACGCCCGCCGCGCCGCCTGACCCATCGGAGCCGTCCCATGGCCGCCAGCGCCGCTCAAGACCTGTCGCGGGCGGCCCCCGCCCCCGCCGCGCGGCCGCTCGTCACCATCGCGCTGCCCACCTACAACCGCGCGCAATATCTGGACCGCTTCTTCACCCACCATATCGACGCCTTCACCGCCCGCGGCGTCGACTTCGAGATCCTCGTCTCCGACAATTGCTCGACCGATGGCACGGCGGCGATCGTGGCGCGCTGGGCCGCCGCCGACCCGCGCATCCGCTCGGTCAGACAGAGCGAGAATATCGGCGCCTACGGCAATTTTCTCTATTCCTGGCGGCAGGCCCGCGGCCAGTTCGCCATCTGGGTCGGCGACGACGACCTTCTCGTCCCGGACGTCGTCATGGACTATCTCGGTCGGCTCACCGCCGATCCCGACCTCGTCATGGTCCAGGCGCCCTGGATGCTCATCGACGAGACGCGCGATAACGCCGAGATGGGCACCTTCTATCGCATCACCGGGGAGCGGCTGTTCCGCCGCGGCGACCATGCCGCCTGCCTCGACTACATGCTCGGCCACCACATCTTTCCCGAATGGTTCATCATCCGCACCGACATGGTGCATGATGTGATCGAGCCGGTAACGGGCTTCGTCTTCCACTATTTCGCCCATCTCGCCCGCGCCCTCACCGTCGGCTCGGTGCTCTTCGCGCCGCAGCCCTTCGCCCGCGTCACCGCCATCTCCAAGGGCGGGGTCAACCATTCGGGCAACAGCGAGACCATGGACGGCTGGGACCGCTTCCGCGGCGGCATCGAGTTCTTCGCCTCCTTCATCGATCCCGCCCCGCTGGCCGATCCGGAACAGGCGGCGCCCCTGCTTCGGCGCTTCCAGGACTTCACGCTGAAGCGCATGCAGGTGGCCATCAACCTCCACGTTAACGCCGGCAACTGGAGCCACGCCTATCACCTCGACAGGCGGCTGCGGGCCTATGGCTGGGACGGCGTCCATCCGGACATGCGCACCGTCGTCTCCGGCCTCTGCGCCATCGAGACGCTTGTCGCCGAAGCGCGCGCCCAGGCGCGCCACCTCGTCGTGCTCGACGACATGATCGCCGACGATACCCTCGAGAGCCTGACTCCCGCCATTCGCGCCGCCATCATCCGCCGCCGCGACCCGCGCGCCGCATCTCCGGCGCCGAAGGCCTTCGCCCTGATGCAGCCGGTCCCGGAGGATCTCCTCGGTCCCGACGATATCGTCCTCGATCTGCCCGCAGCCTTCCGGCGCACGCCGTTCTGACCATGGCCCTGGAGGTCCACGGCGCCGACGGCGGCCATATCGTCCTGCGGGCTACCCCTTGGGACGCGCGCGCCCTCGGCCGCCCCACGCTGGACATCACCGCCATCGCGCTGGCCTGCGAAGACGGGACGGGCGGCGACGACGATCTCTTCGCCGCACTGGAGGCGCTCTGCAACAACCAGGCAGCGGCCCTCGTCACGCTCCGCCTTCCGGCCGGACGGCGGAGTGCCGTCGCCCGGCTGCAGGCTGCCGGGTTCCGCTATGTCGAGACCGTCCAGCGGCTGCGCTATCCCAATCTCGCGCGCTTCGAGGCCACCGCCGCGCCTGCGCTGACACTGCGGGAAGCCGCCGCAGCGGACCACCCGGCCCTCGTGACGCAAGCCGCGGAGACCTTCCATTTCGGCCGTTTCGCCGAGGATCCGGCCATTCCGCCCGCCGTGAACCCGCGCCGTCAGGCCGAGTGGATGGAAGGGCTGCTCGCCGGCCGGGCGCAGGTCCTGGTGACGGGTCCCCCGCCGTGCCCCGCGGCCTTCATGGCCTTCACCACGGCGGATGGTACCGCTGACCTCGTCCTCGGCGGCACACGGCCGGACCAGGCGGTCCTCGCTCTGCCCTTCTGGACAGCAATCCTCCTGCACCTGAAACAGGCCGGCATCCGCCGCGTCGACACGGTCATATCCGCCGCCAATGTCGGCATTGCCAATCTCTACGCCCGTCTCGGCTTTCAGGTGCAGGAGACGCTCGTCGGCCTGCATCTCCACCGGCCCTGAACGCGAAACGGGCGCCCCAAGGCGCCCGCTCGCCTTGCCCCGGCGCGGAACACCCTATTGGGGCGGCGTCTGGCTGTTCTGCTGGTTGAGCAGGTCCGTCACCCGCCGCAACGTCACGCGGCGGTTCTCCCGCGACGGTCCCTGGGTCTGCACCCGGGGGAATTGCTCGCCATAGCCCTGCGTCGTCAGGTTCTCCGGCGGGATGTTGTAGCTCTGCGTCAGCACCGCTGCGATCGACTGGGCGCGGCGATCCGACAGCGACAGGTTGTCCGTGTCGTTACCGACGGCGTCCGTATGGCCCTCGATCAGGAAAACCTCGTTCGGATTGGCCGTGATGGCCCGGCCGAGAGCCGCCGCGATCGTGTCGAGGCGCGCAATCTGATCCGGCTTCACCTGCCATGAACCCGCGTCGAAATTGATCGTGTTAACGTCGACGCTGCGGGTATAGGCGCGCACCGTCGGGCTGTGGCGCACCTCGTCCAGCGTGTAGCGCCGCGGCAGTCGCTGCACCGGAGGCGCGGTCAGGGCTTCGTAGATCATTTCCGGCGGCGCCCCGCCGGCATCGACCAGATAGCGCTCACGCGGCATGGAATATTCCGGTGGCGGCAAAACGATGATCTGCTC
The DNA here is from genome assembly GCF_022843985.1 of Phreatobacter sp. Classification (GTDB taxonomy): domain Bacteria; phylum Pseudomonadota; class Alphaproteobacteria; order Rhizobiales; family Phreatobacteraceae; genus Phreatobacter. The sequence continues at coordinate 49,327 of NZ_JALHMP010000009.1, read as the reverse complement.
CTCGAAGGTACGGGCCCGTGGCCGGAACGAATTGTCGATCAGGATGACCTCGCGGCCGTCCGGGTAGCGGCGGATGCGGCGCAGCAACTGGCCGTTCTCGTCGGTCACGGTGATGACGCGCATGCCGCCAGGGCGCTCATAGATGGAGATCATCTCATCGCCGCGACGCTCGGTGCGGAAATCACCCCCCAGGTCGCGGAAGCGCGCCGTCTCGTCGTGGCGGATGAAGATACCCTCGCCGTCGCGCACGATGGTCCGGCCGGGCTCGTGAATGACGGTGACGCCGTCCTCCGTGAACTCGCGACGGCGCGAACGCACGTCGCTGACATCGTCGGCACGCGCGCCCTGATTGAGCATGAATCCGCCAATCAGACCGACACCGAGCCCGATGGCCGCAGCCCCGGCGGGACCGATACGTGATCCCTGACGGCGATCCGGGGGCCCGCTCGGCGGCGGCTGGCCGCCGGCAAGGCCACCGGGGCCGGCAGCGCCGGGCACCTGTCCGGGCAATCCCGGCCCGCGTTGACCGAAACCCGGCTGTCCGGGTGTCGGCGGCAGGCCCGGACCCGGCTGGGCCAGGCCCGGCTGGCCTGGAACCTGCGGCTGACCCGTGCCGGGCTGGCCGGGGACGAGAGGCTGGCGGATGCCCGGCTGACCAACGACAGGCGGCTGGCCCGCGCTGGGTTGACCGGTGGGCGGCGTACCGGGGGCCCGCTGGCCAATGGCCGGCGGCGTGCCGGGAGGCCGTGCCACGCCGGGCAATGTTCCGGGAGCTCCGGGAGCGCGCTGGCCGGATACCGGCGGCTGGACCGTCTGGCCCTGCGGATTGCCGCTGAACGGCGGACGGCCATCCGCCGGCCGGATCGCCCCGGGAGAGCCGGCAGGCCGCGAAGAGACACCGGCGGCCGGCGGTGGCACCAGCAGCGGCACATTTCGCTGGCCAGTTGCGGCTGGCGGCACGGCCCCGCGGCCGTCTTGAGGCGGGATGAAACCCGGCGGCGGCACTGTGGGGCGGCCGCCGACGGCGGGGGACGTGCCGCGGACCGTAGGCTGCTGGGTCTGTCCCGATCGGGTCGTCGGAGGGATGCCGACCGGCGGCCGCTGCTGGACGGCAGCAGGAGCCGCGACGCGGGGTTGCTGCGGCGGAATAGCCTGGACCGGGGCACGCGGCTGTTGCGGCGGGCTGGCCTGAACGGGCGAGCGCTGCTGGATCGGCGGGGCCTGGCGCTGGGGAGCGAATTGTGCGGGTTGGCGCGGCTGCTGCTGGATCGCAGGGGCCTGGCGAAGCGGAGCGGACTGGGCGGGCTGGCGCAGCGGCTGCTGAATCGGGGCCGCCGGCTGACGCGGCGGCTGCATATTGGGGCGGCCCTGTTGCGGCTGGCCAGGACGGCGCTGGCGCGGATCCTGATCCTGGGCCTGGGCGAGAATGATGGCGCCTTCGATGCGAAGGCCCTGGGTGAAGCCCGGCATGACGGCGAGCATGGGAAGGATCGTCCCCGCAAGCAGGGCGCGCTTGATCGCGTGCATGATCGTCTCCCAGAGCCTCGGGTCGGGCCGATCGGGAACGGACCCGACGCCGCCATCATGTCACAAAAAGCGGCACAATGGCGGCCCTGGGGAGGCAGGGCGTGGCACTTGGCTTAACGGTGTTCAAAGGCAGCGCTCTCCGCGCCGGCAAAGCGCGGGGAAGCAGGCTGGTTCAGAGCGGCTTCTTCAGCCACTTGCCGATGACGCCGACGATGCCCTCGCGGAAGACCAGAACGCAGATGACGAAGATGACACCCTGCACGACGGTGACCCAGGCGCCGAGGCCGGCAAGGAAGTTCTGCATGGAGATGATGACGGCCGCGCCGACGATCGGACCGAAGACCGTTCCCATGCCGCCGACCAGAGTCATCAGCACGACCTCGCCGGACATGCTCCAGTGGACGTCGGTGAGCGACGCGAGTTGCATGGCGATCGCCTTTGTCGCGCCCGCGAGCCCGGCCAGCGAGGCGGAGAGGACGAAGACGGCCAGCTTGTACTGATTGACACGGTACCCGAGCGACACCGCCCGCGCCTCGTTGTCGCGGATAGCCTTCAGGACCTGGCCGAAGGGCGAGTGGATGATCCTGTAGATCAGCAGCACGCCGACGAAGAAGATGGCCGCGACGAGATAGTAGGTGATGGTATCGTTGCCAAGCGGCACGACGCCGAACAGCGCATTGCGCGGCACGGCCTGGATGCCGTCCTCACCGCCGGTGAAACCCGGCGCCTGCAGCGAGAAGAAATAGACCATCTGCGCCAGGGCAAGTGTGATCATGGCGAAATAGATGCCCTGGCGCCGGATGGCGAGGGCCCCGAAGGCGAGGCCCAGAACGGCACCCGAGGCCGTACCAAGCAGGATCGACACTTCCGGCGTGAGGCCCCAGTGTTTCGCCGTATAGGCAGCGGCATAGGACGCGAAGCCGAAATAGGCCGCATGCCCGAACGACAAGAGCCCGCCATAGCCGAGCATCAGGTTGAAGGCGCAGGCGAACAGCGCGAAGCACAGCACCTTCATCAGGAAGAACGGATAGCCGACCACCGGAATGAAGGGCAGCACGACCAGCAGAGCCGCCATGGCGATGAACAGCGTGCGATGGAGCGCCGAATGATCGGCCTGCTCGGCGGCGTCGGTGGCAGGAGCAGTGATGGTGACGTCGGCCATCAGGCGGTCCTCCCGAAGAGGCCGGCGGGCTTCACAAGCAACACGATGGCCATGATGATGAAGATGACGGTGGCCGAGGCTTCCGGATAGAAGACTTTGGTCAGCCCCTCGATGATGCCGAGCCCGAAGCCGGTGACGATGGCGCCGAGGATCGAGCCCATGCCGCCGATGACCACCACGGCGAACACCACGATGATGAGATCGGCACCCATGTTCGGGTTGACCGAATAGATCGGCGCGGCGAGGACGCCGGCGAAGGCGGCGAGGCCGACGCCGAACCCGTAGGTCAGCGTGATCAGCAGCGGCACATTGATACCGAAGGCCTGGGTCAGGGTCGGGTTCTCAGTGGCCGCCCGCAGATAGGCGCCAAGGCGCGTCTTCTCGATGACGAACCAGGTGGCGAGGCAGACGACAAGGGAGGCGACAACCACCCAGGCGCGGTAGTTGGGCAGGAACATGAAGCCGAGATTCTGGCCGCCGCGCAGTTCCGCCGGAATCTGGTAGGGCAGACCCGACGAGCCGAAATAGTTGCGGAACAGGCCCTGGATGATGAGGGCGAGGCCGAAGGTCAGCAGCAGGCCGTAGAGATGGTCGAGGTGATAAAGTCGTTGCAGTAACAATCGCTCGATGATCACGCCGGAAACGCCCGCCACCACGGGGGCGAGCAGGAGCGAGGGCCAGTAGCCGATGCCCAGCCAGTTGAGCAGCATCCACGAAATGAAGGCGCCCATCATATACTGCGCGCCATGGGTGAAGTTGATGATGTTCAACAGGCCGAAGATGACGGCGAGGCCGAGGCTGAGGATCGCATAGAACGAGCCGTTGATCAGCCCCAGAAGGAGCTGTCCGAAGAGGGCCTGGGGCGGAATGCCTAAGAGCTCGAACATGGACTGCAGATCCCAAGGGAAGGCGGGGCGCCGACGCGCGGCGCCCCGGATGCGGGTTGGATCAGGCGCGAACCAGCGGGCAGGCGTTGGCGCTGAGCGGCCGGAACGCCTCTTCGGCGGGCAGGGTCGCCAGCAGCTTGTAATAGTCCCACGGACCCTTGGATTCCGACGGCTTCTTCACCTCGAACAGATAGGCGGGGTGCATCTTGCGACCGTCGGCGCGGATCGTGCCCTTGCCGAACAGCGGATCGTCCGTCTGGTTGGCCTTCATCCAGGCCATGGCCTGCGCGGCATCCTTCGACTTGGTCGCGGCGACGGCCTTCAGGTAGTGCAGCACGGAGCCATAGACGCCGGCCTGCACCATGCTCGGCATGTTGCCGGCGCGCTGCGGGGCGAAGCGGCGGGACCAGGCCCGGGTGCTGTCGTTGAGATCCCAGTAGAAGGTCTCGGTCAGCACCAGGCCCTGGGCGGTCTGCAGGCCGAGGGCATGAACGTCGTTAACGAAGACGAGCAGGCCGGCGAGCTTCTGGCCGCCCGCCGTGATGCCGAATTCGGCCGCCTGCTTGATGGAGTTGACCGTGTCGCCGCCAGCATTGGCGAGGCCGATCACCTTGGCGCGCGACGCCTGGGCCTGCAGCAGGAAGGAGGAGAAGTCGGTGCCCGGGAAGGGGGTGCGGACCGAACCGATAACCCGGCCGCCCTGACGCTGGACGACGGCTGAGGTGTCGCGCTCGAGCGCGTGGCCGAAAGCATAGTCGGCGGTGAGGAAGAACCAGGTGTCACCACCTGCCTTCACCATCGCGCCACCGGTGCCCTGCGACAGCATGTAGGTGTCGTAGGTCCAGTGAACCGTGTTGGGCGAGCACTGGGAGCCCGTGAGATCGGACGTCGCGGCCCCCGAATTGAGGAAGATCTTGTTCTTCTCGCGGGTGATCTGGTTGACGGCGAGCGCCACCGAGGAGGTCGGCACGTCGGCGATGACGTCGACGGCGTCATTGTCGTACCACTGGCGGGCGATGTTGGCGCCGATATCGGGCTTGTTCTGATGATCGGCCGAAACGATCTGGACGTTGAGGCCCTTGGCGGCGGCGCCGAAATCCTCCACCGCCATGCGGGCGGCGATGGCGGATCCCTCGCCGGTCAGGTCGGCATAGAGACCGGAGCGGTCGTTGAGCACGCCGATCCTGATGGTGATGGGCTGCTGCGCCTGCGCCATTGAGCGGGCGGAGAAGGCGGTGGCGGCTGCGCCGGCAAGGACGGAGCGGCGGTTCATGCGGAATGTCGTCATGGTCGTATCCTCCAAAGGGGGTCCGTTCGGGTCGGTTTTTCTTGTTGTTGCGGGCTCACACGCCCAGATGGGCGTGCAGCTTGTCGATGTTCTTGTCGAGCTCGGCGTTGGGGATCATGTCCACGACACGGCCCTGCTCAACCAGGTAATGACGGTCGGCGACCGTCTGGGCGAAGCGGAAGTTCTGCTCGACGAGAATGATCGTGAAGCCTTCCCTCTTCAACCGCGCAATCGTGCGGCCGATCTGTTCGATGATGACGGGAGCGAGGCCCTCGGTCGGCTCGTCCAGCAGCAGGAACTTCGCTCCGGTTCGCAGGATCCGGCCGATGGAGAGCATCTGCTGCTCGCCGCCCGACAGCTTGGTGCCCTGGCTCTGCAGACGCTCCTTGATGTTGGGAAACAGATCGAAGATCTGCTCGACCGTCATGCCGCCGGGCTGCACCTGCGGCGGCAGCAGCAGGTTCTCCTCCACCGAGAGCGATGAGAAGATGCCGCGCTCCTCCGGCACGTATCCGATCCCCAGGCGCGCGATCTCGCGCGAGGACATGGCGACCGTTTCCGCGCCCTTGAAGCGGATGGCGCCCTGGCGCTTGCCCATGATCCCGATGATGGATTTCAGCGTCGTCGTCTTGCCCGCACCGTTGCGGCCGAGAAGGGTGACCACCTCGCCCTCGGCAACCTCGAGATTGACGCCGTGCAGGACGTGGGATTCGCCGTACCAGGCGTGCAGGTCGCGGACCTCCAGCATCGGGGCGGCCGTGACCGGGCGGGTCGTGTCCAGTGCCTCAGCCATGACCGGCTCCGATATAGGCTTCGATCACGCGCGGATCCTTCGAGACGGTGGCATAATCACCCTCGGCGAGGACCTTGCCGCGTGCCAGAACGGTAATGCGGTCGGAGAGCGAGGCGACGACAGAGAGGTTGTGCTCCACCATGAGAATGGTGCGGTTGGCCGAGACACGGCGGATCAGTTCGGAGATGCGGTCGACATCCTCGTGACCCATGCCGGCCATCGGCTCATCGAGCAACATCATTTCCGGGTCGAGCGCCAGCGTCGTGGCGATCTCCAGCGCCCGCTTGCGCCCATAGGACAGTTCCACCGCCTGATGGCGGGAGAAGTCACCGAGACCGACGGCTTCCACAAGGCGCGCCGCTTCGCCGTCAAGGGCCTTGAGCACCTGCTCGGAGTTCCAGAAGTCGAAACTGTCGCCGCGCTTGCGCTGCAGGGCGATGCGGACATTCTCCAGAACCGTCAGATGCGGAAACACCGCAGAGATCTGGAATGACCGCGCCAGACCGAGGCGGGCAATGTCGGCCGGCTTTGCCCGGGTGATGTCCTGCCCCTTGTAGGTGATGGTCCCGCGGGTGGGGATCAGGAACTTGGTCAGCAGGTTGAAACAGGTGGTCTTGCCGGCCCCGTTCGGCCCGATCAGCGCATGGATCGTGCCGCGCTTGACGGCGAGGTCGACCTCGCTGACCGCCGTGAAACCCTTGAAGTCCTTCGTCAGACCATGGGTCTGGAGGATGATGTCGTCGGACGTTCCCACCATGCACTCTGTTCTTTGCCTGAGCGTTGGCCGGCATTGCTGCATGGCACGCGAGCGCTAGTCAATCGAAATACCTGACGATCACGTCATGTCGAACGGCGGATGGCGGGGTTCCCACCCCCGCGCGCTCTTGTCGCAATCGTTCAGGGAGGGTCGCCGCGCACGGCCGAGGGCCCAAGGGAGTGCCTCGGCAAAACGGGCCCGGTCCGCCGACGGCGCGGGTTGCGCCGCCCCCCTCCCCCGCTCGACACTGGCGCCCGGGAGCAACGCCGAAAAGGACGCCGCCATGTGGGAACAGAGCCCGATCTATCCCGACCCGTCGATCGAGATCCTCGATCCACGTTTCCTCAGATACCGCCTCTTCAATGCAGCGGTCGAGCGCCTCGCCACCGGGCTGCGCTGGGGCGAGGGTCCCGTTTGGATCGGCGACCAGCGGTGCCTGCTTGTCAGCGACATTCCCAATGATCGCATCCTGCGATGGGACGAGGAATCCGGCACCACCACGCCGTTCCGGTCGCCGAGCAACAAGGCGAACGGCAATACCCGTGACCGCCAGGGCCGGCTCATCACCTGCGAGCACGGGGGCCGTCGCGTCATCCGCACCGAATATGACGGATCCATCACGGTCATCGCCAGCCATTACGGCGACCGGCGCCTCAACTCGCCCAACGATGTCGTGGTGAAATCGGACGGTTCGATCTGGTTCACCGATCCGGCCTTCGGTCTTCTGAGCCATTACGAGGGCACCGTCGCCGAGCCGGAACTGCCGCAGAACGTCTATCGCGTCGACCCGACGCGCTGCGAGATCACCGCCGTGGCCGAGGCGGTCGCCGGCCCCAACGGCCTCTGCTTCTCACCCGACGAGAAGACCTTCTACCTCGTCGAGTCGCGCGCCGCACCGCATCGCCTCATCGCCGCCTATGACGTGGCGGCCGACGGCCGCTCGATCGGCAACCGGCGCGTCTTCGCCGATGCCGGCCCCGGCGGAACACCCGATGGCATCCGCTGCGACATTGACGGCAATCTGTGGTGCGGCTGGGGCATGGGCGCTTCCACCCTCGACGGGGTCATGGTCTTCGCCCCCGACGGCACGGCCATCGGGCGGATCGCCCTCCCCGAACGCTGCGCCAATGTCTGTTTCGGCGGTCGACACCGCAACCGCCTGTTCATGGCCACCGGGCGGGCACTCTATGCGCTCTACGTCAACACGCAGGGCGCCCCCGGCGGCTGAAACGCAGACCGCCGCGCTTCTGGCGAAACGCGGCGGTCGGCAGGACCGGCAGGCGCCGGAGGGTCAGAGAACCCGTCGCGGATCGAAGGTATCGCGCAGGCCGTCGCCGATGAAATTGATGGCGAGCACCGTGATGAAGATCGCCGCGCCCGGGAACAGCGCCCAGTGCGGCGCATAGTCCAGGAAGTCCTTGGCGTCGAACAGCAGCCGTCCCCAGGTCGGGATATCCGGCGGGAAACCGAGGCCGAGGAAGGACAGCGTCGATTCCGCGATGATCGCCGCCGCAACGTCGATGGTCGCGGCCACGATCACCGGCCCCATGGCATTCGGCAGGATGTGCCGCACCACCTGCCGCGTCTTGGTGGCGCCCAGGGCCTGGGCGGCTTCAACGAATTCCTTCTCGCGCAAGGACAGAAACTGCGCCCGCACCAGGCGGGCCACGGGCATCCATCTGAGGCCGCCGATGACGATGACGATCAGGATGAAGACGCCCATCTCCACGCCGAAGACACTCTTCAGCGAGTCGCGGAACAGATAGATGATCAGCAGCAGCAGCGGCAGCTGCGGCAGCGACAGGAACAGGTCCGTCACCCACATCAGCGCCGTGTCGACCCAGCCGCGGGAAATGCCCGCGATCGCGCCGACGATGACGCCGACGATGATGGCCACGAGCATGGCGGCGAGACCCACGGCGAGCGAGATGCGCCCGCCATAGATCATCCGCGCGAGCAGGTCCTGTCCAAGGTCGTCGGTGCCGAAGGGATGGGACCACGAAGGTCCCTGGAGCCGCGCCGTGAAATCGATGTCGTCGATGGCGACCGGCCAGAGCCAGGGGCCGATGATGACGGCAACGATGATGCTGAGCAACGCAACGCTGCTCGCCACCGCCAGCTTGTGGCGGCGGAACTTGCGCCAGGCGTCGACCCACGGCGAGACATGCTCGGCGGTGACGACGGCTCCGATCGGGGCCACCGCCGGATCAGCGGAAGGCGATGCGGGGGTCGAGCCAGCCATAGAGGACATCTGCAATCAGGTTAAAGGTCACGACGAGACAGGCGAAAACAAAGGTCACCGCCATGATGACGGGTGTGTCATTGGCGAGAATGGCGCTGATCAGCAGCGAGCCGATCCCCGGGATACGGAAGATCTGCTCGGTGACGATGGCACCGCCGAAAACGGTCGGCATCTGCAGCGCGACGAGCGTCACCACGGGGATCAGCGCATTGCGCACCACATGCCGCACGACGACGGTCTTCTCGCCGAGCCCCTTGGCACGGGCCGTGGTGACGTAATCGAGACGGATGACGTCGAGAACGGCGGAACGCACATAGCGGGTGTAGGAGGCGGCCTGGAAAAGACCGAGCACCATGACGGGCATGATGGCCTGCCGGATCTGTTCCCAGTACCAGCGCCAGCCCGTCGCCGAAATGTCGGAGCGGTAGACGAAGGGCAGCCAGTCCAGCCAGATCGAGAAGACGAGGATGAACAAGAGGCCGGTGAAGAAGGTCGGCAGCGAGAAGCCGATGAAGGCGAAGGTGTTGGCGATCTGGTCGAAGATCGAATAAGGCCGCGTCGCCGCATAGATGCCCACGGGCAGCGCGATGGCCAGCGCCAGGATCTGCGACGAGCCGATAACGAAGATCGTCGCCGGCAGGCGCTGCAGGATCAGCGTGTCCACGTCGACGCGACTGGCGAAGGAAAAGCCCCAGTCGCCCTGCATCATCGCCGCCAGCCAGCGGAAATAACGCAGATAGACCGGATCATCGATGCCGAACTTCTCCCGAAGTGCGAGACGCACCTCGGGAGGGATGTTCGGGTTGGTGGCCATCTCCTCGAAGGGATCGCCGGGAGCCAGGGCCAGCACCGTGAACAGCACGACGCTGATGCCGAGCAGGCTCGGAAGGGCGATCAACAATCGCCGGACGAGATAGGTACCCATGAAAGCTGTGCCTGGTTCCTCTTGAGCGGGACCTGACGCCGGATGGCGTCAGGGCCGGAACCACGCATTGAGCATCCACAGATCCAGGTCCCAGCCGCTGGGCTGGACCACCAGATTGTTGCTGGAGGCCGCCATGCGGGTGCGGGCGAGGACGGGAACGATGATGTTCTCGCCGCAGAAGATGTCGTTCATGCGGATGAAGAGCGCCGTGCGGCGGGCCGGATCGAGCGAGTTCTGCGCTTCCCGGAAAGCGGCGTCGGCCTCCGCGCTGGAATAGCGCGAGATGTTCCGGCCCTGCCACTTGTTGTCCTTGTTGGCGATCTCCCACGAGACCAGCTGGAGCATGAACCGCTCGGGGTCCGGCTGCAGCATGGTCGTCGTGTACATCTGCATGTCACAGTAGAACTTGGAGTAGGTGTCCGGGTTGGCGACATCCGAGGAGAAGAACACCGAAGCCGTCACCGACTTCAGTTCGATGTCGATGCCGGCACGCTGGGCGGCCTGCTTGACGATCGCCTGGTTCTTCTGACGGGGGGCGTTGATCGACGTCTGGTAGACGTATTTCAGCTTGTTGCCGCCCTTGGCGCGGATGCCATCGGCGCCCCGGACCCAGCCGGCATCGTCAAGGATCTTGTTCGCCTTGTCGATGTTGAACTCATATTTCATGTTCGGCGACACGTAGCGCGGCGGGGCATTGACGAAATTCGCCGTCGCCCGGCCGCCGCGGCCGTAGATGAACCTCTGCACGGAGTCGCGGTCGATCAGCAGGTTGATCGCCGCGCGCACGGCCGGATCGGTCAGCGTCGGGTGCTTGGTCTTGACGCTCGAGCGCTCGCCGTCGACCTCGGTCCACGGATCGGTCGTGTTGAGCATGATGAACTCGATATTGCCGCTGGAGACCGGGATGGCCTTGCCGCGGCCACCGCGCTCCATGCGCAGGAGGATTTCGTCCTCCACCTGCATGTTCCAGGCATAATCGAACTCGCCGGTCTGGATGACGGCGCGGGCCGCCGAAACGGCATCGCCGCCACCCTTCACCTCGATCGTGTCGAAATGGGGCTGGTTGGCGATGTGGTAGTCGGCATTGCGCTCGCCGCGCAGGATGTCACCCGGCTTGAAATCGATGAACTTGTAGGCGCTGGTGCCCACCGGCCTCAGGTTGGCCGGCGCGTCGCGGGAGGCAGCGCCCTTGAACGGCTCGAAGATGTGCTTGGGAAGGATCATGCCGGCGGCGCCGACGAAGGCGTCAGCCCAGAACGGCGTCGGCTTGGCGAAGGTGATCTTGATCGTGAGGTCGTTGATCTTCTCGATCTTGATGTCCTTGTAGGTGCCGATGGTGGTGGCGGCGGTCGCCGGATCGGCGGCATAGGCGGCGGTGAAGAGGCAGTCGTCGGCGGTGAAGGGCTTGCCGTCGTGCCACTTGACGTTGGGCTTCAGCTTCCAGGTGACCGAGAGGCCGTCAGCGGAGACGCTGCCGTTCTCGCGGCTCGGAATCTCGGCGGCGAGGAAGGGAATGAGGTTGCCGTCGGTGTCCCAGCCGGCGAGCGGCTCGTAGAAGACGCGGGAGCCTTCCTGGTCCTTGGTGCCGATGGCGAAATGCGGGTTGAGAAGGGTCGGTGCCTGCCAGAGCAGGATCTTCAGCGGACCGCCGCCGCCGGCCTTGGTCGGCTTGTAGGCCGTCAGCGACTGGGCCTGCGCCACGCCGTGGAAGTCAAGGATATGCCAGGCGGTCGGCGCGGCCACGCCGAAGGCGGCGAGGCGCTGCATGAAGCCGCGGCGGGAGAGCTTGCCCTCCTTGACGTCGGCGACCATGTCGTGGATTTCGGTCTCGTTCATCGCAATCACTCCTCGCAAACGTGCTGGGCGAGCCACTCTGGTCGGGCCGGTTTATGGTTCCGGCGCGCGAAGCGGCGATCGGAGCGTTTTCGGCTGCGGAAGTCAACGCGAATTCACGCGATGTCCACGGTGCAGCCGCAATCTGACCTTGATCCAGGCACGGTGCCCCATGTGAGCGCAGCACTTTGCCGCGGCAGCGTGCAGCCGCAGGGCGCCGTCTTCCCCGGGCGACCCGCCCTATTCGGCCGCGTGCCGCGGCGCGACGAGGAACCCACCCGACTGCCGCGCCCAGAGCTGCGCGTAGAGGCCGCCGCGCGCCAGCAGCCCGTCATGGGTGCCCTCCTCGACGATGCGGCCCTGATCCAGCACCACGAGCCTGTCCATGATCTTCAGCGTCGACAGGCGGTGGGCGATGGCGATCACCGTCTTGCCGGTCATCAACTCGCCAAGGCTCTCCTGGATCGCCGCCTCCACTTCACTGTCGAGAGCGGCCGTCGCCTCGTCGAGGATCAGGATCGGCGCATCCTTGAGGATGACGCGGGCGATGGCGATGCGCTGGCGCTGCCCGCCGGAGAGCTTGACACCCCGCTCCCCGACATGGGCGTCGTAGCCGGTGCCCCCGCCAATGTCCCGCAGGTCCGGAATGAACCCGGCGGCATGCGCCCGCGCCGCGGCGGCCTCCATCACCGCCGCGCCGGCCCCGGGGTTGCCATACATGATGTTGTCGCGGATCGACCGGTGCAGCAGCGACGTGTCCTGCGTGACCACCGAGATCGCCTGTCGCAGGCTCTCCTGGGTGACGGAACGGACGTCCTGTCCGTCGATGGTGATCTGACCCCGCTCGACATCGTGGAAGCGCAGCAGGAGGTTGACCAGCGTCGACTTGCCCGCGCCGGAACGGCCGATGAGACCGACCTTCTCGCCGGGTTTCACCCTCAGCGACAGATCGTGGACGACCGGCCGGTCAGGCCGCCCGTAGCCAAAACTGACGTGATCGAAGACGATGTCGCCGCCGGCGACGGCGAGGGGCTGCGCCCCCGGCTCGTCCTGCATGGCGAGCGGCCGGGCGATCGAGCCCATGCTCTCCTGCACGACGCCGACATTCTCGAAAATGCCCTGGATCTCGGCAGCGACCCAGCCCGACATGCTGATGATCTGGATGGTGAGCGGCAGGACCATGGCGACCGCCCCGATCTCCACCTGGCCGGCCTGCCAGAGCATCACCGCAAGCGTGCCGACGGCGGCGAGCAACACGGCATTGAGAACGTTGAGCAGCACCGTGAACAGCGTGTTGATGCGGTGCTGGGCGAGGAACGCGGTGTTCATCTCCACCATGCTATCGCGGATGTAGCGATCCTCTTCCGCCGTGCGGGCGAACAGTTTCACCGTCTGGATGTTGGTGTAGCTGTCGACGACCTTGCCGGTGACGGCCGAGCGCTTGGCGGACGCCGTGCGGGCCTTGTCCCGCAGCCGCGGAACCATGGCGGCGAGCAGGATCACATAGAGGCAGAACCAGGCGAAGATGGGCAGCGCCAGCCGCCAGTCCTGCGCCATCATCAGGCCGGTCGCCGCGACACCGTAGAACAGGATGTGCAGCACGGAACGCATGGTGGCGAGAGCGGTCTCGCGCACGCCGCCGCCCGCCTGCATGACGTGGTTGGCGATGCGTCCGGCGAAGTCGTTCTGGAAGAAGCTCAGCGACTGACGCGCAACGTGATGGTGGCTCTGCCAGCGCGTCAGGGTGTTGAGCGGGCCGGAAATGCCGTGGTTGGAAATGGCCCGCTGGACGAAGAGCACCAGCGGCCGCACGACGGGCACGACGAAGAGCATGACGGCGAAGGTCGGCCCGGCCGTGGCGAACAGCTGCTCGCGGGGCGTCTCGGTGAGGATCGCCACCATCCGGCCGATGAAATAGGGAATGGCCGTCTCGACCACGGCGGCGATCATGCCCACGACGACGAGCGCGGCGAACAGCCACCGGGCCTGACGGATGAAGTACCAGAAGAAGGCGAGGAGACCGGCCGGCGGCCCGTCGCCGGGCGGCAGGGCGACGGGATCGATGCGGGTTTCCAAATAGCGCAGCATGAAAGCGGATGTCCGGGCAAAAGCATGAGGCCCCCGACGGCGGCGGCGCGCGGGGACGACTCATGGGAACGGGCGAAAACGATGGACGATCAGTGTGACGCAGGCGCGGTCCTGCGTCGACCCTCGCGAGGCTTACGCGCGGCGGCTGCTGACAGATCGTGGCGACCGCCCCGTCCCATGCAGAAACCCCGGCCTTTCGACCGGGGCTCCGCTGGCGCTGCGAGGATGATGGGGACCAGTCACTCGCAGATGCGCACCGTCTGGCGCCGCATGCCGTAGGGGGTGTCGACCCAGCGGCGGGTCAGGTAGCAGTCGCGGGCATAGCCGTAGCCGTAGGCATGGGCGCGGGAGGAGGCGAGGGCGCCGCCGACGATGAGGCCGGTGGCGAGGGCGCCGACGCCCCAGCCGAGGTGGCGGCGGTGGAACGGGCCGGCTTCGGCCTGGGAGGCGACACCAACCGTGACGGTGGCGGCGGCGAGGGCGGCGATGGCGAGGGTCTTGAAGCGGTTCATGGCGAGGGTCCTTCGGGGTCTGGGGGGCTCGTGTGCCCCGGTCCTCCATGGGTTGCGCCAGCCGCCAAAAAGGTTCGGGCACGCCGCGATTTTTTTTCGCGACGGGCCCGCAGGAGGTTTGACGGTGGATCGCCTCAGGCCGTCGAGACGAGCTGCCCGTAATCCGCCACCTGCGCCAGATGGTGATCGGCATCGCCGAACAGCGTGTCGATCATCGTCAGCCGCTTGAAATAGTGCCCGGCCTTGTACTCCATCGTCATGCCGATGCCGCCATGCAGTTGGATGCCCTGCTGGCCGATGAACTTCGCCGAGCGGCCGATCTGCACCTTGGCGGCGGAGGCGAGGGCCCGTCGCTCGGTCGCGTCCTCGGTGCTGGCGGTCATGGCAGCAAACATGGCCATGGAGCGGGCCTGTTCGAGCGCAACGAACATTTCCGCCGCGCGGTGCTGCAGCGCCTGGAAGCCGCCGATCGGGACGCCGAACTGCTTGCGCTGCTTGAGATAGTCGACGGTCAGGTCGGTGAGCTCGCTCATCGCGCCCACGGCCTCGGCACAGAGCGCGGCGATCGCCTCGTCGGCCACCGCTTCCAGCACCGGCAACCCGCCCTCCGGATCGCCGAGGATGCCGTCCGCATCGACGCGGACACCCGACAGGGTGATCTCGGCGGCGTGGGTGCCGTCCTGGGTCGGGGACGAGCGCCGGATCAGGCCTTCCGCATCCGCCGCCACGATGAACAGTCCGATGCCGCCACGGTCGCGACGGCTTCCCGCGGACCGCGCCGAGACGATGATCCGGTCGGCGGTGCCGCCGTGGACCACGACCGCCTTCTCGCCGTCGAGGACATAGGAGGCGCCGTCCTTCTTCGCCGTGGTGGTGACGTCGAACATGTCGTAGCGCGAGTGCCGGTCGGTGGTGGCGAGCGCGAAGGTCCGCGCCCCCTCGGCGATGGCGGCGATGTGCTCGGCCTTCTGTGCGGCGGAACCGGCCCGCTTCACCACGCCGCCGCCGAGAATGACGGTGGCGAGATAGGGCTCGAGCACGAGATGTTTGCCGAAGCTCTCGGCGAGCAGCATGGTCTCCACCGCGCCACCGCCGAAACCGCCGTCGTCCTCGGCGAAGGGCAGGCCGAGGAGGCCGAGCTCGGCGAACTTGGCCCAGACCTCCGGGCTCCAGCCGCCCGGCAGGGCCGCGATCTTCTTGCGGCTCTCGAAATCATAGGTGTCGGACAGGAAGCCCTCCACCGAGTCCTTCAGGAGCTGCTGTTCTTCGGAGAGATCGAAATCCATGGGAGGAGCCTGTCGGTGCGGTTCCGCGCGAGCTGAAGCTTCAAGGTCGTCATGCCCGGCCTTGTGCCGGGCATGACGACTTCATTCAGCGGCGGTTGTGTTCAAAGTCGTGGATGGCCGGGACAAGCCCGGCCATGACGGAGTGGGGGCCAACCTGGGGCAGCCCATGAGGCTCAAAGCCCGAGCACCGCCTTGGCGATGATGTTCTTCTGGATCTCGTTGGAGCCGCCATAGATCGACACCTTGCGCACGTTGAAATAGGTCGGTGCGATGGTCTGGGCCCATTCCGGCCCGATCGGCGGCTCGTTCGATCCCGGCTCCTCCGGCGCAAAGGGCGCCGCATGGGGGCCGATCACCTCCATCAGCAATTCGGTCGTCGCCTGCTGCAGCTCCGAACCCTTGATCTTCAGCACGGAGGACGCCGGGTCGGGCTTGCCCTTCTCGCGCTTCTTCTCGCCGGCGATGACGCGCAGCTGGGTGATCTCCAGCGCCTTCAGCTCGATCTCCACCTCGGCGATCTTCTCGCGAAAGCGCTGGTCCTCGATCAGCGGCCGCCCGGCGCGCTGCTCGATCGCCGCCATCTCCTTGATCTTGCGGATGCGCTGCTTGGAGATGCCGACCCGGGCGATGCCGGTGCGCTCGTTGCCGAGCAGGAACTTCGCGTAGTCCCAGCCCTTGTTTTCCTGGCCGACGAGGTTCTCCAGCGGCACCTTCACGTCGTCGAAGAAGACCTCGTTGACCTCATGGCCACCGTCGATGGTCTGGATCGGCTTCACCGTGATGCCCGGCGACTTCATGTCGACCAGAATGAAGGAAATGCCCTCCTGCTTCTTCACGGAGGCATCGGTGCGGGCGAGGACGAAGATCCAGTCGGCATACTGGCCGAGCGTCGTCCAGGTCTTCTGGCCGTTGATCACCCAATGGTCGCCGACCTTCTCCGCCTTGGTCTTGAGGCCTGCGAGATCGGAACCGGCTCCCGGCTCGGAGAAGCCCTGGCACCACCAGTCGTCGAGACTGGCGATGCGCGGCAGGAAGCGCTTCTTCTGCGCCTCGGAGCCGAACGTGTAGATGACCGGGCCGACCATCGAGGTGCCGAAGGCGAGCGGCGGCGGCGAGGGCGCCATCATCATCTCCTCGAGGAAGATGTACTGCTTCACCGCGTCCCAGCCCGTGCCGCCATATGGGACGGGCCAGTGGGCGACGCCCCAGCCCTTGTCGTTCAGCGTCTTCTGCCAGAAGACGATGTCGTCGCGGGTGGGATGGTGGCCGGCGGCGAGCTTCTCGCGCAGCGCCTTCGGCAGCTTGGCGTCGATGAAGGCGCGCACCTCCTTGCGGAAGGCGATCTCCTCGTCGGTGAACCTCAGTTCCATGCGGACCTCCCTGGACGGGCCGCGCCGGCGAGGCGCGGGCGTCTGTCATCCTCGCCCGAAAACATACCCGAGCGAATGTTTCTTCTCCGCATTGAAGCCCCATGGGACCGGGAAGGCAACAGGAACCTGTGCCGCAGCCCTCCATCGAAGGAGGGGCGCCGCATGGCTGCCGCCACGCTGCCGCCGAGCGGTGGCGCAGGCGCCGTGGCACAGTCAGGCCACAACAGGGAGACACGGCAATGGCCTTCGACTTCAAGGGGAAACGCGTGGTGGTCTGCGGCGGCAGCCGCGGCATCGGCCGGTCCATCGCGCTGGGCTTTGCCGCGGCGGGCGCGGGGGTGTCCATCTGCGCACGCGGCGAGGACGGCCTGAAGGCCACCGCCGCCGAGATGGCCGCGCATGGTGCCATCACCCACTTCGCGCCCTGTGACCTCGCCGATGGCGCCGCCATCGCGGCCTTTATTCCCGCCGCGGCCAAAGCGCTGGGCGGCATCGACGTGCTCGTCAACAACGCCTCCGGTTTCGGCATCGGCGATACCGAGGACGGCTGGGCCAAGGGCCTCAACGTCGACGTCATGGCCACCGTCCGCGCCAGCCATGCGGCGATGACCTTCCTCGAAGGCGCGAAAGGGGCCTCGATCATCAACATCGCCTCGATCTCGGGCTATCGCCCGTCGATCCGAACGGCGGCCTATGCGGCGGTGAAGGCGGCGGTGATCCAGTACACGACGAGCCAGGCCGCCGCGCTGGCGCCCAAGGGAATCCGCGTCAACTGCGTTGCCCCCGGCTCGATCGAGTTTCCCGGCGGCACCTGGGAGGCGCGCCGCACCTCCGACCCGGCGCTCTACAACAAGGTCCTCGGCGCCATCCCCTTCAACCGGCTCGGCACGCCCGAGGAGATCGCCAGCGTCGTCATGTTCCTCGCTTCGCCCTATGCGAGCTGGATGACGGCACAGACTCTCGTCGTCGATGGCGGCCAGTTGCTGGGATGAAACGAAAAAGGCGGGCGCCGGGCCCGCCTTTCGTCATCCCTGGAGACGGCCTCACGCCAGCGTGTAGGCGGTCTTCACCGTGGTGTAGAACTCGCGGGCATAGGAACCCTGCTCGCGCGGGCCGTAGCTCGAGCCCTTCCGGCCGCCAAAGGGCACGTGATAGTCGACGCCGGCCGTCGGCAGGTTGACCATCACCATGCCGGCCTCCGAATTGCGCTTGAAGTGCGAGGCATATTTCAGCGACGTGGTGCAGATGCCCGAGGACAGGCCGAACTCGGTGTCGTTGGCGACCGCCAGTGCTTCCTCGTAGTCCTTCACGCGCAGCACGGCGGCGACGGGGCCGAAGATCTCCTCGCGCGCGATGCGCATGGAATTGTTGACGTGGGTGAACAGCGCCGGCTGCAGATAGAAGCCGGGAGTCTCACGGTTCAGCCGCTCGCCGCCCCAATGGAGCTTGGCGCCCTCGTCGCGGCCGATGGCAATATACTTCTCGTCCTGACCGAGCTGGCTCTCGTCGACGACCGGGCCGATATGGGTGCCAGCCTTCATCGCATCGTCCACCACGAGGCCCTTCAGCCGCTCGGTCATCGCATCGACGAAGCGGTCATGGATTCCTTCGGTGACGATGAGGCGCGAGGAGGCCGTGCAACGCTGGCCGGTCGAGAAGAAGGCGCCGTTGGCGGCACATTCCACCGCCACCGCCAGATCGGCATCGTCGAGCACAACGAGCGGGTTCTTGCCACCCATCTCGAGCTGCACCTTCTTCATCGGCGTGGCGGCGACGCAGGCCGCGGCAACGCGCCGTCCCGTGGCAACAGAGCCGGTGAAGGAGATGGCGGCCACATCGGGATGTTCCAGCATGGCCTGGCCGACCACTGAGCCGCGGCCCATGACGATGTTGAGCACACCCTTCGGCAGGCCGGCACGGTTGAGGATGTCGACCAGCGCCCAGGCCGAGCCGGGAACCAGGTCGGCCGGCTTGATGACAACGGTGTTGCCATATGCCAGCGCCGGGGCGAGCTTCCAGGCGGGAATGGCGATGGGGAAGTTCCAGGGCGTGATCAGGCCGATGACGCCGACCGCCTCGCGGGTGATCTCGATGCCGACGCCGGGGCGGATGGAATTGACCAGCTCGCCATTGAGGCGCAGCGCCTCGGCGGCGAAGAAGGAAAGGATCTGCCCGGCACGCGTCACCTCGCCGATGCCCTCCGGCAGGGTCTTGCCCTCCTCGCGGGAGAGCAGGGCGCCGAGCTCTTCCTTGCGCGCCATCACCTCGTTCGAGGCCTTCATCAGCACGTCGTAGCGCAGTTGCGGATTGGAACGGCTCCAGGCCGGGAAGGCTTCCTTGGCGGCGGCGACGGCGGCCTTCAGGTCCTCGACACCGCCTTGCGCATAGTCGCCGACGACCTCGTTGGTGTTGGACGGATTGAGGTTGGGCGCGGCCTTGGCCGGAGAAACGAACTCGCCGGCAATGAAATTGCGGAACACGGTGGTCATGGGCCTAGCCTCCTCGCACGAACGTCGAAGGACCGGTTCGGACGAGAGGTCCGCCCGGTCCGCATCGGGGGCGGCACAAAACCATACTTGGCGCACCGCGACCAGACCGCAGGCCATGCATGACGTGCGGCACGGCCTCGCGGCGAGCGCTCAGCGGACAGAGGCACCGGCCGCGCGCATTTGCGCCATGAGCGCGGCGACCTTGTCGGCCGTCAACCCGCCGACACCCCCGATGATCGTCTCGCGGACCGGCTTCACCCCGATGAAGGCGAGAATGTTCCGCTTCAGCGCCCGCAGGCTATGGGCGAAGAAGAACCAGCGATAGGCCAAGGCCGGCATGCCCATGGTGACGACGATATGGGCCGTCCGCCCGGTCATGAGCTTTTCCGGAAAGCCCTTGTCCCGGTAGCGGAAGGCGAAGCCCGGCCGGCAGACCTGTTCGAAGAAGGCCTTGAGCAGGGCGGGCATCGAACCAAGCCAGAGCGGGTAGAGGATGACCCAGTTCTCGGCCCAGGCCAGGGTTTCCTGGGCCCTGGCGACATCGCCCTTGCCCGTCCCGGTCTCGAAATCGACCTGTGTCCTGAGATAGGGGATCTCCAGCACCGAGAGGTCGAGGGTACGGACGGCATGGCCGGCCTCCTCCGCCCCGCTCGCATAGGCTGCTGCCAGCGTGCGGCAGAGCCTGTCGGACGCGGGGTCCGGATGCCCGATGATCACCGCGATGCGGCACGGGGCCATGGTTCAGCCCTTCCCGTCGGGCGCCACCACCGCCGCCGCGTTGCGCGCGACCTCCTGCAGATGCATGGCCTCATCGGCATAGACGCCCATCGTCTCGACGGCGAAGTGCAGCTCCACCTCGATGAACTCCAGGGGTGAGCCGACCTTCGACCAGGCGCGGATGCGCTCGGCATGGGCCTTGAGGCGTTCCGCGGCGAAATCGCGGAGCTCGGCGCCAACCGCCGAGGCGACGGCCGGCATGGTGGCGGAGAAGGTCACGGCAGCGGCGGCGTCGTACAGCTTGTCGAAGCGCAGGTGGGCAGGAGTCCTGGCGAGCATGGCGTGCTCCATCGTGGATGAAGCATCATCCATGCATGCGGCCGCCGCAGTGGTCGCTGCGCTGGATCAAGCGTTGGAGTCGCCCCCCTTGGCCGCGACCCGACAGGGGAGCCCTGTCATGCCGGCTGTCCCCTTCCGCAAGGCCCGGAAACAATCCTAGTCTGCCCTCCCCTTGCGACTGCCCCCGGACAGCCCATGCCCAGACCGCGCCCCTCGACCGCGCTCGACCATATCCGCGTCCTCGACCTCACCCGGGTGCGCGCCGGACCGACCTGCTGCCGGGTGCTCGCCGATTTCGGGGCGGACGTCATCAAGGTGGAGGCGCCGCCCGGGGTTGATCCGAACGAGAACATGTCGGGCGATCGCCATGGCTTCGACATGCAGAACCTGCATCGCAACAAGCGGTCGCTGACCCTCAATCTCAAGACGGCCGAGGGCCGGGCCGTCTTCCTGAAGCTGGTCGAGACCGCCGACGTCGTGGTCGAGAACTACCGTCCCGACGTCAAGGACCGCCTCGGCATAGGCTACGAGACCCTGAAGGCGGTCAATCCGCGCATCATCCTCGCCTCGGTCTCCGGCTTCGGCCAGACCGGACCCTACCGCACCCGCGCCGGCTTCGACCAGATCGCCCAGGGGATGGGCGGCCTCATGGCGATCACCGGCCATGCCGGCCAGGGCCCGATGCGCGCCGGCATCGCGGTCGCCGATTCCGCCGCCGGCGTCTATGCCGCCACCGGCATCCTCGTCGCCCTCGCCGAGCGCGAGAAGTCCGGCGAGGGGCAATGGGTGCAGACCTCGCTGCTGCAGGCGATGATCGCCATGTGCGACTTCCAGGCCGCCGTCTACACCGTCGACGGCAAGGTGCCGCCGCAGAACGGCAACGATCATCCCCATTCCACGCCCATGGGCGTGCTGCCGACATCCGATGGCTACATCAATGTCGGCGTCGGCGGCGAGGGCCAGTGGAAGAGCTTCTGCAAGGCGGTCGGCCGCGACGACCTCGCCAGCCATCCCGACTATGCCGACGCCAAGCTGCGCTTCCGCAACCGCCCGGCGCTGATGGGGCTCCTCGGCGACCTCTTCCGCACCCGGCCGACGGCGCACTGGCTGGACAGGCTGGAGAGCGAAGGTGTCCCGGCCGGGCCGATCTACACCATGGACGAGGTCTTCACCGATCCGCAGGTCGACCATATCGGCATGGCCGTGCCGGTGCACCATCATGCGCGCGGCGACATCCGGCTGATCGCCCAGCCCCTCGTCATGTCGCGCACCCCTCCGGCCATCGAGACCCCGGTGGCCGAGCCTGGAGAACATACCGCCGAGGTGCTGGCCGAGGCCGGCTTTTCGACCGGTGACGTGGCGCGCCTGCGCGCCGCCAAAATCATCTGATTTCCGCCTGAAAGGACATGCCGTGACCGAACCCGCCCCGCACACGCCCTCCGTCCGCTACGCCGTGGCGGATGGGATCGCCACGCTCACCATCGACCAGCCCGCCAAGATGAACGCCATGACCTTCGACATGTGGGCGAGCGTTCCCGGCCTGGTGAAACTGGCGGAGGAGGATCGCTCCGTCCGCGTCATCGTCGTCACCGGCGCCGGCGACAAGGCTTTCTGCGCCGGCGCGGATATCTCCCAGTTCGGCGCCAAGCGCACCGGCGAGGAGGCCGTGCGCGCCTATGACGAGGCGGTGGCCAACGGCATGGCCGCCATCCACGATGCCGCCAAGCCGACGATTGCCGTGATCCGCGGCATCTGCTTCGGCGGCGGCTGCGCCCTGGCGCTGACCTGCGACCTGCGCTTCGCCACAGCCGATTCCCGCTTCCGTGTGCCGGCCGCCCGGCTCGGGCTCGGCTATGGCTTTTCCAGCATCAAAATGATGGTGAAGAAGCTCGGCACGGCCGCCGTCGCCGATATCCTCATCTCGGCGCGCATCCTCGATGCTGCCGACGGCGAGCGCGCCAATGTCATCCACCGCGCCTGGCCGCGCGACAGTTTCGAGGCCGAGGTGAAGGCCTATCTCGCCACGGTCGCGGCCAATGCCCCCCTGACCCTCGCCGCGATCAAGCGCTCGCTGGTCGAACTGTCGCGGCCCGAAGCCGAGCAGGACGCCGAGGCCGTCGATGCCCTCGTCGCCCGCTGCTTCGCCTCGGCCGACTACAAGGAGGGCCAGAAGGCGTTCCTCGACAAGCGCCTGCCCGCCTTTAGGGGCGAATAGGGAGCACGGCCATGGATCTCGGTCTCGCCGGCAAGAAGGTCATCGTCACGGGCGCGTCGAAGGGGATCGGGCGCGCCTGTGCCGAGGTCTTCGCGCGCGAGGGCGCGCAGGTTGTCATGGTGGCGCGCGACCCGGCCCGGCTCGCCGTTGCTGCGGCGGAGATCCAGGCCCGGCATCAGGGGCCGGTCGAGATCACCAGCGCCGATCTCTCCCGTGCCGCCGACCGCGAGGCGCTCTGGGCCAACCACACCGACGCCGACATCCTCGTCAACAATGCCGGCGCCATCCCCGCCGGTGGCCTGCTCGACCTCTCCATGGAAACCTGGGAGGAGGCCTGGGCGCTCAAGGTGATGGGCTACATCCATCTGACCAAACTGGCCCTCGGTGGCATGAAGGCGCGCGGTGGCGGCGTCATCGTCAATATCATCGGCATGGCCGGCCGCCTGCCGCGCTACAACTATGTCTGCGGCGGCGCCGGCAATGCGGCGCTGATGGCTTTCACCGGCGCGGCCGGCGGCAAGTCGCAGGAATGGGGCGTCCGCATCTTCGGCATCAACCCGGCCGGGACCCGCACCGACCGCATCATCTCGCTGTCCAAACAAAGGGCAATTGACGCTTTCGGCGACGACAGCCGCTGGGAGGAGATGCTCACCGACCTGCCGCTCGGCCGCCTCATCGACCCCCGGGAAATCGCCAATGCGGCGGCGTTCCTCGCCTCTCCGGCCTGTGGCTATGTCTCCGGAGCGACGCTGGATATCGACGGCGGACTGGCATTCAAGGGCTGAGGGGCTCACGTTCCGGGGCTTGGCTCATGTCTTGCTTATGATACAAGCCTTTGTGAAGGCAGCCCTGCGCCATGTTCCGGCGAGGGCTTGGAAGGATGACCCTGGACCATGTCGCGCTTTACCACCCGGCCCGAGATCGACGGCACGTTCGGCGTCGTGACGACGACGCACTGGATCGCCTCGGCTGTGGCCATGGGCATCCTCGAGCGCGGCGGCAACGCCTTCGATGCCGGCTGCGCCGCGGCCTTCACGCTGCAGATCGTCGAGCCGCACCTGAACGGCCCCGGCGGCGACGTGCCGGTCATTCTCTATGATGCGAAAAAGGACGCGGTGGAAGTCATCTGCGGCCAGGGCCCGGCCCCGGCGGGCGCCACCATTACGCAATACCGCTCCCTCGGCCTCGACCTCGTGCCCGGGACCGGCCTCCTGGCCACCTGCATTCCCGGGGCCTTCGACACCTGGATGCTGATGCTGCGCGACTACGGCACCATGCGCCCGCGCGACGTGCTGGAGGCGGCCATCTTCTATGCCCGCCACGGCTATCCCCTGGTCTCGCGGATCACCGAGACCATCGCCACCGTCGAGGGTCTCTTCCGCGAGCACTGGCCCTCCTCGGCAGCGGTCTATCTGCCCGGCGGCCACGTGCCGGAGCCCGGCGACCTCTTCACCAACGTCAAGCTCGCCGAGACCTATGAGCGCGTGCTGCGCGACTGCGAGGGCGGCACCCGCGAGGAGGAGATCGCCCGCGCCCGCCGCATCTGGAGCCAGGGCTTCGTCGCCGAGGCCATCGACCGCTACTGCCGCACCGAGGCGGTCTTCGACGTCACCGGACAGCACAATCGCGGCGTCCTGACCGGCCAGGACATGGCGACCTGGTCGGCCTCGGTCGAGGCGCCGATCCATTACGATTACGGCCGCTACCGCGTCTTCAAGCCGAGCACCTGGAGCCAGGGCCTCGCCTGCCTGCAGCAACTGGCGCTGGTGAAGGGCATGGGCCTCGACGCCATGCCGGTGACCGGCCCGGATTTCGTCCATGTCATCACCGAGGCCGCCAAGCTCGCCTTCGCCGACCGCGAGGCCTTCTACGGCGACCCGGCCTTCGTCGATGTGCCGATCGAGACCCTGCTCTCCGACGCCTACAATGCCGAACGCCGCAAGCTGATCGGCGACACCGCGTCGCTGGAGCTGCGGCCGGGCACGATCGCCGGGGCCGGCGGCAAGGTCGATGCCCGCATCGCCTCGGGCAAGCGCGTGGCCGTGGGGGCCACGGGCGCCGGCGAACCGACCGTCGGCGACATCGACACCGATCCCAACGGGGTGACGCGCGGCGACACCGTGCATTTCGACATCATCGACCGCTGGGGCAACATGGTCTCCTCGACCCCTTCCGGCGGCTGGCTGCAATCCTCGCCCATCATCCCCGATCTCGGCTTCTGCCTCGGCTCCCGAGCCCAGATGTTCTGGCTCGACGAGAGCCATCCCGCGGCCCTGCAGCCCGGCCGGCGCCCGCGCTCCACCCTCACACCCACCCTCGCCTATCGTGACGGCGCCCCCTACCTCGCCTGGGGTTCGCCCGGCGGCGACCAGCAGGACCAGTGGATCCCGCAGATGTTCCTGCGTCATGTCCATGCCGGCATGAACCTGCAGGAGGCGATCGACGCCCCCGCCTGGCATACCGAGCATTTCCCCGGCTCCTTCTGGCCACGCACCTCGCGGCCAGGCATCATCGTCGTCGAGAGCCGCTTCCCGCAGGCGACCATCGACGAGCTCCGCCGCCGCGGCCACGAGGTCGAGATCGGCGGCGCCTGGTCGGAAGGCCGGCTGACCGCCGCGCGCCGGGAAGGCCATCGCCTGAAGGCCGCCGCCAATCCGCGCGGCATGCAGGCCTATGCGATCGGACGATGAGGACAACGCCATGAGGAGCGCGCCATGACCTGGTCGATCATCGCCACGGACGAGGCTACCGGCGCCAAGGGCATCGCGGTGGCGACGCGCGCCTTCGCCGTCGGCTCCATCGTTCCTCATGTCGATTCCGATCACGGCGCGGTCGCCACCCAGGCTCTCGCCAATCTCACCTATGGCCCGCGGGGTCTGAGGCTGCTGCGCGAGGGATTGCCGGCGGCCGAGGTGCTGCGCGTCCTCATCGCCTCGGACGGCGGCGCCAGCCAGCGCCAGGTCCACATCATGGACAGCGCCGGCCGCTTCGCCGCCCATACGGGTGCCGACTGCATCGGCTGGTGCGGCCACGCGGTTCACGACGGATTTTCGGTCGCCGGCAACATGCTGGCGGGACCCGAGGTCATCGCCGAGACGGCGCGGGTCTTCGCCGCGCACGCCAACCTGCCCTTCCCGCGGCGGCTGATCACCGCCATGCAGGCGGGCGAGGCCGCCGGCGGCGACAAGCGCGGCAAGCAGTCGGCCGCGCTTCTGATCCACACCACCGAGGACTATCCCTTTCTGTCGCTGCGCGTCGACGACCACGCCGAGCCACTGGCGGAACTCGACCGCCTTGAGCAGGTCTGGCGTCAGCGCGCCAAGCACTTCAACGCCCTTCTCGCCACCCGCCGCGACCTGACCGGGACCATCGACCGCGACGTCATCAACGCCGCCATCGACGCCGCTCTCGCCCGCGAGGCGGGCGGCTGACCCGACCACCCCACCACCCCAGAAGAGCGCCAGAGGCGCCGAACCGACAGAGGACAGGACCCATGACCACCTTGCGACGGACACTCACCTGGACGGCCAGCGCCTTCCTTCTCGCAGCCTCGCTCACCGGCGCCGCCGCCCAGCAATCCGTGCTGCGCATCGGCCTCGCCGAGGACCCGGATGTCCTCGACCCGACCCGCGGCCGGACCTATGTCGGGCGCATCGTCTTCGCCTCGATCTGCGACAAGCTCTTCGACATCGACGACAAGCTGAACATCGTCCCGCAGCTCGCCCTGTCGCATGAGACCTCGGCCGACGGCCTGACGGTCACCATCAAGCTCCGCCCGGGCGTGAAGTTCCACGACGGCGAGGCCATGGACGCCGAGGCCGTGAGGTTCTCTCTTGATCGCCACATGAACATGCAGGGCTCCTTCCGCCGGCCCGAGCTCTCCGCCATCGACAAGGTCGAGGTGGTCGATCCCCTCACGGTCCGTCTGGTGCTGAAGCAGCCCTTCTCGCCGCTCCTGTCGCAACTCACCGATCGTGCCGGCATGATCGTCAGCCCCAAGGCCGCCCGCGAACTGGGCGAGCGCTTCGGCTCGACGCCCGTCTGCGCCGGCCCCTACCGCTTCGTCGAGCGCGTCCAGCAGGACCGCATCGTCGTCGAGCGTTTCGCAGACTACTGGAACAAGGACCAGGTCACGATCGGCCGGATCGAGTACCGTCCGATCGCCGATGCCACCGTGCGTCTGGCCAACCTGCGCTCGGGCCAGCTCGACCTGATCGAGCGGGCCCTCGCCACCGACATTCCGCAGATCCGCGCCAATGCCCAGTTGCGCATGGCCGTCGGTGTCGACCTCGGCTACCAGGGCGTGACGCTGAACATCGCCAAGTCCGATGCCGGCAAGCAGGCCTTCGGCCGTGACCCGCGCATCATCCAGGCCTTCTCGCTGGCCATCGACCGGGAGGCCCTGAATCAGGTCGTGTTCAACGGTGCTGCCATGCCGGGTAACCAGTGGATCAACCCGCAGAACCCCTATTACCAGTCCCGCTTCCCCGTGCCGCAGCGCGACATCGCACGGGCTCGCCAGCTCATGCAGGCGGCCGGCGTCACCGGTCCTCTCGCCGTCGATTTCATGGTGCCGAACAACCCGGAGGTCCGGCAGATCGCCGAGGTGCTGCAGGCCATGACGGCGGAGGCCGGCTTCGACCTGAAGATCCGCGTCACCGAGTTCGCCACCTCGCTGCAGGAGGCAGAGCAGGGCCGCTACCAGGCCTATATGCTCAACTGGTCGGGCCGCACCGATCCGGACGGCAACCTGTTCTCGTTCCACGGCTGCCGCCAGCCGCTGAACTATTCGGGCTATTGCAACCCGGCGGCCGACGCGCTCCTCAATGAAGCGCGGACCAAGACCGATCCGGCCGAGCGCAAGGCGGTCTACGAGAAGCTGACCGAGATCCTCCTCGCCGAGGGCGGGATCGTCTATCTCTACCACCGGCCCGTGGTCATCGTGCATGCGGCCCGCCTCGAAGGCTTCCGCGCCTTCCCTGACGGCCTGGTGCGCGTCGTCGGCCTGCGCTTCCGCGGCAACTGACGGCCCGCCATGTTCACGCTTATCACCAAAAGGCTCATCCAGCTCATCCCGACCATCTTCTTCGTGTCGGTGCTGATCTTTCTCCTGCAGCAATTGCTGCCGGGGGATCCTGCGCTCGTCATGGCGGGCGAGGAGAAGGACCCGGAGGTGATCGAGCAGATCCGCAAACGCTACCGGCTCGACCAGCCGCTGCCGATCCAGTACCTCGCCTGGATCGGCGGCGTCTTCCAGGGTGACCTCGGGGAGAGCATGCGCCTGTCCGAGCCGGTGTCGACCCTCGTCGCCCAGAAACTGCCCGTCACGATCCAGCTCGCCGTCATGGCGATGATCTTCACCCTCGGCATCGGCATTCCCGCCGGCATCATCTCGGCTGTGAAGAAGGACACCGCCTGGGATTATGTGGTGAACGTCGTCGCCCTCTGGGGCATCTCCACGCCGAACTTCTGGCTCGGCATCATGCTGATCTTCCTGTTCTCCGTGCAGCTCGGCTGGCTGCCGGCATCGGGCTATGTCTCGCCCTTCGAGGACTTCTGGGCCTCCATGGCGGCGACGATCATGCCAGCCTTCGTGCTCGGCAATTCCTTCGCCGGCGTGATCATGCGCCATACCCGCGCTGCGATGCTCCAGGTGATGGAGAGCGACTATGTCCGCACCGCCCGCGCCAAGGGGCTGGACGAGCGCACCGTCATCCTCAAGCACGGACTGCGCAATGCCTTGACCCCGGTGATCACCCTCGGCGCGCTGGAATTCGGCACGCTGCTGTCCGGCGCGGTGCTCACTGAGCAGATCTTCTCCATTCCAGGCTTCGGCAAGCTCATCGTCGACGCCGTGTTCAACCGCGACTATGCCGTGGTGCAGGGCGTCGTCCTGGTGACCGCCACCACCTATATCGTGCTGAACCTTCTGGCCGATATCGGCTATATCCTCGCCAACCCGCGCCTGAGGACCTGAGCCATGGCCCTCACCTCGACCGGCGTCGGCGCTCCCGTGCGCGAGACCTTCGAGAGCCCCGGCGCCAGAGCCTGGCGGCGGCTGAAGAAGCGGCGCACCGCCATGGTGGCGCTCGTCCTCCTGGTGCTGCTGGCGCTGCTCGCCATCTTCGCCCCCTTCATCGCCACCCACGACCCGACGCAGCAGAGCTGGCGCGCCGTGCGCCAGGCGCCCTCGCTCACCCACTGGTTCGGCTCCGACGAGGTCGGCCGCGACATCTTCTCGCGGGTGGTTTACGGCACCCGCGCCTCGCTCTCCGCCGGGGTCATCTCCGTGGCGATCGCCATCGTCGCCGGCGTGCCGCTCGGGCTCCTGGCCGGCTATGTCGGTGGCTGGACCGACGCGCTGATCTCGCGCGTCACCGATGCCATGCTGGCCTGCCCCTTCCTGATCCTCGCCATCGCGCTGGCGGCCTTCCTCGGCCCCTCTCTGCAGAACGCCATGATCGCCATCGGCATCACCGCGACGCCGGTCTTCGTGCGGCTGACCCGCGGCCAGGTGCTGTCGATCAAGACGGAGGACTATGTCGAGGCGGCCCGCGCCGTGGGCAACACCCGGCTCCGCATCGCCTGGAAGCACATCCTGCCCAATGTCATGCCGCAGCTCCTTGTCCAGGGCACGCTGACCATCGCCACCGCGATCATCGCCGAGGCCTCCCTGTCCTTCCTCGGCCTCGGCCAGCAGCCGCCCGCCCCCTCCTGGGGCTCGATGCTCAATGTCGCCCAGCGCTTCCTGTCCAACGCGCCGTGGATGGCGATCTTCCCCGGCATCGCCATCTTCATCACGGTGCTGAGCTTCAACCTGTTCGGCGACGGCCTGCGCGACGCGCTGGATCCGAAGGCGAAGTGAGGGGCGGCCGAGGCTCTTCGACCGAAGGGCGCCCGCAATCCGTCATGCCCGGGTTTATCCCGGGCATCCACGACTTGACCTCCGCCCTTTGAAAATTCGTGGATGCCCGGCACAAGGCCGGGCATGACGGGTGAGGTTCGGGCGATCTCCAAGGAGAGAGCGGCAACGATCAGTCACCCCGGCAGGAACGCCGTCCGCCCTCCGGGCTCCGCCACCGTCTCCACCGGCGCGCCATAGAGTGCGGCGAGCCGCTCCGGCGTCAGCACTTCACGCACCGGCCCCTCCGCCATCACCCCGCCGCCACGGAGCAGCGCCACCCGGTCGGCATGGCCGAGCGCCTGGTTGGGGTCGTGGGTGGTGAAGAGCACACCGAGGCCGTCGGCGGCGAGCTGGCGGATCTGCCGCATCACCTTGCCCTGGTTGCCGAAGTCGAGGCTCGCCGTCGGCTCGTCGAGGACGATGAAGCGCGGCTCCTGGGCGAGCGCCCGTGCCACCAGGACGAGCTGGCGCTCGCCGCCGGAGATCATGGTCACCGGCCGGTCCGAAAGATGGGCAATGCCGAGCCGCTCCAGCATGGATGCCGCGACGGCGCGGTCCCGCGTCCCCGGTCGCGCGAAAAGTCCGCCATGGGCGGTGCGGCCCATCAGCACCAGGTCGAAGGCGGTGAAGGCGAATGTGCCCTGGTGGCTCTGCGGCACATAGGCGACGAGCCGCGCCCGCTCGGGGATGGTCAGGGCCGCCAGCGGCCGTCCGTCGAGGCTCACCGTCCCGTCCTGCGGCGGCAGCAGGCCGAGCATCGTCTTGAGCAGGGTCGTCTTGCCGCCGCCATTGGGCCCCAGCAGGGCGAGCACCTCGCCCGCCGCTATCGCCAGCGTGACGCCCCGGCCCACCGGATGGCCGCGATAGCCGAAGGCGAGGTTGTCGGCGGCGAGGGTCATGACCAGCCGCCGCGGGAGGAGGCCAGAAGCCAGATGAAGAAGGGGGTGCCGATCACTGCGGTGAGGATGCCCAGCGGCACCTCGACCGGGCCGAGGGTGCGCGCCAGGGTGTCGATCAGCAGGAGGTAGCCGCCGCCGAGCACGGCCGAAGCGGGGATCAGCCGGCCGAAATCGGGCCCGACCAGAAAGCGCGCCAGATGCGGCACAACGAGGCCGACCCAGCCGATGATGCCGGCGGCGGCGACGCTCGCCGCGGTGGTCAGCGTCGCCGCGGCGATGATGACGACGCGCAGCAGGCCGGTCGGCAGGCCGAGGGCGCGGGCCTCCTCCTCGGGCAGCGACAGGGCATTCATCCGCCAGCGCAGCGCCATCAGCACGAGGGCGCCGAGCACGACCGGCGCGATCAGCGGCACCAGATCGGCCGGGCTCGTGGCCGAGAGCGAGCCGAGCAGCCAGAAGGTCATCGCCGGCAGCTGGTTGTAGGGATCGGCGAGAACCTTGACGAGGCCGACGCCCGCCCCGAGCAGCGAGCCGAGGACGACGCCGGTCAGGACCAGCGTCAGGATCGGATCGCCGGACCGGATCGTCGAGCCGACCGCATAGACCGCCGCCACCGCCACGAGGCCGCCGGCGAAGGCGGCCGCCTGGATGCCGAAAATGCCGAAGGACAGGAGGATGGCGAGGACGGCGCCGAGCGCTGCCCCCGACGACGCACCGAGAATATCGGGCGAGACGAGCGGATTGCGGAACAGGCCCTGGAAGGCGGCCCCGGCCACAGCCAGCGCCGCACCGCAGGCCAGCGCCGCCAGCACCCTGGGGCCGCGGATCTGGAAGACGACCGCCTCCACTGCGGGCGACAGCCCCGAGGGCACACCCGTCGCCCGCGACCACAGGGCGACGACGATGTCGGCAAGGCTCACCGGGAAGCGGCCGACGGTGAAGGCGACGACCAGCCCGAGGACGAGGACCGAGGCCGCCACGGCACCGCCGCCGAGGAATCTGAGGGGCTGCATGTCAGTCGCGGCCCGCCAGGACCCGGTCGATTTGCGCGTCGCTCGGCGTCACATGGTAGAAGAGCGTGTAGAAATCGCGCGTCAGCGAGCGGATGTCCTCGGGCACCAGCGCCGGATAGAGAATCTTGGCGAGCCACCAGAGCCCGGCCATGCGGTTGACCGAGGGCGGAAAATCGACCCACCCGAACGGCAGTTTCGGCGACAGGTGGACGCGACCGTCGACGACGGCCCTGACGCCGCGCCAGGCGGGATCGGACCGGACATTGGCCGCGAAGGTCTGGTCGATGGTGATGATGACCTCCGGATTCCAGGCGAGCACCTGTTCCAGCGAGACCTGCGCGAGACCGCCGCCGACGCCGTCGCGGGCGACATTGACCGCGCCGAGGAATTCCACCGTCTCGACATTGATCGACCCGGCGAGACCGGTCTCCAGACCCCGCGGACCGCGGGCATAATAGACGCGCGGGCGCCGCTCCGACGGAACGGTCTCGATCCGGGTGAGGAGGGTCTTCATCGTCTCGTCGCACCAGGCGGCGAGACGGCGCGCCCTGTCCTCCCGACCGGTCAACTGACCGAGGGTGATGAAGCTGCCGGCGGTCGCGTCGAAACGCCCGTCGAGCAGCGCATAGGGAATACCGGTCTGGCCCTGCACCCGGTCAGCGAGTTCGGCGAAGGTGCGCCGGGTCGAACCGACGTCGAGGATCAGGTCCGGGCTCAGCGCCAGGACAAGCTCCAGATTGGCCGTGTTGCCGCGTCCGGTGATGCGGCCGACCTCCGGCCGTGACCCGATGTCGGGCAGCAGGAACTCGCGCTCGTCCGGCCGGTTCGCCCGCGGCCAGCCGATGAGAAGATCGGGGGCGAGGGTGTAGAGCATGATTGCCGCCGGCGGCCCCGCGGGAAAGACCCGGCCGACGCGGGCCGGGATCGGCACCTGCCGGCCCGCGCCATCGATCACGAAGGGCGTCCGGCCGAGCGCCGGGGCGGCGAGGCTGGCCCCCAGCCCGCCGAGAACGATTCGCCTGTCGACTTTCCAGCTCACCCGCGGCGGCATGTCAGTCGATCGCAATCATCACGTCGGAGGCCTTCACCACGGCATAGGCACTCTGGCCGACGACCAGCCCGAGTTCGTCAACCGCTTCATTGGTGATGGCCGAGGTGACCATGGTGCCGGCGACCTCGAGTCTGACATGGGCCGTGGTGGCGCCCCTGGTGATGGAGACGACTTTTCCCTTCAGCATGTTGCGTGCACTGAGTTTCATCGCAGACACCCTCTGGTCTATGGTCCGGCCGCGACCATGACCGACGCGCGTGGCGCCGTCGAGCCCCGTGGAGCAGACAGCCGCATGACCCAACTCAACCTCGACGGCTATACGGAATTGCCCGCTGGCAAGATCGCTGCGGTGGTGACCTATCTCGACATGCGCGCACGGCCCGCCGCTCCTGTCGCCGAGCCGCTCCCGCTCCGCCCGGTGGCCCGGCCGGACCTCGCCTGGTACCGCACCTTCTATGCGGACATCGGCCTCGACTGGCTGTGGACATCGCGCCTGCTCATGGACGACGCGGCTCTCGGTGCCATCCTCCACCATCCCGGCAATGCGCTCTTCGTGGCGGACGGTGCGGCGGGCGAGATCGGCATCGTCGAGATCGACAGGCGAAACCCCGAGGATGTGGAGATTGCCTTTTTCGGACTGATGCCGGGCGCGACGGGCCAGGGTCTCGGCCCCCGTATGATGGCGGCCGCCCTTGCCGAGGCCTGGCAGCCGGACACGCGGCGTGTCTGGCTGCACACCTGCACGCTTGACCATCCCGGCGCCCTTACCTTCTACCGGCGCTGCGGCTTCGCGCCCCACAAGCGCGCCATCGAGGTGATGGATGACCCGCGGCTCTCCGGTGTCATCCCGCGCGAGGCGGCGCCGCGCATTCCCCTCATCTGAAGACGTCCGGCACCGGCGTCCAGACGACATCCTCGATGGATCGCGCGCCGCTCGCCAGCATCACCAGCCGCTCGAAGCCCAGCGCGATGCCCGCCGTCGGCGGCATCCGGGCGAGGGCGGCGAGCAGGTCCTCGTCGATGGGATAGGTCTCGCCATAGACGCGCTGCTTCTCCGCCATCGCCGACTCAAACCGCCGGCGCTGCTCTTTCGGATCGGTCAGCTCGCCGAAGGCATTGGCGAGTTCGACGCCGCAGGCATAGAGCTCGAACCGCTCGGCGACACGCGGATCACCGGGCTTGGGGCGGGCCAGCGCCGCCTCGCTGACCGGGTATTCGCACAGGATCGTCGCCCGCCCGAAGCCGAGGCGCGGCTCGATGCGCTCCACCAGCACCTTGGAGAAGATGTCGGCCCAGCCGTCGTCGTCCGAAACCCTGACGCCGGCGCGGCGCGCTTCGGCCGCCAGCGCCTGGCGGTCGGTCTCTCCCGCGGCCCCGACCGTCGCAAGAAGGTCCATGTCCGCATGGCGGCGGAAGGCCTCCGCCAGCGTCAGCCGCTCCGGTGCGAGCGCCGGATCGCAGGACCCGTCCCGCCAGACCAGGCTGTCCCGCCCCGCCGCGGCACAGGCGAGCCTCAGGAGTTCGGCACAGTCGTCCATCAACTGCTCGTAGGGTTCGCCGACGCGATACCATTCGACCATGGTGAATTCAGGATGGTGCAGCGGCCCGCGCTCGCGGTTGCGGAAGACGCGGGCGAAATCGACGATCCGCGTCTCGCCGGCAGCGATGAGCTTCTTGGCGGCGAATTCCGGCGAGGTGTGCAGGAAGAGCGGCGCCCGCCTTCCGTCGATCGTCACCGCCGCAGTGGCGAAGCCATGAAGATGCGTCTCATTGCCCGGCGAGACCTGCAGGATGCCCGCCTCCACCTCGGTGAAGTCATGGCCCACGAACCAGTGGCGCAGCGCCGCCTTGATACGCCCGCGCGCGACGAGAAAGGGCCGGCGGTCGGCGTGGCGGTCGGCATCCCACCAGGGCGAAGGGGACGGGGTCATGGACGGCTCTCCGGCGCGCCTCCCACCCGTCGTCGTTCCTTCGACGTCGTTGCGGAGCGCGGCCCTC
Organism: Phreatobacter sp.; assembly: GCF_022843985.1. GTDB lineage: Bacteria > Pseudomonadota > Alphaproteobacteria > Rhizobiales > Phreatobacteraceae > Phreatobacter. The sequence continues at coordinate 15,032 of NZ_JALHMP010000009.1, read as the reverse complement.
CCCTCATAGGCTCCGCCGCGATCAAGGCAACCCGCCCCCTTCGCACACCCGAGCGAGCCCGCATGTCCGATACCGCCGCCCTCCACCCCTTCGATGCCGCGACGACCTTCACGGCGGGGTCCGACGGTTCGCTCGCCGGCACGACGTCGCCGGCCTACTGGAACATGGTCGGCCCTTTCGGCGGCATCACCGCGGCGCAGCTTCTGAAGGCGGCCATGGACCATCCCGCCTGCATCGGCGAGCCGGTGGCCCAGACGGTGAATTTCTGCGCCCCCATCGCCGAGGGGGCCTTCGTAATCCGGGTGAAGGAGGTCCGTTCCGGCCGCTCCGTCCAGCATCTCTATGCCGAACTGGTCCAGGGCGAGACCATCGCCGCCAACGCCACCATGGTCTTCGCCCGCCGCAGCGAAACCTGGCGCCACCACGCCTCCGCCATGCCGGTGGCGCCGCCGCCGGAAGCGGTGCCGGTTCTCGGCCGCAAGCCGCCGCTCGCCTGGCTGAACGCCTACGAGTTCCGCTATGTCTCGGGCCTGCCGATCATGGGCAATGAGGCCCATGCGACGCCGCAGAGTGCCCAGTCGCTGCTCTGGGTTGCCGACCAGCCGCCGCGTCCGCTCGACCATGTGGCGCTGGCCTCGCTCTGCGACATCTTCATCGTCAGGGTCTTCCAGGTCCGCGGCCTGCGCACGCCCGCCGCCACCGTGTCGATGACATCCTATTTCCATGCCGATGCCGGCGAACTCGCCGGGCAGGGCAGCAGGCCGGTGCTGGCCCGCGCCGATTCCATCCGTTTCGGTGACCAGTTCCACGACCAGCAGGCCGAGATCTGGTCGACGGCGGGCAAGCTCCTCGCCACCACCACGCAGGTCGTCTGGTTCCGCGACTAGCGCGCGGGGGTGGCGCTTTGCCGCGACTTCGTCTATGCGACGGCCCGACAGATCACGCGGGGTCGAGCCTCGCCCATCCCAAGGACCAAACCCGTGCCGAAGGTCATCGCCTCCTCCGTCCGCAAGGGCAACATTCTCGAAGTCGACGGCAAGCTCTACCTGATCGTCACCGCCCAGAACATTCATCCGGGCAAGGGCACGCCGGTGACCCAGGTCGACATGCGCCGCCTCTCCGACGGCGTGAAGGTCTCCGAGCGCTGGCGCACCACCGAGATGGTCGAGCGCGCCTATGTCGAGGACAGGCCGCACACTTATCTCTACTCCGATGGCGACGGCAACCACTTCATGAACAAGGAAACCTACGAGCAGATCGCCGTTCCCGACGACATCCTCGGCGACGCCAAGGCCTATCTCCAGAGCGAGATGGAAGTGAAGCTGTCGGTCTATGAGGGCAATGCCGTCGGCATCGAACTGCCGCAGCGCGTGACGCTCGAGGTGATGGAGACCGAGCCGGTCACCAAGGGCCAGACCGCCTCCTCCTCCTACAAGCCCGCCATCCTGTCGAACGGCGTGCGCACGCTGGTTCCGCCCCATATCGGCGTCGGCACCCGCATCGTCGTCATGACCGAGGACGGCTCCTATTCCGAGCGCGCCAAGGACTGAGTCGCAGCATCGGTGACGCTGTTGGAAGGCCGGGCTCGCGCCCGGCCTTTTTCGTGGGTGCGGGCGGCAGGGCAGTCAATGCCCCACCCCCACCCTCCCCGCGCAGCGGGGAGGGTGGGGGTGGGGCATTGGAATCGGGCCCTGGAACCACTACTCCCGCGGTGCCTGCCTCCTCGCCGCCTCACGCCTTCGCCAGCGCCTTCGCGAAGGCATAGCTGTCGGGATAGACCTCGTAGGCCGCGACGCGGTCGCCTGCGAAGCGGAAGAGGTTGACGGCCCGGACGTTCAGTTCCTCGCCGCTGGCGCGCACCCGCCAGTGCCCTGCCAGGACGATGGCCACGCCCTCGTCCCCCTCGATCCGGGCGACGGTCTCGATCGACAGGATCTCCAGGTGCTCGGCGACGCGCTTGAAGAAGGTCAGCACCTTGGTGCGCCCTTCCCAGACGCCCGCCCAGGGGACGATGCCCGGCGGGCCGTTCCAGCGCACCATGACATCGTCGGTGGTCACGGCGGCGAGGGCGCTCGCATCGCCCGCCTTCAGGGCGGCATACCAACGGTCGAGAACAGCTTGGCTCATGCTCTCTAAATGCCGGCCTCGCGCCCTCAGCGCAAGACGCGGATGAGGCGGGTGAAATCGAGGAGCGTGACGAGGGCCGAGGCGACATAGGTGAAGGCGGCCGCCCTCAGCACCGAGCGCGCCGCGGGCACGTCCTGCTCCTGCAGGTAGCCGCCGCCCGACAGCACCGGCAGCGCCTTGCCGAAGCTGGCGTCGAATTCCATCGGCAGCGTGACGAGATGGATGGCCAGCCGCGACCCGAGGAGAAGAATGGCGACGCCGACCTGGACGACGGCGATGACCGGCGACCGGACGAAGGCGAGCACAAGCGGCGCCGTCGCGAAGAGGATGGCGGCCCCGATCTCCAGCTTCTGCGCCGCCTGGGCCATGCGGATGCGCCAGAGGAACAGGCGGTCGCCGTCGCGGTGCTGGATGGCATGGCCGACCTCGTGGGCGGCGACCGCCACGGCCGTCACCGAGCGGCCGTCATGGACCTCCGGGGACAGACGGATCACCCGGTCGATCGGGTCGTAGTGATCACCCGCATCGGTCAGTTCGACCGTGACGTCGGCAAGCCCGGCCTGTTCCAGGAGGTGGACGGCGAGTTCGCCGCCGGTGCCGGGAAAATCCTCGCGCGCGACGCCGTGGCGGCGCATTTCCCGCTTCACCCACCATTGCGGGCCGAAGATCAGGGCGAGCAGGGCGACGACGCCGAGGAGGATGAGAAAGGGCATGGCGTCTTAAGTCGTCATGCCCGGTTGCAAAGCGCAAGGGGCGGCAGACACGCCGCGACCCATGGCCCCAGTCTCACGCCAACCAGCGCTTGCGCCGCTTGTAGCTCTTCACGTCGCGGAAGCTCTTCTTGTCGCCCTCGGAGACGCCGAGATAGAACTCCTTGACGTCCTCGTTCTCGCGCAACGCCTTGGCATCGCCGTCCATGACGATGCGGCCGGTCTCCATGATGTAGCCGAAGGTGGCGTAGCGCAGCGCCATGTTGGTGTTCTGCTCGGCGACGAGGAAGGAGACGCCCTCGCGCGCGTTGATGTCGCGGACGATCTCGAAGATCTGCTCGACGATCTGCGGCGCCAGCCCCATGGAGGGCTCGTCGAGAAGGACCATCTTCGGCCGGCTCATCAGCGCCCGGCCGATGGCGCACATCTGCTGCTCGCCGCCCGACGTGTAGCCGGACATCGCATGCCGGCGCTCCTTCAGACGCGGGAAATAGGCGTAGATCTTGTCCATGTCGTCGCGGATGGCGGCCTTGCCGTCGCGGCGGGTGAAGGCCCCGGTGAGGAGGTTCTCCTCGATGGTCAGGTGGCCGAAACAGTGCCGCCCCTCCATCACCTGGATGCAGCCGCGGCGGACGAGTTCGTTCGGCGAGCGCGCCTGCACCTCCTCGCCCTCGAAGACGATGGAGCCCTTGGTGACCTCGCCGCGCTCGGCATGGAGCAGGTTGGAGATCGCCTTCAATGTCGTTGTCTTGCCGGCGCCGTTGGCCCCGAGAATGGCGACGATGCCGCCGCGCGGCACCACCAGCGAGACACCCTTCAGCACGAGGATGACGTGGTCGTAGATGACCTCGATATTGCTGACGTTCAGGATCAGGTCCTGGGCGGGGGCGGGCGTCGCATGGGGCTGGGCGGTCATGGAGGTCCTCATACCCGCCGCTCGTCAGGCCCGGGGGCGTTCCGGGCCGCGACGACGATCCGACGGACGGTGATCAGTCGTGAATGACCCGGACACGCCCGGGCATGACGTCTTGGCAGGCGAGCGTGACGGGAGCCGCGGCGAACCGCGGCTCCCGCCGTCAGGTGTCAGGACGGCTGGTCGCAGGTCTCGCTGCGCGCCGGCCAGCCGGCATTGGACGTCGCATAGGCGCGCGCCGCCTCTTCCAGCATCGGGCGGATGCGGGCACGGTCCGGGCGGATCCAGTCGGAGGCGCGGTTCCACTTGGTGCCGTCCCACTGGATCACGAAGGCCGCGTGATGGCCGTTATGGTCGGCGCAGGTCAGCGCCACCGGCGCCGCGAAGTCGGGAGCGCCGAGTTCGGTCCAGCGGGCCGCGCTGATGTTGAGCACCTCGAAGCCGCGGCGGACATCCTCGCCCGTCACGACGCGCTTGCCGGTGAGGCGCTGGGCGTTGCGGATCGCCTCGGCGATGAGAATGCCCTGGTAGACACCGCGGTTGTAGAGGTTCTCGCCGATCTTCTCGCGGGCCGTGTTGGACTGGCCGCGATCGACCACATGGCGGATGATGTCCTGGATGACGGGGAAGTTCGTTCCCACCTGGTGCCAGGACAGGGCGAGGTAGCCGCGGGCGTCGGGGCCCGCCGGACGGGCGTCGTCGTCGCCACCGGCCCACCAGATGCCGATGACCTTGTCACGCGGGAAGCCGGTACGGCCGGCCTCGCGCACGGCGGTGGGGTTCATCGCGCCCCAGCCCTGGACGAGCACCCAGTCGGTGCGGTCGCGCCGGATGGCGAGCCATGTCGACGACTGGTTCTGCATCTCGGCCGGCGGGATCGGATAGGTCTTGAGGGTGAAGCCATGCTCGCGGGCGAGAGCCTCGAGAACCGGGATCGGCTCGCGACCGAAAGGCGCGTCAAGCAGGATGAGCCCGATCGTCTTGCCACGCAGATTGGCGAGGCCGCCTTCGCGCTGGGCGATGTACTGGATCCAGACGGAGGCGCCGTCCCAATAGGTCAGCGGCGGATTGAACACCCAGGGGAAGGTGCTGCCGACAGCCGCGGCCGAGAGACCGTAGGCCATCGAGAAGATCGGCATCTTGTCGATATGCGCGCGCGGGATGGTGGCGAGCGCAGCGCCCGTGGACCAGGGCACGTAGACGACCGAGTTCTTCGCCTTGGCCTGTTCCCAGCACTCGACGGAGCGACGGGTATCGTACTGGGTCTCGCATTCCTCGAAGTTGATGCGCACGCCGCCGATGCCGCCATCGCGGTTGTTCAGCATGGTGAAATAGTCGCGCACACCATCGGCCACCGGAATGCCGGAGCCGGAGAAGGCGCCGGTCCGGTAGGTGTTGTGCACGAAATTGATCGATTCCTGTGCGCCGACCGGCGACACCGCGGCGAACCCGGCGACGAGGCCAAGCCCGAGCCCGAGGGCCAATCTGGTGGTCTTCATGGCGTTCTCCCTTTGGAACGTTCCCCTGGAACGGTTTTTATCGAAGGCTGCCGGGCGTATGGCGCCCGATCGTTGTGGATGGGTGTCAGTATGGGAACGGCCAGACCCTGAGCTTCTGCTTGGCGATTTGCCAGAGCCGGGCGAGGCCGTGCGGTTCGACGATGAGCAGGTAGATGGTCAGCGCACCGATCACCATGACGACGATCTTCTCGGCGATCGCGCCGGTGATGGCGATGCCGATGGCAGGCAGGCCGAATTTCAGGATGGTCGGCAGGGCGACGATGAAGCCGGCCCCGAAGAAGGAGCCGATCATCGAACCGAGCCCGCCGATGATCACGGCGAAGAGGATGATGAAGGACAGGCGGATGCCGAACTCGGTGCCGGCCTCGGCCCCGCCGAGATAGATGAACACGAAGAGCGCACCGGAAACGCCGCAATAGAACGACGACACTGCGAAGGCGAGGAGCTTGGTCTCCAGCAGCTTGATGCCCATGAGCTGGGCGGCGATGTCCATGTCGCGCACCGCCATCCAGGAACGGCCGATGCGGCCATGGACGATGTTCGAGGCGACCCAGGTCAGGACCACGACGAAGGTCAGGGCGATCAGATATTTGACCTCGATGGCGGCGGTCGGCCCGGTGATCGCCACGCCGAACACGGTGCGCAGCGGCACCTCGATGGCCCCCGAGGGATTGTAGTTGTAGAGCCAGGGAATGCGCACGAAGGCCCATTGCAGGAAGAACTGGGCGGCAAGGGTCGCAACGGCGAGATAGAGGCCCTTGATGCGCAGGCTGGGCAGTCCGAAAACCACCCCGATGCCCGCCGAGAAGAAGCCGGAGACGAGGATCCAGACGAGGATGTTCACCTCGGGAAACAGCGTCGTCAGCTTGTAGCAGGCATAGGCCCCGACCCCCATGAAACCGGCCGTCCCGAGCGAGATGAGGCCGGTATAGCCGGTGAGGATGTTGAGGCCGATCACCGCCAGGACCAGTGCCAGGAACGGCAGCATGATGGTCTTGAGGATGAAGTCGCTCGCCATCAGCGGCACCGCCACATAGGCCAGCGCCAGGATGATGAGGATGCCGATGCGATCCTGCCGCAGCGGGAAGATCGCCATATCGGACTGGTAGGTCGTCTTGTACTGGCCGGCCTCGCGATAGAACATGGGACGCTCCGGTCAGATCCGCTCGATGATCTTGTCGCCGAACAGGCCCTGCGGCCTGAACATGAGGAACATCAGAGCGATGATATAGGCGAGCCAGCTCTCGATGCCGCCGCCGAGCAGCGGGCCCCAGTAGAACTCGCCGATCTTCTCGCCGACGCCGATGATCAGGCCGCCGACAATGGCGCCGGGAATCGAGGTGAAGCCGCCGACGATGAGAACCGGCAGCGCCTTCAGGGCGATGATCTCCAGCGCGAAGGACACGTCGGAGCGCGCGCCCCACATGATGCCGGTGAGCAGCGCCACGATGCCGGCGGTGAACCAGACGATCACCCAGATCTGGTTGAGCGAGATGCCGACCGACAGCGCCGCCTTGTGGCTGTCGGCGACGGCCCTCAGCGCCCGCCCGATGCGCGTGTATTGGAAGAAGAAGCCGAGCACGGCGATCATCACCGCGGCGATGATCGCCGCAGCCAGATCGAGGTGCTGGATATTGACGCGCCCGCCGGCGAAATCGAGCATGGTCGAGCCGGTGGGCAGGCCCAGTTGCGAGGTGATCATCACCTTCGGGCTGCCGCCGAAGATATACTCGCCGAAGCCGATGAGGAAATAGGTCAGGCCGACGGTCGCCATCAGCATGATGATGTCGGGCTGGTTGACCAGCGGGCGCAGCACGATGCGCTCCACCGCGACGGCGAGGACGAACATGATTCCGATCGCGCCGGCCATCGCCACGATGGCGGCGACGAAGCCCGCCGGCATGCCGAGCGTCAGCGTCAGGAACTCGTAGAAGCCGACCAGCGACAGGGCAGCGAAGACCACCATGATGCCCTGGGCGAAGTTGAAGACCCCAGAGGCCTTGAAGATCAGCACGAAGCCCAGGGCGATGAGCGAATAAAGCACGCCGGCGACGAAGCCCTCCCAGACCGTCTGGACGAGGAGATCCGGCATGTCGACCATCGACACGAAGGGGTCGACGAAGATCTTGTAGGTCCAGTCGTTGCGCGTGATCGTGCCGGTCTGTGTCGCCACCACCAGCGCGGCGATGAACAGGGCGAGCACGCCTCCGGCGATCAGCCCGTTGCGCTGGCTCTCGCCGAGGAACGGCTTGCGTGTCGTCAGGGTGGCATCCGTCATGACCCGTTCCTCAATGCCCGACGCCGAGATAGGCATCGATGACGCGCTGGTCGCGCTTGACCTCGTCCGGCGTTCCGTCGGCGATCTTGCGGCCGTATTCGAGAACCACCACACGGTCCGACAGGTCCATCACCACCCCCATGTCATGCTCGATCAGGGCGATCGTCGTCCCGTACTGGTTCGACACGTCGATGATGAAGCGGCACATGTCCTCCTTCTCCTCGAGGTTCATGCCGGCCATCGGCTCGTCGAGCAGCAGCACCTCCGGCTCCATGGCCAGCGCCCGGCCGAGCTCGACACGCTTCTGCAGGCCATAGGGCAGCTTGCCGACCGGCGTCTTGCGGATGTGCTGGATCTCGAGAAAGTCGATGATCTCCTCGACGAAGCGGCGATGGGCAATCTCCTCGTCCATGGCCGGGCCGTAGCGCAGGATGTGCCAGAAGAAGCTGCGGTTCATCTTCAGGGTGCGGCCGGCCATGATGTTGTCCAGCGTCGACATGCCCTTGAACAGTGCCACGTTCTGGAAGGTGCGGGCGATGCCGCCGGCAGCCGCCTCGTGCGGGCGCATCTTCGGACGGGTCTCGCCCTTGAAGGTGATCCGGCCTTCGGTCGGGTGGTAGAAGCCGTTGATGCAATTGAGCATCGAGGTCTTGCCGGCGCCGTTGGGGCCGATGATGGCGCGCACTTCGCCCTTCTTGATGTCGAAGGAGACGTCGGTCAGCGCCTTCACGCCGCCGAAGCTGAGCGAGACGTTGTCGACGGCGAGGATGACCTCGCCTGCGGCGATGTCGGTGGCAGACGGCGCTCTCATTCCGCGGCCTCCTTGAACGCGCTGCCGGTGACCGGATGGACGGTCATGTCGATGATCTCCACATCGCCCTCGATGATGCCCTTGCGTCCGTCCTCGAAGGTCACCTCGGTGCGGATCCGGCCACGCTTCGACCCGTCATAGAGCGCTTCGACCAGCGGCATGTAGCGCTCGGCGATGAACCCGCGGCGCACCTTCTGGGTGCGCGTCAGTTCGCCGTCATCGGCATCGAGTTCCTTGTGCAGGACGAGGAAGCGCCGGATCTGGGCCCCGCCCATCAGCGGCTCCTCGGCGAGGGACCGGTTCACCGCGTCGACATGAGCGGTCAGCGTCTTCAGCACGTCCCGATGCCCGGCGAGCTCCTGGTAGGACCCGTAGGAGACATTGTTGCGCTCGGCCCAGGAGCCGACCGCGGTCAGGTCGATATTGAGGAAGCAGGTGACGAAATCGCGATCCTGACCGAAGGCCACGACTTCCTTGATGTTCGGATAGAATTTGAGCTTGTTCTCGATATATTTCGGCGCGAACAGCGCGCCCGAGCGCAGCTTACCGACATCCTTGGCCCGGTCGATGATCTTCAGGTGGCCGGTCTTCGGATCGAAGAAACCGGCATCACCGGAGCGCACCCAGCCGTCGGCGGTCTTGGTCTCGGCCGTCTTCTCGGGATCCTTGTAATAGCCGAGGAAAACGCCGGGCGAGCGGTAAAGAACCTCGCCGTTGTCGTCGATCTTCAGTTCGACATCGATATTCGGCTTGCCGACCGTGTCGGCATAGATCTCGCCGTCGGGCTGGGCAGTGATGTAGACGCTGGCTTCCGTCTGGCCGTAGAGCTGCTTGAGGTTGATGCCGAGCGAGCGGAAGAACTTGAAGATCTCCGGCCCGATCGCCTCGCCCGCCGTGTAGCCGACGCGGATATTGGTGAGGCCGAAGCGGTTCTTCAGCGGGCCGTAGACCAGCATCTCGCCCACCGCATATTGCAGCCTGGCGCCGAGCGGTACCGGCTCCTTGTTGAGGATCTTCTCGCCCCATTCCTTGGCGACGCCGATGAAATAGTCGAACATCTTCTTCTGCAGGGGGCCGGCATCCTCCATGCGCACCATGGTCTGGGTGAGCAGGTTCTCGTAGACGCGCGGCGGCGCGAAGGCATAGGAGGTGCCGATCTCGCGGCGGTCCTCCATCACGGTCTCGGCGCTCTCCGGACAGTTCACGCAGAAGCCGAGCACATAGGACTGGGCATAGGAGAAGATGTTGTCGCCGACCCAGGCGAGCGGCAGATAGGCGATGGTCTCCTCGGTCTCGGTGAGCCCGTCGAACAATCCGCCGTTCTTCGCCGAGACGATGACATTGTCATTGGACAGCATCACGCCCTTCGGCCGCCCCGTCGTTCCCGACGTGTACAGCATGATCGCGAGGTCAGCGCCCTTGCCCAGCGCGATGGCCTCGTCCAGCGCCTTCACCTTGGCGGGATCGCCGGCGGCCTTGCGACCGATCTCCTGCACCTCCTCGAAGGCATGCATGCGCGAATGGTCATAGTCTCTCAGGCCACGCGGCTCGTCGTAGATGACATGCGCGAGGTGCGGCAGCCGCTCGGACACCGAAAGCAGCTTGTCGACCTGTTCCTGGTCCTCGACCACGGCCATCGAGGCTTCGGCATGTTCGAGCACATAGGCCATCTCGTCGGCGACCGAATCCGAATAGACCGGCACCGGAACCCCGCCCCAGGACTGGATGGCGGCCATGGACCAGTAGAGCTTCGGCCTGTTGCGCCCGACGATGGCGACCTTGTCGCCGCGTTTCAGACCGAGTTCGCCGAGACCGAGCGCGAAGTCGCGCACCTCGCGGGCCACCTCGGCCCAGGTCCAGGTCCGCCAGATTCCGAGATCCTTGTGGCGCATGGCCGGTCGCGCAGCGAAGCGGACAGCATTCAGCTCCAGCAGCTTCGGAAATGTGTCGTGAGCACCGGTGACGGCGCGCGCGTCGGCGTGGTGAGCCACGGCCGGCGTCCTCCCTGTTTCCATCAGCGTTGCACCCGTCGGATGCAACGCGATTCCCTCTAAGGCCCGTTTTCGGGCTCTGCATCGCCACAGGACCCCGTTAGATCGGGAACCGAAGCGAAGTGGAGCGGATAGTTGAACGCACCTTCGCCGAAATCAAGGGGACCAAAGGCTATACCCGGCTCGGCCGGACGACGGATGGCCGTTACGGAAAGCCAAAAGCTGCCGGGAAGGCCGCTTTTGTTCAAGAACCCCTGGTCCCCCGTGGTAAGAGGTCGCGGATGATCCCTGCCGGCGACACCAGTGACCTGATGAGCCTCGGGCCGCTCTCGGCCGGCGAGACGGCGCGTTTCTTCGCGGCCCACAGGCTCGACGGCATGGACTGCCTCAGCGCCACCTTCCGCACCCATGTCTATGCCCCGCACATGCACGACACCTACGTCATCGGCACCATCGAGAGTGGCTGGGAGAAGGTCTCGGCGCTCGGCAGGAAGGGTCACGCAGGGCCGGGCGATCTCGTCTTTGTCATGCCGCAGGACGTCCATGACGGTGCGCCAGCCGAGGGAGGCTATTCCTACCGCATGACCTATCCGGGGCAGGACTTCCTCCGCGACCTCGCGGAGGCCGTGACCCGGCGTCCCGTGGCCGCGGCACCGTTCTTCCGCGATCCCGTCGTCCACGACCCCGAAGGCGCGCGCCTCTTCGCGGCGGCGCATCACGCGCTCGAGGCGGGCGGCGAGGGCCTGGCCGGCGAGGAGCTTCTGCTGCGCGCCTATGCGCGGACCCTCGTCCTCCATGCCGGCATGGCGCCTGCGCCGGAGGGCGAGGAGGCCGTCCCGGTCAACCGCATCCGCGAGATGATCGAGGCCCGCCATCAGGAGGACCTGTCCCTGGCGGAACTCGCGGCGGCGGTGGGCTGGTCCCGCCATCACCTGATCCGCGCCTTTCGTCGCCAGGTCGGCCTCACCCCGCACGCCTATCTCATCGATGTCAGGGTGCGGCGCGCGCAGATGCGCCTGCGCGCCGGCGCGGGCCTGGCCACGACCGCGGTCGCGACCGGCTTTGCCGACCAGGCCCATCTCACCCGCGCCTTCAAGGCCCGGATCGGCGTGCCGCCCGGGGCTTACCGTAGGGCCGTGCGCGACGAGGCCGCCGCGGCCTAGACGTCGCGACAGAACGGCGATTTCGCTCAAGAAGCCGGCCCTCATCTCTGGCATGCAGAGACCATGACCGGTTCACCCCCCGATTCCTCCCCCAGCCCCCTGTCCGAATGGCGCGAGGGCATCGCCGAACTCGCCCCCGCCATGATCGCGGCCATGCCGCTGGCCCTGCTCTATGGCGCCATTGCCGCGAGCAAGGGGCTCTCGCCCTTCGCGGTCGCGCTGTCATCGGGGCTGGTCTTCGCCGGCGGCGCCCAACTCGCGGCGATCGAGATGTGGACGAGCCCCGTGCCTGTCGCGGCCATCGTCCTGTCCACCCTGCTCATCAATGCGCGCTACGTGCTGATGGCCGCCTCCCTGGCCCCCAAGGTCGCCCACATGCCGCTCTGGGCACGCCTTCTCGGTTTCCATGTCCTCGCCGACGAGAACTGGGCGCTGGCAGAGCGACGCGCGGCGATGCGCCGGCTGACCCTCCCCTATTTCCTCCGCGCCGGGGCGGTGTTCTGGCTCAACTGGGTGGCCTTCTCCTGGGCAGGTGCCATCCTCGGTCCCATTATCGGCGACCCCCGCCGCTTCGGCGCCGATTTCGCCTTCACCGCCATTTTCATCGGCCTTGTCGCGAGCTTCGTGACAACGCGCCGCCACATCGCCGTGGTCGTCGCCAGCGCCGCGGCGGCGACCCTCACCCACTGGACGCTCGGCTCGCCCTGGCACGTGCTCGCCGGCGCCTTTGCCGGCATGGGCATGGCCGTTCTGGTCTGGGTCCCCGCGCCGGAGGCCGCACCATGAGCCTCGACGTCACGACCCTCCTCGCCATTCTCGGCATGGCCCTCGCCACCTATGCCTGCCGGCTGACCGGCCTCCTGGTCGGCGCGCGCCTGGCACTGGCCGGCCGCGCCAAGGCCGCCCTCGACGCCATTCCGCCGGCCGTGCTGACCGCCGTCATCGCCCCGACGCTCTTCGCCACCGGCTGGCCGGAGACGCTGGCGGGCGCCGTCACCATCCTCGCCGCGCTTCGCCTGCCGCTGCTCGGGGTCATTGCCACCGGCGTCGCCGCCATCGTCGCCCTGCGCCTGCTGGCGGGGTGAGCGTGCGGCCTAAGCCTTCGGTCGTCCCAGCCCCGCCGCGATGGCGATGCCCGATGCGACGATGAGCCCGATCCCGGCGAAGGTCACGACATCGGGCCGCTCGCCGAAGAACACCATGCCGATGACCAGCGCGAAGGCGGTCTTGGTGTAGTTGAACGGTCCGACCTGCGAGACCGGTGCCATCCGGAAGGCCTGGATGATGGCGGCCTGACCGCCGGCCAGCAGAAGTCCGGCGAGGCCGATCATCAGCGTCTGCTCGATGCCCATGGGGGCGAGACCCTGCACCGTGGCCAGGGCGAGGGCAGCGACCATGACGACGCTGACCGTGGAAAAGGTCACCGTGCCCGAGGCGATGTGGGCGGGCAGGAATTTCACGGTGATGTCGCGGAATACGAAACAGACCGTGGTGGCGAGCACCAGACCGATCGCCGGATCGAAGCCCGAGGAGAAGGGGCGGGCGATGAGCACGATGCCGACGAAGCCGCAGATCACCACCAGCCACTGGAGCGGGCTGACCTTCTCGCCGAGCACCAGCACGGCGATCGGCAGCAGGAACATCGGCATCGACTGGGACACCGCCGTGACATCGCCGATCGGCATGCGCCAGAGCGCCTGGAACAGGAAGAACACCGCGAGGCCTTCCGCCAGCGACCGGCCGACGACCAGCGGGTGCCAGAAGCCGCGCAGCGAGAACCGCGATCCCGACACGGCGAGCCAGGCGGCGACACCGAGGGTTGCGAAAAGGCCCCGCACGCCGAGCGACTGGGCCACCGTCAGCGATCCCATATAGGCCTTGACGATGGCATCGTTGGTGGCGAACAGCAGCATGCCGAGCGTCATCAGCGCCATGCCGATGCGCAGCTTGCGGGCCTCCTCCGGGCCGTTCACGCCACGCCCGCACGCAGGAGATCGTGGACGTGCAGGATGCCCACGGGCCGCCCCGCTTCGACCGCGAAGAGCGCGGTGATCTTGGTGCGGTTGAGGAGGTCGAGGATCTCGCTCGCGAACTGGTCGGGCCGGGCGGTCTTGGGCGCGCGGGTCATCACCGCCTCGACCGGCATGGCCAGAAGATCGGATTGCATGTGGCGCCGCAGGTCGCCGTCGGTGACGATTCCGGCCAGCGCGCCGACCGCATCGACGATGCCGCAGCAGCCGAAACCCTTGGCGGTCATCTCGATCAGCACCTCGCTCATCGGCGTGCCGAGTGGCTTCAGCGGCAGGGATGCGCCCTGATGCATCACGTCGCGGACCTGGGCGAGAACGGCGCCGAGCTTGCCGCCGGGGTGGAAGGTGCGGAAATCCGCGGCGGTGAAGCCGCGTTCCTCCAGCAGCGCGATGGCCAGCGCATCACCGATGGCGAGTTGCATCAGCGTCGAGGTCGTCGGCGCCAGCCCGTTCGGGCAGGCCTCCTCGGCCCGCGGCAGGCCGAGGACGACGTCGGCGGCCTTGCCGAGCGCCGATTCGCCCGCCGAGGTGATGGCCACGAGACCGACACCGAAGCGGCGGGAAAAGGCGACGAGATCGCGCAGCTCAACCGTCTCGCCCGACCAGGAGAGGGCGAGGATGGCATCGTCGGCGGTCACCATGCCGAGATCGCCGTGGCTTGCCTCGCCGGGATGGACGAAGAAGGCCGGCGTCCCCGTCGAGGCCAGCGTCGCGGCGATCTTGCGCCCGACATGGCCGGACTTGCCCATGCCGGTGACAATCACCCGGCCCTTGACGTCCTTGAGCAGCGCAACGGCCGCCGCGAAGGGCTCGCCGAGACCGTTGGACAGCGCAGCCTCGAGCGCGGCGAGGCCGGAGGCCTCGACCGACAGGGTGCGGAGCGCCGAGGCGAGGGCGGTGGACCGGGGCTCGGACGAGGACGCGTGATGGGCCATGGCTCAGTTCGATGGCCGGACCATCCGGCGGGACACCGGCGCCGACGGGGCTGGCGGAAGGCCGGACCCTTAGCATGATGCTTGGCCGGGCGCACCCTCTGCGAGGGAGAGCCATGGGCCATCAACCCCGCGTTAACCACGGCTCTTTACGACTTGTTGAGGAAATCCGCGGGGAAGAATCGCGTCTTGGGTCACATTGCCCGCCTGCTCTTGGGTGTCAGCGCCCTGGCGCTTGTCCTCGCCGGGACGGGCTCGCCGGCCTTTGCCCAGCGCCTGCAGACCGCGACCCCGCCGACCAGCACGGACGATGCCGGTCGCGACGCCGGCTGGCAGGGCCTCGGCCCTATCGAGCCCGCGGCGCCGAACCCGCTCTCCGCTCCCCCGAGCGATGCCGAAGCCGCCGGACTGCGGTCAACCGTTGCGCCGGTGCCTGGCGAATCGCGCACCGTCGGCGCCCAGCGCGACCGGGCGCGGGCCGAAGCGCGGCGCGCCCCCTGGAACGCCCGTCCGGTCGGACCGACGGCCCTGCCGCCCGATGCCGGCGTGGCGGCACC
>NZ_JALHMP010000008.1 GCF_022843985.1 Phreatobacter sp. | reverse complement strand
CAGGGCAAAAGCCCAAAGGCCGTCGCCGGCAACAGCGACCGGGCTCCGCGCCGCAAAGACACCGCCTTCCGCGGGGTGGAGCAGCCCGGTAGCTCGTCAGGCTCATAACCTGAAGGTCGTCAGTTCAAATCTGGCCCCCGCAACCAAACCCAAAGCCCCGATCGGCTCACCCCGGCGGGGCTTTTTGCTGTCCAGACCTCCAACAGGCGCCCCGATAGCCGTGGACGGATGAGGCCGAAAGGCCAAGGTGGGGCCGAATGCCTCCGAGCCTTCAGCCGCGGCGCGTCTCGGCCAACGCCCCCTGCACCGTTCCCGCCGGTGCGAGCCAGTGTCCGCTCTCGTCCTTCAGCGCGACTCCGGTGAGCCGGCGCGCCAGCGCCTCGCGCATCAGCCAGGCGGCCTTGAAGGCGGCCTCGCCTGGCGACAGGCCGCCGGCATGGATGTTCGAGATGCAGTTGCGTTCGCCGTCGCTGCGGCCGGGGGAGGGGGCATAGGTGAGATAAAGGCCGAGGCTGTCGGGAGACGACAGGCCGGGCCTTTCGCCGATCAGCATGAGCACCAGCCGCGCCCTGACGAGGCCGCCGATAGCGTCTCCCAGCGCGACGCGGGCCTGGTGCGCGATGACCACGGGGGCGAGCGTCCAGCCCTCCCGGGCGATGTGCGGCTGGAGGGCGGCTACCATCGCCGCGCCATGGGCATGGACGGCGCTGGACGACAGGCCGTCGCCGATGACCAGAGCCACGTCGACCGGCTCCCGGTCGTCGACGGCGAGACGCGCCTCGCTCGCCGCATCCAGCCGGCGTCCGAGATCCGGGCGCAGCAGATAGGCTTGGCGCGAGGCCGCGGCGCTTGCGACCTCCACCACCGGCAGACCGAGGGCGGCGATCTCCCGTGCCAGCGTTTCGGCGGCGAAGGGGGCATGCACCGCATCACGCGCGCGCGCATGCGCGAGGGCGAAGCGCAGTGTCTCCGCCGTCGTCAGCGCCGAACCCGCCCGGCTAAGCCCGATGCGTGCCGGCGTCAGCGCCGCGAGGTCACGCCAGATCGCCGCGCTCATGCCGCGAGCCTCGTCAGGGCGGCGAGCAGCGGCACGTTAGCCGCCCGTGGCGTCAGGCGGCCATCTGCACCGGTGATGCCCTGCGCATGCAGCCAGGTCGCGAATTCCGGCGCCCGTTCGAGACCAAGCACGTCACGGATGTAGAGCTGGTCGTGGAACGAGGTCGACTGGTAGTTCAGCATGACGTCGTCGGCACCTGGCACGCCCATGATGTAGCTGACGCCGGCAGCGCCGAGCAGGGTCAAGAGCGTGTCCATGTCGTCCTGGTCGGCCTCGGCATGGTTGGTGTAGCAGATGTCGCACCCGAGCGGCACGCCCATCAGCTTGCCGCAGAAATGGTCCTCCAGGCCCGCCCGGATGATCTGCTTGCCGTCATAGAGGTATTCCGGTCCGATGAAGCCGACGACCGTATTGACGAGCAGCGGCTCATAGGCGCGCGCGACCGCATAGGCGCGGGCCTCCAGCGTCTGCTGGTCGACACCGTGATGGGCGCCAGCCGACAGCGCCGAGCCCTGTCCGGTCTCGAAATACATGACGTTGTCGCCCACCGTGCCGCGTTTCAGCGACCGCCCGGCCTCCAGCCCCTCCTGCAGGATCGACAGGGTGATGCCGAAGCCCTGGTTGGCCGCCTGCGTGCCCGCCACCGACTGGAAGACGAGGTCGACCGGCGCCCCCCGTCCGATCAGCTCGATCGACGAGGTGACATGGGTCAGCACGCAGCCCTGGGTCGGGATGGCGAAACGGGTGATGAGCTCGTCGAGCAGTTTCAGCAGGTCCCCCAGCGTCGCCAGGTTGTCCGAGGCGGGATTGATGCCGATCGTGGCGTCGCCCGCGCCATGCAGCAGTCCGTCGGCGATGGCGGCGGCAATGCCGCGGGCATCATCGGTCGGGTGGTTCGGCTGCAGCCGCACCGCCATGGTGCCCGGCAGGCCGATCGTGTTGCGGAAGCCCGTCACCACCGAACATTTGCGCGCCACCGCGATCAGGTCCTGGTTGCGCATGATCTTGGCAACGGCGGCCGCCATTTCCGGCGTGATGCCCGGTGCCAGACCCGAGAGAACCTCGCGCGTCGCGGCGTCCGACAGGAGGAAGTCGCGAAAGCCGCCCACCGTCAGGTGCCGGACTGGCGCGAAGGCCGCGGCATCGTGGCTGTCCATGATCAGCCGCGTGACGTCGTCGGTCTCGTAGGGCACCACGGCCTCGGTGAGGAACAGGGTCAGCGGCTGGTCGGCCAGCGCCAAGCGCGCGGCGATGTTCTCCTCGGCGCTGGTGGCGGCGATGCCGGCGAGCTGGTCGCCGGAGCGCAGCGGCGTCGCCTTCGCCATCAGGTCCTTCAGGTCGCGGAAGCGATGGGTGCGCTGGCCGATGCTCTGGCGGAACGTCATGGAATCTCCTTGAACTGCGGCGCCGCCGGCGGCGCATGTCCCCTCGGGGAGCATGAACTATGCCGGTTTGCCGACGCGGCGAAAGGGGCTATGGCGACCGCGCCCTGTCGCGCTTGCGCGACAGCAACCGGGCGTCCGCCTGCGACCCGGCGCGCGCGATCGCCATGCCATAGGCGTCCAGCGCCTCGGCTGTTCGGCCGGCGCGCGCCAGCAGATCGGCGCGGGCGGCGTGGAAGGGCTGGTAATCAGCAAGGGCGTCTGCCAGCCCCGCCAGGGACTGCAGCGCGGCTTCCAGGGCGCCGGTCTCGGCCAGGGCGATGGCGCGGTTGAGCATGACGACGGAAGTCGGCTCGAAGCGCAGCAGGCTGTCATAGAGCGCCAGGATCTGCGGCCAGTCCGAACTGTCGTCCTGCATGTGACAGGCGGCGATCGCAGCCTTGATCTGATAGGGACCCGGCGCCCGGCGGTGCATGGCGCGGTCGAGCAGCGACAATCCCTCGCGCATCGCCGAAGCATCCCACAGGCTGCGGTCCTGTTCACCGAGCGCGATTGCGGTCCCGTCCGGTCCCAGGCGTGCCGCGCTGCGGGCATGGGTGAGCAGCAGCAGCGCAAGGCAGCCCTCCACCTCCGCCTGTCCGGGGCAAAGCCCATCGACCAGCCGCGCGAGGAAGATGGCTTCCCGGACAAAGTCGCGCGTCCGGTCGGGTGTCGCGGAGTAGCCGGCATTGAAGATCAGGTAGATGACCGCCAGAACCCCCTGAAGCCGCTCGGCGAGCGCATCGGCTTCCGGCACGCCATAGGGGATGCGGGCTGCGGCGATCTTGGCCTTGGCCCGTGACAGGCGCTGGCCCATGGTCGCTTCCTGGTCCAGGAAGGCGGCGGCCACCTCGCCGGTGGTGAGGCCGCAGATGGTGCGAAGGGTCAGGGCCACGCGGCTCTTCTGGTCCAGCGCCGGATGACAGCAGGTGAAGATCAGGCGCAGGCGGTTGTCGCTGATGAGGTCCGGCGCCTCGCCGATCTCCGCGCCGATGAAGGGTTGAAGCGCCTCGGCGGTCCGCGCCTCTGTCTGGCTGCGACGGATGCGGTCGAGCGCCTTGCGCCAGGCGACCTGCAATAGCCAGCCCTGTGGGGAAGCCGGAAGTCCGCTGCGGCTCCAGTGCGCCACCGCCGACGCCATGGCCTCCTGCAGCGCGTCCTCGGCCAGTTCGAAATTCTTCAGACGGACGATGAGGGCCGACACCAGCCGCCCCTTGTCCTCGCGCATGACCGCGTCGAGTGCTTGGGTGACGGCAATGGCCGAAGAGGCGGCTGGTGTCATGGTTCAACCCGCGGGATTGTAGTCCATCAGCGGGCGCACCTCGATGGTGCCGAAATGCGCCGAGGGAATCATCGCTGCATAGCGCAGGGCGGCGTCGAGATCAGGCACTTCGACGATATAATAGCCGCCGAGGTGCTCCTTGGTTTCGGCGAACGGTCCATCCATCGTCTCGGCCTTGCCGGCACGCACGCGCAGGGACGTCGCCGTCTCGACGCCTTTCAGGCCTTCGCCGCCGCGGATGACGCCGTCGGCCTTCAGCCGCTCGTTGAGAGCGAAGTAGCCGCCCATCATGGCCTGGAACTCCGGCGTGCCATAGGCGGGCTGGAGGTCGGGATTGCTGTAGATCAGGAGCATGTACTTCATGGGAAGATCCTCGGTGTGGGGTTTGGTCGGGGTCGTCACAGACCGATCAGCCGGCGGGCGAGCGAGATGAGCAGGATGGCGACGGCGAGCATGTTCGTGCCGTTGCCGACATAGCGCAGGGCATGACCCGCATTGTCGATGGCGAGGCCGAACGGGTGGGTGATACGCCCGATCAGCAGCAATGCGCCCGCGGCATGGAGCCACGGCGCCGATGTGCCCTGCGCCTCGTTGACGATCATCAGCACCAGGACGAAGGGCACCCATTCGATGAAGTTGCCGTGGCGGCGGATCTTCTGGAGCAGGACCGGGTTGTTCGCATCGCCGATGGAGCAGGCGAGGGCGGAGCGGGCCGAACTGACACCCATCCAGAGGGTGAACCAGATGACGCCGAGCGGCAGGATGTAGAGCGAGGTGACCGGGAGGGACTGCATCGGGAAGCCTTTCTTTTCTGTTCCGATGTCCCAAGGACGCGGCTGGCCCGTCGGTTTCGACAGAGGCTCGAAAAAAAATCAACACGTCCGCATCCGCCCCCCGCGGGCTGCAAAAAAACGCCCATTGCGGACCGCGACTGCCCCGGTCCAATCTCGGTGAGCGGCGGGACGCGGAGGCTTGAAGATGCGACGGACAGGTTTCGCAGCCCTTGCCATCGCTTTCCTGTTCGGCGCCGACCAGGTGGCGGCAGCCTCAAGTGCGAGATGCGAACTGACAGGCCGTTTCGATGGCGCTCCAGTTCCAGGCGCAACGGCCGTCGGCACCGTTCGCATCGACTCTCCGCTTGCGCTGGACCTGTTCGGGCCCAATGCGACGCACGAGGTGGTGATCAACCTGACTTCCACCGCAACTGGCACCAGCTTGTCCGTGAGCTTGGGTGAAGTGCGGGGCAAGTTTCATCTTCTTCTGGAAACCAGGCTTGGCGCGACGCTGCTCTCCATGACGGTTGATAGTGCCTACCAGGATCGCAAGATCAACGATGTATCGCTGATTTGTACCGCCGCGCCCTGAGACCGGACTCGGCCAACGATGGACGATGCCGGCATGTCCGCTTTCGAAACGCGCTGAAGGTCTGCGGTTTGCACGGCATGGCTCGACAGCCGCGAGACTGAGACTTCCGCTCCGACCATCAGCATCCCCGACAGCGGTCCTTCCGGGTCCGGCTAAAGCCCGCTTTGTGCAGATCTCAAAAGAAGTGCCGTCGGAGCGGCTCACCGCAGCGGCGCGTGAGTGAGGGGAGCGACGAATCGGTCGCCCTGCGCCCTGAACTGCCGAATCCGCAGGGAAGCGTCTTGGGTTGACCCTGTCCGCCGATGGAAACGCGTCCAATCCATCGCGATGAGTTCAGGCGCCGGCTTTTGATCGGGAACAAAGCCGGCCCGGCCCCTCTTGCGGCATCCTTTCTACGCATGACCGCGACGTTGGCAGGTTCGGCCCCAAATCCATCGTCTTGATGGCGATCGCGCCTGCCCGACGAAGCCGGTCCACGCAGTGTCTCATGCCCGAAGGACACCATGTCGTCCGTGCAGACCACGAGCCTCCCGGGCCCCCCACGGTGTCGGCGCGACGCCTGCTGCTCCATGCGCAGCATGAGGCCTTCGTGCTCATGCGGCTCGATTGCGCCGTGTGTCGCTCCGAGGGCCATGCGCCACGCTCTCAGGTTCTGCTCGTCGCCCGCGGACGCGAGGTTCTGGCCACGCTCTACCAGATCGGTGGCGACATGCTCCGGGACGGCGAGGCGGGCCTGTCGGAGGCCGCCTGGCACCGTCTCGGTGTTGCCGAGGGAGACCCGATCGTCATCCGCCATCCACCCGCTCTCGGTTCCGCCTCGATCCTGCGCCGCCGGATCTTCGGCCGGCGCCTGGATGCGGCCGAGATGAAGAGCATCGTCGGTGACATCGCCGCCGGGCGTTGCAGCGAGATCCATCTCGCCGCCTTCATCACCGCCTGTTCGACGCTGCCGCTCGACCTCGATGAGGTCGTTCACCTGACACGCGCCATGGTGGGCGCCGGCCGCCAGCTCGCATGGCCGAATGCGCAGGTGATCGACAAACATTCCGTCGGCGGGTTGCCGGGGAATCGCACCACCCCGATCATTGTTGCGATCCTCGCCGCCAAAGGCCTCGTCGTTCCCAAAACATCATCCCGCGCCATCACGTCGCCTGCGGGGACCGCCGATATGATGGAGACGCTGACCACGGTCGACATGGACATCGCCGCCATGCGGCGTGTCGTCGAGGGGGAGGGCGCCTGCCTCGTCTGGGGCGGGGCCGTCGATCTCAGCCCTGCCGACGATCTGCTGATCCGCGTCGAGCGGGTCCTCGAGGTCGACACACCCGGGCAGATGGTGGCGTCCGTGTTGTCGAAGAAACTGGCCGCCGGCTGCAGCCACGTCGTCATCGACATTCCCGTCGGCCCGACCGCCAAGGTTCGCTCGCAGGAGGATGCCGAGGCGATCGCGGCCATGTTGACCGCGGTCGGCCGAGCCTGCGGGGTCACCGTCCGATGCGTTGCGACCGACGGCACGCAGCCGGTCGGGCGCGGGATCGGGCCGGCCCTCGAGGCGCGCGACGTTCTCGCCGTGCTGCGGCAACAGGAGGACGCCCCGGCCGACCTCCGCCGCCGCGCCTGCCTGCTGGCCGGCGCTGCTCTCGAACTGGCCGGACGGGCCGCAGCCGGAAATGGCGCCGCACTGGCAGCGGCAACCCTCGCCGACGGCCGCGCCCATGCCACGTTCCAGCGCATCTGCGAAGCCCAGGGCGGCCTGCGCGAACCGCCGAGATCCACGGTGAGCCGCCCGCTCATCGCAGAGCGAAGCGGTCGCGTGATCGCGATCAACAACCGCGTCCTGGCACGCCTCGCCAAGCTCGCGGGAGCCCCTGACGACAAGGCGGCCGGGATCGATCTCCACGTCCGGCTCGGCAGCGAGGTGATCGCCGGCGAGCCCCTTATGACCGTGCACGCCGAGGCTGCGGGCGAACTCGCCTATGCGCTCGACTTTGCCCGCGCCCATCCGGACATCCTGGTGATCGAGCCATGACCGGTCCCATCCTGTTGCCTTTGCCGGGTGCCGAAGCCTTCACCGACCGGTTGGTTCAGGCAGGAGGGTTTGGCCGAGGCGGGGTGGAGACGCGGCGTTTCCCCGACGGCGAGCACTATGTGCGTCTGAGCTTCGACCCGGCCGGCTGTTCCATTCTGATCGTCGGCGAGATGCCCGGTCCCGATGACCGGTTTCTCACCCTGGCTTTTGTGGCCGATGCACTCCGTGACCTGGGCGCCCGCCGCATCGGACTGGTGGCGCCCTACCTCGGCTACATGCGCCAGGATGCCCGCTTCCTGAGCGGCGAGGCCGTCACCTCGCGAAGCTTCGCCCGGCTTCTTGCCGGGCTGGTGGACGGTCTGGTGACAGTCGATCCGCACCTGCACCGTTTCGCCACGCTCGACGCCCTCTACACGATCCCGGCGCTCACCCTGCATGCCGCTCCGCTCATGGGCCAATGGATCGCCCGCGAGATCCCCCATCCGCTGGTCATCGGCCCCGACGCCGAGAGCCGCCAATGGGCTTGCGAGGTCGCAGCCCACGCCGGCGCACCGCTGGCGGTGCTCGACAAGCAGCGCCACGGCGACCGGGACGTCCGGATCCGCTTGCCTGACCTCGCGCCATTCGCGGGGCGACAGCCTGTCCTGGTCGACGATATCGCCGCGTCGGGACGCACCCTGGTGGCCGCCAGTGCTGCCCTGCGGGAGAGGGGCTTCGCGCCGCCGGTCTGCGTCGTCGTCCATGCGCTCTTCGGCGGAGACGCATTTGCCGCGGTCTCGGCCGTGGCGGGGCGTGTCGTGTCGACGGACACGATCGCCCATCCGACCAATGCCATCCCGGTTGCGGCGCTGATCGCCAAGGCCCTGTCCGAGACGGGGGCACCATGACGCGGGCTCGCCCCTCAACCACCGGAAACAGGGGTGGAGCATGACCATGACCGCGTTTGAACACTGGAAGCATGGCTATGGCGTGATCTCCCACATGCCTGAAACCTGCGAACGGATCGATGAACTCGCCCGTTACCGCGGCGCGACGGGGCGAGCGGCGTCGGTGGGTGCGGTATTCCAGCGTCTGGCCGCCGCCGATCGCCTGACGAGTGCCACGATGTGGCTGATCGTCCACATGACCTATGCCCGACGGGTCGCCCTGTCTGGCGCGCCGCTGCCGCCGGAGGCATTCAAGGCGAACCCGGAAGGGCACGTGGGGGGATCCCTGAATGTCGCCCCAGCCTATATGGGCTATCTGGCGGCCAATGCGCTGACCGGCACCACACGCGCCTGGATCCTCGGCCAGGGGCACTGCGTGGCCGCGGTGGAAGTGGCCAACTGTCTGGTCGGCAACCTGTCACCGGCGCAGCAGGGCCGATACGGCGCCGAAGAGGCCGGGCTCAGCCGGTCATGCGAGGACTTATCCAGCTACGTGATCGACCCCATGGGGCGGCCCGCCGCGCCCTTCCGCGGCCATGTCGCCGGCAGGGGGGACCCACAGGTCCTTGTCTGAACCATGATCGGTTTCGCGGGCGGCTGGACGTCCCGCGGAGCCTCTCTCGGAGCGGGCGTCCCGCGACGTCCTGCATCTCACAGGAGCTGGCATGGCCCTTACACTGACCTTCCACGGCGCGGCCGAATGCGTCACAGGCTTCTGCGCCCGGCTGAGCGGCGACGGCTTCGCCATCCTCGTCGATTGCGGCATGTTCCAGGGATCGAAGACCCTGAAGGCGCTCAACTACGAATCCTTCCCCTTCGATGTCGGCTCGATCGACGCTGTACTGCTGACCCATGGGCATATCGACCATTCCGGGATGCTGCCTAAGCTGATGAAGGCGGGATATACGGGTCCGATCTTCGCCACGGCCCCGACACGCGACCTGTGCGAGGTGATGCTGGCCGATGCCGGCGACATCCAGGAATCGGAAGTGGCATTTCTCAATCGGCGGAACCAGCAGCGCGGGCGGCAGCCGGTGGAACCTGTCTACACCGCGCGCGATGCAAGGCAGACCATGGGCCTGTTCCGGCGGGTCAAGTTCGAGGAGATCGTCGCAGTCGCGCCCGGCGTCAGGGCACGGTTCTGGACCGCCGGACACATGCTCGGTGCGGCCTCGGTGGAGGTCATGGTGGGAGACGGCGAGGATCAGACCACCATCCTCTTCTCCGGTGACCTCGGCCCCGGCGGGCAGGACTACCTGCCCGACCCGACCGGGCCGCAGGGTGTCAGCCACCTCGTCGTCGAGTCGACCTACGGAGATCGCGACCGCCCCCCGATCGACACGGCCCGGCGCCGCGCATTGCTCGCCGCGGAGCTGCGCGACGCCCACGCCGCCGGCGGCCCGTTGCTCATGCCGACCTTCGCTGTCGGCCGCGCCCAGGAACTGCTCCTGGATCTCGTTGCGGTCATGGAGTCCGGCGAGGCCCCGCGCGCGGAGATCTTCCTCGACTCGCCGCTGGCCATCGAGGCCACGGATGTCTTCCTGCAGCGCGGCTGGAACCGCGACACGCAGGCCAATCCCTTCGAGGCTCTGCGGGGAGCGTCGCAGATCCACTACCTGATGAAGGCCCAGGACAGCGACCGGCTCGAAAGGCTGCGCGACTGGCACATCATCCTGGCAGGTAGCGGCATGTGCGATGCCGGCCGCATCCGCGGGCACCTCAAGCGGCTTCTCTGGCGCCGCGAAGTGACGGTGCTGATCACCGGCTTCCAGGCCGTCGGAACACTGGGACGGCTTTTGGTCGACGGCAAGCAGCTCGTCCGGATCCAGGGCGAGGACCTGCGGGTGCGGGCACGAATCCGCACCCTCGATGCCTATTCGGCCCATGCCGATGCCGCGGGACTGGTCGGCTGGGTCCGGGCGCGCCGCCCTGTCGGAGGCAGCATTTTCCTCACCCATGGCGAACCGGATGCGCTGGCCGGGCTCGCCCGTCGGCTTGCGAAGGACGGATGTCCGCCGGACCAGTTGATCACGCCTGCTCTCGACCAGACGTTCACGCTCGACGCGCGGCAGGCGCGGCAGGTCGATCTGGCTCCTTCGCGCCTGCTGCCGGGAGCCGCCGCGATGCTCGACTGGCACAATGTGCGTGCCGATCTCCTCGCACGTCTCGGTGAGCAGATCGAACAGGCGCCCTCCGATGCGGCGCGGCAGCGGCTTCTGCGGGCCGTGGAGCAGGTTCTCGATGACGTGGCCCGGCAGCAGTCAGGTGCATCATGAACCAGCCGAAATCGCCAGCTCGGCGCAAGCCGGCCGCCGGCGGCCATCGTGGGGGGGACATCACGGCGGCGGATCGGCTTGTGGAACAGAGCGAGCGGTGAAGCCGCCATGACGATGGTCAGTGAGGGCAGAACCGTCTGTGCAGCGAGTGTGTTCACCGCGCGCGCCCTCGCGGCATCCTATGGCTCCGGCGACGCGCCGGTCTTTGCTCTCCCAGATGTCGATCGCGACATCCATTGCTGCGCGTTGAGGTGATTACCGGTGGTGCGATGTCACCATGCGGACATCGGAATCATATGCCGGTTCATCGGCGATTGGCTGTGTCTCAAGCCGTTCGGTCTTCATGTCTGATCTTGTACGTGGAATGGAGGTCGCGGAACTGTCGGGGAGCCGTCCCCGTATGCCGGCTGAAAAACCGGCTGAAATAGGCAATATCCTCGAAGCCACAGTCGAATGCGATCTGCGAGATGGGCTTGAGCGTGTAGATGAGTTCCCTTTTGCATTCGAGGATGATGCGCTCGTGCTGAATGGCGAGGGGTCCCTTGCCGACGGCCCTGGTCGTGATGGAGTGCAGGCGGTCGGGGGTGATGCCCAGGTCCCGCGCCATCTCGCGGACCGTCGGCTGCTGGCGAAATCGGGTCTCGACGACTTGCCGGAAGCGGCGGAACTCCGAGGCTTGCACCGACCCCAGATGGCTGTCGAGCGTATCGAGCGTCTTCAGGCGCAGCATGGCCACCAGCAGCAGACTGATGGTCGAGACAATGACCGTGTCGCTTCCGGTGCGGGGCAGCATCTGTTCGCGCTCGAGGGCCGACATGAGTCCGGCGACATCGATGCCGATCTCGCCGGCCGCGGACAAGGCGGCAAACCGGGGTTCTGATGCGACATAGGCAAGGCGACCGCTGTCCGGTCCAGCCCGCGTGGCCGCGTCGACGACATCGTGGGACACGGTCAGGACCAGCCCTTCGGTCCCGGGGATGAACCGGAAGCCATGCACGACGCCCACCGGCAGCCACACGATGCAGGGCGGTTCCATGGCGATGGTGCGACCTTCGATCGTGAGGTCGCCGCCGCCGGCCGTGACCAGAATGCACTGGGCGAGTTCTGCATGCCGGTGCGTCGAGATATGCCAGTCATTGGCCGGCGCCCGCAAGCTGATCGGCTCGATATGGGCATATCCGGCAGCGCCGCTGGCTGCGGCTAGGCCATACAGCCCGAAGACCGGAATGCGGTAGAACGAGCCGCCGCTTGGTTTCATTGGTTCAACCAGTTTCGTCCAAGTTTTTCTCATGCTCCCCTATACTGGTCGGCGCCGCAATAGGGTAGCGTCACTGCATCAACTGGTCATCGCAGGCCTGCCCCATTCCATGAAGGGGAAAGCCTCGGAGAGGTCTTCAAGGAATTGATCCACGTTTTCGTTGCCTGAGTCAGGCTGCAGGCGGAGTCGTTCGGCAGTGGCGCCACGCCTGCGTCCGGCCTCTCGCCACCCCAAACGGGCCAGGCAATAAGGCCCGGCACATGGGCCGCTTGCCTGCGGTCTCCAGAAAAAAGCAAGCGCCCCGCCGGTTGCTGTGGTCCGGCGCAGGGATCGCTGTGATCAGGACAAGGAGGACATCTGTCATGACGCCCATCCGCCGCCATGCGCGGGCTCTTGCCGGCGCCGCCGCCGGCATCCCTGCGGTGATGCCGATCGCCCGGGGGCAGACCCCGCAGGTCACGCGGCGTCTGCACCATGACCTTCCCCCCGTCTCAAGCGCCCAACAGCGCTTCCCGCTGTCGTCGTCGCGCAGGGTGCAGGAGGCCTCCGGCAACCGCATCGGGATCGACAGCTTCCTGTCGGTGCAGTTCGACGCCGCCCCGCCCCAGCTGTTCGACCAGGCCCGCGACGGCGTTGCGGACATCGTCCGGTCCTTGCCCGGCAGCACGGCCGGCGGCTTCCCGGCGACGGGGATGTTGCAGTCATGAACCCCTCACTCGAAAAGCCGTCCCCCCGTTATCAGGTCGTCATTGTCGGCGGCGGCCCGTCGGGATTGCTGCTCGGCTCCCTTCTGCACGGCGCCGGCATCGATGCCCTCATCGTCGAGGCCAGATCCCCGGACTATGTGCTGGGTCGCATTCGGGCGGGTGTCCTGGAACAGGGCACTGTCGATGTGCTGACCCAGGCCGGCGTGGATGCGCGTCTGCGCGCCGAAGGCCTGCCGCACGACGGCTTCGCGCTTTGTGTCGACGGCGAAGTGCTGCGCATCGACCTCAACGGCCTGACCGGAGGCAAGACGGTGACGGTCTATGGCCAGACCGAGGTCACCCGCGACCTGATGGACCAGCGGAGCAGATTTGGTGCTGCGAGCATTTACGAAGCGGCTGACGTCGCCATCGGCGACATCGACACGCCGCACCCTTTCGTCACCTTCGTCAAGGATGGCGTCACCCATCGGGTTTCCTGTGACATCGTCGTCGGATGCGACGGTTTTCACGGGGTCAGCCGGCGCACGGTTGCCGACAAGGGCCTCAACACCTTCGAGCGCACCTATCCTTTCGGCTGGCTCGGAATTCTCGCCGATGTCCCCCCGTGCTCCCACGAACTCATCTATGTGGCGCATAAGCGGGGCTTTGCCCTGTGCTCCATGCGATCGCCTCATCGCAGCCGCTACTACATCCAGTGCGATCTGAGCGACGATGTCAGGAACTGGTCCGACGATCGCTTCTGGGACGAGTTGCGCCGGCGGGTCGGACCTGCCGTTGCCGATGATGTCGTCACCGGACCTTCGATCGAGAAATCCATCGCACCGCTGCGCAGCTTCGTCGCGGAACCGCTATGTTTCGGGCGTCTCTTCCTCGTCGGAGACGCCGCCCATATCGTCCCGCCCACGGGTGCGAAGGGCTTGAACCTGGCTGTGAGCGACGTGCACTATCTCGGATCGGCACTCCGCGAGTTCTTTCTGGAACGCTCCAGCACCGGCATCGACCACTATTCCGCCCGGGCTCTCGACCGCATCTGGAAGGCCGAGCGCTTCTCGTGGTCGATGACGACGCTGCTGCACCGCTTCGACAGCTACACGCCATTCGAGCAGCGCATGCAGCGCGCCGAATTCGCCTTGCTGCAATCGTCCCAGGCCGCCCGCGCCGTCATGGCCGAGAACTATGTCGGCCTGCCCCTCTAGGACGGCCTGCGCAAGGAGTTTTACCCTTCTGCGACCATCCGAAGCTCAGTGCAGGTCGTCAGACCATGCGCGGTTATGCCTGGGCGCCACAGCATGGCGTCAACACCGTCGAGTACCGGATCGACGGCGGGGCGTGGCAGCGCGCCACGATCCAGGCGCCCAATCAGCGGCTGCGCGCATCGCGATCCGCTGACCCTGGCTCGGAAGCGTGGCGGTGGGGATCATGATCACTCGCTGTCCCCCGTTTCCAGGACAGCCGCGGGTTCAGGGATGGCAGGCAGATGGCGCGCGACCCGTTTCATGGCCGGCCGGGACTGGACAAGCGGACCATCGGGTGAGTGCCCGGAGCAGATAGTCTATGCGCGTGCCGCACTGCTCCCAATGCGGCGGAACTCGGCCCTTCCGACGTCAACGGTCCCGGCCAAACCAAAAAAGTAGCCCTGAACAAGGTGCCCATTCTGGGCAGGTACTGTCTTGCCGCTCCCGTGCTCATCCATCGACACTGCCGGCCTTGCGGAGGACTGCCGATGTCGATCGAAAGCCTGTTCAGCTTGTCCGGAGCCGTGGCGCTGGTAACCGGTGCCGGGGCGGGCATCGGCCGGGCCACCGCCCTCCGCCTGGCCGAGGCAGGGGCCGCTGTGGTCGTCACCGACCTGAAGGCAGAGACCGCTGATGCGGTTGCAGGGGTCATCCGCGGCACGGGTGGCCGGGCTATCGGCCTCGCCTGCGACGTCACGCGCGAGGATGATCTTCAGGCGTCTGTGAAGACAGCCTTCGACACGTTCGGCGCCCTCACCACCCTGGTCAACAATGCCGGAGGCGGCGGACCCAAGCCCTTCGACATGCCGATGAGCGACTTCGAGTGGGCCTACAAGCTCAACGTCTTCTCGCTGTTTCGTCTGACCCAGCTGGCGGCGCCGCACATGAAGGCCGCCGGTGGTGGCGCGGTGGTCAACATCTCCTCCATGGCCGGCGAGAACAAGAACGTCCGAATGGCCTCCTATGGCTCGTCGAAGGCCGCGGTGAACCACCTGACCCGCAACCTTGCCTTCGACCTCGGTCCCATGGGGATCAGGGTCAACGCCATCGCGCCGGGCGCGATCAAGACCGATGCGCTCGCCAAAGTGCTCACCCCCGCCATCGAACAGGCCATGCTGAAACATACCCCGCTCGGCCGGCTCGGCCAGGCCGACGATATCGCCAATGCGGCGCTGTTCCTGTGCGCGCCAGCCTCGGCCTGGATCAGTGGCCAGGTGCTGACCGTCTCGGGCGGCGGCGTCCAGGAACTGGATTGAGCAACGGCCATGCGCTCCGGACCCGTCTGGTTCATCTATCTCGAGACGCTCGGCATCCTGTCCTTCGCGATCAATGCGATGATCGTCGCCAAGGCCAAGAACCTGTCGACGCTGGGCATATTCCTCTGCGCCTTCGCCACGGCGCTCGGCGGCGGCACGCTGCGCGACATCATGCTCGGTCCGGCGGCCCAACCCTTTTTCTGGGTCGCGTTTCCCTTCTACATCGTGGCCATTTTTTTCCTCGCCGTCGCTTATGCCAACCTGGATCTCCTGCGGGTGGCCATCGCACGGCGCGACACGCTGGTGAAGGAGACGGCGGAAGCTGTGGCGCTCGCCTCGCTGGGCGCACTGGGCGCTGCGAAAGCCTTCACGCTTCTCTCGCCCGTGGTCGGCTCCGGCGTCATGGCGATGCTGCAGCTCTGGATCCTGTGCGCCTTCTTCGGGGCCGTCAGCGCGGCCTTCGGCAGCATCCTGCGCGACGTCCTGCTCAACGAGTTCCCCAGCGCGCTGCGCCCGGGCGTCTTCGTCCTGGAAGCCCTGTTTGTCGGATCGGCCGTCCTGGCAGCATTGCGGATGGCCGATGTCTCCCAGCCGGTCGCTGTTCTCGCCGGCTTCCTCGTCACCCTGGTCATCCGCGCCGCTGTCGTGTGGCGCGCCAAGACCGCCTGAACCCATCACCATCGAGGCCGCCGATGCGTATCGCCTTCTTCTACGCCAAGGACTTTGAGAAGCCGCAATTCGACGCGGTAAACAGCCGCTTCGGCCACGAGATCCGCTACATCGATGCGGCCCTCAACCCCACCACCGCGCCGCTGGCGGACGGCTGCGATGCCGTCTGCATCTTCGTCAACGACACCTGCAACGCGGCCGCGCTCGACATTCTGGCGCGCGGCGGGGTCAAGCTCATCCTCTGTCGCTCGGCGGGCTTCAACCAGGTGGACCTGAAAGCCGCCCGCGGGCACGGCATGACGGTGATGCGGGTTCCCGCCTACTCGCCCGCCTCGATCGCGGAACACGCCGTCGGCATGGTCCTGTCGCTGGTCCGCAACATCCACCACCAGTACAACCGCGTCCGCAATGGCAATTTCGCCATGGATAACCTGGTCGGCTTCACCCTGGCGGGAAAGACCGCAGGGATCGTCGGCACCGGCAATATCGGCCGCTCGACCGCGCATATCCTCAAGGGGTTCGGCTGCAAGCTTCTCGGCGCCGACCCCTATCCCCATGACGAGATGACCGCGATCGGCATGCGCTACGTGCCGCGCGAGGAGCTCTTCGCTTCCTCCGACATCGTCATCCTGACGGCGCCGCTGACCCCCGAGACGCGCTACATGATCAATGCCGAGAGCCTGAAGCTGTTCAAGCGCGGCGCGGTGCTCATCAATACCGGCCGCGGGCCGCTCATCGATACCCGTGCCGCCATCGAGGCGCTGAAGAACCTCGAGACCGTCTGGTATCTCGGCATCGACGTCTACGAGGATGAGGCCGGGCTGTTCTTCGAGAACCATGCGGCCAAGATCGTCCAGGACGACACGCTGCAGCTCCTCACCACCTTCAAGAACTGCCTCATCACACCTCACTCGGCCTGGCTCACGCGCGAGGCGCTGAACGACATCGCGGAGACGACGCTCGGCAATGCCAGCGACTATGCCGCCGGCCGCCCGGATCCCGATCGCACCGTGCCTCTGCCATGATCGTCGCTGGAGTGCTTTTTGTGATCGCCCGCGACATGGTTGCCGTTGGACGCGGTCAGAGCCGGGACTTCGATGGTTGCGGTGCGGACTCCAGGGCGGGCGGTGGCGTCGTCCAGCAGTTCAGCCGATGAGATGCCAGCGGAGCCTCGTCGCGGCTTGTCTTCTTCCGACCCTGGTATTGCTGGCGCTCGGGATGGCTAACCCGGCTGAGGCTGAGCCAGCGACCGTACCACTGGCCGGCCAGGCCGAAGGCGCGTTGATCGACCAGGTGGACGTCGTTCTCGTCCGCGGCTCGGGCAATGCCGCCCGTGAC
This sequence comes from Phreatobacter sp., assembly GCF_022843985.1. Lineage (GTDB taxonomy): Bacteria > Pseudomonadota > Alphaproteobacteria > Rhizobiales > Phreatobacteraceae > Phreatobacter. The sequence continues at coordinate 132,500 of NZ_JALHMP010000008.1, read as the reverse complement.
GGCGCCGTCGTTGCCCGCTTGCGCGAGAGGCTGGGTGGCCTCGAACGCCGGGCCTATTCCCAGGCCCTCGTGGAGGGGGCACTGGCCGAGCCGCGCCAGCGGCTCGGAAGCGGCCACATCGCCTACCGCCTCGCCGATGCACCGGCGAAAGCCGGCCTCATCCTGCGCGTTGAGGTCGACACTGTTGGTCCCGGGCCGGGTACACCTGCACAGCTTGCCGGACTGCTCGCCGGCGGCGGCGCTGAGAGCCTACCCACGCTCTACCGAGACGGTCGTTCTTACCTGACCCAGATCCTCGTCGGTGGGTTCGGAGCCTATTCCGACGGCCATGCCTGGTTCGGTCGACCGGACTTTTTTGCGGCGCGCAGCCCGCTTGCCCGACGCCTCCCAGGGGCCCGCGCAAGCTGGACGGAAGGCTATGTCGAGGCAGGTTTCGGCGGTGCCACCCAGATCGGCGACAGCCCCTATTATCTCTACGGTGCCATGACAGCACTGACGTCCTGGTCGCTCGGACAGGACATCTATCGCGACGACGCCCGCTCGCTGACGAGCATCGAGAAGGCCTATCTCGGGCTGCTCTATGTCGATCCGGTCTCCGGCAACAGCGTCAACGTGTCAGCGGGCCGCCAGAACGTGACGCTTAACGACGGCTGGCTCGTCCATTTCGTCCGCGGCTCCGCCAATATCGGCGCGCGGGCGGGAACCTATCTCGGCCCCCGCAACGCCAATGATTTCTCGGTCGTTGCAGACGCCACCGTCGGCCGCTGGTCCTTCAAGGCCTTCTACATCGACCCGAGCGAGTTGCCGCTTGTCGATACCCGGTCGACCTTCGCCGGTGCCAACCTTCGCTATGCCGTGACGCCCTCTGTGTCGGTGGACGCCTCGGTCATCACCGTTCCCTCCTCGACCTCGAGCTTCCTCATGCCGGACGGTTCGCGCCTGTCGCGCGCCGGGCTGAGGACCGTGGCGGCGGGTCTGCGCTGGAAGCGACCATTCGGCATCGACGGGCTATGGGTCGCGACCGAGGCCGCCCACCAGTCGCACGCGCGCTTCGCCATGTCGGCCTGGGCGGCCTACGGCCTTGTCGGATACCAGTTCAACGCGCTGCCCTGGACGCCAAGTCTCTCCTACCGTTACTCCCACGCCTCCGGCGACAATCCGGCAACCGGCCGTTACGAGCGCTTCGACCCACTCCTGTCGACTGGCCTCGGCAACTGGCTGCAGGGTGTCACCTTCGGCAAGCTGACCTCGAACTCCAATCTGGCCGTCCACCGGATCCAGGTGAACCTCGTCCCGAGCCCCCGGCTGAACCTGACCTTGGACTGGCACGTTCTCAGGGCTGTCGACCTCAACAACCGCGGATCGAACCCGGCCATCGCCCAACTCGCGTCGAGCGACCTCGGCCAGGAACTGTCCCTCACCGCCCGCTGGGCTCTGTCACGCCATTTCTATTTCCAGGGCATCGCCTCGATCGCGCTGCCGGGGCGCGCACTCAGGGCGATCGGCGCCGACAAGCCCTGGTCGACCCTGCAGGCGAGCCTCTACTGGAGCTTTTGACATGCAGGGCCACACCCTACCGCTTGGTCTCCTCGCCTCGCTCCTGTTCACCCTGATCGGCCCGATCGCGCTGCTGCCGACATTCGCCGCTGTGACTGGGGCCGTTGACCGCGCGATGCAGGTGCGGATTGCCCTGGTCGCCGCAGCAACGGCACTGGCCACCTTCGCACTTGCAGTCTTCGTCGGGGCAGGCGCCATGGCCGCAGCCGGGACGTCGCCGGCGGCGCTCATTCTGGCGGCTGGCCTCATCCTGCTGCTGACGGCCCTCCGCAACATTTTTGCTTCCGGACAGGGACGGGCGAGCAATCCCTCTGAGGCCCCGGGCGCCGCGCTCGGCTTCGCGCCGCTCGCGCTGCCGGGCATCGTCACCCCGGCAGGTGTGGCGATTGTCATCATTTTCGCCAGCTACTTTCCGAGCCTGGCGGATCGGCTCGCCATCCTCGCTGTCATCGCGGGCATCATGGCGGCAAACCTCGGCGCCATGCTGGTATCGCACGGCTTCATGCGGCACATCGGACCGGCCCCACTGCAGGTCCTGGGGGCGGTGTTCGGTGTCTTGCAGGCTGCCATGGGGATCGAGATGCTGTTGTCTGGTCTGGCGCGCTCGCCGCTCGGGGCGGGTTAGCCGCCAAGGCGCGGTGGAGATTTGGACAGGCGAGGCCAGCCGGGGCTCCCTGGAGGATGGAGATGACCCATGCCGGCACGAAGTCCGATCGAGGGACCCACGGGACCGCTCGAGGCAAGGGCGCTTGAAGTCGGCGAGATTTTCGCCGCGCGCTACCGAGAGTACCAATACCGCTTCGTCGAGTTCTTCACGGAGCATCTCAGCGATGTGTCGCGCAGTTTCGGCGGCGACCTCCAGGCGATGCTCGTCCTTGCCGTGGTCGGGCAGGTACGGATCGCCACGTTGACTCAACCCGTGCCTGATGACCCAGAAAACGAGGAGCGTGGCGCCATCTCCGCATCGCGTCTTGCGGACGTGACTGGCATCCCCCGCGAGACCGTCCGTCGCAAACTGGCCCTGCTTGAGAAAAGAGGGTGGATCGAGCGAACGTCTGGCAAGGCCTGGAGGCTGGTGCTGCGCGACGAGACGGCCGTGGCACGGCAGGACCTCTCTGACGTCGACCAGCGGGCGATCCATCGGATTGCCCGCCTGTTCGCCGGGCTGGAGGCGCTCGTTGCCTCGGGTGAGCCCCCTGGCAAACGGCCCTAGCCTTGCGGGTTTCCGACAGGGCGATGGCAGGTCCATCGGTTCTTCTGCGAAGCGGCTGCGCCTCCTGTTCGGGTCTATCGCTGGGCCACGACAAAACTCACGCCGGATGATCCCCGACAGGCGACGTCAGAACGGCGAAATCCATGCTCCAGACGCGCACGGACCAGCTTGAGCGGAAAGGCGACCATACGGCGCCCGTCATCTGCTGCGGCTACCGCGTCCGACGGATCCGCGAGAGATAGGCGTTCGCCGCGTCCTGGGCCGGCAGGAGATCATATCGCGCCCGCTCGATGTCAAACATGGCCTGGTCGCTATCAAAGCGAATCGTTGACAGCCGCTCGCGGATCCGCGCCGCCTCGTTGCGACGAGCATCTTCGCTGAGGTTCCTGTTGCTCCGCAGCGCCTCTAAGCGATCGCGCAGCCGGTTCCTCTCGTTGCCAAGGTTCCGCAGGCGGTCTTCTGCCGAAGAGAGGCGGCGCTCGGCGCCGCCCAGGCGCTCACCGACCTGGCGCCCCTCCAGAAAAGGTCCAACCACCTGTGCGGGGCATAGCCCGTGGTAGCTCTCGTTGCGTCGGCCGGTCTCAAAGCCGTTCTCCGGCGTGCAGTACTGAAGGATCCCGCGATCCCAGCCGGCACGGTAAGCAGCGGCATTATGGGCGATCCCATGATTGGAACAGGCCTCGGCATGCTGCTCGATGCGGGAAGGCGGATAGCCGGTTGCCCCGTCCCTTTGCCCAACGCTTGCCCAGTCACCTTGGCGGCACTCATCCCTTGACATTGTCGCGCAGCCCGACATGCCGACCGATATGAAACCTATTCCTGCAAGGGCGAGGAGCTTGAGGGTCATGCGCATAAGTGAGACCTCAGAGGGGGGACTTTGCCGCTGGCGGGCGATCTCGGCGAGGACTATTGTTTTGGGATCGATCGAAGTCAATGTCTGGTGTGCTGATACGTCAGATCGGCGGATTTTACACTGGCGCCGCGTGATTTCAGCGCCGAAATGACGCATTCTTCTTTGACATTTGCTTGTTTCTTCAGCAAACCTACCGATTCTGATCCAAGCTGGGGGAATCGCGACTTGAAGTCTGCCGGCGTTCCGGGTCGTGTCCCGACGCGTGGTGGAACTGAGGGTGGTTATCGGCGATGGCCGGTCAGGTTGGGGTTGCGACGGCCAAGCCTGAACCGCGAGATCCCCGATGACCGACGGGATGATCACCCTGCGCGGGCTGCTGGAGCCGATCGGCAACTTCCCGCGTTCCGACGCGGAAGCGAAAGACTGCGCGGCGCTTGAGCCAGTCAGAAATGGCTGGGTAGGACTGACCCAACCCGCCCTCCGGCAGACCGGGGCGGTTCACATCGAAAGTCCCCAGGTGAGTCATTGCTGCGTCTATCTCCACCTTGAATGAGAAAGGCCCCGCCGTTCGGCGAGGCCCATCGATGAGAATGTCACGTTATGGGTGGATTGCGCCACGTTAACCCGGCTTTTGGTGCCAAATTATGCGTCGCTCCACACATCTGGCCTCGGCCTCTTAGCTGCACCCCGTCGTGCTGCCGCACGTGTCGCACTTCAAGCAGGTACCGTTGCGCACCAGCGTGAAGTTCGAACATTCGGGGCAGGCATCGCCCACATAGCCGCGCAGCTTGGCTTCCGCCCGCCGGTCGGCGGTGGAGCGCTCGGCCTTCACCTCCGGCGCCGCCTCCGCCGTGTCGAAGAGCGCGGTGAGGGCGGGGGAGACGGCGGCCGCCACCTCCTCCTTCAGCGCCGTGGCGCCGATGGTGGCGGGGCCGCGGCCCATGGTCACCACCGTGCCGCTGCGCCCGTCGCTCGACAGCGAGCCCGGGGAGGGCTGGCCGGACTGGCCGGCGACCACGGTGAACTTGTCGGTCTTGCCGCGCACCAGGCCCTTCGACAGCACCGCCTTGGCAACCCCTTCCGAGGCCCCCGTACCGAGCGCGTCGTAGCGGCTCTCGCCGGGATCGACATGGCCGAGATCGGCGCGGCCGAGGTAGCTGACGGCGAGTTCGCGGAACACGTAGTCGAGGATCGAGGTCGCGTATTTGATCGTGTCATTGCCCTGCACCGGGCCCGCGGGCTCGAAGCGGGTGAAGGTGAAGGCCTCGACATATTCGTCCAGCGGCACGCCGTACTGCAGCCCCAGCGAGATGGCGATGGCGAAGTTGTTGAGGAGCGAGCGCAGCGCCGCGCCCTCCTTGTGCATGTCGATGAAGATCTCGCCGATGCGGCCATCGTCATATTCGCCGGTGCGCAGATAGACCTTGTGGCCGCCGACCACCGCCTTCTGCGTATAGCCCTTGCGGCGGTCGGGCAGCTTCTCGCGCTCGCGGATCACCTGCACGCGCTCGACCACCTTCTCGACGATGCGCTCGGCGAGCGCCGCGGCGCGGGCCGCCTGCGGCTTCTCCATGAACTCCTCGACGCCGTCCTCGTCCTCGTCATCCTCGATGAGCTGCGAGTTCAGCGGCTGGGACAGCTTGGAGCCGTCGCGATAGAGGGCATTGGCCTTCAGCGCCAGCTTCCACGAGAGCATATAGGCGCTCTTGCAGTCGTCGACGGTGGCCTCGTTCGGCATGTTGATGGTCTTGGAGATGGCGCCAGAGATGAAGGGCTGGGCCGCCGCCATCATGCGGATATGGCTGTCCACCGAGAGGTAGCGCTTGCCCTTGCGGCCGCAGGGATTGGCGCAGTCGAAGACCGCATAGTGCGCGGCCTTCAGATAGGGCGCGCCTTCCAGGGTCATGGCACCACAGACATGTTCGTTGGCCGCCTCGATGTCCTTCTTCGAGAAGCCGATGCGGGTGAGCAGCTCGAAACCGGGAGCGTTGACCTCCTCGGCGGGGATGCCGAGGGTCTTGACCACGAAGTCCTCGCCGAGCGTCCACTTGTTGAAGACGAACTTGATGTCGAAGGCAGTCTTCAGCTGCGCCTCGACCTTGGCCAGCGCCTCGTCGGTAAAGCCCTTGGCGCGCAGCGTCGCCGCGTTGATCGCCGGGGCCTGGGCGAGCGTGCCGTGGCCGACCGCATAGGCCTCCATCTCGGCGATTTCGCTCTCGCGATAGCCGAGGGTGCGCAGCGCCTCCGGCACCGCCTGGTTGATGATCTTGAAATAGCCACCGCCGGCCAGTTTCTTGAACTTCACCAGGGCGAAGTCCGGCTCGATGCCAGTCGTGTCGCAGTCCATGACGAGGCCGATCGTGCCGGTGGGCGCGATGACCGAGACCTGGGCGTTGCGGTAGCCGTGGGTCTCGCCGAGGGCGAGCGCCTCGTCCCAGGCGCGGGTGGCATGGGCGACGAGGCCCGGCACCGGGCAATTGGCGTGGTCGAGCGCGACCGGGTTCACCGACAGCGCCTCGTAACCGGCCGTCTGGCCGTGGGCGGCGCGGCGGTGGTTGCGGATGACCCGCAGCATGGCCTCGCGGTTCGGCTGGTAGCCCGGGAAGGGGCCGAGTTCGCCGGCCATCTCGGCGGAGGTCTTGTAAGAGATGCCGGTCATCACCGCGGTGAGCACGCCGGCCAGCGAGCGGCCTTCGTCGGAATCATAGGAGATGCCCATGGTCATCAGCAGGCCGCCGATATTGGCATAGCCGAGGCCGAGGGTGCGGTATTCGAAGGAGCGCTCGGCGATCTGGCGTGACGGGAATTGCGCCATCAGTACCGAGATCTCGAGCACCACGGTCCACAGCCGGCAGAGATGCTCGTAGCCGGCAATGTCGAACTGCTTGGCCTTGGGATCGTAGAACTGCAGCAGGTTGGCGGAGGCCAGATTGCAGGCCGTGTCGTCGAGGAACATGTATTCCGAGCACGGGTTCGAGGCGCGGATCGGGCCGGCCGCCGGGCAGGTGTGCCAGTCGTTCATCGTCGTGTTGAAATGCAGGCCCGGATCGGCGGAAGCCCAGGCGGCGTGGCCGATCTTCTCCCAGAGGTCGCGCGCCTTCAGCGTCTTCATCACCTTGCCGGAGATGCGCGCCGTCAGGTTCCAGTCGCCGTCCTTTTCCACCGCCTGCAGGAAGTCATCCTTCAGCGAGACGGAATTGTTGGAATTCTGGCCGGCCACCGTCAGATAGGCATCGGAATCCCAGTCGGTGTCATAGGTCGGGAAGTCGATGTCCTTGTAGCCCTGCTTGGCGAACTGGATGACCCGCTTGATATAGTTGTCGGGCACCATGGACTTGCGCGCCGCCTTCACCTCGCGCTTCAGCGCCGGGTTCTGGTTCGGGTCGAAACAGGCGTCCAGCTTCTCGCCATTTGCACCCTCGCAATTGATGCAGGCCTTCATGATGGCCTTGAGGTGCTTGGCGACGATCTTCGAGCCGGTCACCAGCGAGGCGACCTTCTGCTCCTCCAGCACTTTCCAGTCGATATAGGCCTCGATGTCCGGATGGTCGGCATCGACCACCACCATCTTGGCGGCCCGCCGCGTGGTTCCGCCCGACTTGATGGCGCCGGCTGCCCGGTCGCCGATCTTCAGGAAGCTCATCAGGCCGGAGGAGCGGCCGCCACCGGCGAGTTTCTCGCCCTCGCCGCGCAGATAGGAGAAGTTGGAGCCGGTGCCCGAACCATATTTGAACAGGCGCGCCTCGCGCACCCACAGGTCCATGATGCCGCCCTCGTTGACGAGGTCGTCGGCGACCGACTGGATGAAGCAGGCGTGGGGCTGCGGATGCTCATAGGCCGACTTCGACTTGGTCAGCTTGCCGGTCTCGAAATCGACGTAGTAATGGCCCTGGCCGGGGCCGTCGATGCCATAGGCCCAGTGCAGGCCGGTGTTGAACCATTGCGGCGAGTTCGGCGCCACCATCTGGCGGGCCAGCATGAAGCGCAACTCGTCGAAGAAGGCCTGCGCATCGGCCTCCTGGTCGAAATAGCCGCCCTTCCAGCCCCAATAGGTCCAGGTGCCGGCGAGGCGGTCGAAAACCTGCTGCGACGTCGTCTCACCGACCCAGCGCTCGGCCTCCGGCAGTTCCTTCATCGCCTTGTCGTCGGGCGCCGAGCGCCACAGCCACGACGGCACGGCATTCTCCTCGACGCGCTTCAGGCGCGCGGGAACGCCGGCCTTGCGGAAATATTTCTGCGCCAGGATATCGGCCGCCACCTGGCTCCACGCCTCCGGGACTTCGATGCCCTCCAGACGGAAGACGATCGAGCCATCGGGATTGCGGATCTCCGACGTCGCCTTGCGGAACGCGATCTCCGCATAGGGAGACTGTCCGGCCTTGGTGTAACGCCTGTCGATGCGCATCTGTCGATCCTCGTCTCAGGCCGGGAGTGTGCTCCCACGCCATCATTGGGTCCAGCGAGCCAGACCTGCCCCGCCCGGTTATCCGGGCCCCGTTTGTCGCCGCGGCCGGCTTGTTCCCGCTCTCCACAGGAGAGGGGGGGGCCGGCTCGTTGATATGCTCTCCGCGCCCTGTCGCACGGCCCCTGGCGTCGCTCCGTCCGCCGCGGGCGTGATCCGCTGAAGCGGACACCGTCCATCGGGTGCGGAGACACTTTTCCAGCGCCGACGCGCCAGGGCGTCAGCAGCCTTCAAAACCGTCTGGGGAAGGCCCGGCAGGGACTTGAAACGATCCGCCGAACTGGCCGCAACCTAGGCTTCAGGCACTGACGACGTCAAGATATAGTGGGCCCGGGTAAACGAGCCCCTAAATATGGTGTGGATGCGTTCGATTTTCCAGGGAAATGCCGCTTGGCTGTTCCAAGTCTCGGAAATCGCGGGGAGATTCGGCAAGCGGATTCTGAGCCGGCGCGGCGCCCCTCGGCGATTCCCGTTTCCGCAAGGGATAAGTTCGCCGATCATCCCCAGGGCGCCATGTCCGGATGTGGCAAAATCGTGACAGCGATGGGGGCGCCGTTTCGGCTTCGTTCACGCCGGGGCGGCGCCGCCGCGTGCGCCGGACGGCGATTGCGGTCTCTAGGTACCTCGAATCGCAGCCGAATCGGCCATGTCACCGAATCGTCGCGACCAAACGGAAACGGCCGGGTTTTCCCGGCCGCATCCCTATTCGACCGCTTACGGTCAAGTCCTATTCGGCGCCCTTGCGGTTCCACCAACCGGCCCGCCTGGCGGTCACGGCCGCCGGCTGAACCGTGTCCACCGGTTCGGGATCGGGGGTCCGGCGCCGCTTGACCGGTTCGGCTACAGGCGCTTCGGGAGCCAATGTCGTGGCCGCGACGGGAAGCGGCGCGGCGATCGCGACGGGTTCTGCCGCCGGGATCGGTTCGGCGGGCGGCGTCCGGCGGCGACGTGCCGGCCGCTCTGCCGGTACGGGGGCCGCCTCCGCCACGCTCGGCGCGACACCGTCCTCGGTGATGGTGACGGCGCGCGGCGTGCGCCCGCGCCGGCCGGCATGGCGCGGACCGCGCCCAACCGTCTCGGTCTCGGCGGCGACCTCCGCCTCCGGATCGGCCGGCACCGGGAAGGGGTCCTCCCCTGAAGGCTGTTCGGCGTCAGCTGCGACATCATCGGCAGCACCGCTGACCACGCCAACGGCCTCGTCCTCGCGGCGCGAACGACGTCCGCCGCGCCGGCCGCGGCGCCGGCGCCGGCGCTCGGCCTCGCTGGCATCGTCTCCGCCCGCTTCGCCTGGCTCGCCGTCGGTCGCCGTGACGGCTTCGTCCTCTTCATCACCCTCGTCGTCGCGGGCCGGCGAGCCGTCATCGTCGGCGAACTGGCCACCGCGCTCCGCACCCTCGGCGCCGTCCTCGCGCTCGCCGTTGCGGCCGCGCCGGCGGCGACGGCGTCGCTTGCGCCGGCGCTCGCTGCTCTCCTCGCTCTCGGCCTCGCCCTGGTCGCGGGGCTTGGTGCGCGCGCGACCTTCGCCGCTCTCCGCTTCAGCCTCGGTGGTCTCCTCGTCCTCCTCGAAGTCCTCTTCGACGAGGTCGTCGGGCTCGACGGGCAGGGGCAGGATGGCCGGCGGCTTGTAGGCGGTTTCCGCCGTGTGCACCTGGGCGCCCTTGTCGATGGCAAACATCTGCTGGCCGGCCATGGTCTCGTCGGCGCTGATGTCGACACTGACCCGGAAGCGCGTCTCCAGTTCATGGAGATGGGCGCGCTTGTTGTTGAGGACGTAGAGCGCCACGGCCGTGCGCGTGCGCACGATGACGTCATGCGTCGCCGCCCGCAGCAACTGCTCCTCGACCGAGCGCAGCAGATGCAGCGCTACCGAGGAGACCGAGCGGACATGGCCGAGGCCGCCGCAGGTCGGGCATGTCTCGGTCGAGCTCTCCAGCACGCCGGTGCGGATGCGCTGGCGGCTCATCTCCAGCAGGCCGAAATGCGAGATGCGACCGACCTGAATCCGCGCCCGGTCGTTCTTCAGCGCATCCTTCATCCGCTTTTCGACGGCGCGGTTGTTGCGGCCCTCGTCCATGTCGATGAAATCGACGACGATGAGGCCGGCGAGATCGCGCAGGCGCAACTGGCGGGCAACCTCGTCGGCCGCCTCGAGATTGGTCCGGAGCGCCGTGTCCTCGATATTGTGCTCGCGGGTCGAACGCCCGGAATTCACGTCGATGGCGACCAGCGCTTCTGTCGGATTGATGACGATATAGCCGCCCGACTTGAGCTGGACGGTGTTGGAGAACATCGCATCGAGCTGCGCCTCGACGCCCGAGCGGGCGAAAAGCGGCTGCGGCTCGCGATAGGGCTTCACGTTCTTCGCATGGCTCGGCATGAGCATGCGCATGAAGTCCTTGGCCTCCTTGTAACCCTCCTCGCCGGCGACCAGGACCTCATCGATATCCTTGTTATAGAGGTCGCGGATGGAACGCTTGATCAGCGATCCCTCTTCGTAGGTCAGAGTCGGGGCGTGAGACTTCAGCGTCGTCTCTCGCACCGTCTCCCACATGCGCAGGAGATATTCGAAGTCGCGCTTGACCTCGGTCTTGGTGCGGTTTGCACCTGCCGTGCGCAGGATCACGCCCATACCGTCCGGAACCTCGAGGTCCCCGGCGATGGCCTTCAATCGCTTGCGGTCCACCGCATTGGTGATCTTGCGGGAAATGCCGCCGCCACGGGCGGTGTTGGGCATCAGCACGGAGTAGCGGCCGGCGAGCGACAGATAGGTGGTCAGTGCCGCGCCCTTGTTGCCGCGCTCTTCCTTGACGACCTGCACCAGCATCACCTGCCGGCGCTTGATCACTTCCTGGATCTTGTACTGCTTGCGCGGACGGAAGGTGCGGTCCGGCATGTCCTCATAGGCATCACCCGCGCCGACGGATTCGACCTGATCCTCCTCGCGGGGGCCCTCACCGTTTTCCGAGTCGCCGTTTTCCTCGTCGTCACCGTCCTCGTCATCATCCTCGGACGGGCCACCGTCGGATTCTACAGCATAGGCGCGATCCTCCGGAGGGGCGACTTCCAGCGCCCTGCCTTCGAGAGTCGCCGGCTGCTCGTCGGCCATTCCCGCCTCGGTGGCCCCGATGATCGCTTCGCGATCGCCTTCCTGATCGCCGTCGAGTACAGCTTCGCCCGTCACCGCTTCCGAGGTCTTGGCATCAGCCGCCTCGTTGCGCGGGCGCCGTTCGTTGCGGCGGCGGCGTCGTCCGTTTCCGCCCTTGGCCGGACGTTCGGAACGCCGGCTGCGGCCATTGTCCTCGTCATCTTCCTCGCGGTGCTGGCGCGCCTCGTCGGCGAGCAGTGCTTCCCGGTCGGCGACCGGGATCTGGTAATAGTCCGGGTGGATTTCCGAGAAGGCGAGGAAGCCGTGGCGGTTGCCGCCATATTCAATGAAGGCGGCCTGCAGGGACGGTTCGACCCGTGTGACCTTGGCGAGATAGATATTGCCACGCAGCTGTTTGCGGGACTGGCTCTCGAAATCGAATTCCTCGACGCGATTACCACGGACCACCACGACCCGGGTTTCTTCCGGGTGGGCGGCATCGATGAGCATCTTGTTGGCCATCGGATGAACTCTTGTGTGTTGGGACGGCCGCTGGCGCCGGCCCGACAGGGCCCCGCTCGGCGAGAAATGCCGGGGCGGCGCCGACAGGGCGCCGGCGCACGGCCGTCAATGCTGCGGAAAGGAAGGGGGTAGGGCCGGACGGAAGGCTGACGGCGGGGCGGCGAGCGAAAGCGGTGGAGCCGCTCGTTCGTCCTGACCCGAAAACCGTCGATGCCGGCATGCCGCACACCCGTGAACGTGACGCGCCGCGAGATGCGGCGAAGGGGCACGGTCGTCTTGATCTCGGCAAGAAACCAGAACGGAGCGTCAGTCGGACGGGAAGCCGCGGAGCCGGATCCCAAGTCACCGGCGGCAAACGCGACTCGCCGCCCTCGGGCTCGCGAACCATGCTGCAGGGGTTGTAGCGGCGCAAAGGGCGGATTGGCAAGCCGGATAAGGGAGGAGGGGCCACGCGACCCCTCTCGTCACCTGGGCGCGCGCCGTCAGCCGGCGAGCACCACCACGGGGGTGCCGATCCGCACACGGTCATGCAGGTCGATGATGTCGTGGTTGAACAGCCGGATGCAGCCCGAAGACACCGCTGTGCCGATCGAGGAGGGCACATTGGTCCCGTGCAGGCGGTACATCGTGTCCCGGTTGCCGCGATAGAGATAGAGCGCGCGGGCCCCGAGCGGATTGTTGATGCCGCCGGGCATGCCGCCGGCATAGCGGGCATTGCGGGGGTCGTAACGGATCATGTTGGCGGTCGGGGTCCAGTTCGGCCAGGAGCCCTTGCGCCCGATCACCGCCCGGCCGTGCCACAGCGCGCCCTGGCGGCCAACGCCGACGCCATAGCGGATCGCCGTGCCGCGCCCGGTGATCAGATAGAGATGGCGCTCCGACGGCCGCACGACCACGGTTCCGACAGCCTCGCCGCCGCTATAGGCCACCGTCTGGCGCAGCCAGCGCGGGTTGACGCCCGACGTGTCCATGGCCGGCAGCGTCACGCGCCCCTCGGTGATGGTCCCGTAGGAGCCGGTGCCGACGGTGGTGCAGGCCGTGGTCAGGATCGCGGGAGCCGCCAGCACGAAGAAGCGGCGCGACAGCAGCTGCGTCTCGCCGTTGGTCGCGGAAGAGGGGGACGCGGCACTCTGGGGGACGTTCTGCATTTCGGCGTTGCCCTGCGGTGAATCGTGGTTAAACACGGGGACTAGAGGTGACCTGTTCGCGAAAAAGCCGCAATCACAAAGCCATGGAAACACTGGATTTGGCGCTCCGACAGGTCTTGTCTGTTGCCCAATTCCCACACTTGCTGCGGGTCGTGATCCCCGGGACGGCCATGCCGCTAAGGGGAAGGTCACAGCGCTGCCGCAGGGCCGCGTCAGCGGGGCGCGCGAACCATCGACGGGGTCCGATATGATCAGGCTGCAATTCGTGCCCCACGATGGATTGGGGCCGCTCAAGCTCGGCGCGACGCGCCAGGCCCTGCGGGCGGCCGCGGCGGCGACCGGCCTGGCCGCCGGGCCGACCCATGCCGAATCGGACGCCTTTGCCGAAGAATCGGTGCAGGTTGACTATGATTCCGGCGGCCGCGTCCGCTTCATCGGCGTCGCCCCGCTGCCCGAGATCCACCGCGTGACGCTGGCCGGCCTCGACTGTGCCGACACGCCGGCGGCCGATCTTTTCCGGGCCATCGCGGCTGCGGAGGGCGGCGGCGCTCCCGCTTTCGATCCCGAGGGGCATCTGTTCCCGCGGCAGATCGTGGCCCTCTGGGCCGCCGACGAGCAATATGACCTCATCGCGCCCGGCGGACGCCGGCGGCCGATCTGGGGCCAGGTCGGTATCGGCACGCCAGCCTATCGCGATCTCGTCGAGAAGACCCGCGCCCGCGACACCTGAGCCGCCGTTGCCGGGGCGCAACGGCGCCCCGACGAATCCGCCGCGATGCTTAACGGGGAGTTAACCGGGCCGGCCCTATCAGCTATCGATGCTGGCGGTCCTTTCGCCGTCATGCCGCGATTCTCGGGGGATCATGGTCGTTCGCCTCGTCATCATGGTTGTTCTGGCCGCGATGATCCTCGCCGCGGCGCCTTCCGTCCATGCCCAGACGACGGGGGCCGTGTCGTACGCGGGGCGCGCCGTTCCCGCTTCAGCCGACGGTGCCCGCACCGCGCTGCCCGCCGTGGTCGCGGCGGCCCATCTGTCCGTCGACGGCCCGCGCACCCGCCTGACCTTCGACCTGACCCGCCCGGTCGAGATGCGTGCCTTCGCCCTCGCCGATCCCTATCGCGTCATCATCGACCTCGACGAGGTCCATTTCCATATCGCGCCGCCGACCGGTGACCGTCGTGGCCTGGTCAAGACCTTCCGCTTCGGCCTTTTCGCGCCGGGCAAGTCGCGCATCGTCATCGAGCTGACAGGCCCTGCCGCGATCGAGCGGGCGCTCACCATCGAGGGTCAGGACGGGCGGCCGCCACGCCTGCATCTCGACCTCGTACGCACCGATGCCGATGGCTTCCGCCGCGCGCTGACCGACCGTGCTGTCAGCAACATTGCCCGCCGTGGCGATCGCGAGACGCTGGGGCCACGCCTGTCGCCGCGCGTCGAGGAGGAGAATGGCCCGCCGGTCGTCGTCATCGATCCCGGCCATGGCGGTATCGATCCCGGCGCGATCGCCCCCTCCACCGGCGACGAGGAGAAGATGATCGTCCTCGATTTTGCCAAGGTGCTGCGCGACAAGCTTGCTGCCGGCGGCCGCTACCGCGTGGTGATGACGCGGGACCGCGACATCTTCGTTCCCCTGGGCGAGCGGGTGCGTCTCGCCCGCGACGCGCGGGCCCAGCTCTTCATCTCCATCCATGCCGATTCCATCGGCGGTGCCAACGAGAATGCCCGCGGCGTCACCGTCTACACCCTCTCAGACCGGGCCTCCGATGCCGATTCCGAGCGTCTCGCCGAGCGCGAGAACAAGGCCGACGCCATTGCCGGCCTCGACCTCTCCGATGAACCCTCAGAGGTCGCCGACATCCTCATCGACCTGACGCGCCGCGAGACGCGCATCTACTCCGCCAATTTCGCCCGCACGCTCGCCGGCGAGATGCGTCAGGTGACCCGCATGCACCGCCTGCCGCTGCGCTCCGCCGGTTTCCAGGTGCTGCGGGCGCATGACATCCCCTCGGTGCTGGTCGAACTCGGCTTCGTCACCAGCCGCCGCGATGTGGAGATGCTGACCTCGGCGATCTGGCGAGACCGCACGGCGGATTCCGTGGCCAGGGCCATCGACCAGTTTTTTGCCACCCGCAACGGGCCGCCCGTGGCCCCGGCGGCACGTCGGTGAGGCGACCCGCCCCGCGCCATCGGCGGGTCACATCTGCGCCACAGTCGCAGGGCAACCGTCTTTTTCCTGCGTTTCCCGCTGCCAGAATGGGGTTCAGCGCCGGGCCGTGCGGATGGGCTGGACGCAGTCTTCGTGCTAGAATGGCGTCACGTGTGAACAAGGCATCCCCAGCCGGCGACCTTTGGCTTTTCGGGGACGATGAGAGGCGCAGCCCGCAGGGCGCGATTTGAGCGGATGAGGCTGGTTCTCCGATTCTTCGGCTGGGCTTTCGGGCTGGGGACGATCGTGTTCCTGCTCGGCGCCGCCGGCGTGGCCGTCTATGTCGCACAGGTGACGAAGGAGCTTCCCGACTACAACACGCTGCGCAATTACGAGCCGCCGATCATGAGCCGCGTCCATGCGGCCGACGGCCAGCTCATGGCCGAATATGCCCGTGAGCGCCGGCTCTACCTGCCCATTCAGGCCGTGCCGAAAATGGTCATCCAGGCCTTCCTCTCGGCTGAGGACAAGAATTTCTACTCGCATAACGGCATCGACTTGACGGGCATTGCCCGCGCCGCCCTGACCAATTTCCAGAACCGCGGCACCAACCGCCGCCCCCAGGGCGCCTCGACCATCACCCAGCAGGTGGCGAAGAACTTCCTGCTGTCGGGCGAGCAGACGGTGGACCGCAAGGTGCGCGAGGCGCTGATCGCCATGCGCATGGAATCGGCCTTCACCAAGGACCAGATCCTCGAACTCTACCTCAACGAGATCTATCTCGGCTTCGTCATTCCCGGCTTCGGCGCCTATGGCGTCGCCGCCGCCGCCCTGGTCTATTTTGACAAGTCGGTCCACGAACTCACCGTGCCGGAGGCGGCCTATCTCGCCGCCCTGCCGAAAAGCCCGACCCAGCTCCACCCCTTCCGCAACCGCGACCGTGCCGTCGAGCGCCGCAACTACGTCATCAGCCGCATGGTCGAGGATGGCCACATCACCGCCGAGCAGGGCGAGGCGGCCCGCCGCACGCCCCTGACCGTCAATCCGCGCTCGCCGCGGCAGCAGCAATTCGCTGCAGACTTCTTCGCCGAGGAGGTCCGCCGGGAGATGATCGACCGGTTCGGCGACAAGAAGCTGCTCGAAGGTGGCCTGTCGATCCGCACGACTCTCGATCCCAAGCTGCAGATGGCCGCCCGCCAGGCACTGACGGCCGGACTGATCCGCTTCGACGAACAGCGCGGCTGGCGGGGCCCGGTGACGCGCATCGAGGACATGCGCGGCGACTGGGGGACCAAGCTCGCCGAGATCCGCAATTTCAACGATATCGGCTGGCGCCTCGCCGTCGTCATCGACTCCCAGGGCGAGACGGCGCGTATCGGCCTGCATCCAGGCCGCGAGACCTCGGGCCAGGTCAGCCCGGCACGCGATCTCGGCCTGATCACCGCCGAGGGCGCCCGCTGGACCCGCCGTCCCGTCGGCCGCACCCTCAATGCCGGGGACGTCGTCTATGTCGAGCCGCTGGCCGGCCGCGAGGGCCAGTTCCGCCTCCGCCAGGTGCCGGAGGTTTCAGGCGGCCTCGTCGCCATGGACCCCTACACGGGCCGCGTCCTTGCCATGGTCGGCGGCTTCTCCTTCGACCAGAGCCAGTTCAACCGCGCCACCCAGGCGCGCCGCCAGCCGGGCTCTGCCTTCAAGCCCTTCGTCTATGCCGCCGCCCTCGACAACGGCTACACGCCCTCGACCGTGGTGATGGATGCGCCTTTCGAACTCGCCACCGGCAATGGTGGCGAGGTCTGGCGACCGGAAAACTATTCCGGCCAGTTCTATGGTCCGCAGACCCTGCGCTTCGGCATCGAGCGCTCGCGCAACGTCATGACCGTGCGCCTCGCCAACGATGTCGGCATGCCGCTCATCGCTGAATATGCCAAGCGCTTCGGCGTCTATGATGACATGCCTTCGTTCCTGTCCTATTCGCTGGGCGCCGGCGAGACGACGGTCATGCGCATGACTGCCGCCTATTCCATGTTCGCCAATGGCGGCCGCCGCATCCGTCCGACGCTCATCGACCGCATCCAGGACCGCACCGGGTCGACCATCTTCCGACACGACGACCGCCAGTGTCAGGGCTGCACGGCGCCGCGCTGGCAGAACCAGGACGAGCCGATCCTCGTCGACCGGCGCGAGCAGGTCCTCGATCCGATGACCGCCTATCAGATGACCTCGATGATGGAGGGGGCCGTGCTGCGCGGCACCGCCACCTCCCTGCGGGCCCTCGGCAAACCGATCGCCGGCAAGACCGGCACCACCAACGAGGCCAAGGACGCCTGGTTCGTCGGCTTCTCGCCTGATCTCGCGGTCGGCGTCTATGTTGGCTATGACACGCCTCGGACCCTTGGCAGCAATGCTACCGGCGGTGCGCTCGCCGTGCCGATTTTCCAGGAGTTCATGCGCGTGGCTCTGGCCGACCGTCCGGCCGTACCTTTCCGCGTGCCAACCGGCATCAAGCTGATCCGCATCGACCCGCGCACCGGCCTGCGGGCTGGCGCGGGCTCGGGCGGCGCCATCCTCGAGGCGTTCAAGCCCGGCACCGCCCCGCCGGACAGCTACCAGCTGATCAACCCCTTCGATTCGGCCGCCGCAGGCGGACCGCGGCGCGGCCCTTCCAACGAGAGCAACCGCGCCATCGGCACAGGCACAGGCGGGCTGTACTGACGGCTGCCGGCCATCAGGGCGAGCACCGGAAGGCGGCCCATGGGCCGCCTTCTTTTGTCGGGACGGTCGCTCGCCCCTTTGGCGCGGGCGCGGGGCGGTGCAATGCCTGCCGCCGCTGCTGCCTCACAGGAAGCTGGCGATCGCCTCCAGCGGCTTCTTCTCCAGCGCATGGGCGGGGATCGTGGCGCCCGGTGCCGGGTAGCCCACGACCATCAGGATGTAGGGCTTCTCCTCGTCCGGCCGGCCGCAGATCTCGTTGAGGAAGCCCATCGGCGCGGGCGTATGGGTCAGGCTGACGAGACCTGCCTGGTGCAGCGCGACGATGAGGAAGCCGACCGCGATGGAGACCGATTCGGGCACGTAATAGTTCTTCCGCAGCACCCCGTCGGCGCTGACCGAGCGGCGCGCCCCGAAGACGCCGATGAGCCAGGGCGCCGTTTCGAGAAACGGCTTGTCGGGATCGGTGCCGAGGGGACCCAGCGCCTTCAGCCATTCCTCGCCCGCCTTGCCGGCATAGAACTCCCGCTCCTCGGTCTCGGCGGCCTCGCGGATGCGCCGCTTCACTGCGGGGTCGCCGATGACGCAGAAATGCCAGGGCTGGTGGTTGGCGCCGTTCGGGGCCGTGCCGGCAGCGCGGATGCAGGTTTCGATAAGGAGGCGCGGGACGGGACGGCTGGAGAAGTCGCGCACCGTATGCCGCCGGCGGATGTCGGCGAGGAAGGTCTCGGCGCGCGCCTGCATCTCGTCTGCCGGCCATTCCACGTGGTCGGTCAGTGGCACCGGCTGGTAGCGCGACATGACGGTCCCTCCTGCATCCTGACGGTTGCGCCTCACTCTAGGCCATGCAGCATGGCAGGGACACCTGGCGTGCCGTTGGGACCTGCGAATGCCACACTCTTGGCCGCCGCGCATGGCTGCAAGGCCGACGGCATCGAGCCTAAGATCGAACGGGTGCCGGCTACAGCGAGGGTGGGGCGTCATCCACCGAAAATGCAGGACTGGCAGGGCAGGGCGGAGGGCGCGCCGTCTCGCCAGAACTCGTCCCTTGCCGCCCGCCATGCAATAGGTGAAGCGCGTTGCGGGTCCGTCGTCGTCGCCTCTCCGCGCAATCCGATCAAGGTCCGCCCTTGCCCGTTCTGCCTCGACCTCACGATCTGGCACCGATCGGCGCGCCGGGCTCCTTGCCGCGGCCGGCGACGATTGACACCGGGGCGCACGTGACTAGGGTGCGCCCTCTTTTTCGTCCACCCTGAAGGGAAGTGCCCCATGCGTGCCGACATCGTCGCCACCGCCGAGGCCATCAAGGAGTCTGTCGGGCTCCTGAGGAGGCATCTTTGACTGGGATGTCTCGGTCAAACGTCTCGCCGAACTGAACGCCCTCGCCGAAACCAACGACCTCTGGAACGATCCGGAGAAGGCGCAGAAGGTCATGCAGGAGCGCAATGCGCTCGACAGCCGCATGAATGCGCTGACCGAGATCAGCCGCGAGCTCTCCGACAATCTCGAACTCGCCGAGATGGCCGAGGACGAGGGGGACACGGCGACGCTGGACGAGGCCGCCAGGGCGCTTGTCGAGGCTCGCAAGCGCGCCGAGCGCCTGCAGCTCGAGGCGCTGCTCTCCGGCGAGGCCGACAGCAACGACACCTATCTGGAGGTCCATGCCGGGGCCGGCGGCACCGAGAGCCAGGACTGGGCCTTGATGCTCATGCGCATGTACACGCGCTGGGCCGAGCGCCGCGGCTTCAAGGTCGAGGTGGTCGAGGAGAGTGCCGGCGAAGAGGCCGGCATCAAATCGACGACGCTGCTGATCAAGGGGCACAATGCCTATGGCTGGCTGAAGACGGAAGCTGGCGTGCACCGGCTGGTGCGCATCTCGCCCTTCGATTCCAATGCCCGACGCCATACGTCCTTCGCTTCCGCGACGGTCTATCCGGTGGTGGACGACAAGATCGACATCCAGATCAATGAGAGCGACGTGCGCGTCGACACGATGCGCTCGGGCGGTGCCGGTGGCCAGCACGTCAACAAGACCGAATCGGCCGTGCGCCTGGTCCACAATCCGACCGGCGTCATGGTCGTGTCGGAAGGCTCACGCTCTCAGCACGCCAACCGGGCGGTGGCCTGGCAGATGCTGCGCGCCAAGCTCTACGAGCGCGAGCTGAAGATTCGCGAGGAGGCCGCCGCCGCTGAATTCGCCGCCAAGACCGATATCGGCTGGGGCCATCAGATCCGTTCTTACGTGCTGCAGCCCTACCAGCTCGTGAAGGATCTCCGCACCGGAAAGACCTCGGGCGTGCCGTCTGAGGTTCTCGACGGTGACCTCGACGGCTTCATGGAGGCAACCCTCGCCATGCGCGCCTATGGCACCAAGGCAGGCGACACGGACGACGTGGACTGACACTGGCGCGCCTGACCACGGTCCCGAAGAATGGAGATGGCCGCCGGCCGCGACCGGCGGATCTGCAACGCGCTCGCCTTTTCCTACCGGCGCTTCAGCAACGGCAGCCGGAACAGCGACGAAAACGGGGTCTTGGACTTGGTCAGGAGCGGCAGGTTGAACAGGCCGGAGAACGGTGACGCGCCACCCGACAGGATCGGAAACAGGCGGGAGGTGACCAGACGCGGCCGTCTGGTCAGGGAAGGGGTTCCAAAGATGGTCTCGGCTGGATATCTCACCTTCTCGGTGAGTAGCGGCAGTTCGAACGTGCTCGAGAACGGCGTGCGCGGGTTGTAGATGAGGCGGCTTGGGATCGGCGGTTTCGGGATGGCGTCGGGCAGGGGATCGAAGCTCTTGAGCAGACGGATCGCCTTCTGCGCGGTGCCCCAATAGGCGTGGACCATTACCAGGCTGGCGCCCTTGGCGAGGTGACGGGCATAGATCTCCGCGTGGGGCTTGTAGATATAGGCGTCCATCATCGCCTTGACGGCGCCCGGATCGGCTGCGGGTTCTGTCTCGTCGGATCCGGATGGAGCACCGAGAAACACGAAAACTTGGCGATAGCCGGTGGCTCGGAGCCTGTCCGCAGCCTCTGTCGCCTGGCTCGGCGTGCCGAAAAGTTTGCAGATTGTCTGTGTCATGTCCCGATGTCCCGGTTCCACGGCCGCTGCGCGCCGCTAGCCTCTGCTGCTCTGGTTCCCGGCGCGCCGAAACAGCGAGGACATCGCTGCGAAGGTTGCGAGGAGCAGAACGATTTCCGTTGCATAGACGATCATATAGCCCCGTGCCGCGCCAAGGCCTTCCAGCGCTCCCATCGACATGGCCACGTCGCGCAGAATGCCACCGAGGGCGATGCCAAGCCCGGCCGCGGTGGCCTGGATGGCGCCCCAGGCGCCGAGCGCCAGCCCGGCCTGGCCCTCCGGCGCATGGTTCATCGCGGCGGTCAGAGTGCCATGCCCGAACAGGCCGCCGCCGGCACCGATGACGATGACGCCCGCGGCAAAGAGCATGGGGGAGCCTGCCGGGGCCGCGGCGATCACCCCGGCAAAGCCGAGGATGCCGACGAGCGTGCCGAGCCCCGCAATCGCGAAGGCGTCGGCGCCGCGGCTCAGCACATGCGAGGCCGCGGCGAAGCCGATCAGCCCGCCCCCCGCCAAGGCGGCGGTCAGCTTGGTGGTGTCGGCGACCGAGAGCCCGAGAATCTCGCCGCCATAGGGCTCGAGCAGCACGTCCTGCATGCCGAAGGCCATCGTGCCCAGGCCGACGGCAACCAGCCGGCGTCGCGCCGCCTTGCCCTGCATGTAGCGTCCAAACGAGTGGCGGAAGCGCGGTTGCGGAGCGGCCAGTTCGGCGGCCGTCATGCGCTTCAGGCCCTCCTGCTTCCACAGCGCGATGCCATTCAGCACGATCGTCACCACGGCAGTGCCCTGGATCACCTGGATCAGCCGGCCCGGCGTGAACTCCTCTAGCAAATAGCCGAAGGTGAGCGCGCTGGCGATGGTTCCGACCAGCAGCATCACATACATGAGCCCGACCACCTTTGGCCGGCGGTCATCGCGGGTCAGGTCGGTGGCAAGCGCCAGAGCCACAGTCTGCGTGGTATGGACACCGGCTCCGACCAGCAGGAACGACAGGGCCGCGGCGGCCTGCCCGATCCAGACCGGATAGTCCTTGGCCGCACCGCCGCCCGACAGCACGAGCAGCGCGAAGGGCATGAGGGCCAGCCCGCCGAACTGCACCATCGTGCCGTTGAACAGGAAGGGTACCCGCTTCCAGCCGAGCACCGACACATGGGTGTCTGAACTCTGGCCGATCAAGACCCGGAACGGCGCGAACAGCACAGGCAGCGCGATCATGGTTGCGACAAGGGCGGCTGAGATGCCGAGCTCGACGATCATGACGCGGTTCAGTGTGCCGACCATCAGCACCAGCGACATGCCGACGGAGACCTGAACCAGCGACAGGCGCAGCAGGCGCGACAGCGGCACCCCGGCAGAGGCGGCATCCGCAAAGGGCAGGAAGCGCGGCCCGAGCCCGACCCAAGCCCTCATCGCTCTCTGGCTGATCGAATTCATCGCCTCGCACCGCTCATCGCGTCGTGAACCGCTTGGACCGTCGAAACGCCCTGCCTTCGGTTCCGCATCGCACGGTGGCCGGGCGCCTTTGCGAGGCAAGGCAGGGCCTGACAGGAGACCGGCGCAACCAGATCCGGCCGCGCCGCGAAGTCTGGCGGGAGCAGTCGCATGACCCCAGAGCCGGATCCAAGGTCCGGATCGGGACCATACGACTGCCTTGTTCGTCACCGCCCATTCAAGGCAGAGCGCGCCATCATTCTCGTGTGGCGAAGGCTATTCGCCCAGGTGGACTGTCCACCACACGGGTCGAGCCTTCCGTCGCGCTGGCGGTTGCGCGTGGCGGGCTGTCCACCACGCTGGCCGTCCCTTGCGGCGTCACCGTCACAATGACCTGCCGGGTGGCATCGCTGTTGCCGGTCGGAGCGATGTTGAGGACGACCGTGGTGTTGCCGTCGGCACGCAAGGCGACCGGAACAATCGGCGCGGTGTCGGCGCGTGCCGTCGTCCGCGACTTGCCCTTGAAGAAGTCGGCCACCCAGGTCGTGTTGTTCAGCACGGCGAAGTGCACCGTGAAGGAAATCAGCGCGACGCTGCCGAGGAAGAGCGGCAATCCGACAGTGGGATTGACCACGCACCATATTCTACCGTTGTTCATCGGAGGTCCCCGTCACTTGAGCCAGGGGGAGTAGATATAGACAAGAATGTGCGCGAAAAGCGAAATCGCAAAGAAGACGCGCGCCCCGTCGATGACGTGCCTGTGCAGCGCCTCCGACTCCTTGATGGTCAGACCCGTTGGCCAGACCCTGTTTGGATCGTCTAAACTGTCCACTTGCTTTCTCCCTCAGTGAGACAAGACCGCTCCCGTTGTGAGACCCGCATATCCACGTGCCTCCTGCGCGCCGCAGTCAGCCAGCGCGCAGTCCCTGCCGGTGCAAATGCACCGAATGTCGATCCTTCGAGCGGGCGACCCACCGGAACGGCGTGGCCGGTCGATTGGAGAGAATGCGGTTGACAGCACCGGCAGGCTCTTCGCCGAGCTCCCCATTGGGGGCCGATTGTCAATTTAATGTGACATTTAGTAGCGTAATATTATTTTTACAAAAGGCTGTCAAGGACGATCGCGGGCGGGGACGTGCACAGGCTGCACAGCCTTGACGGCGGCAGGCGCGCCTGAAAGCGATGGCCGGAAAACCGATTGGGGAATGGGCAGAGCGAGCAGGCCGCCCGCCGGGTCCGGCATCGCCGGATCACCGTCCCGATCGGCCGTTCTGTCAGGGGCGTCCGACTGGCAGCCGGACGCCGGGATCGCCGTCAGCTCGACCAGACCACGCGGGTCGCCTTGGCGCATTCGTTCATGACCGTCAGGGCGCGGACGGTGGTGGCCGAGCCGAGGACGAAAGGATTCGGGCCGCCACGGCCCATGGTCTCCAGCTTCTCGACCGCCCGGTCGTAGATATTGTGGTTGGAGATGAAAACGTCGACATTCTGGCGCACCGCGATCTCCCGCGCCCGCTCTGTTCCGTCGATATAGGCATTGATCCGGGTCAGGCGATCGCTCCGGCGGCCGAAATTGAACGCCGTGCCACCCCAGAGCATGACCCGATGGGTTGTCCCGCCGCTTCTGGCGTTGAACAGCAGCGAGATCGTTCCCATCGTATGGCCAGGCGTCAGCAGCACATCGACGGTGGTGTCGCCGAGGCGCAGCACGGCACCGTCGTCGACCGCGACATCCCGTTGCGGCGGGCGTCCCCAGTCCGGCCGGTCGAATTCCAGCGCGGTCTCCATCATCGTCCAGTCGAGCGTGCTGGCGATGATCCGGGGATTGTACTGCCGCTTGAGATAGCCGACGCCGCCATAATGGTCGCCGTGGCCATGGGTGACGACAACCATCTTGATCGCTCTGGGGTCGAGGCCGAGCTTGCGCATGCCGGCATCGATGATGTGTTCGGCCTCGTCGTCATTGTCCATGGCATCGATCAGGATGATGCCGTCCGACGTCACGAGCGCCCAGGCGCTGACCCAGCGATTGCCGACGAAAAACAGATTGTCGAAGGCCCGGCCCGGAGGCGGTGTCGGCATGCGCATCAGTTCGTCCGGGGATACCTGCCGCAGTCCGGGTGTCGGCGCGGCAATTTGGCTGAGGCCGAAATAGGACAGAAGGTCGGTGCCGGCTGCCTCGCGCGCAGCGGCAATATGGCGCTGGACCTCCGGCGACTGCGCCAGGGCCGGGGACGGGTCCAGAGCCCAGACCGCGCAGCAGGCACAGGCCGTGGCCAGGAAGCTTCGCCGCGACGGCGAGACAGGTTCTGCGCGAAAAGCACTGCTGGGCAGTTTGAACAGGCGCATGTGACACCTTGGAGTGTGAGGGAAATGGCGGGCCGCCGCCGCGCTCGAACTGCCGCAGCATCAGCAGCGGCGATCAGGGCTGAACGAGGTAGACGCCCTTCACGCCGGCCGTTGTCATCAGCAGCGGGGTCGCCAGCAAACCGGTCAGAGCCCGGCGGCGATCGGTGACGGAAAGGGGGTCTGAGTAGTCATGGCGTCGTGCCTTTGGTGAGGCTCCATCTATCGCAATGATCGGAATTCGTTACAATAAACTAAATCTTGAGCAAATTATATCATTGTAGTTACAATAACCCATGGACCGCTTCGCCGAACTGGAGGCTTTCGCAGCCACCATCGAACTGGGCAGCCAGGCCGCGGCCGCAACCTCACTGGGCCTGAGCCGGATGGCGGTCAGCCGCCTGATCCGCGCTCTGGAGGAACGGATCGGCGAACCGCTGCTGATCCGAACCACGCGCAGCCAGATCCTCACCGAAGCCGGCGCGAGGGTACGGGACACCGCCCGCGCCGTGCTCGACCATTATCGCGACCTCCTTGTCCGGCCGGGCGACGACACCCGAGAGGTCGCCGGCACGCTGCGGGTGAGCGTTCCCGTCTCCTTCGGATGGCGCCAGATCGTCCCGCGGCTGCCGGAACTGATGGCGACCCATCAACGGCTGCGCGTCGATGTCGTCCTCCTCGACCGGCAGGTGCACCTGATCGATGAGGGCTTCGACATCGCCGTCAGGATCGGTGACCAGCCGGCTGCGGAGTTCGCCGCGACCCGGCTGGGGCTCATCGAGACCGTGCTCTGTGCCACGCCAGCCTATATCGACCGCCACGGCGCGCCGAAGCGGCCGACCGATCTCATGACCCATGATTGCCTGCTCTATGCCTATGCCAGTCCGGGGCGCGGCTGGGTGTTCCGGGGACCGGGCGGCGCCGAGCAGCGGGTTCGCGTCACCGGGCGACTCACCAGCAACAATGGCGATGCGCTTCTCGCGGCGGCCCTCGCCGGCCTCGGAATCATCCAGCAGCCGCGCTTCGTCGTCGAGGACGACCTGAAAGCCGGGCGGCTGGTGCCGCTGCTGCGCGGCTACAGGACGCGCGAATTGGCAGCCTGGGCAATCGAGGTCCCCGGCCGCGAGCGCAACTCGGCGGCCGACGCCTTCATCGGCTTCCTGGCGCGCAGAGTATTCCAGACGGCGCCCTGACCCCGTGATCCCGGGCAGCGTCCGGAGTAGATCTCGCGAGAAGGCGGTATGGATCGCGGCTTCTCCTTTCGCCGCGCAACGGAAAGGCCGCCCTCGGGGCGGCCTTTTGTTGTCCCGCTATCTGGGCCGCCTCAGCAACGCGTCGGATAGGCCCGCGGCCCGGTCACTTCGAAATCCCGCCACATGGTGTTGACTGCGCGGATCATCTCGCTCGCCATGGCGCGCGGGAAGCGGGCCTGGACCAGATAGACGACGCCGGGCTCGTTTCGCTTCTGCGCCACCAGGTCGTAATAGTCGAGATCGGTGCGGAAGCGGTCGCCCTGCAGCACGCCGCGCCCGCGGACCGAGAACCCGCGGAAGCCGCCGTCGCCTGGCGGCAGGCCAGCATCGCTCATCACCTCACCGCGGCGGGGACGCGCGCCTTCGATGATCGTGTCCCAGTACCAGGCCTGTGCCGTGCAGGCGCCGCGCGCGTGGTTGGCACTGACCACAACCACGGCATCGCGGTTATGCTCGTGGACCAGCACCGAATTGATTGGTCCCGGCAGGTCGTTGTCGCTGTCGAGCCGGAAGTCCTTGGGAATGGCGAAGGACCAGCGGTCCCGCCGGTGACGGTAGGGCCCGTCGACCCCGGCCGGCGGGTCTTGCGGAACCGAGCCGGTGACATCGCCTTCGGGGCGCGGCTGCGGCATCGGCGCGACCTGTGGCGCAGCCTGGGTCTCGGCAGCCGGGGCTGGTGTCGCGGCCTCGGGTGCCGGCCGCGGCCGGACCGAGCCGGTGGTGACGGCATTGTCGGCTGCAGCGGTCGCGATCTGGCGCAGCGACTGCACCTCGGTCTCCAGGCTGGCGACGCGGGCGGTGGCCTCCTGCGCCTTCCTTTCGGCGACGGTGATGGCAGCCTGGGCGGCCTGCAGGTCGGTCTGGCTGCGCCGTGCCTGTCCCGTCGCCTCGGCCGCCTGGGTCTGCCGCTGGATCAACTCCGTCTGGCTGTGGGCAAGCTGGGTGCGGGCGATGCGCAGGTTGGCTTCCGCCGTTTCGGCGCGGCGGGCTGCCGTTCGTGACTGCTCGCGCAGCCGGGCGAGTTCCGCAGCGGCACTCGAGGCGACCTGCGCCTTCTCGCCTGCAGCCTTCGCGAGGGCCGCGATCCGCGGATGGGCATCGCCGCGCAGGGGGCCGGCGAATTCGGTCACGCCGACCGCCGCCATGCTGCCGACGAGAAAGGCGGCGGCAGAAATGCCGATCCACCTGAGCGGGAGATTGCCATTGGCCGGTACAGGCGGCGGTGCGGCCGCGGCTCGGTCGAGCGCGGTCCGCAAGCGCTCGTTCTCTCCGGACAGGCGCGCGACGCTGTCGCGCAGCGCCGCGACGCCGTCCACCATCGCCTCGCGCGGGTCGGGCGGAATCGCCTGCGGATCCGTGCGCACTGCCCTGAGATAGGCGGCGAAGGCCTCCAACTGTGCCTTCAGCCGGTCCTGTGCCACCGTGTTGCGTTCCTGCAGGACGCTATGGACCTTGCGGAACGCGACAGCGAAACGCGCGCGCTCGGTGCCCTCGAAACGGGCCCAGATCGCTGGCGTCGCCGGGTCGTTCGGATGGCGGCGGGCGAAGGCCATCTGGGCCGGCTCGCCGTCGGCCTCGCGGTCTGCGGCGATCGCCAGGGCGAGGTCGGAAAGCCCCGGCCGCCCGAGTTTTTCGCCCAGCGCCACCAGCAGCGACTGCCAGGCGGGATCCCTGGCCTCGGAGGCGGCGAGCCAGCCCGACAGGTCCGGCGTCGGGAGGGAGTCGAACGGCGGTTCCAGCCTCTCCGTCGCCAGCGGACTGAGCCGCGCCACCGCGAGCCGTCCGCCCTCGTGGGCCGTACGGGCGAGGCTATAGAGGCCGGCATGATTCTCCGTGGGGTCGAGGATTTCGGCCGGCCAGAGGGCAAGAAGGGCGCGCGCACCGGCCGCCGCCTCGCGCAGGGCCTTGGCCGCACCTCGGCCCTTGGGCTCCATGTCCGGCTGGAGGGTGATTCCGAGTTCGGCCAGCGCCTGCCGGACGATGTCGACGTGGCTTTTGTCCGATCGCCGATAGGCCAGAAACAGGTCCGTCACGGATCCTCTCCCGAATTGTCCCGCGCGGGGAACGACGATGGCATGCACGTCCAGGCCGCGCCGGGCCAGGTCAGTCGGCGGAGGCGAGCCTCAAGCCGGCGCGCACGAAGCGCATGGGGTCGACGGCCTCGCCGTTGACCCGGGTCTCGTAATGCAGGTGCGGGCCCGTCGACCGGCCGGTCGAGCCGATGCGCCCGACACGCTGGCCGACGCCGACCAGGTCGCCTTCCTTCACCTCGATGCGGGACAGATGGGCGTAGCGGGTGGTGATGCCGTTGCCGTGGTCGATCTCGACGAGCAGGCCATAGCCGCCGAGGGCGGCGGCATGGCTCACCCGGCCGCTGCCGGAGGCGAAGACGGGCTCGCCGGTGGCGCCGCGAAAGTCGATCCCCGAATGCATGGCCCAGGTCCGCAGGAACGGATCGAGCCGCGCACCGAAGCCCGACGACAGTTCGAGTTCGCCGGAATGGGGACGGGCGATCGGGATGCTGGCGACCAGACGGTTCAGCCTGTCGTGGTCGCGGATGACCGTCTGCAGCCGGAACACCTGCTTCTCGAAGGGCGATGCATCCGGCGTCGGCGCGGGCAGGGGAATGAGCGGGCCGCCCGTGCCCGCCGTCGAACCGCCGCGGGCGACCGGCGCGAGGCGCGTTTCGGCAAGCCCGAGTTCGGCGAGCATGGCGCGAATGCGCTTGGCACGCCGCTCGGTGCGTGTCTCAAGGCCCTGGAGCAGCCCGTGCTGGCTCTGCTCGACGAGGTCCAGCGAGCGCTCGACCCGGGCGACCACGTCGTGATGAGAGGGTTCCCCGGCGAAGCTGACAGGGGTGTCGGGCAAGGCGGCGACCACGGCGCGTGATTCGAGCCGCGACTGGCGCTCCGCCGGCGGGGTCAGGCGTACCGTATCGGCGGCGACTGCTGGCCGCGGGGTGGGCGATGCCGCCGCACTGCGGCCCGGCAGGACTGCGCCCATCCGGTTCGGCGGGAGCGGCGCGCCGACCGATTCCTTCAGCGATGTGACGATGGCCTGCCGCGTCTCAAGCAGGGCCTGACGGCGTGCGACCTGATCGACGCGCCGCTCGAGTTCGGTCTGGTCGACCATCTGGCGGCTCGTCAATCGGTCGACCTGGGCGCGCAAGTCGCGGATCCGGTCCTCATAGGCGTGCTGCAGGGCCGCCTGCCGGCTCATCATGCCGCCGATGATGTCATCCTTGAAGGCGAGATAGCTGGTGACCGCCACGCCCCACAAACAGAGAGCGAGGGCCACCACGAGCAGGATCCCGCTCAGCGCGAAGGATAGCGACAGGGTGCGGGTCCCGGCGCGGCCGCGCCAGGCGAGTGTGAGGGCTCCGGTGGGAACCTGAGCCCTCAGATTGGCTTCCTGGGCGAGCTGGGCGCGATTGTATCGCTGGCTGGGCTGCTGCGGCATCCGGCGTCCATCCCTACGCGAACGAGACGCCGCATTACCGCGCATTAAGGTTAACGAACCGTGCCCTGTAAGCGGTTCTTTCCGTAAGGTGAGGGGCCTGAGCTGCCGCTAAGAGCGCCTGCGCCGCCGCTCAGAGCGCCTGCGCCGCCGCCAGTACCTCCGCCGCGTGGTCCTTCACCTTCACCTTCGGCCAGATGCGGGCGATCTTGCCCTCCGCATCGATCAGGAAAGTGGCGCGCTCGATGCCCATATAGGATTTGCCGTACATGCTCTTCTCGACCCAAACGCCATAGGCTTCCACGACCTGCCCGTCCTCGTCGGAGCCGAGTGCCACGCCGAGGCCGTGTTTGGCCTGGAACTTGTCGAGTGCCTTGGCCGGGTCGCGGGACATGCCGATGACGGTCGTGCCGGCCGCCTCAAACGCCGCCCTCAGCGCGGTGAAGTCCTTCGCCTCCTGCGTGCAGCCTGGCGTGTCGGCCTTCGGATAGAAGTACAGCACCACCTTGCGACCCTTCAGGGCAGCGAGATCGACGATGCCGCCCCGGTCCCCCGCCACCGAGAAGTTCGGTGCCTTGTCCCCCACATTCAGCCCCATCGCGCCATCCTTTCGTCGGTTTTGCCCATTAGGGGTTTGTGTCTACGCTTGCGCAAGATCATTGGATTTTCGCTCGGCCCCGCTGCGGCGATGTTCGAACGGGGCGTGGATGGCACCGCCGCCCCCATGGAACCGTGCCTAACATTCGGTTAAGCCGGATCAGGCAAAAGTGTCCGAATGCGCCGTGTCGCATGATGGCCCCGGGCCGACGAGGCCCGGGCGAGAGATGGAGACGGAATGGATTGGCGCCCCGACCAGGGCCGGGCTCCGTGCGACACGACCTTGATCGCCCCCCGCGCGCGCGGATGGGGCCGCGGGTCGGCGCGGGCATTTGCCGGCTGGTGGGCCAACCGGCGCGTGCCGGCCTTCCTGAAGCGCGTTTTCGGTGGTGCGCCGTCCTGTTGGTCGACCCGCCGCCGGGTTTGCACGGGGGCGATCGCCGGCCTTTTCCTCTTGATCATCTGTCCCCTGCTCTTCCTTGCCTGGCAGATCCAGCGCGGCGGCATGGGCCTCGACATGGTGACGCCGTGGATCGCGCGGTCGCTGTCCGACCAGCTCGGGGACGGCCGAACGGTGACCATCGGCGCCGCGGTGATCGTCCGCGACGGCAGCGGCAATGTCGAGATCGAGGCCCGCGACGTCGTCGTCCATGACGGCGATGGCCGGCGCGTCGCATCCATGCCGCGTGTCGCGCTCGGGCTCGATTCGCTACCGATCCTCGGTCGCCCCTCCATCCGCCGGATCGATCTCGTCGGCGCCTCCGTGGCCCTCAAGGTCGGCGAGGACGGCCAGATCGCTCTCGCCGCCGGGCGATTCCGCACCCCGATTCCCGAAGAGGGCCGCGTCACCGAACCGCCTGCCAGCGGAACGCCCCCCGCCGCCGAAGTGAACTCGACCTTGCCCGAGCCGGAAATGTCGCCGTTCCGGCGCCTCGGAATCTGGCTCGACCTGATCGAGAAGTCCGGGCTCGACGGCCATCGCCTCGCCGGCTTCGGCCTGCGCAATGGCACGGTCATCGTCGACGACGTGCGGTCCGGCAAGCGTTTCGTCTTCGCCGGCATCGATCTCGACCTCACCGTCCCGACCACCGGCGGCCTGTCGATCGAACTTGACGCGTCGGGCTCGGGCGCCCGCTGGACCTCCACCGCCATCGTCACGCCGCGTGACGCCGCGGGTCGCCGGGTCATCGACCTGTCGATGCGCGACATGGCTCCGCGCGACCTGTCGCTGGCCCTGCAGGGGCCCCAGGTCGTCTTCGCCGATACGCCGATTTCCGGCACCCTGCGGGCGACGGTCGGCGACGACGGCGACCCCGTCGCCTTTAACGGCCGCGTCACCATGGGCGCCGGCAAGGTCGGCGACGTCAACGACGAAGCCCTGCGCGTCGCCATCGACAGCGTCGCCGCCGACGTTCACTGGGACACCCTTGCGCCGGGGCTCGTCGTCGATCGGGTCGAGGTCGTCGCCGGCGACAACAGGGCCTCCCTCAATGGTGTGGTGATCCCGCCGGCCCGCAGCGGTGAGCCTTTCGTCGTCGAGCTGAAGGCCCTTCGGGCTGTCACCTCCGTGCTCAATCCGCATGAGCCGCCGGTGCCGATCAATGTCAGCGGGGCCCGTTTCGTCTTCGAACCGGCGACCCGCACGCTCGCTCTCGGCGGCATGACGGTCGACCAGGGCGCCGAGACGCTGGCGCGCATTGCCGGCAAGCTGACCTTCGCCGAAGGATCGCCCGCCGTCGAACTCGACGTGACCGCCGGGCGGATGCCGCTGGCAACCGCCCTGTCGCTCTGGCCGCGCGCCTCCAACCCCCATGCCCGAGACTGGGTCGCCGACAACATGCGCGGCGGCACCACCGATGACACCGCCATCCGCATGGCGATTCCGGCCGGGCTGCTGGCGAGCAAGCACTGGGTGCTGGAAAAGGATGCGCTGTCGGTGCGCTCCAAACTGCGTGGGACGTCCCTGCGGGTCATGCCAGGCATGTCGCCGCTGAAGGATGCCGATCTCGATCTCGATGTCGACGGCCAGATGGCGAGCCTCACCGTGGAGCGCGGCAGCGTCGAGCCCGCGGTGGGCCAGAGGCTGATCCTCACCCAGGGGACGTTCGAGATTCTCGACCACCGGATACAGCCACTGCAATCGGTGACCAAGTTCCGCCTCCAGGGCTCGGCTTCCGCCGCCTTCGCGCTGCTCGGTGAGCAGGCCTTCAAGGGCGCAGCCACTGGCCCGACGCTCCCCACCGGCAAGGTGGAGGGTATGGTGACGGCGCAGGTCACGGTCAACGTTCCTCTGACCGACACTTTCCAGGCTAACCTGATCGACTATGCCGTCGATGCCGATTTCACCGGCTTTTCGGCCGATAATGCGTTCGGCGAGATGCGTGTCGAGCGGGCCGCCTTCAAGGTCCAGACGACTCCGCGCAGCCTCACCATGCGCGGACAGGGCGTTCTTGGCGGTGCCCAGGCCAACTTCGAATACCGCAAGCCCCGCCCCGATGCAAAGCCCGAGATCCGGCTGACGGCGACGCTGGATGATCGCGGCCGCTCACGCCTCGGGCTCAATATCGGACCGCGGATCGTCGGCCCCACCCCGGTCAGGGTGATGACGGTGGGCGAGGATTCCGGCCGCTACAATGTCGAGGTCGACCTCGGCCCCGCGACCCTCGCCGACCTTCTCCCCGGCTGGAGCAAGCCGCGGGGGCAGCCGGCCAAGGCGCGCTTCGTCGCGGTCGAGGGCGACGACGGCTGGAAGCTGGAGGACCTCGTCGTGGAGAGCCGCGGCGTGCTCGTGCGCGGCTCCGCCACCTTCGACGACAAGGGCGGCCTCATCGCCGGGGTGTTCCCGGCCTATAACCTGTCAGACGGCGACAGGGTCAACATCCGCATCGAGCGCGCCGGCAGCGGCCACCGCGTCATCGGTCGCGGCGAGATGATCGATGCCCGCCACCTGATCAAGTCCCTGTCCGAGCCGGCGCGTCCCGGTGCCCTGGCGCCCGCCACCGCGGCCACCGAAGTCGATATCGACTTCAAGGCCAATGCCGTGGTCGGCGGCAACGGCGAGGTGATCCGGCAGTTTGAGATGCGCATGGTCCGCCAGGGCCAGACGATCCGCTCGCTCAGCGCATCGGGGCGCGTCGGCCGCGATGCGCCCTTTGCCATCGAGCAGCGCGGCCAGGGCAACGCGCAGCGGCTGGCAGTCAGTTCCGGCGATGCCGGCGCATTGCTGCGGTTCCTCGACATCTACCGCGCGCTCCAGGGCGGCACCCTGGCGCTGATCATGACCCCGCCGCAGCCCAACGGGACCATCCGCGAGGGAAGTGTCGAGATCACCGACTTCCGAATCCGCGGCGACCAGGCCATTTCCGGCATGGTGGCGGCCGCCGGCACCGGGCCCAATGCGCCGCGCCAGCAGCAGAACGACGCCTTCGCCTTCTCGCGCCTGCGCGCCAATTTCGCCCGCGCGGCCAGCAAGGTGACCGTGTCCGACGGCCTGCTCTGGGGCGCGGCGATCGGTGCTACGGTCGAGGGCGAGTTCGATCCGGGCCGGGACCGCCTGATGCTGCGCGGAACCTATGTGCCGGCCTATGCGCTGAACAATATCTTCGCGCGCATCCCCGTGCTCGGCTTCTTCCTCGGTGGGGCGCCCGACGAGGGCGTTTTCGGCATCACCTACCAGATCGCCGGCGCGGTCAGCGCGCCGCGCCTGACCATCAATCCCCTGTCGGCGGTGACGCCGGGCTTCCTGCGCAAGATGTTCGAATTCCGCGGCGCCTCGTCCACCCCTCCGCCCATGCCGGGCGACGCCGCCCAGCGCTGACGGGCCGGGCACCCGGGAGGCAGGGCGCCAGATCAGCCGCGCACGATATCCTGCCCGTCCATCACCCAGCCCTTGATGCCGCCGGCCAGATGCGCGTCGTAAGGCTTGCCGGAAGTCTGCGCGATCTCCGACGCCTGGAGCGAGCGCATGCCGGCCGCACACATGAACACGACGCGCTTGCCGTCCGGGTTGGGAATGGCGCGCGGATCGAAGCTGGAGAGCGGCAGGTTCAGCGACCCCGGAATATGCGCCATCTGGAATTCGTGCGGCTCGCGCACGTCAATCAGCAGGATCGAATCGGCGGAGAGTCCGCGGGCGACGTCGTCGGTGGAGAGATCTTGGACAGGCATGGCAGGTCTCGGCTCGGGTGAGTCAGGGGATCTCAGTATGGCCTAGGCGAGGACGATCCCGCCAGTGACGGGCGCCGTGACCCCCGTGGTCGAGGGATAGGTCAGCGGCAAGCCCATCATCGACCGCACTGCGAGGAAGGCGAAGGCCTGTGCCTCGAGGAAATCCGACGACCAGCCGACATCCTCGCCGGTGCGCACTTCCGCGCCGGTGGCATGGGCGAGAAGCCGCAGCAGCTCCGGGTTCCTGGCGCCGCCGCCGCAGACGACCCACAGCACCGGCGGATCGGGCACGAAATCGGCGGCGCGGGCGATCGAACGCGCAGTGAAGGCGGTCAGCGACGCCGCCCCGTCCTCGGTCGCGACATTGCCGACAATCGAGAAGGAGAATGCGTTGCGGTCGAGGGACTTCGGTGGCGGCTTCGCGAAGAAGGGATGGACCAGGAGCCAGGCGAGCAGGGCCTCGTCGGCCCGCCCGCGCGCCGCAGCGCCGCCGCCGGCATCCATGCGCGCGCCGGTCCGCTCGCCCATCCAGTCGTCGACCAGCGCATTGCCCGGCCCGGTATCGAAGGCGAGCAGCGCCTCGTCCGCAGCAATCAGTGTGACATTGGCGACGCCGC
Source organism: Phreatobacter sp. (assembly GCF_022843985.1). Lineage (GTDB taxonomy): Bacteria > Pseudomonadota > Alphaproteobacteria > Rhizobiales > Phreatobacteraceae > Phreatobacter. Next base: position 97,856 of record NZ_JALHMP010000008.1, on the reverse strand, counting down.
CGATATTGACCACCGCCAGCGGGCGGGGGAGGGCGGCCTGTGCGGCGAGAGCCCGGTGGAAGACCGGCACGAGCGGTGCGCCCTGGCCGCCGGCCGCGACGTCGGCCTGGCGGAGATCGTAGACGACGGGAATGCCGAGTCGCTGGCGCAGCGCCACCCCGTCGCCGATCTGCACGGTCAGCCCGATCGCCGGGCGGTGCAGCACGGTCTGGCCGTGAAAACCGACCACGCCGATGTCTCCGCGCGCGAGTCCGTTCGTCTCCAGGAACAGTTCGACCGCTTCGGCATGGGCGCGGGTGACGAGGGCCTCGGCCCGGGCGAGGAGGGGTGTACGGGTCGTGCGATCGGTGATCTGCGCGCCCTCCTTCAGGGCGGCGCGCAGGATAGCGCGTTCGTCCTCGCTATAGGCGCGGTAGCCGGTCGGGCCGAAGCCGCCGATGGTCTCGCCGTCGGTCTCGACCAGCGCCACGTCGACGCCGTCCATGGAGGTTCCCGACATCAGGCCGATGGCGCGCATGAGTCCCGCCGATTCGAAGGGTGAAATTGATCCCCGCCTCTGCTACACCGCGCCTCCTCCGGGGTTAAGTCCCGGCCTCAGCTCTCGTTGGAAAGATCATGACCGCCCCCAGCTCCGACTTCCTGCGCATCCTCACCGAGCGCGGGTTCATCCACCAGTGTTCCGACATGCAGGGTCTCGACGCCCTGGCGGCCAAGGGGGGTGTCGTCGCCTATGTGGGCTATGACTGCACGGCGCCCTCGCTCCATGTCGGGCATCTGCTGTCGATCATGATGCTGCACTGGATGCAGGCCACCGGCGCCGGCAAGCCGATCACGCTCATGGGGGGCGGCACGACCCGCGTCGGCGACCCCTCCGGCCGCGACGAGACGCGCAAGATCCTCTCCATCGACGACATCAACGCCAACAAGGACGCGCTGAAGGGCGTGTTCGCGAAGCTGCTGACCTTCGGCGAGGGCAAGACTGACGCCATCATGCCTGACAATGCGGAGTGGCTGACGAGGCTCAACTACATCGAGATGCTGCGCGATATCGGCCGGCATTTTTCGGTGAACCGCATGATGACGATGGACTCCGTGCGCATGCGGCTGGAGCGCGAGCAGGAACTCTCCTTCATCGAATTTAACTACATGATCCTCCAGTCCTACGATTTCGTCGAACTGGCCCGCCGCTACGGCACCAACCTGCAGATGGGCGGATCCGACCAGTGGGGCAATATCGTCACCGGCGTCGATCTCGGCCGCCGCATGGGCACCCACCAGCTCTATGCCCTGACCTGCCCGCTGCTGACCACGTCGTCCGGTGCCAAGATGGGCAAGACGGCGGCGGGCGCCGTCTGGCTCAACGCCGACATGCTGTCCAACTACGATTACTGGCAGTTCTGGCGGAACACCGAGGACGGTGACGTCGCCCGCTTCCTCAAGCTGTTCACGTTGTTGCCGATGGCCGAGATCGACCGCCTCGCCGCTCTCCAGGGCGCCGAGATCAACGAGGCGAAGAAGGTGCTGGCGACGGAAGCCACCGCGCTGGTGCGCGGTCGCGACGTCGCCGAGGCCGCCGCCGCGACGGCGAAGAAGACCTTTGAACAGGGCGCGCTCGGCGACGACCTGCCGGTGGTCACCGTCCCGGCCGCCGAACTCGCCTCCGGTATCGGCGTCCTCAGCCTGTTCGTCCGCGCCGGCCTTGTCGCCTCCAACGGCGAGGCCCGTCGCCAGGTCCAGGGCGGTGGTCTGAAACTCAACGACGAGACGGTGACCGACGCTCAGGCGGTGGTGACCGAAAAGGCCCTGAGGGACGGCGTCGCCAAGCTGTCCTTCGGCCGCAAGAAACATGTGCTGGTGAAGGCAGGGTGAGACCATGACGATGAAGTTCTTCTACGGCCCGAAGACCTGCGCGCTGGCCTCGCGCATCGCGCTGGAAGAGGCCGGCGCGGCCTATGAACCCGTCCGGGTCGACTTCGCCTCGGGCGAGCAGACCAAGCCGGCCTTTCTCGCCGTCAATCCCAAGGGTCGCGTCCCGGCCCTGGTCACCGAACGTGGCGTGCTGACGGAGAACGTCGCGATCCTCGCCTTCGTCGCCCAGAGCCATCCGGACAAGGCCCTGGCGCCGCTCGACGACCCCTTCGCCTTCGCGCAGATGCAGGCCTTCAACAGCTACCTCGCCTCCACGGTGCATGTGAACCACGCCCACAAGCACCGCGGCGCCCGCTGGGCGACCGAGGAGAGTTCCTTTCTCGACATGCGCCGCAAGGTGCCGGAGACCATGGCGGCGAGCTTCCGCCTCATCGAGAACGACTTCTTCCGCGGCCCCTGGGTCATGGGCGAAGCCTATTCGGTGGCGGACGCCTATCTCTTCACAGTAACGCGCTGGCTGGAGGGCGACGGCGTCGACATGGCGCAGTTCCCGCGCGTCGCCGACCACCTCGCCCGCATGGGCGAGCGCCCGGCCGTCAAGGCGGCACTGGCAGGGGAGTGAACCTCAGTAGCGGTAGCGGCACTGGGCGATCTCGAGTACCTCGCCGCGCACGCGGTAGACGAGGCGGTGCTCCTGGTCGATACGCCGCGACCACCAGCCCTGGAGTTCGTTTTTCAAGGGCTCGGGCTTGCCGGTGCCGGTGAAGGGCGTTCGGGTGCACTCGTCGATGAGGTTGTTGAGTCTTTTCAGGAGTTGCCGATCCGTGTCCTGCCAGTATCGGTAGTGCGCCCAGCCGCGTGGCGAGAAGGCGATGATCATTCCTCCAGTTTCCTGACGACCCCCAGCCCGGCATCGAGTTCGGCGATCGATGCCAAGAGTTCCTCGCGATTGCGCGGGCTCTTGAGGAGATAGGTCGTCTCCTCCATCGACGTGTAATCCTCCAGCGAGATCAGCACCGCGGGCGGCTTGCCGCCCTCACGGGTGATCAGCACCGGTGCATGGTCGGCCGTCACCTGATCAAGAGTGGCGGCGAGGGTCTTGCGAAGTTCGGTCGAGGTCTTGACACGCATGGAAAGAGTGTACGTCAAAACGTACGCAATCTCAACGCCGCCGCGGCGCCGCCCAGGGCCTTGCTCCGGCATCGCGCGCCGTGAAGGCGGCGATGGCATCGCCTTCGGCCAGCGTCAGGTCGATGTCGTCCCAGCCGTTCAGCAATTGCGTCTGCCACACCGGATCGATAGCGAAGGGTACCACGACATTGCCGCAGGCGATGGTCTGCGCCGCGAGGTCGACGGTGACCGGCAGGTCCGCGGTGTCGAGCAGCCTTTCCGCGTCCTCCTCGCTCACCATGGCCGGCACCACGCCGTTCTTGACGCAATTGGACGCGAAGATGTCGCCGAAGGTGGGGGCGATGACGGCGCGGAAACCGAAATCCGCCAGCGCATAGACCGCTGCCTCGCGCGACGAGCCGCAGCCGAAATTGCGCCGTGCCACCAGGATGGTCTGGCCGGCGCGGGGGGCAGGGGCGGTGCCCTCGGCGGCAAGGTCGTGCAGGAGAAAGCGGCCATAGCCCTCCGGCTGGCGCGGCTCCTTCATGAAGCGCGCCGGGATAAGCTGGTCGGTGTCGATATTGGCCACCGGCAGCTTCAGCATTGCGGCCGTGTCACAGGTGAAGGGTTTCATCCGAATCGCCTGACATCGGTGAGCCGGCCGTTGACGGCCGCCGCCGCCGCCATGGCCGGGGACATCAGGTGGGTACGCGCGCCCGGCCCCTGGCGGCCCTTGAAATTGCGGTTGGTTGTCGAGGCGCAGCGCTCGCCCGCGGGAACCATGTCGCCGTTCATGCCGACACACATGGAACAGCCCGATTCCACCCAGTCCAGCCCGGCCTCGGTGAAGATGCGGGCGAGGCCCTCCTCCTCGGCCTGGCGCTTGACCAGCGAGGAGCCCGGCGAGACCAGGCCCGGCACCACCGCCTTGCGGCCGGCAAGGATCTGCGCCGCGGCGCGCAGGTCCTCAATGCGCGCATTGGTGCACGAGCCGATGAAAACCCGGTCGATGGCGACCGATTGCAGCGCCTGTCCCGGCGAGAGCCCCATGTAGTCGAGCGCATCGCGCGCCGCTGCCGCCTTGATCGGGTCGCTGATGCGGTCGGGATCGGGCACGTGGGCATCGATCGGCAGGGCCTGTTCCGGGCTGATACCCCAGGTGACGGTCGGAGCGATAGCGGCCGCGGCGAAACTCACCTCGCGGTCGAAGACGGCGTCGGCGTCGCTGGCGAGGTCGGCCCAGTCCGCCAAGGCCAGGTCCCACAGCGCCCCCTCAGGGGCGAAGGGCCGGCCCTTGAGATAGGCGATGCTGGTGGCGTCGGGCGCCACCATGCCGCAGCGCCCGCCGGCCTCGATGGACATGTTGCAGAGAGTCATCCGCCCCTCCATCGACAGCGCCCGGATCGCCGAGCCCGCATATTCGATGGCGTGGCCAGCTGCTCCGTCGGCGCCGATGGCGGCGATGACGGTGAGCATGATGTCCTTGGCGGTGATGCCGGGCGCGGTCTGTCCCTCGACGCTGACCCGCATCCGCTTTGGCTTCTTTTGCCAGAGCGTCTGGGTCGCCAGCACATGGGCGACCTCGGAGGCGCCGATCCCGAAGGCATAGGCGCCGAAGGCCCCATGGGTGGAGGTGTGGCTGTCGCCGCAGACGACGGTGAGGCCCGGCAGGGTGAGGCCCTGTTCGGTACCCGTCACATGGACGATGCCCTGTCGCCTGTCATCGAGCCCGAACAGCGTGATGTGATGGGCGGCGGTATTGGCGCCAAGCTGGGCGACCATGCGGGCGATGGAGGGATCGGGCACCGGGCCGTCACGGCCGCGGGTCGGAACATAGTGATCGGCCACCCCGAAAGTGAGGTCCGGCCGCGCCACCGGCACGCCCCGGGCCGCAATCTGGCCGAAGGCGTGATGCGAGCCTTCATGGACGAAATGGCGGTCGATCCACAGCAGCGACAGGCCATCGGCGCGGCTGCTGACCACGTGGCGATCCCAGAGCCTGTCGAACAGGGTGGCGGGCAACTGCACTCTCGACTCCAAGGCGACGCTTGACGAGCCAACATTGTATCATAGGATAGACAAAGCTAGAAATATCTTTATCTCTATCCATCGAACAGGCCGGCAGACAAATGCAAACCGTCGCACTGCCTAGCAAGGGGTCCGCGCCAATGCGCCCCGGTGTGACAACCGGACTGCGAGGGAGCGAGCCCATGGCTGAAGCCATCGAAACATCCAAGACGCGCCGGGTCTATCTCACCTTGCGCGACCGAATCTCGTCGGGGGAACTGACGCCGGGCACCCGCCTGCCGTCGGAGCCGGACCTCGCCGATCTGCACGACGTCTCACGCGTGACGATTCGCCGGGCGCTGGCGGAACTCGAGCGCGAGGGTCTGATCTCACGCCGGCCGGGTGCCGGAACCTTCATCACGGCGCGGATGATCAAGCGGCCGATCGTCGCGGACCTGTCGAACGCGCTCGCCCATCTGGTCGAGATGGGGCGGTCCACCGACGTCCGGCTCCTGCAGTTCGGCTATGTGGACGCCAATCCCGATGTCGCCGAGGCGCTGAGGCTCGACGCCGGCGAGCGGGTGCAGCGTTCGGTGCGCGTGCGCATCATCGACGGCGAGCCCTTCTCCTATCTCGTCACCCATGTGCCTCAACGCATCGGCATGACCTTTACCGAGGCGGAACTGGGTGTGCAGCCGCTTCTGACCCTCATCGAGCGCTCCGGCGTCAAGGTCGATCGTGCCACCCAGACGATCTCCGCCGCCCTCGCAGGTCCGGACATCGCCGAGGCGCTCGGCGTCGACATCGGTGCGCCGCTGTTGTCGCTGAACCGCGTGGTCTTCGACGTGAAGCGGCGCGGCATCGAGCATCTCGCGGCCTTTTACCGGCCGGACCGCTATTCCTTCCAGATGGATCTGGTCCGCATCGATTCCGGCGGAGACAGGCTGTGGTCCCCGGTCGAGCGCCTGCGCATGGGCGTCGGCCTGAACGGGGCCGGCGCCAACGACTGACAGGATTCCCACCGGCCTCGCGGCTGGCGGCTTCGACAGAATGACAAGAACCGGCCGAAGCCGGTCGTCTTTCAGAGTGTAACAGACGGAGAAGAGCGACCATGACCGCCTGGAATGAAACGACGCGACGCAGCCTTCTGAAGTCCGGCGCCGCGGGTGCCGCCATCCTCTCGGCCCCGGGCCTCCTGCGGGCGCAAGCCGCCCCCGTGAAACTCGGCATCCTCCAGCCGGTGACCGGGGCGCTCGCCCAGGACGGCGAATATGGCCGCCTCGGCGCCCAGCTTGCCATCGACGAGATCAACAAGGCCGGCGGCATCAAGTCGCTCGGCGGCGCCAGGATCGAAATGGTCTTCGGCGACGCCCGCTCGAGTCCGGAGGCGGGCTCCCAGGAGGTGGAGAAGATGCATGCCGAGGGCGTCTCCGCCATCGTCGGCGGCTTCGCCTCGCCGATCTGCCTCGCCGCCTCGCAGGCCGCCTCGCGCTACGACATCGCCTATGCGGTCGATGTCGGCGTCTCCGACCAGATCGTCTCGCGTGGGCTGAAGAACACCTTCCGCTTCGGCCCCGGCTTCGGCGCCGTGACCCGCGCCGCCATCGACAACCTGGTCAAGCTCAACGATGCCGCCGGCAAGCCGGCCAAGACCGTGGTGCTGGTCCATGAGGACGGCCTCTTCGGCTCGGGCCTCGCCAAGCTGATGAACGATCGCCTGTCAGCCCTCGGCTTCCAGATCCTCGAGACCATCCCGCATCCGACGCCGGCCCGCGACATGTCCAATGTCGCCCTGCGCATCCGGGCGCTCAACCCCGACCTCGTCATCCCGTCGAGTTATTACGGCGAGTTCGTGCTGCTCGCCCGGACGATGCAGCAGCAGCGGATCCGTCCCAAGGGCATCTATGCGGTGCTCAACGGTGCGGCCTCGAACTTCCGCTTTGTCCGTGAATTCCCCGACGCCGCCAACAATGTCATGGATTGCAACCACTGGGCCGATCCGCGCAAGCCGAAGACAGCCGAGCTGCGCCGACAGGTCGAGGCCACGGGCCGCTTCTGGCTCTACAACGTGCCGCTGAACTATTCCTCGGTGCGGCTGGTTGCCGATGCCATCGAGCGCTCCGGTTCGCGCGATCGCATCAAGATCATCGAGGCCATGGCGACCTCCACCTTCACCGACCACATCATGCCCTATGGTCCGACGAAGTTCGAGAACGGCCAGAACACCGCCGCCGCTCCGGTCAACACCCAGGTCCAGAATGGCGACATCAAGGTGATCTTCCCTGACACCTTTGCCGACGCCAAACCGGTCTTCCCGGTCACCGGCTGACGCTGCCGCCCCGCTCCCCCGCCCCGCGGCCGGTTCGCCCGCCGCGGGGTCGTCATGCCGGTGAGGTTCTTCTCCCGTGTTCAGGTCCTATCCGCCGCAGATCGTGCTTGAGGCCGTGCTCAACGGCCTGCTCACCGGCGCCGTCTATGCCCTCGTGGCGCTCGGCCTGACGCTGGTCTATGGCGTTCTTCACATCATCAACTTCGCCCATGGCGCCATGCTGACGCTGGCCATGTTCGCCGTCCTCGTGGCCCATCTCGGCTTCGGCATCGATCCCTACCTTGCCATCCTGCCGCTGACGCCGCTGTTCTTCGCCTTCGGCTACGGCCTGCAGCGCTTTGTCATCTCGCCGGCGAGCCGCAACGATGACGGCGCTATCCTCCTGGTGACACTCGGCCTGTCGATCGTCATCGAGAACCTCCTCCTCGCCATCTTCCGCTCCGACACGCGGTCGCTGACCCTCGACTATTCCTTCTCCGTGGTCGATCTCGGCTTCGCGCTGCTGTCGCTGCCGCGCGTCATCGGCTTCGGCGTCGCGCTGGTCGTCGCCGCCGCGCTCTGGGCCATCCTTGCCCTGACCGATACCGGCAAGGCGATCCGGGCTGTGGCGAAGGAGAAGCTCGGCGCCTCCCTCGTCGGCATCGACGTCAACCACATCTATGCCGTCACCTTCGGCCTCGGCGCGGCGACGCTGGCAGTGGCCGCCTGCCTGCTCATGCCGTCGTTCTACGTCAATCCGCGGGTCGGCAATGCCTTTGTCCTCGTCGCCTTCACCGTTGTGGTGCTCGGCGGCATGGGGTCGATCGCAGGCGCCCTGGTCGGTGGCCTCGTCATCGGCGTCGTCGAGAGCCTGTCGGGCCTCTATCTCGGCGAAAGCCTTGGCCAGATCGGCATCTTCCTCATCTTCATCCTGGTCCTGCTGTTTCGCCCGACCGGCCTGTTCGGGGCGAAGGCATGAGTTCCGGAACCTTCGCCGCCTATCGCCCGATCCTCATCGCCATCGCAGCCCTTGCGGCCCTGCCGCTGGCCGTGCCCATGCTCGTTAGCGCCGGCCTCTTCGCCGGTGCCAACACCTTCTACAACCTGATGATCTTCATCCTGATTATCACTCTGGCGGCACAGGGCTGGAACATCGCCGGCGGCTATGGCGGCCAGTTCTCCTTCGGCCACGCCGCCTTCTTCGGCACGGGCGCCTATGCCCAGGCGGTGCTGCAGACCCGCTACGGCGTCAATGCCTGGGCGGCGCTGCCGGTGGCCATGGCGTTGGGCGGCCTGGTCGGCGCGGTGATCGGCCTGCTCGCCTTCCGCGCCCGCCTGCGTGGCTCCTATTTCGCGCTGGTCACGCTCGCCTTCGCCGAGGTCTTCCGTATCCTCGCCAACGCCACCCCGATCACCGGCGGCGCCGCCGGCACGCTGGTGCCGCTGCGCATCGGCTTTGGCCAGATGCAGTTCGAGGCGCCGGCCGCCTTCTTCTACCTCGCGCTCGGTTTCGTCGCCGTCGTTCTCCTCCTCAACCGCCTGCTGGAGCGCTCGCGCTTCGGCGCCTGGCTCGTGGCCGTCAGGGAAAACGAGGACGCCGCCCGCGCCCTCGGCGTTGACACGCTCACGGTCAAGCTCAAGGCGATCACGCTCTCGGCAGCCGTCACCGCCGTGGCCGGCGCGCTCTACACCCAGAAGTTCCTCTATGTCGACGCCAACATCGCCTATGGGGCCTGGATCTCTGTGGAGGCGCTTCTCGCCCCCATCGTCGGTGGCATCGGCACGGTTTTCGGCCCGCTCATCGGCGCCGTCGCGCTGATCGGGCTCGGCGAGGCGGCGAAGACCTTGATCCACTCCGCCTTCGGCTCCGCCGTTCCGGGCGTCGACCTCGTCGTTTACGGCCTGTTGCTGATCGTCGTCATCGCCTTTGCGCCGCGTGGCCTCATCGGCCTCCTCAGGGCCGGGGGAGGGCGCTGATGCTGGAGGTCCACAGCCTCACCAAGCGCTTTGGCGGCCTCGTCGCGGTCAGCGACGTCAGCCTCACCGTGCCCGAGGGCTCGATCACCGGGCTCATCGGCCCGAATGGCGCCGGCAAGACCACGCTCTTCACGCTGGTCTCCGGCTTCCAGACCCCGAGCGCCGGTCGTGTGCTCTTCTGCGGCGAAGACATCACCGGGCGCACGCCGGAGAGGCTCGCGGTCCTCGGTATCGCTCGCACCTTCCAGATCGTCCAGCCCTTTGCCGGCCTGTCCGTGCTGGAGAATATCGCGGTTGGCGCCTATCTGCGCTTCCCCCACCGGGCCGACGCCATGGCCCATGCCGGGGCGGTGGCGGAGAGGGTCGGTCTCACCGATCTCGGCCGCCCGGCCGCCTCGCTGACAGTGGCCGGACGCAAGCGGCTGGAGCTCGCCCGGGCGCTGGCGACCGGTCCGCGCCTCGTCTTACTCGACGAAGTGCTAGCCGGCCTCAACCCCTCCGAGATCCGCGACATCATCCCGGTGATCCGGGCGATCCGGGACGCCGGGGTGACGATCCTGATGATCGAACATGTCATGCAGGCGGTGATGAGCCTGTGCGAACATGTCCATGTCCTCGCCAACGGTCGCCTTATCGCCGCCGGCACGCCGGCTGAGGTGGTGGGCAATCCGGCGGTCGTCGAGGCCTATCTCGGTCACGGCGCGGCGGGACGCCTGCAGAAGGGGGCGGCCCATGGCTGAGCCGATCCTGTCCGTGGACGGCCTCGTCGCCGGCTATGGCGCGACGGAAATCCTGCGTGGCCTGTCGATGAGCGTCGCCCCCGGCGAGATCGTCGCCGTCCTCGGCTCCAACGGCGTTGGCAAGACGACGCTGAACATGGTCCTGTCGGGGATCCTGCGCTCCAGCGCTGGCACGGTCCACTTCCTCGGCGAGAACATCACCCGCGCGTCGCCCGGCGAGATCGTCGCGCGCGGCCTGATCCACGTCCCGGAGGGGCGCAAGATCTTCCCCAACATGACGGTGCGCGAGAATCTCGTGCTGGGCTCCTACCGGCGCGGCAAGGCGGTGCGCGCCGGCAATCTCGAGCGGGTATTCTCCACCTTTCCCCGCCTGCGCGAGCGCAGCGGTCAACTGGCGGGAACCCTTTCGGGCGGCGAGCAGCAGATGCTCGCCATCGGCCGCGGCATGATGGCCGAGCCGAAGCTGCTGATTCTCGACGAGCCTTCGCTCGGCCTCTCGCCGCTGCTGGTGGAGGAAATGTTCACCCTGGTGCGGCAGATCCATGCCGAAGGGCTCTCTATCCTGCTCGTAGAGCAGAACGTCGTCCAGTCGCTGGAGGTTGCCTCCCGTGCCTTCATTCTGGAAAACGGCATCTTCGCGCTGTCCGGGACAGCAGCGGACCTCGCTGCGAGCGACGATCTGCGCCGCGCCTATCTGGGCCTGTAACAGTGGCCCGTCATTGTCCTTCCAAGTCTTTCATGACCAAGCGCCTTGCCGGAGACTGCCGATGACCAGCCCTGCCGAGATTCTGCGCGCCCGGCTCGACCGGCGCCCCGTGCTGGTCGCGCCCGGCGTTGTCGATCCGCTCACCGCCCAGATCGCCGTCGATGCCGGCTTCGAGGCGCTTTACCTGACTGGTGCCGGCATCGCCTATACGCAGCTCGGCATGCCCGATATCGGGCTCACCACCATGACCGAGGTGAGCAACGTCATCGCCCGCATCGCCGACAAGGTGAGCGTGCCGCTGATCGTCGACGGCGATACCGGCTTCGGCAATGCCATCTCGGTCCAGCGCACCGTCCGTGTCTTCGAACGGGCCGGGGCCGCAGCCATCCAGATCGAGGACCAGACCTTCCCCAAGCGCTGCGGCCATCTGCGCGGCAAGGACGTGATGCCGACGGAGGACATGGTCGGCAAGATCAAGGCAGCGGTGGATGCCCGCGCCAACGGCATGCTCGTCATCGGCCGCACCGATGCCGGCGCCGTCGAGGGCTTCGAGCGGGCCTTTGAACGGGCCGAGCGTTATGCCGAGGCGGGGGCCGACATCATTTTCGTCGAGGCCCCGCGCACCCGCGACGAACTCTCAGCCGTCCCGGCGCGGCTCGGCCGGATCCGGCCGCTGATGGCCAACATGGTCGAGGGGGGCCGCACGCCGATGACGCCGGTCAGTGACCTGGAGGCCATGGGCTACAGCCTCGTGGTCTTTTCAGCCGGTGTGGTCCGGTCCATGGCAAAGTCAGCCCGCCGGTTCTATGACACGCTCCGGGCCGACGGCACTTCCGATGCGGTGCGCGAGGAGATGTATTCCTTCGACGAACTCGCCGACATCGTCGGCACCACCGCGCTGCTGGAGGCGGGCAAACGCTATGACCCGGCTGGGGGCGGGGCATGACGCTCGATCCCGTCACCCTCGCGGTCCTCAAGGGGCGGCTGGAACAGATCGCCGACGAGATGGACGCGACGCTCTATCGCTCCGCCTTCAACCCGATCATCGCCGAGGCGCGCGATGCCTGCCACGGCCTCTACCACCGCGATACCGGAGACACGCTGGTCCAGGGCACCAAGGGCCTGCCGATCTTCGTTGGTGCCATGGCCTTCGCCGTCAAGGCGGTGATCGACAAGGTGAAGGCCCAGGGCGGGCTTGCCCCGGGCGACACCTTCATCTTCAACGACCCCTATGCCGGCGGCACCCATCTCAATGATTTCCGGCTGGTCCGGCCGGTCTTCCGTGACGGCGCCCTGTTCTGCTGGCTCGCCTCGGCCGGCCATTGGCTCGACATCGGCGGCAATGTCCCTGGCGGCTACAATCCGGTGGCGACCGAGAGCTTCCAGGAAGGCGTGCTGATCCCGGTGGTGAAGCTGGTCGCGGCCGGCGAGACCCGGCAGGACATCCTCGACATCCTCACCGCCAATTCCCGCCTGCCGAATTCGAACTGGGGCGACCTCAACGGCCAGCTCAACGCGCTCGATCTCGGCGAGATCAGGCTCAAGGCCCTGCTCGACCAGTATGGCGCCGCCACCATCGACCGGGCCTTCGTCGCCTTTTCCAGCCGCGCCGAGGCGCTTATGCGCGAGGCGATCGCCGCGCTCCCGGACGGCACCTATGCCTTTGAGGACTATCTCGACAATGACGGCATCGTCGACGCGCGGCTGACGGTGGCGCTCGACCTCACCATCGCGGGCGAGACCATGGTGCTCGACTTCTCGCGCTCCTCGCCGCCCTGCGCCGGCCCGATCAACATCTCCGTGCCGACGACGATCGCTGCCTGCTATGTCGCGCTCAAGCATGTCTTCACCGATGTGCCGGCCAATGCCGGGTGCCTCAAGCCGATCACCTTCATCGTGCCGGGGACGACCCTGCTGGGCGCCGGGGCGCCCAAGCCCATGGCTGGCTATACCGAGACGATCCTGCGCCTCATCGGGGTCGTCTTCGGCGCCCTGGCGAAGGCGGTGCCCGATCGCGCCACCGCCGGCCCCTTCGGCACGATCAACGCCCTCTCCATGGCCGGTCATCGCGCCGATGGCAGCCGCTGGGTGATGTTCAACTTCTTCGGCGGCGGTCTCGGCGGCAATCCCGAGAGTGACGGGCTCAACCACGCCAACAATCCGATCTCGACCGCCACCATGCCGCCGGTGGAGATCCTCGAGGCAGCCTATCCCATCCTGTTCACGCAATGGGCGCTACGGCCCGATTCCGCCGGCCTGGGCGCCCATCGCGGCGGCCTCGGCGCCATCTACGAGATCGAGGTGCTGGACCCGCGCGGGGCCGACGTCTTCCTGCTCGGCGAACGCGGCCGCTTCGCGCCCTTCGGCGTCAATGGCGGCGGGGAGGGGGCTCTCAACCGTTTCACCTGGACCGATGGCGGCGTCACCGGGACCCCGCCCATGGCCTCCAAGGTCACCGGGGTGAAGCTTGGCCTGGGCGGCCGTGTCAGGCTGGAGACACCGGGCGGCGGCGGCTTCGGCGATCCCGCCGGGCGCGATCCGGCGGCGACCGCGCGCGATCAGCGGCTCGGCTATGTGACCGGAGCGAAGGCATGACCACCCTCGTCGGCGTCGATGTCGGTGGCACCTTCACCGATCTGTTCTTCCTGGACGAGGCGACCGGCACGTTCCGCACCGCCAAGGTCCCGTCCAACCGCGGTGATGAGGCCGTTGGCTTCCTTGAGGGGCTGAAGACTTTCGGCGCCCTGTCGGACCTCGGCTCCATCGTCCACGGCACGACGGTCGGTACCAATGCGCTGCTGGAGCGCAAGGGCGCGCGTATCGGCGTCATCACCACCACGGGATTCCGCGACGTGCTGGAGATGCGCCGCCGCGACCGCCGCAACACCTGGGGCCTGTGGGGCGACTTCACCCCCATCGCCGACCGCGACCTGCGCGTCGAGGTCGCCGAGCGGACCCTCGCCGACGGCACGGTGCGTCAGGCGGTGGACCCGGTGGAGGTGGCCGCCGCGGCGCGGGCCCTGGTCGCCGCGGGCGCGACGGCGCTCGCCGTCGTCTTCGTCAACGCCTATGCCAATCCCACCAACGAGAGGGCCGCGGCCGCGGCCGCCCGCGCTGTCTGGCCGAACGAGCACGTTTCGGTCTCCTCCGAGATCCTGCCGGAGATCCGCGAGTTCGAGCGGGCCTCGACCACCGCGCTCAACGCCTACCTGCAACCCGTCGTCGGCTCCTATCTCGCCAAGCTGGAAGCGGCACTGGCGGGCGAGGCCTTTGCCGGCGCCTTCCACATCGTCCAGTCCAATGGCGGCGTCATGTCGACGGCGACCGCCCGCCGCCTGCCGGTGCGCACGGCCCTGTCGGGCCCCGCCGCCGGCGTCATCGCCGCGGCGGCCATCGCCACCGCCGCCGGCTTTCCTGACATCATCACCGGCGACCTCGGCGGCACCTCCTTCGACGTGTCGCTGATCGCCGGCGGCGAGGCGGCTCTGGCCTCCCAGACCACCATCGATTTCGGCCTCGTCATCCGCTCGCCGATGATCGAGATCACCACGATCGGGGCAGGCGGCGGCTCTATTGCCCGCGTCGACCGCGGCGGCTTTCTCGAGGTCGGTCCCGAAAGCGCGGGCTCGCGCCCCGGCCCCGTGGCCTATGGGCAGGGCAACGACCGCCCGACGCTCACCGACGCCAACATCGTGCTCGGTCGCATCAATGCCGACCGACCCATCGGCGGCAAGCTCCAGCGGCTCGACGTCGAGGCGGCGCGGCGGGCGCTCGCCCGCCATGTCGGGGAACCGCTCGGCCTCACGCCGGAGGAGGCGGCCGAGGCGGTCGTGCGCATCGCCGATGCGCGCATGGCCGGCGCCATCCGCCTCGTCTCGGTGGAGCGCGGCCACGATCCCGGGACTTTCGCCTTCGTGCCCTTCGGTGGTGGCGGCGCTTTGCATGCCGGCGCCCTGATCGCCGATATCGGCCTCAAGGCGGCGCTGGTGCCGCGCTTTCCCGGTGTCACCTCGGCCATGGGCTGCGTCATGGCCGATATCCGCCACGACCAGGTGCAGACGCTGAACCTCGTGCTCGGCAGCCTCGATGCCGAGGCCCTCGATCGCCGTATGGCGGAGGAGGGCGCGGCCGCCCACGCCGTCGTCGCCGGCGCCGGCCTCACCGTCGGGCGGATCGACGTCACCTACGAACTCGACATGCATTATCTCGGGCAGACCCACACCGTCGCCGTGCCGTTGCCGGTGACGCTGACCGGGGGCCGCACCGGCATCACCGCCGCTATCGTCGGGAAGGCCTTCGAGGCCGCCTATTCGCGGGCCTTTTCCCGCCTGCTTCCCGGCCTCGGCATCCGCATCGTCAACCTGCGCACCACGGCCATCGGCCGCCGCCCGGCCATCGACCTCGCCGCGCTGGCGCCGGAGGCCTCCGCGTCCTTGGCCAAGGCGCGCACCGGCAGCCGTCCCGTCTGGTTCGGCGGCTGGCGCGAGGCGGCGGTCTTCTCCCGCCTTGACCTGCCGGTCGATGCGGTGGTGGAGGGCCCGGCCGTGCTCGAACAGCCGGACGCCACGATCCTCGTGCCGCCCGGGCAGCGGGCGCGCGTCGACCGCTTCGGCAACCTCGTCCTGGAAGGCGCCTGATGGATCTCGCCCGCACCGCGCTGCTCGTCTGCGACCTGCAGAACGACTTCCTCCACCCCGACGGCGCCTATGGCCGGGCGCGGCAGTCCGCGCCCGAGATCGCCGCGCTGCCGGAACGCCTGAAGCCGCTGGCCGACCTGATCCGGGCGAGGGGAGGCTGGATCGTCTCCACCCATTTCACCCTCGTCCCGGGCAAGGGCGGCGAGCCCTTCATCTCCGACCATCTGAAGCAGTTGCGTCCCTTCCTCGGAAGCGGCGATTTCGTGCCCGGCTCCTGGGGCCACGACACGGTGGACGCCCTGCAGCCGGTCGACATCAAGGTGGAGAAGGTCGCCTATTCCGCCTTCTACATGTCGCGGCTTGAATGGGTGCTGAAGAAGGCAGGCATCGACACGCTCCTCGCCTGCGGCATCGTCACCAATGGCGGTGTCGCCTCGACGGTGCGCGACGCCCATGTCCGCGACTTCCACGTGACCGTCATCGCCGATGGCTGCGCGGCCTTCTCGCCGCAGGTGCATGACGAGGCCATTGCCGGGCTGAAGCCGGTGGCGCGGATCGCCTCGGTCGCCGCGCTGATGGCGGAGATCGGCGGGTGAGGGCCCCATGCCCCGCATCCTGAGCGATGACCTCCCCTTCGACCTGACCGTGCCGGTCGCCATCGTCGGCGGCGGGGCGGCTGGACTCTGTGCGGCGCTGGCCGCCCGGGAGGCGGGCATCGACCCAGTAGTCTTCGAGCGTGATGCGCTACCCCAGGGCTCGACGGCCCTCTCGGCGGGGCTCATCCCGGCCGCCGGCACCGCAGCGCAGCGGGCGGCCGGCATAGCGGACAGCGCCGCGTCCTTCGCCCACGACATCCAGGCCAAGGCCCATGGCGCGGCCGACCCCGCCGTGCTGGAGGTGGTGACGGCGGGCGCCGGCCCGGCCATTGACTGGCTCACCGAGCGCCATGGCCTCGCCTTCACGGTGATCGCCGATTTCTCCTATCCCGGCCACTCCGCGCGGCGCATGCACGGCCTCGCCTCGCGCGCCGGATCCGAACTGATCGACCGGCTGCGCGCCGCCGTCGAATCCGCTGGAATCGACATCGTCACCGGGGCGCGAGTTGAGGCCCTCGTCGCGACGCCGGAAGGTCGTGTCCGCGGCCTCGTCGCCACGCGACCGGACGGGTCGCGGGAGCGCATCGGCTGTGCGGCGCTCGTCCTCGCCTGCAACGGCTATGGCGGCAACAAGGATCTCGTCGCCGAGCACATCCCCGCTCTCAAGGACGCGCTCTATTTCGGCCATCCCGGCAACCAGGGGGACGCGGTTCTCTGGGGGGAGGCGCTGGGGGCGGGGCTACGCCACATGAGCGGGCATCAGGGCCATGGCTCCGTCGCCCATCCCCACGGCATCCTTGTCTCCTGGGCGGTGATCATGGAGGGCGGCTGTCAGGTCAACACGGCAGGGGAGAGGTTCTGGAACGAGGCCTCCGGCTATTCGGAGGCGGCGCTTGCCGTGCTCGGCCAGCCCGGCGGCATTGCCTGGGACCTTTTCGACGCGCGCATCGCCGGCATCGCCCGCCAGTTCGAGGACTTCCGCCGGGCCGAGGCGGCGGGCGCCGTTCTTCAAGCGGAATCGATGGATGAACTGGCGGCGCGTCTGAGTATTCCGCCCCAAGTGATTCGCGCGACTCTCGAATCCGTCGCCGATCTCAAGCGCCGTCGAGGAACGGACGGCTTCGGCCGCGACTGGTCGGGCCTGCCCGACCTGGTGCCGCCCTACTGCGCCGTGAAGGTCACCGGAGCCCTGTTCCACACCCAGGGCGGCCTCGCCGTGGACGGCACTGCGCGGGTGCTGCGGACCGGTGGCGCGCCGCTCCCCAATCTTTTCGCGGCAGGAGGCGCTGCGGTAGGGGTGTCGGGACCGGACGCCTCCGGCTATCTTTCCGGCAACGGACTCCTGACGGCCGTGGTGCTGGGACGCATCGCTGGTCGTGAGGCGGCCCTCCTCGTCAGCGCCGAACCCTGAGAGCCCCCATGCCTGTCGACCTCAAGGCCCTGAAGCCGCTCCTTGCCCGCGTCCGCGCCACCCCGCCGGGCAAGACCGCCGACGGCTGGATGGCGGCGGCCTGTCCCGGCGCGAGCGCTGCCGACAGGCAGGTAATCGCCGCCGCGCTGGCTGAACTGCCGAAGCCCGCCTTCAGCCGTGACGCCAGCCGCATTCCGGCGCTGCAGAAGATCCTGAAGAAGGACAAGCTTGCAGCCTTCCTCGTGCCGCGGGCCGACGAGCATCAGGGCGAATATCTCGTGGCCCGCGCCGAGAGGTTGCAATGGCTCACCGGTTTCACCGGATCGGCAGGCTTTGCCATCATCCTGCCGAAGGAGGCTGCGCTCTTCGTCGACGGTCGCTATACCCTGCAGGCGCCGGCCGAGACGGACGCCTCCGTCGTCACCTGCCGCCACTTCAAGAAGCCCCCCGCCATCGAGTGGCTCGCGGCCAGGGTCAAGACCGGCGATCGCATCGGCTTCGATCCGCGCATCACACCGGTCCGGGAGGCCGAGCGCTGGCGCGAGGCGCTCGGCAAGGCGGGTGCTGCGCTTGTGGCGCTCGACATCAATCCCATCGATGCAATCTGGTCCGGCCAGCCCGGCGATCCCTATTCCGCCATCCATGCCCAGCCGCTGAAATTCGCCGGTGAGGCAAGTGGCGACAAGCGCGCGCGCATCGGCCAGGAGATTGCCGCGCGCGGCGCCCAGGCGGCCGTGCTCAACCAGTTGGATTCCATCGCCTGGCTGCTCAACGTGCGCGGCGGCGACACCCCGGCGACGCCGCTGGTCCAGAGCTTCCTGATCCTCGCCGCCGACGGCCACGCGACCTGGTTCGTCGACCAGGCGAAGTTCACGCCGGGCCTTGCCGCCCATCTCGGCAACGGCGTGACCGTGCGCCCCCTCGAGGCTTTCGCCGAGGGGCTGCAGGAATGGTCCGGACAGGCGGTGACCATCGAACCGGAGACCGCGACCGCCTGGATTGCCGACCGGCTGACCGCGGCCGGCGCCACACTGATTCATGGCCAGGATCCGTCGGTCCTGCCCAAGGCACGCAAGAACCGGGTGGAACTTGCCGGCACCCGCAGGGCGCATATCCGCGACGGCGCGGCCATGGCGCGCTTCCTCCACTGGGTCGACCGTGAGGCGGTCGGCCAGGGCGAACTCGCCGTCATGGCGAAGCTGGAGGAGATCCGCGGCGCCGATGCCCTGCACCGCGGCGCCAGCTTCACCACCATCGCCGGCGCCGGCTCGAACGGCGCCATCGTTCATTACCGGTCCTCGCCGGCGACCGAACGAAAGGTCGAGAAGGGGACGTTCCTGCTCGTCGATTCCGGTGCCCAATATCTGGACGGCACCACCGACATCACCCGCACCATCGCCGTGGGCGGTGTGCCGAAGCGTCTCAAGGAGCACTACACCCTGGTCCTCAAGGGTCACATCGCGGTCGCCACCGCCCGCTTTCCCAAGGGCACGGGCGGCATCGCCATCGACGGTTTCGCCCGCCGAGCGCTCTGGCAGGCCGGTCTCGACTTCGACCACGGCACCGGCCACGGTGTCGGCGTTTATCTCGGCGTGCATGAGGGGCCGGCTCGGATCTCGCCCCTGTCGCAGGTTCCGCTCGAGCCCGGCATGATCCTGTCCAACGAGCCTGGCTTCTACGAGACCGGGTCGCATGGCATCCGCCTCGAAAATCTGATCGTGGTCACCGAAAGCACTAAGCCGGGCTTCCTGGAATTCGAGACGATCACCTTCTGCCCCTTCGACCGCCGCGCCATCGTGGCGGGGCTGCTCACCGCGGCCGAGCGGCAATGGCTTGATGCCTATCACGCACGGACCCGGAGCCTGCTGGAAGGGCGCCTGACCGGTGCCGACCGCGCCTGGTTGAAACGCATGACGGCGCCGCTTTGATCGGATAACCGCCGGTTTGGCATGCAGTTGCACCCATCAGTTGCAATTCTTCAGCTGCGATGGTCGAATCGTACCGTTTTGTTAACTGCAACCCCCGATGGTCTGAGTGAAATTCATTCTCCTGGGGCTATCATGCACTTATTGTCTCGACTCCCTCTCGCGGCGCGGGTTGCCGCCCTTGCGGCCCTCGTCATTGCCGCCGTCGGCCTCGGATCCGGCTTTTATGCCGTGTCGCAGATCGACGCCCGCATGGCCGAAATCGTCGAAGGCCAGGTCACCGACCGCAGCCTCCAGATGAGCCGTGCAGCAGAACTCGCGCTTCCCGAAGGCAAGATGGATCGCGCCAGCGCGACGGGTCCGGTCGTGCGCATCCGCGCCAGCGCCCTGCCGGCCGAGGGCGATCACCGCATCGTCGATCACGCCGCCGACGGAGCGTCCCTGTTCCGCCGCGACCCGGCAACGGGTGACCTGATCCGCTTCTCGTCGTCCGTGCGCGACCAGCAGGGCAACCGCGTCATGGGCTCGCGCATCCCGGCCTCCTCGCCCATCGCGCAGGCGATCGGCCGAGGCGAGGTGCTGACCGACCACATCGTCGTGGGCAACATCCCGCGCATCGCCCGCTATGTGCCGATCGTCACGCCCGACAACCGCATCCTCGGCGCGCTCGGCGCCGGAGTCAGCAAGGCCAACGCCGACGCCTCCGCCGCCAGCATGCGGGAAGGCGTGATCATCGCCATGGCCCTGCTGGCGATCGTCGCCGCGGTCGGCGTGTTCTTCCTGCTGACCTACTTCCTCAAGCCGGTGCGCGAGGCTGCCGCAGCGATCATCGGTCTGGCCGAGGATCGCACGGTCGACATGTCGCGCCACGCCGCCCGTCAGGACGAGATCGGCCTCATTGCCCGCGCTGTCGGCGGTCTAGCCCAGAGCCTCGCCGAGCGTGCGCAGATGCGCAGCGCCGAGGACCAGCGCAGTGCCGCCGAACTGGCCCGCCGCGCGACGATGGAAACGGCCGTCAGCCATTTCGACCAGGCCATCGGTTCCGTCATGGACCGCGTCGCCTCGCGCGCCGTCTCCGTGACCGGCGCCACCGGAACGGTCTATGCGGCGGGCGAAGCCGCCGATGCCGGCGTCCGCGAGACGGTCCAGGCGACGGAGGAGACCCTGCACCGCGTCACCGGCATCGCCGGTGCGACGGAGGAACTCAACGCGGCCATCGTCGAGATCCGCCGCCAGACCGAAGAGGCGATGAAAGTGTCCTCCGAGGCGACGCAGGCGGTGGAATCGGCCTCCAGCGACGTCTCCGGTCTCGCCGCCATGGGCGAGAAGATCGGCGCCGTGGTCGAGCTGATCCGCGCCATCGCCGAGCAGACCAACCTGCTGGCCCTCAACGCCACCATCGAAGCGGCCCGCGCCGGCGAGGCCGGCCGCGGCTTCGCCGTGGTCGCCTCTGAGGTGAAGCAACTCGCCTCCCAGACCGCCCGTGCCACCGAGGATATCGCCGCCCAGGTCGCCTCCATCCAGCAGGCGACCGGCCGCAGCGTCGCCTCGATGGGCGGCATCACCGAGACGGTGGTGCGCATGCGCCGGGCGAGCGAGGCGATCTCCACCGCCATCGACCAGCAGGCCCAGGCGACCCAGGAGATCGGCATCAGCGTCGAGGGCACCGCCTCGGTCGCGCAGACGGCCGGCCGGTCCATCGCCAGCGTGTCGGAGCGCCTGAAGGCGACCGGTTCCGCCGTCGGTGCGCTCAACGATGTCGCCAAGGGTCTCGAGGGCGACATTGCCGGTCTTCGCCAGGCGGTCGGCGCCTTCCTCAAGGAGGTCAAGGCGGCCTGAGCCCTGGCCCTCCCAGCAAATCTTGCAGCGATGGCCGGGCAATGCCCGGCCATCGTCGTTTAGAGCCGCCTCAGCCGGCGAAGGCCTTCTCCACCGCCGCGGCCATGCGCAGCAGCCGGCGGTCCTGCCCGGCCAGCGACGTCAGCATGAAGCCGACCGGAAGGCCCTTCACCTGCGGGCAGGGGAGCGAGATCCCGGTGAAGGTGAAGATGTTGCCGACGGTGGTGTTGCGCAGCACGAGCCCGTTGGCGGTCCAGAACTGGTCGTCGGAAGCGATCAGGTCGGAGATCTTCGGTGCCCGGATCGGCGTCGTCGGCAGGATGAGGGCATCGATATCGGCGAGCCTGTCGCGCATCCGGGCGACCAGTTCCGCCCGCTTGTTGACGAGGCGGATATAGTCCGGGGCGGCAGCCTTGGCACCGATCCGCACCCGCGCGAGCACGCGCGGGTCGAAGTCCCGCGCCCTTTCCTCCATCCATTCCGCATGCACGGCGGCCGCCTCCATGGCGACAAAGGGGGCTTTCGCCATGGCGTCGGCGAGTTCCTGCAGGAGGTCCTCGATCGAGATGTCGGAGATGCGGACGCCGGCCCTGGTGAGGCGGGCGGTGGAGGCCTCGAAGGCCTGTTCGACCTCCGGCTCCATCTGACTGAACAGGCGACCGCGCGGGATCGCCAGCCTGAGCCCTGCCAGGGGAGCGGGCGTCAGCGTCCAGGGCTGCTCGCCGGCGAGGACCGCGTCGGTGGCGGCGCAGTCGGCGACGGTCTTTGCCAGCGGTCCGATCGTGTCGAGCGCGTAGGAGAGGGGGAAGGCACCCTCCAGGGGAATCCGGCCATAGGTCGGCTTGAACCCGACGCAGCCGTTCAGCGCCGCGGGAATGCGGATCGACCCGCCGGTATCCGAGCCGAGGCCCATGCGGGCGGTGCCCTCGGCGGCCGAGACGCCGGCGCCCGACGACGATCCGCCGGGAACACGGCTCTTGTCGGCGGCATTGCCGGGCGTGCCGAAATGCGGATTGATGCCGATGCCCGAGAAGGCGAATTCGCTCATGTTGGTCTTGCCGACGATGACCACGCCGGCCTGGCGCAGGCGCGCTACCGTCGGTGCATCGGCACTCGCCGCCGGCTGCGAGCGCAGGATGGTGGAGCCCGCCGTGGTCACCTCGCCGGCAACGTCGAACAGGTCCTTGACCGAGATGACCCAGCCATCGAGCGGCGACAGTTTCACGCCGGCCCTGGCGCGCGCATCGGCGGCGTCCGCCTCGGCCCGCGCCCGCTCTGCATAGACCTTGGTGTAGGTGACCCGGCCGTCGGATGAGGGGTCATCGATGCGGGCGAGCGAGGCTTCGAGTGCATCGCGGACGGAGGTAGGCATAGACGGCACTCCAGGCGGGTTCGGGATGGGGACTGTCGGCAATGGCAATGGTTCCGGTCAAGGCCCGGGTGTGCCGGCGGGCGTCCCGCTCAAACCGGTTCGGTGCCGCACCATTCGGCGACGAACAGCGCCATCGACTTCGTCGCCTTGCGCAGGCTCTCGATGGAGAAGCGCTCGTCGAAGCCGTGAACGCGCTCCGCCGAGGGGCCGTAATTGAGCGTCGGGATCTTGTCGAAGAGCGCATAGACCCGCCCGTCGAGATAGGCGGGCGTGACGCTCTCCTTGAGCGGCTCGCCCCAGGCGCGCTGGTGGGCCCGCGCCAGCACAGCCTCGGCCTCGGAGCCGGGCGCGAGGATATAGCCCTCGGTGGTGAAGCCGTTCCAGGCGATCTTCGGCGGGTTGTTGGCGAGAAAGCGGTCCGCGCGCGCCGCCTTGGAGATCGTGTCCTCGATGGCGCGCATCATCTCCTGCGGTGTCTCGCCGGGAAAGATCGAGATGCGGCAGTCGACCGTGCACCATGCCGGCACGGAGGAGGCCCAGTCGCCGCCCTTGATCTTGCCGATATTGAGATTGATCGGGTGTGGCTCGTCCTTGAAGAGCGGGTGGTTCGGCGTCTTGGTGTTCCAGAACGCCTCAAGTTCGCGCAGCTTGCCGATGATGCCGAAGGCCGCCTCGATGGCGTTCTGGCCTGCGCCCGCCTCGCGCACATGGACCGGATGGCCCTGCACGGTGAACTGGAACCAGACGACGCCGACATTGCCGCGGGTGATCTTGCCCTGGCTCGGCTCGGGGATCAGTGCCGCCTCGGCCTTGTAGCCACGCAGGTGGCACTGCAGCGCCCCGTTGCCGGTCGATTCCTCCTCGACCACGGATTGCACATAGACGGTTGCTGCCGGCTGCAGGCCCGTCCGCCTCAGGGCGTCAAAGACGGCGACCATGGCCCCGTGGCCGGCCTTCATGTCGCCAGCGCCGCGGCCGTAGAACCAGTCGCCGTCGATGCGCGGCTCGTAGGGCGGCGAGGTCCACATCTCCAGCGGCCCGGACGGCACGATGTCGATATGGCCCTGCATGATCAGGCTGCGGCCGGTCTCCGCCTTCGGACGGTGGATGCCGACGACGATCGGCGCGGTCGAGTGGGTGTCGGAAAAGGGCGACCCGCCGGGATGGCGTTTGATCGCCTCCTCGTCCATGGCGAAGCGCTCCATGGCGAAGCCGCGCTTGCGCAATTCCTGGAACACGAAGTCCTGCACCGCATGCTCGTCGCCGCGCTGGGAGGGATAGCGCACCAGCGTCTTCAGATAGTCGAGCTGGGCATCGAACCCGTCATCGACGGCCTTGACGATACGGTCGGCGAGGGCGGGATCGAGGGCCATGGGCTTTGCTCCGGGCAGAGGTCGATGAAGGTGAGGGTCAGGACGCGATCGGCTCGGTGCCGCACCATTCGGCGACGAAGAGCGCCATCGTCCGGGTCACGCGGCGCATGCTGCTGATCGAGAAACGCTCGTCGAAGCCATGGATATTCTCCGAGATCGGGCCGTAGCAGAGCGCCGGAATCTTATCGTAGAGGGCATAGACCCGGGTATCGAGATAGCCCGGCGTGACGAGATCCTGCAGCGTGCTGCCGGTTGCCGTCTCGTGCGCACGCGCGAGCACCGCTTCCGCCTCCGACCCCGGCTGCAGCACATAGCCTTCGGTGGTGAAGCCGGTGAACGTAACGCGTGGCGGATTGTTGGCGAGGAACCTGTCGCCCCGCGCTGCGCCCATCACCGCCTCCTCGATGGCGCGCATCATCGTTTCGGCGGATTCGCCCGGATAGATCGCGATCCGACAGTCGATGACGCACCAGGCCGGCACTGAGGAAGCCCAGTCTCCACCCTCGATCATGCCGATGTTCAGGTTGATCGGGTGGTCGACCTCTTCGAAGTGGCGGAACTCGTTCTTCCTGGCATTCCAGCGCGCCTCGAGGTCACGCAGTGCGCGGATGACGCCCTGCGTCGCCTCGATGGCGTTCTGCCCGGTCCCCGCCTGGCTGACATGGACGGGCAGGCCGGCCACTGCGACGCGGAACCAGACGACTCCGGTATTGGCGCGGATGAGCTTCTCGTCCTCCGGTTCGGGAATCAGCACCGCATCGGCTCTGTAGCCGCGCAGGTGGCACTGGAGCGCGCCGTTGCCGGTGGATTCCTCTTCGACCACGGATTGGACCGTGACGGTCGCCGCCGGCTGCAGCCCGATGCTGGCCAGCGCATCGAAGACCGCGAACATGGCGGCGTGGCCGGCCTTCATGTCGGCGCCGCCGCGGCCATAGAACCAGTCGCCTTCGCGATGCGGTTCGAAGGGATCGCGCGACCACAGGTCCCGCGGTCCCGGCGGCACGACGTCGACATGGCTTTGCAGGATCAGCGTGCGGCCGGTCTCGGCCCGCGGGCGGTGGATGCCGACGACGATCGGCGCGTCGGAATGGTCCGCCGTTACCTGCGAGCCGCCGGGATGGCGGGCGAGGGCCGCCGGCTCCATGGCGAAGCGCTCGGTGGCCCAGCCGCGGCGCTTCATCGCGGCGAGCACGAAGTCCTGGCAGGCGTGCTCGCGGCCGCGCGTCGAGGGAAAGCGGACGAGATCGGCCGTCAGCGCCATCTGGCGGTCGAATCCGGCATCGACGGCAGTGACGATTTGGTCGGCAAGGGTGGGATCGAGAGGCATGGCAGCTCCGGAGCGAGGGCGAGCCTAGCCGCGCGCGGCGGCCGAGCAACCATCGCCGGCGCAGCCGTGCTGCGCGCCCGGCGGCGTATCGCGCAGCGGGGCGCCGTCGGGCTGAATCAGGCAGCTTGTTGCGAAGGACGTACGTCGCAGATGCCCAGTTTCCCGTTCATCGTGATGCGCTCGCGCAAACCACGTCGCCACACGCCGCCCTTGCCTCGGCCCGCCATCCGGGGAACATGGCGCCATCTTCTCCAGCCCGGTCGAATCCCGTCATGAAAGCCGTCTTCACCGACCTGCACACAGGCCATGACCCCAAGCGTTTCATCCTGCGCGGCAAGTTTGCTCAGGGGGAAGAGCGCCCGGAGCGCGCCGAGCGACTCATGGCAGGCCTGAAGGCGGGAAACCACCCAACAGTGCCGAGCGAGCCCTTTGGCCAGGGACCGCGGCTCGGCGTCCATTCCGTCGATTACCTGCGCTTTCTGGAGGAGGCCGCCGCCGAGTGGCAAACGCTCGCCGATGCCTCCGACGAGGTGCTGGGCAACGTCCACCCTGTCCGCCGCGGCGGCACCATGCCCCAATCCATCACCGGCCGCGCCGGCTGGTACATGCAGGACATGGCCTGCGGCATCGGTCCGGACACCTGGCTCGCGGCCTCCTCGGCCACCGATGTCGCGGTGACCGCCGCCGAACTCGTCATCGAGGGCGAACGCGCCGCCTATGCGCTGTGCCGGCCGCCAGGCCACCACGCCTATCGCGACGCCGCCGGCGGCCATTGCTTCCTCAACAACACCGCCATCGCCGCGCAATATCTGCGCGCGGTCCATGACCGGGTGGCGATCCTCGACATCGACATCCACCACGGCAACGGCACGCAGGACATTTTCTACGACCGTGCCGACGTCCTGACCGTCTCGGTCCATGCCGATCCGTCGCGCTTCTACCCCTTCTTCTGGGGCTATGCGCATGAGCGTGGAACCGGGGCCGGCGAGGGTGCGAATCTCAACCTTCCGATCCCGGTCGGGGCGAGCGATGATGCCTATGTCGCGGCGGTGGAAGCCGCGGCGAAGACGATCGCCGCCTTCACGCCGGGCATGCTGGTGATCGCCCTCGGTCTCGATGCCTCCGCCGACGATCCTTTCGGCGGCGCCAAGGTGACCGCGGCCGGGTTCCGCCGCGCCGGCGAGGCCATCGCGCGGATGGGCCTGCCGACGCTCTTCGTCCAGGAGGGCGGCTATCTCTCCGACCAGCTCGGTCCCAATCTCACGGCCGTTCTGGGCGGGTTCGAGGCCGTCGCCTGATCAGCCCTGGCGGGTCGATGCCGGGCAGGTGTTCATGCCGAGCAGCGTATAGGCCGGGCACCAGCCGAGCGCCGCCGTGGCGAGCGGCACGATGCCGATCCAGCCGAGCCAGTTGTAGCCGGTCGCCGGAATGCCGGTGATGGCAAAGAGCAGCAGGGCGATGCCGGCGACGATGCGCAGGACGCGGTCGATACCACCGATATTGGTGCTGAACATGGGAGCCTCCGTCAGGGGCGCCGGCGGAAGAGCCGTAGCCTGTGACCGCATGAAACGCTCTTTCCCCGTTCCTGTCGGTGACCTGGTCACACGGCGCGGGCGAGTCTGGCGAGCTTGTCCGGTGCGGTGATTCGGATCACGCCGCGGCCGAGCGCCACCACGCCCTCCTGCTCCAGGGCCTTCAGCGCCCGGCTGACCACCTCACGCGCCGACCCCAGTTCGACGGCGAGGTCGTGATGGGTCGCGGTGACGGCCCCGTCCACGGCCCGCTCGACCAGCGTTTCCGCCAGCCGGCGGTCGAGGCGGCGGAAGGCAAGCTCTTCGAAGGTCATGATCAGGTCGGCGACCCGCGTCGCATAGCTCTCCAGCACGGCATTGCGGAAGGCCGGCGAGGAGCCGAGGAGGTCGCGGAACAGCGGTGCGGGGATCGCGACGGCGGTGACGGCGCTCTCGCAGAGAGCCTCGGCCGCGTAAGGCTCGTGCTTGAGCAGGCAGGACGTCGTCAGGACGCAGCTCTCGCCGGCCGAGACCCGGTAGAGCACAATCTCGCGGCCGGATTCGGCGACAATCTGCACGCGCACGCAGCCATCGAGCACAATGAGATAGGCCTCGCAGGGCGCCCCGGATGCGAAGGGACGGCCGTCCTTGGGCAAGTGGAGGATCCGCGCCCGCCGGGCGATCTCCTGGCGCGATGCGGCGTCCAGCCCGGCAAAGGTGCCGATGCGGTCGAGCCAGGCCGCGGCCGGGCCGGCAGGGTTCGAGCGTTGTTCCATGGCTGCGAACCTGAGCCATTGGAGCGTCGGGTTCAAGTCGGCCGGGTCCTTGACACCTGGGACGCGGCCCGCTCCCCTTGACCTGGCAAGGTCGCGGGCAAGACGCGACGGGAAGGAAACGCAGCCGTGAGACCCGAGGGCAGGGGGCCGCTGGACTCCCTCTACTTTTCCTATCCGCATTTTGTGGCCGAGCGCGCAGCCGAACTCGACGGCAACCGTCCGGTCCACCCCGTCGTTATCGTCGGCGCCGGGCCCATCGGCATGACCGCCGCCCTGACATTGGCGCGCTACGGCGTAGAGTCCCTGGTGCTCGACGCCAAGCCGACCTTCAACGATGGCAGCCGGGCCACCTGCATCGCGCGGTCGAGCTTCCACATCTTCGAGCGGATCGGCGCGGTCGAAGCCTTTCTCGCCAAAGCCCTTGGCTGGACGACCGGTCGCAGCTCCTATCGCGGCCGCGAGATCTACCGCCTCACTATGCCGGACTCCGACGACGAAAAGTTCCGGCCCATGTACAATTTGCAGCAGCAATTTACCGAGCAGTTCCTCTACGACGCCTGCCTCGCGAGTGGGCGTGTCACCTTCCGCTGGCAGAGTGAGGTAACGGCCACCGATAACCGACCCGGCGGCGTGACCCTGACGGTCGCGAGCCCGCACGGGGCCTATCCGCTCGCCGCCACCTGGGTGCTCGCCGCCGACGGCGCCCGCAGCGCCATGCGGGGGCAGCTCGGCCTGCGGCTGAAGGGCGACAATTACGAGGGACGCTACGTCATCGCCGATGTGAAGATGGCCTTTGATCACCCGACCGAGAGGCGCGCCCTGTTCGACCCGGCCTCCAATCCAGGCGGCACAGTTCTGATGCACAAGCAGCCGGACGCCATCTGGCGCGTCGACTACCAGCTGCGTGACGGCGAGAGCCCGGAAGAGGCGGTGCGCGAGGCGACGATCCGCGCCCGCGTCGGCGCCATCCTCGCCGATCTCGGCCATGACGGGCCCTGGGAACTCGAATGGTGGTCGATCTACACCGCCAACACCCTCGCCCTCGACGACTACCGCCATGGCCGCGTGATCTTCATCGGCGACAGCGCCCACATCGTGCCGATTTTCGGCGTGCGCGGCCTCAACAACGGCCTCGCCGATGCCCACAATATCGGCTGGAAGCTCGCCTATGTGCTGAACGGCGCCGCCGATGCGCGTCTCCTCGACAGCTACTCGCCCGAAAGGCGCGGCGCCACGCTCGACGTCTTTGCCAATGCCACCAAGAGCACGCGCTTCATGACGCCGCCGACATCAGGCCACCGGCTGGTGCGCGAGGCGGTGCTGTCGCTCGCCCTGACCGAGGACTTCGCCAAGGCCTTCGCCAATCCACGCCAGATGCAGCCCTATACCTATGGCGCGAGCCCGCTGACGCCCTTCGCCGGCCGCGATGCGGAGTTTGATGCGGGTCCGGTCTCGGGCGCCGCGCTGGCCAACGTCCGCCTTGCCGACGGCTTCCTTTCCGATCATCTCGGCGACGGCTTCACGGCACTGGTTTTCGCCGACGGGGCAGTGCCCGGCGAGACTGCGGCGCTGGTCGCGGCGCTGGCGACGCGCGAGCCGCGCCTGCGCGCCCTGATCGTCGGCGGCACGCTCGACCATTCCTGCGCGGTTCCGCTCGCCGATTCCGGCGGTCACCTCGCCAGCGCCTATGACGCGCTTCCCGGCACGGTCTATCTCGTCAGGCCTGACCTCCATGTCGCCGGCCGCTGGCGGCGGGCGGTCCCGGCCGAGATCCTCGCCACCCTCGACGCCGGCCTCGGGAGATCGTTATGACCGCCACGTCGCCACCTGCGTCACTTGCCTTCGAGGCGCTGGAGCGCGTTTACGACCAACTCGCCGCGGCGATCGACGAGGCCGGGGAAGCGCATCAGTCACTGTTCCTCGCGAAGCTCGTCATCGTCATGGCCCATCGGGCAGGCGACGGGCTCGATTTCGACACCTGCGTCGCGACGGCGCTGGAGAACCTCGGCCTTCCCGCTCAGACCCTGTCGTCCTCCGGCGATGCGGCGTCCTGAGTCCCGCCGGGCGGGACCGCGCCGCGGCCCCGAAACCCCATGGCGAGCACGTAGAGCTCCTTGGAATCGGCCCGGCTCGCTTGCGGCTTGATATGCTTCACCGTGGCGAAGTCGCGCTTCAGGTCGCCCAGCAGGTCTCCCTCCGTGCCGCCCTGCAGCACCTTACAGAGAAAGTGGCCGCCGGGAGCCAGCACCTCGCGGGCGAAATGGATGGCGAGTTCGGCGAGATAGATGATCTTGATCTGATCGGTCTTGCGATGGCCCGTCGCATTGGCCGCCATGTCGGAGAGCACCACGTCGGCCTCGCCGCCGAGCATCTCCTTCAGCCGCAGCGGCGCCTCGTCGGTGGTGAAGTCGCCTTTCATGAAGGCGACGCCGGGGACGGGGTCGACGTCGAGGAGGTCGATGCCGACGATCTTGCCGCGGCCCTGGTCGAGGCCGATGCGCTTGGCCGCCACCTGAAGCCAGCCGCCCGGTGCAGCCCCGAGGTCGACGATGCGCTGGCCTGGCTTCAGGAGCTTTGCCCGGTCATCGATCTCGATCAATTTGAATGCGGCGCGCGAGCGCCAGCCCTCGCGCTTGGCGCGGGCGACGTAGGGGTCGTTGAGCTGGCGCTCGAGCCATTTCTGCTGGCTGGTGGTGCGCTTCTTGGCGGTCTTGAGCCGCACCGCGAGCTCACGGCCGCCGCCGGACTTGGTCGTCATCTGGCACCTCCCGATCCGGCGGGCCGATCCTGCTCGCGGTGGTGGAAAGGCCGCCGCCACACGCCGTCCTGACGCATCAGGCTGACGAGGATGCCCTCGCGCAGGCCCCGGTCGGCGACACGCAGCCGCTGGCAGGGGAAATGCCGGCGCATGCCTTCCAGAATGGCGCAGCCGGCGAGAACGAGGTCGGCCCGCTCGGCCCCGATACAGGGATGGGCGATGCGGTCGTCGTAGGTCATGGCGAGCAGCTGATCGAGGATGATGTCGACCTCGCCGGCCGCGAGCCAGGCTCCGTCAACACGGCGCCGATCATATTTCGGCAGGCCGAGATGGACGCCGGCGAGCGTCGTCACCGTGCCCGATGTCCCCAGCATGTGCAGGTGCTCGATCTGCGCCTGGATCGCCTTCCGATGGGCGAAGGGCTCGACCATGGCGGCGACCTCGTCGACCATGCGCCCGAAGCTCTCGCGTGTGACGTGCTTGCCGTCGTGCCGTTCGGCGAGCGTGACGACGCCGACCGGCAGCGAGGTCCAGCCGAGGATCTCGGCCGTCGGCGGGCCGCCCTGCCGGCCAGGGCCGCGCGGCAGCAGCCAGACGATCTCAGAGGAGCCACCGCCGATGTCGAAGAGAATGACGCCGCGCGCCCGCGGATCGGCCAGCGGCACACAGCCCTGCGCCGCCAGTTGCGCCTCGGTGCCGCGGTCGACCACCTCCAGTGCCAGCCCAGTCTCGGCCGTGACGCGGGCGATGAAATCGGCGCCGTTTAAAGCCTGGCGGCAGGCCTCCGTGGCGATGAGCCGGGCGCGGGCCACCTGGCGGTCGCGCAATTTGATGCGGCAGACCTTCAGCGCCTCGACGGCGCGGTCCATCGCCGCTTCGCTCAGGCGGCCGGTCTGCGCCAGGCCTTCGCCCAGCCGCACGATGCGGGAAAATGCGTCGACGACGCGAAAGCTCGCGCCCTCGGGCTTGGCCACCAGCAGGCGGCAATTGTTGGTTCCGAGATCCAGCGCGGCATAGAGCCTGCGCGGCCGATGCGGCTGATGGCCGCGGGACTCGCCCGCATGACCCTCTGCGACCGGACGCACGCCGAAATTTCCCGGCGAACCGCGGGGCGGCTCGTGGGTCATGGCGACCTTTCCCGCCGGTGACCGGAACGCAGGAGCGCTCGACGGACGAACGGCTGTTCTGTTCAGTTGATCTGGAGTGTATCAGGGCGGGGGCCGGCTGCAAGCCGTCTGGCGGTCACAGCCAAAAAGGCTGTCGGCCGGGGCTTGAACAGCCCGGCGCAATCGACTATCACCGCGCCTCGCATCGACAGCGCGCCTCCTTTGAGGCGTTGCTGGGGGATAGTTCAACGGTAGAACATCGGACTCTGACTCCGAGAATCTTGGTTCGAATCCAGGTCCCCCAGCCAAAATTTTCTTCGTTATTCCAATAGCCTAAACGGTACTTTCGGATCGCGCGGCCGGTCCATCAATCGCGTCTGCAAGCACTCTACGCCGCCGGGCGAACTGCCGAGGATCGCCTCCCGGGTCGATGCCTTTGCCCCCGATAGGCCATTCGCCCTGAGCCATCGCACGCCAGGGGGCGCTGGCCCGCTCTATGGCCCGGCGATGTGGCCGGCTGTTCTTGATTGCCACCCCGGCCGAGGGCGCCATCCCGTTTTTTCGCCGGCGAGCGACGCGGTTGGGTGACAAGCGGTGTGCGGGAGCGCATCAACATGTAAGTTCGCCGGAATTATCCACGGAAGGCTCTCCGAGCGCGCATGGGCTTGTAGAGGCCGCGATACACTGGCTATAGAACACGGGAAGCCGGAGGCCATTTGAGACTCTTCGGCATAGGGAGACGCGAACCATGACGATGACCCGCCGAACGGGCCTCAAGACCTTGGCGATTGGCGCCACGCTGGCGCTCGGCGCCGCCCCGGCCCTGGCCCAGACCCAGGTGACCTTCCAGCATCCGATCGGGATCAACAGCCACTACGGCGCCGGCACGACCGCTTTCAAGGAAACCTTCGAGCGGCTGACCAACAACCGCTTCCGCGTGGTCTATCAGCGCAACGACAACGAGCGCGAGACGATCGAGGCCGTACAGATCGGCACCATTGAGTGCACCATCACCTCGACAGGCCCGGTCGGCAATTTTGTCCCGGAAACCCGCAACCTCGACGTGCCCTTCCTGTTCCGTGACACCGCCCATGCCCGCGGCCTGCTGGACAGCCCGATTGGCCAGGAACTTCTTCAGCGTTTCCCCGCGCGTGGCATCTATGCGGTGGCCTGGCTCGAGAACGGCTTCCGCCACATGACCAACAGCCGGCGCGAGGTGAACTCACCCGCCGATGTGCGTGGCCTGAAGGTGCGCACCATGGAAAACCCCGTGCACATGCGCGCCTTCCAGACGCTCGGCGCACTGCCGACGCCGATGGCGTTCAGCGAACTGGTGCCGGCGCTGCAGCAGGGGACGGTGGACGGGCAGGAAAACCCGATCCCGGTGATCCTGAACAACAACCTGAACCAGGTACAACGCTTCCTGACGCTGACCGGCCACGTCTATTCGCCGGCGCTGCTGCTCTGCAACCCGGCCTTCGTGAGCCGGTTGAACGCGCAGGATCGCGCCGCGCTTGTGCAGGCCGGCCGCGATGCGGCCGCGGCGAACCGCGCGCGCGTCACCTCCGACGAACAGACCGGCGTCGACGAACTGCGCCGCCGCGGCATGACTGTGGTGACGCAGGTGGACAGCGCCGCCTTCCAGGCCGCGCTCGCCTCCGGGGCCACGCAGATCGAGCAGGGCCTCGACAGCGCTCTGCTCCGCCGCATCCGGGATTGGCGCCCCGGCTCGTGAGCCTGGCTGTACTGGCCTGACCGGGGGCGCAGGGCTCGAACCCTGCGCCCCCTTTCCTTGCCGCGCTGGAGAACAGATGAACGCGATCAATGTCATGCCCCTGCAAGTGACCGCCGTTGCAACGGTCGCTGCCGTGGGCTTCGCCCTGTGGGCGGGCCACCGTGGCGGCCAGGCCAGCGGCGCCCGCGCCCTGGCGCGCCGCGCCGTTCTGACCCTCGATCGCGTCACGACCGAGCTCGCGGCCATGGTCGCCTGCCTCGCCATGGCGATCGCCGTGGCCGCCGGTGCCTGGCAGGTGGTCGCCCGCTTCGCGACCGAGACACCGTCCTCCTGGTCGGAAGCGCTGGTGCGGGTCGCGCTGATCTGGATGGCCTATCTCGGCGTGGCGGTCGCGCTTCGCGCAGGAGCGCTGGTCTCGATCGATGTCGCGCAACGCTTCACGAGCGGCGCCTTGCAGCGGACGATCGAGGCGATGTCTCTTGCCTGCGTGCTCTCCTTCCTCGGCGTGATGTTCTGGTTCGGCTGGGCCATGACCGAACGCGTCCAGTTTCAGACCATCGCCGGCCTCGAGTTCTCGATGGCCTATGCCTATGCCGCCATTCCGCTGGGTGCGCTGCTGGCCATGGTGGGCGCGATGGCGCATTTCCTCGACCGCCGGTCGGAAGAACTGGAGAACGCGTCATGAGCGGCATGATGCTCACCGTGATGCTGGTGCTGTTTGCAACCAGCGTCCCTGTTGCGGTGGCGATCGGCCTGGCCGCCGTGGTCGGGCTCACCGGCTACACCAATTTCCCGCTGATCGTGGCGGCGCAGCAGCTTTTCATCGGGCTCGACCGCTTTCCGCTGGCGGCGATCCCCTTCTTCATCCTGGCCGGCAACCTGATGGATGTCGGCGGCATCTCCCGCCGGCTGGTGGATTTCGCGAAGTCGATCGTGGGCGGCATCCAGGGCGGGCTTCCCGCGACCTGCGTCCTGACCTGCATGATCTTCGCTGCCATCAGCGGTTCGTCGGTCGCGACCACCTTCGCCATCGGCGCGATCATGATCCCGGCACTGGTCCGCGCAGGGTACCCCGTGGCCTTCGCCGCGGCTCTGCAGGCAACCGCCGCTGAACTCGGCGTGATCATACCGCCCTCCATCCCGTTGATCCTCTACGGCGTCAGCACGCAGACGAGCATCCCGGAGCTGTTCATCGCGGGCTTCGGACCTGGGCTCCTCATCTCCAGCGCGCTGGTCGCGACCGTATTGATCTGGTGCCGCATCAAGGGCTGGGGCAAGAACGATGGCGAAGGTCGGCTGCCCTTCCTGGTGGCAACGAAGCAGGCCGGCTGGGCGCTGTTGATGCCGGTGGTGGTGTTGGGTGGCATCTATGGCGGGATCACCACGCCAACCGAAGCCTCGGTGGTCGCAGTGGTCTACGCGATCATCGTTGGCGTCTTCATCCACCGTGAGATCCGGCTGCCCAACCTCTACCCGATCTTCAAGAAGTCGGTGATCAGCTCGGCGGTCATCATGTTCATCATCGCAGCCGCGACGCTGTTCTCCTGGCTGCTCAACCGCCAGGGCGTGCCGGACATGGCAGCCGAATGGCTGGTCAAGACCTTCGACGATGCGAACTCCTATCTGATGGCCGTGAACCTGTTCCTGTTCGTGATCGGCATGTTCGTGGAGACCTCGGCCTCCATCATCGTGCTGGCGCCGATCCTGGCGGAGGCGGCGCAGCGGCTGGGCATCGACAGCGTCCACTTCGGCACGGTCATGGTGGTGAACCTGGCCATGGGGATGATTACGCCGCCGTTCGGCGTGAACCTCTTTGCTGCCGCGCAGGTGGCAGGCACCAGTATCGACAAGATGATGCGGTACCTGCCGGTCTTCATCGGCGTGATCTTTGCCTGCCTGATGGTGCTGTCCTACGTGCCCTGGATCTCACTGGCTCTGCCGACGCTCGTCTTCCGCTGACAGGAGTGACGCATTGGCGGGCCGGTGCCGCTCAGCTGGCCGGCCGTCACCCGCCTCCGCCAGCACCGCTTCGCCATGGCGAGGCGCGGCCCCGCGCTGATGAATGTGGCGCGGGGTGTTTGAACTGTTCGTCACCCCCGGATAGGGGCTTTCGTCCCCCGCTTATGCCGCTACCGGGATCGGCGCCGGGCGCTTTCCACCCGCACCGGCGCCACAGCCGGCGCGCGAGGTTCGCGCCGGCGGGATGCGTCCGCATTTCGCCGGACTTTAGGTCAGGCCGCCTGGACGTTCAGGCTCTCGAGGGTCTCGGCCAGCACCCCGATCCGGTTGCGGCTGGTCTCCAGCAAGGCGGAGATCTCGGACGACGAGGACGACGAGCGCGAGGCGAGCATCTTGACCTCCTGGGCGACGACGGCGAAGCCTTTGCCAGCCTCGCCCGCGCGCGCCGCCTCGATGGTCGCGTTGAGCGCCAGCAGGTTGGTCTGTTTGGCGATGGTCTCGATAGCGCTGGTGATGGCGCCGATCTGATCGGCCGAATGGAGGACCTCGGCCAGGGCCTGGTTCGTCTGTTCCATGGCGCGGCGACGGTTCGTGATGTCGACGGCACACATCAGGATGCGCTCCGGCCGGCCCTCGATGTCGTTGAGGACGGAGAAGATGGCCTCCAGCCAGACGGCCTCGTTGCCGATCCCGGGCCAGGCCAGTTCGCGCCGCACGGCCTCGCCGCGCAACAGCCGGCTGCGATCGGCTTCGGCGAGCAGGTTCGAAAGGCCGACGGTCGACCCGGACGTGACGCCCTTGCCGTCGAGAAAGCGGTTGGCCATGATCAGCCGTCCGTCGCCGATGGACCATTCGGCCAGGGCATTGTTCGCGCTGATCGAGTCGATCTGGGCGGTCTTGGCAAGCGCGGCCTGCTTGGTCGGGGTAATGTCGGTCTGGATCGACACATAGCGCTCGATCTGTCCGCTGGCGTCGAAGACCGGATTGATCGCCAGCGAGTTCCAGAACGGCTGGCCGTCGCGGCTGTAGTTGAGGATTTCGCAGTAGTAGGGCTCCCGACGGCGCAGATGCTCGGCGATGGCGGCGCGGGTTTCGGCGCTCGTGGCCGCCCCCTGGAGGAGGTCTCCGGGCTTGCGTCCCTTGACGTCAGCCGCCTTGTACCCGGTCGTGCGTTCGAAGCCCGGATTGACATATTCGATCATGCCTGCGGCGTCGGTGATGATGACCGAGTTCGATGTCTCGTTGGCGACAAGGGAGAGCAGGTGGAACTGCTCGCGTCGCCGCACGTCCGCAGAGATGTCGGAGGCGAACTTGACGATCTTGATCGGCTTGCCATCCGGGCCGAGGACCGGGTTGTAGGTCGCCTGCAGCCAGATGCGGCGACCGTCCTTGCCGCGCCGGCCGAACTCGCCCGACTTGAATTCACCACGGCCGAGCGCCGTCCAGAAGGCCGCATAGCCCGGGCTATTGCCCTCGCTCTCGTCCACGAAAAGCCGGTGATGGCGGCCGACGATTTCGTCGAGACGATAGCCGACACAGGCGAGGAAGATCTCGTTGGCGGTCTGGATGGTGCCATCCGGTGCGAACTCGATCACCGCCTGGGACCTGTCGATCGCACGCAGTTTGCCCGCGGCATCGAGGCCCCGCATCTTCTCGGCGGTGATATCGGATGCAAATTTGACGATCTTGACCGGCTTCCCATCTGGACCGAAGACGGGGTTGTAGGTCGCCTGCAGCCAGATCTCGCGCCCGTCCTTCGCCAGGCGGCGGAACTCCCCGGACTGGAACTCGCCGCGACCCAATGCCTGCCAGAACGCGCGGTAGGGGGCGCTATGAACCACGTCTGACGGCATGAACATGCTGTGATGCCGCCCGGTGAGAAGCTCGGGCGCATAGCCGACGGTGGCGGCAAAATTCGCGTTGGCGGCGAGGATGGTCCCGTCGAGGGCGAACTCGATCACCGCCTGCGAACGGTCGAGCGCGGCGATCTTGCCGGCATCATCGGCACGCGCCCGCTTCAGGTCGGTGATGTCGGTGGCGAACTTCACGATCCGGACGACGCGGCCGCGCCAGTTCTTGATCGGCGTGTAGGTGGCCTGGATCCAGACGTCGCGACCATCACGGGCAATGCGGCGGAACTCGGCCTGCTGAAAGCGACCGGCGGCGAGGTCGGCCCAGAAGGTGCGGTAGGCGTCGGTGTCCCGCTCGCTTGGGTCGACGAAGATGGAATGGTGACGCCCCTGGATCTCGTCGAGCCTGAAACCCATGACGTTAAGGAAATTTCTGTTGGCCTTGACGATCGTCCCGTCAGGCCGGAATTCGATGACGGCCTGGGACTGATCAACAGCACTGAGCAGCGCAAGGAAGGCCTTGGGCAACATTCTATTCTCCATTCACGAAGTGTAAATTAGGGAATATTTCTATCGCGCGAGTCATTAAGCGGGACTTTCGGTTGCGTGGGGCACGGTGTCGCAACCGTTCACGCAGAAGCTTCAGTATATCCGCGGCGGAAGTTTGCGGTCGTCTTGGCGAGGGCCGATA
This sequence comes from Phreatobacter sp., assembly GCF_022843985.1. GTDB lineage: Bacteria > Pseudomonadota > Alphaproteobacteria > Rhizobiales > Phreatobacteraceae > Phreatobacter. Next base: position 60,273 of record NZ_JALHMP010000008.1, on the reverse strand, counting down.
AGTCGGCGGCGAACCACCTGTATCGTCTCGCCGGCCTGTGGAAACCGATCCGCCGAAGGTGTCTGTCGCTCAAGCATCCAGGCCATCGCCGAGATGACCGCGATCCCGCCGTTTCATGGGCCGAGGCCGTGGCACCGCCATAAGCCGTGCAGCGACCCGGCGTGTCTCTCGGGTAGCGCAGCAAGCCCTGTGGGCAGACGGGAGCACGCAGGATGCCGGCAGGACAGAGCAGCGGAACCAGGACGATGACCGGACGCGACGACGAGAAGGTCAGGAAGGACGACATCGTGGGCCATCGCGACAAGGCGCAGCGGCGGCCCGGACAGAGCCTCGATGGCAAGGGCGTCCGGGTCGGCGAATACAAGGACGATCCCGCCAGTCGCTGCTCCCCGCGCGAGGAGCGGCAGACAGGAGACGGACGGTCAGACGTCGGACGCAGGCGCGTCCGGTGAGGGCCTACAGGCCGCAGCCGGAACACTGGAGCCCGGTCGATCGGCCCGGTTTCGATCTCGGGGGAGCGATCGGCGAGACCGCCGCGGGCCAAGGCCTTGGTCTCGGCGACAATGCCAGGAACGATCGAAAGGACTGGCGTCTGCCCCCCTCAGCATCCGACGGCAGTAGGGACGGACACAGGCCGCAGGGGTTCGGATCCGTCAGTCTTGAAACATCGGCGCCGGTCTCGAACGGAACCGACGCTTGCTGTCGAGGTGAGCCCAGGCCGGCTCAGCCGCGCTGGCGCCGGCGCTGCATCATCGTATCCAGGGAATACTCCGCCACCTGCCACCACGGATATTCCTCGTTGCGGAAGCGCGCATGTGCTCGTAGAGGCGCTTGAAGTCGGCATTGGTCTTCGAAGGTAGGCATAGATCTTGTCGGCCGCCTTTTGGGCGGCGTCGAGAATTTCCGGGCTGCAGGCCTTGACGTGGGCTCCGGCCGCCACGCGGCGCCGGAGCGCCGGGGGATTCCGGCCTCGACGCGAACGGGCCGGGCTCCCCGCCCGGCCCGTTCGCCTGCACTCATTCGTCCAGAGAGAAGCCGGACGCCTTGACGATCGGCTCCCAGTTCCGCCGGGCCTGCTCGAGATAGGCCGCATAATCCGGCGGCGACATGGTAAAGGGCTCCTGTCCCACGGCGCGCAGCGTATCGCGCGTCGCCGGCGCCTTCACGGCCTCGCCGATCAGGCCGGCGATCTGCGCCGCCAGGGTCGGCGCTGTCCCTCTCGGCAGGAAGCAGCCGAACGTGTCCCGGGCAACCACCTTGGCATGGCCCTGTTCGCCGAAGGTCGCGACACTCGGCAGGAAGGCCGAGCGCTCCCGGTCGGCGACGGCGATGACGCGCAGGACGCCCCCGGCCACATGGGGCAGGTAGTCGCCGATCGGCGTGATGGTCGAGGCGATATGGCCGCCGATCAGATCCTGGATGGCGGGGGTCGAGCCGCGATAGGGCACGTGGCGGAGCTGGAGGCCCGCCGAGGCGATCAGCAATTCGCCCATGAAATGGGGCGACGAGCCGGCGGCGGGCGAACCGAAGGCCGCCTTGTCGGGATTGGCCCTGGCCCAGGCGATGAAGGTGGCGACGTCGCGGACCTCGGCCGGTACCATCGGGCCGACCGCCATGGCGAAGGTGACATAGGTGGCCGGTGTGACGGGGGTGATGTCGGTCGCCGGATTGTAGGCCAGCCGCCGGTAGACGCTCGGATAGATGGTGAACATGGCATCGGGGCTCACCAGCATGGTGCGGCCGTCAGGCTGGGCCTCGATCACCGCCTGGATGGCGATCCTGGCAGAGGCGCCGGGCCGGTTCTCGACGACGAAGCTCTCGGCGACCGTTCCGCGCAGACTTTCGGCGAGACGCCGCGCCAGCGTGTCGGTCGGCCCGCCCGCTGGGAAGCCGACGACGAGACGGCCGACACCGCGGATGAGCTGGGCGGGAGCGGGCAGGGTGGATGCGGTCAGGGCTGCGGCTGACAGGCCGAGCATGCGGCGGCGATTCATGGTCTTCATGGGGTTCCTCTCTCTGGTGAAGCGGTGCCGGTTCTTGCAGGTCCGGTCGCCGCGATTGGTCTGCACGGCCTCCTCGTGCGGGGGTCGGCGGTCAGCCTCCGAGCCCGAGCACCTTCATGGCGTTCTTCTTCATGATCAGGTCATGCACCTCCGGCTTGAAGCCAACCTCGGTGAACTGGGCGAGCCAGCGTTCCGGCGCGATCAGCGGGAAATCCGACCCGAACAGCATCTTCGTCCGCAGCTGCGCATTGGCATATTGGACGATCTGCGGTGGGAAATACTTCGGCATCCACCCCGAGAGGTCGATGTAGACATTGGGCTTGTGCAGAGCCATGGAGAGCGCTTCGTCAGTCCAGGGCCATGATGGATGAGCGAGGATAATCGTCATATCCGGGAAGTCGACTGCGACATCATCGACGTGGATGGGCTGCGAATACTTGAGCCGCATGCCACCGCCGCCACGCATGCCGGTGCCGATGCCGGAATGGCCGGTGTGGAAGATCGCCGGCATCTTGTAGTGGGCGATGACCTCATAGAGCTGATAGGCCATCCGGTCATTGGGGTAGAAACCCTGGCAGGTCGGGTGGAACTTGAAGCCCTTGACGATACCGCCCTTGATCAGGGCCTCCGCCTCGCGCGCCCCGAGCCGGCCCTTGTGTGGGTCGATCGAGGCGAAGGCGATCATGATGTCGGCATTGTCGCGGGCAGCGTCGGCGATCTCGTCGTTGGGAATGCGACGGTTGCCGATCTGTGTCTCGGTATCGACGGTGAACATCACCAGGCCAATGCGCTGCGCACGGTAATGCGCGATGGTCTCGGCGATGGTCGGCCGCTTGCCGACCTTGAAATATTTGCCCGCCGCTTCCTCATAGGGCGCCCAGTAGGGATCAGGCTCCTGCCGGCATGAGACCTCGGCATGGGTGTGGATGTCGATGGCGACGAGGTCGTCGACCTTCATGGCGCAACTCCTGCACGGGACTTCAAGACGATGACATTGGCCGGGGGCCGCTCGGCATGGAGGGCAGCGACCAGATCGGCGCGGCGGGTGAGCACGGCGCGCTGGTTGATCGAGCCCTTGTCGGTGAGTTCGCCGTCCTCCAGCGATGGCGGTACCGTGAGGATCATCGCCCGCGCCACCCGGTTGGACGAGCCCGTGGCCGCCGCGGCCAGACTGGCCAGACGCTGTGTGATGTCCGCAATCAGCCCCGCATGCGCGTAGAGGCCGGCATCGCCAGGCGGCAGGCCGGTGAAGGCGGCGCAGGCCTCGCGGTCCGGCACCAGCAGCACGCCCACCTCATCGCGGTCGTGGCCGGTGATGACCGTGTCGCGGATCAGCGGGTCGAGGTTCGAAGAGATCAGGTGCCGCAGAGGGCCGACGCTGACCCAGGTGCCGGTGGCGAGCTTGAAGTCCTCCGACAGGCGGCCGTCGAACAGGAAACCCTGGGCCGGATCGGCCGGATCAGCGAAGGCGACGGCATCGCCGAACCGGTAGAAGCCCTCCTCGTCGAAGACCTTTTCCGTCAGGTCCGGCCGGCGCCAATAGCCGGGCGTCACCGTCTCGGCCTTGACCCGTGCCTCAAGCTTGGTGTCCACCGGCACGAGTTTCAGCGTCACGCCGGCCATCGGCAGGCCGATGGCGCCGGCCTGGCCGGTGGTGCGCAGGTTCATCAGGGCAGAGGGGGCGGTTTCGGTCGCCCCGAGCCCGGTGACGAAGGGAATGTCGCGGCCGGCGGCCTCGCGCGCCAGGGCGCGGTAGCCGTCCCAGACCGGCTGGGCAAGGCCGGCACCGGCATAGAACAGCATGTCGAGGCGGCTGAAGAAGTGGCGGGCGAAGGCAGGGTCCTCCTGCAGGTGCGGCAGCAGCGCCTCGTAGCCCTTGGGCACGTTGAAATAGGCGGTCGGCGCGATCTCGCGGAGGTTGCGGACCGTCGGCAGGATGCCCGCTGCCACCGGCTTGCCCTCGTCGATATGCAGCGTGCCGCCATGGGTCAGGACCATGCCGAAATTGTGGTTCGAGCCGAAGGTGTGGTTCCACGGCAGCCAGTCGACGAAGACGGGCGGCGTCGTGGCGAGGAAGGGGAAGCATTGCTCCAGCATGGCCTGGTTGGCCATCAGCATGCGCTGGGTATTGATCACCGCCTTCGGCTCGCCGGTCGAACCCGAGGTCAGCAGGAACTTGGCGATGGTGTCGGAACCGATCGCCGCGAAGGCCGCGTCGACCCGGGCATCGTCCGCCTCGCCTTCGAGCGCCGTCAGCGGCAGGGCGCCGCCCGTCTCCGACCGCTGCGCGGCGACCAGCACCCGGTCCTGTCCCGCGACGGCGGCCAGCGCCGCCCGGAACGGATGGGCATCGGCGACGAAGATAAGACCGGGTGTGAGGAGGTCGAGACAATAGGCGAGCTTGCCGAAGTCGCGCGCCACCAGGCTGTAGGGCGGCGAGATCGGCGCATAGGGCACGCCGACCATCATGGCGGCGAGGGCGACCAGGGCATGGTCGATGCCGTTGCCCGACAGAATCGCGACCGGCCGCTCGGCCGAGAGGTCGTGGCGCAGGAGCCCGGCGGCGAGGCGCCGGACCTGCCGCAACGTCTCGGCATAGGTCAGGCTGCGCCAGGCGCCCTCGGTTGTTCTTTCGGCGAGAAAGGTGCGGTCGGGCGCCGCCGCCGCCCAGTGGACCAGGCGGTCTGGCAGCGCGCGCGGATAGGCGCCGATCGTCTGGCGCACCGAGACGAACCGGACGCCGTCGGCCCGCTCCTCGATGACAGGCTCAAGGCGGCCGAGCCGGTGCCAGCCGTCACCATCGGCATCAGTCGTCTGACGGGGGGCGACACGCGACATCGAAGCCTCCGGGGGTGCCGCCTGTGGCTGGCGAGGCGTTGGGGGACATGCGGAATGCACTGTGCCGGAGCATGCGGCCCGGCGGCGCCCGTCAGGCGGGCCGGGAGACCTTGGCCGCCCGCTTGGCGAGGAAATCGCGGACGCGGGCCTTGGCCTCGGGCATGGTCTGGGCGGCCGAGGCCATCAGCGCTTCCGTCAGGTAGCCGATATGGGGGTCGGCCTCGGCGATGCGCGGCAGGGCGTGGATCACCGCGAAACGGGTCATGTCGGCAATTCCGGCCGCCTTGCGGGCGAGATCCATGGCAAGCGCCAGTCCGGCGCCGTCGGCGACCCGGTACTGGCAGGCGCCGGCCGCCTTCGCCTCGTCGGCGGAGAGCGTGCGTCCGGTCAGCATCATGTCCTGGACCAGCGGGGTTCCGATGAGCCGGGGGATGCGGACCGAGCCGCCGCCGCCGAGGAAGATGCCCCGCTGGCCTTCCGGCAGCGCGAAGAAGGCGGATTGCTCGGCGATGCGGATATGGGTTGCAGCCGCCAGTTCGAACCCGCCGCCGACCACGGCGCCGTGCAGAACCGAGATGACGGGCACCCGGCCGAACTGGATGTCCTGGAAGGCGCGGTGCCAGCCGAGCGAGTGATGGATGGCGGCGGCAAGGTCAGGCTCGCCATCCACCTCGCCCAGATCGAGGCCGGCGCAGAAATGGTCGCCTTCGCCGTGGAGGACCACCGCGCGGATCGCCGCAGGCAGGCCGGACACAGCCCGCGACAGGCCCGCCACCATGTCTTCGCTGAGGGCATTGCGCTTGGCGGGGCGTGCCAGCCGGATGACGGCGATGGCTCCGTCGGTCTGGACGTTCAGACCCGGGCAGGATGAAAGGTCAGGCACGGACGCCGCTCCCACGGAACCATTATTGGTTATTTGATATAACTATTTTCCAGCGCGAGGCTTGTGTCAATGGGGAAAGGGCCTATACCGCTCCCGGTCGCGCCGCGACCGGGGATCACGAGGTGGTGATGGCGCTCGATCTGGGGCCTCTCGACGGCCATGTCGGCTACCTCCTGCGCCGGGCGCAGCTCGCCGTCTTTGCCGATATCGGCGCGGTGCTCGCTGCACACGGCATGTCGCCGGCGGACTATGCGGTGCTCACCGTCATCGACAGCAATCCCGGCGCCGGACCCTCGCAGGTCGCCGAAACGCTGGGCATCCAGAAGACCAATTTCGTGCCCCTGATCCGCCGGATGGAAGCGCGGGGCCTGGTGCTGCGGACGCCGTCCGCCCGCGACAGGCGATCCGTGGATCTGACACTGACGGATGAAGGAAAGACCTTCCTCGCCACCCTGCACGCCATGGCACAGGCCCATGTCGATCGCGTCCGCGACCATCTCGGCCCGGCCGAATATGAAGCGCTGCTCGCGCCGCTGCAGCGGCTCGCGACGCTCATGCGGCCGTTGTGACGGTAGCGCGGGCGACGGGCGTCGTCCGCTGGATGCCAGGGCTGCCGTCCGCCTATTCGGCGGCCGCGTGGAGCTTCGTTCCGGCCAGCTCACGGAAATCCGGCATCGGCGCGAGCCAGCGCCGTGACAGCGCTTCGGCGCGGGTCGACCAGGTGAAGTCGTCGCGGCCATGGACACGCCAGAGCACCTGATCCGAAAGCTCCAGCAGCGCGAATGCGCCCGCCGGTTCGCCCGCCGTCGCGAAGGTTTCGGTCAGCGACTGCAGCGTCAGATGGGCGATGCCGTCCACCATGGTCAGCGTGTTCCAGTGGACGTGGCCGGAGATCCAGACGACCGGCACCTTCGCAAGGCGCAGCGCCGCCCGGACGCGCTCGGCCGTCGGATAGGTCGAGAAGCGCGCATTGTTCTCGAACCAGCGGTTGCCGACCTGCGAATGGCCGGAGACCGGGACGTGGCTGACAATGGCGAGCGGGCGGTCGGCGGCGCCGATGGTCGCGGCGAGCCACGCGAGATCGGCATCCTGCAGCGCGAAGCCGTCTGGCCGGTGCAGCTTGGCGTCGGCGCGCCAGACGACGATGCGCCAGGCGCCGATATCGATGGTCTCATGGCCGACCTGCCTGCCAAGAATGGCGTCGTTGTCGGCGACCTCCAGATGGTCGCGGTCGTGGTTGCCATCGAGATGGAAGCGCCGCTGGGCGATGGGGGCGAAGGCCTCCGCCACTTCCTTCTGCAGCACGAGATCGCTCTCCCGTGCCTCATCCGAGATGCGGTCGCCGAGATCGAGGACAATGTCGGGATCGGCTTCGGCGACGAAGCGTCGGAACTCTTCCATCAGACCGAGTGCGGCCGGACCCGCCTTCGAGAAGGACGGCTTGCCGTGGTGGATGTCGGTGACGATGCAGAGGCGGGCGGCGCGGGTCATGGGCGGTTCTCGACGGGCAGGGGACGGAGCAAGGCCCGTCCCGCCGGGGCGGGACGGGCCAATGGCGTGGATGGAGATCAGCTGGCGCGGCGCGGCAGCAGGGGCTGCACGGCGGCCGCCATGGCGGTCAGCGCCTCGTCGGCGCCCTTCGACTTGTTCACCACCGACTGCAGATGATCGTTGATGACGTCGGTGATGCGCAGGGCGTTCTGGCCCGGGAAGGCGTACCAGCCGTTGATCACGTCCTGCTGGCGGATGGCGACGAGGTGGTTCGGATTGTTGCGATAGAAATTGCCGAGCATGTCCTCGCGCTGTGCCGGGATGGTGGTTCCCGGCATGTAGCCGGTGGCATTGACCATCGCCGTCGCGCCGATCGGGCCGGTGGCATATTTGATGAACTTCCAGGCCGCTTCCTGGCGGGCGCGGTCCTTGGTGAACATCATGGCGACATTGCCGCCGGCGGGCAGGCGCGGATTGGCGGCCGAGAGCGGGAATCGGCCACAGACCAGCTTGAAGCGCCCGCCGATCTCGCGGTTGTAGCGGCCGAGCTGGGCGGTGGACTGCATCGACATGCCGAGGCGGCCTGAGAAGAAGTCCTGGAAGGCCGTGTCCGGGCGGATATCGGGCATCTTGCCCTCGTCCACCATCTTGCGCAGCACGCGGATAGCCTTCTGTCCCGGCTCTTCGCTGAAGGCGACGCGGCTCTCGTCGGCATTCAGCATCGTTCCGCCATGCGACATGACAAGGGCCTGCCAGGCCCAGTTGCCGGTGATGGTCCAGTCATAGAACAGGCCGGTGCGGTTCTGGGCCGGAGCCTGGATGGCGGCGGCAAGGCGGATGACCTCGTCCCAGGTGGTCGGCAGCTTGTCCGGATCGCCACCGGCGGCCTTCAGCAGGTCGACGTTATAATAGAGGATCGGCGTCGACATGGCGAAGCCGATACCGGTCTGCTTGCTGCCGGTCTGGCCGAGCGACAGAAGCGAGGGCGAAAAGCCGAGCGAGGCAGTCTCCGGATCGGCGTCCATGAAGGGCTTGAGATCGACAGGGATCCGGCGCTCGTCGAGGGTGCGCTGACGGTTGAGGCCGTGGAAGGCAATGTCCGGCAAAGTGTTGGTGACGACGTCGCGCAGGTTGCGCTGGAGGATTTCCTCATAGCCCACCTCCGGCGCGCGCAGCGTCACCTTGATGGTCGGGTTGGCCTTCTGGAAGTCGGCGACGATCTTTTCCATCAGGTCCTTGAACAGGACCGGAATGGAGTACTGCACCTGCAGTTCCACCGGCGTGGACTGGGCGCGCAGATAGGAGGGCAGGGCCACCGTAGCGGCGGCGCTGGCAATGAATGTGCGGCGGGACGTGGTCATGGTCGCTCCAGGGGTCAGAGGCATGCATCAGGAAAGGGCGAGCCGGGGGCCGGCATCGCAGGTCGTCGGAGCGGCCGCCGGGGGATGCTCGGCCGTCCCGTAGATCGTCGTGAAGGCTGCGGTGTCGAAGGCGCTGGCTGGCCCGTCGAGGACGACCCGTCCGGCCCTCAGGGCGACGACGCGGTCGGCAAAGCGGCGCGCGAGGTCGACCTGATGCAGCGCGCAGAGAACCGCGATGCCGCTTTCGCGCGCCACCGTCCGCAGAACCGTCAGGACATTGTCCGCCGATTGCGGATCCAGGCTTGAGACCGGCTCGTCAGCGAGCAGGATGCGTGAGCGCTGCGCCAGGACCCGGGCGATGGCGACCCGTTGCTGCTGGCCACCGGAGAGGGAATCGGCGCGCTGATAGGCCTTGTCCAGGAGCCCGACGCGATCGAGGCAGGCGAGCGCCAGTTGGCGGTCCTCACGCGGGAACAGGCGGGTGACGACCCGCCATGTCGCGACATGCCCCATGCGGCCGGCGAGCACATTGTCGATCGCCGACATGCGGCCGATCAGGTTGAATTGCTGGAAGATCAGGCCGACGTCGCGGCGCGCCCGTCGCAGTTCGCTGCCGCCGAGGCCGGCGAGATCGCGTCCGAGGACCTCGACCGTCCCCTTGTCCGGGGCGACGAGCCGCGTCACGCAGCGGAAGACCGTCGACTTGCCGGCACCCGACGGGCCGACCAGGGCAACGACCTCGCCCGGCCGGAGGGCGAGCGACACGTCGGCCAGCGCCGTCGTCGCCCCATAGGTCTTGGTGACGCCGGTAAGGGCGAGAACCTCCGCCATCAGACGAGCCTCCGCCGGAGCCAAGCCGAGAACTGGTCGATGGCCGTGACCATGACGAGCACGATGACCGAGAGCGTCAGCAGCTTTTGGAAGTCGAGCAGGTCGATCGCCGCCTTGATCTCGATACCGATGCCGCCGGCACCGACGATGCCGAGGATGGTCGAGGTGCGGACATTGGCCTCCCAGACATAGAGGGAGACCGAAGCGAGGTTCGGCAGGACCGAGGGCAACATGGCATAGGTGACGATCTTGGTGCGGTTGGCGCCCGACAGCGCCGCGGCCTCGAGAGGCGCCGGCGGAATGGTCTCGATGGCCTCGGCATTGAGCTTGGCGATGACTCCCAGCGAATGGACGATCATCCCGAGCACGCCGGCGAAGGGACCGAGGCCGACAGCCGCGACGAAGAGGATAGCGAACACGACGGTGTCGATGCCGCGGAAGGCGTTGACGACCGCTCGCACCGGAACGGACAGCAGCGGCGATGGCGTCATGTTGCGGGCGATGAAGATCGACAGGGGAAAGGCCAGCAGCGTCGCCACCGTCGTCCCCACCGTCGCGATCGCCACTGTCTCCAGGGCGCGGTAGACGAAGGCGTCGAAGTCGCCCGTATAGGGCGGCCAGGCCGTCGAGGCCCAGGCCCAGAGCCGCGGCAGGCCGGTCACGAGCTTGGCGGGGTCGACCTCGGCGATCCGCACTGAGGCCACCACGAAGGCGACGACGGCAATCCCGACCGCCACCCGCGCCAGGAAGGCGCGGGACCATAAGGTGACCGGCGGCTCCACATAGGAGCCGTCGGTGCGCCGGGTCGGGGTCGCCGAAGGGGTCATGGTCAGGAGGTCCGGATGACGCCGAGATCGCGGCCCATCTTCTCGAGGACCTCGTAGGGTGCGTGGGTGGCGGTCACGAAGCCGGTATAGGGCCAGGGCAGGAGCTTCTTCTCCTCGTCGGAGAGACCGGCGAGCGCCGCCGCCAGGACCTCGGCGCGGGCCTGCGGGAAGCTCTTCGACACGACCACGCACTCGTTCGGCAGCGGATCGGATTCCCAAACAACCGTGTTGGACGTCGCCTGGATCGTGCCGTTGCGGATCATGGTATTGCGATGGGTGTCCCAGCCAGTGGCGAGGTCGACCTGGCCGTTGACGGTCGCCATCTGGGCGGCGGCGGCGGAAGCACCCTCCGCATAGCGACCGAAGAAGGTCTTCGGCTCGATGCCCTTCGAGCGGAGGAAATGGGTCGGCACGAGCCAGCCCGAGGTCGAGCCGACGTCGAGCATCTGCATCGACTTGCCCCTGGCGTCATCCGGGAATTTGGCGATGGTGAGCCCGGGACGGCCGACGATGATGGCCTTGTAGGTGGGGATGCCGTTGACCAGCATCGTGTTGATGATGCGCGCCTCGCCGCGCACCTTGGCGAGGATGTAGCCCCACGGGCCCATCTGCGCGACGTCGATCTGCTCGTTGGCGAGCGCCGTCGCGATGCCGGCCCAGTCGTTGGCCACCTGCAGTTCGAGGTTGAAGCCCGCCTTGTCGGCGATGGCCTTGTAGACCGGCTCCCAGACGCGGCGGGTGTCGGCCTGGGTCGGCTGCTGCGGGCCGAGGCCGATCTTCAGCGTCGGGCGGGCCTGTGCAAGGGCGGGGGCGGCGATGGCGGCGCCTGCGGCGGCGAGAAGGATGCGGCGATCGATCAGGGTCATGACAGGTCTCCTTGGGGGGTCGAGATCACTTGACGGCGGTCATGGTGACGCCGTCGATGAACCAGCGCTGGGCAGCGAGGAAGGCGATGACGAGGGGGGCGGTGATGGCGGTGGCCGCCGCCATGAGCGGGCCGTAATTCGTGCCGGCCTCGGCATTGGCGAAGAAGACGACGCCGAGCGGCGGGGTGGCGAGGTGCTCGGACTGCACGACGATGAGCGGCCAGAAGAACTCGTTCCAGTTCCACACCAGCGACAGGACACCGAAGGCGATCACCGCTGGCATGGCCGTCGGCATCATGATCCGCCAGACGATGGCGAACTCGCCGAGCCCGTCGAGACGGGCGGCGTTGATGAGATCGTCCGGCACGGTGAGGAAGAACTGCCGCATCAGGAAGATGCCGAAGACCGAGATGGTCGAGGGCAGGATGATGGCGGCATAGGTGTTCAGCAGCCCGACCTGCCAGAGCAGGATGTAGAGCGGGATGGCGGTCACCTGCGGCGGGATCAGCAGGCCGAGCAGGACCAGCATGAACATGGTCTCGCGGCCGCGCCAGCGCAGCTTCGCCAGCGCATAGGCACAGGGCAGCGCCGTCAGCAACTGGCAGGCGAAGATGGACCCGGTGACGATGAAGCCGTTGAGGATGTAGCGGGCAAGCGGCTGCTTGGTGAAGGCATCGGCATAGTTCTGCCAGGCGTGCCACTGTTTCGGCAGCAGCGTGAATTCCGGTGCGAAGATCTCGCCCGACGGCTTCAGGCTGACCGAGATCATGATGACGAAGGGGGCCAGCATCAGGAAGGCGCCGAGGCCCAGCACCGCATGGCGGAAGAGCTGGAAGCCGAGGCCGGTCGCGGCGATGGAGCGCGTGCGCATGGGGCCCCTCAACCGTAATGGGTGTTGCGTTCCTGGAGGCGCACCTGGATGACGGTGACCAGCAGGACGAAGCCGAGGAAGACGACGGTGAGGGCCGCCGCATAGGCCGAGCGCAGGAAGGAGAAGCCCTCCTGGTACATCTGGAACAGCAGCACGTTGGTCGCCTTGTTCGGGCCGCCGTCGGTCAGCACCTGCACCGTGTCGAAGACCTGGAAGGCGCGGATCGCGGTGATGGTGACGACGAAAAGCATGGCCGGGCCGAGCATCGGCCATGTCACCCGGCGGAAGCGCTCGAAGGGGCCGTCGGCACCGTCCACCGCGGCGGCCTCGTAGAGATCCTTCGGGATCGCCTTCAGCCCGGCGATGAAGAGCACCATCGACAGGCCGATCGCCTGCCAGATGCCGATCACGCCGAGGGCGAAGAGCGCAGTGTCCGGGTTCTTCAGCCAGTCGGTCGTGGGAATGCCGACCAGGGCGAGGGTCCTGTTGATGGCTCCGACCGTCGGATGGAAGGCGAACTGGAAGACCAGGGCCATGGCGAGCAGGGTCGAGACCACCGGCAGGAAGAAGGCGGCGCGGTAGAAGCCTCTGAGGCTCTCTCCCGCCTCGATCAGGATGGCGGCGCCGAGCCCGAGAAAGACCGAGAGCGGCACCACGAAGGCCACATAGGTCAGGGTGTTGCGCAGGGTCTTCCAGAACACCGCGTCGCCGGCCATCTCGCGGTAGTTTTCGAGCCCCGCCCAGGCGATCTCCGGCATGCCGAAGGTCCAGTCGGTGAAGGACAGCACGAAGACGGCGACCGTCGGCCCCAGCAGCAGGATCCAGATCAGCGCGAAGGCCGGTCCCGCCAGCACCCAGGCGGCGAGCTGCTCGGCCGTCTCGCCCGCCCGCGCGTGCGCGCGATGGTCGAGGCGTGTCGGTGCGGCGAGGGCGAGGTCAGACATGGACCGTCACCCCCCGCGCGGCCGGCGTCAGAGCCGGGGTGGACTGGCGGACCGCGATCCGCTTTCCGTCCTTGCCGAAGACCAGGACCCGGCGCGGGTCGGTCGACAGCGCGACCGGGTCGCCCTTTTTCAAGGCCGCTGCCGCCGACGGTTCGATCCGCGTGACGAGAGGCCGGGTCAGCGGGCTGGCGACGACATGGACCAGCGTCTCGGCGCCGAGCATCTCGACATGACGGATCGTGCCGACGAGGGCGATGGCGTCACTGGCGGCCCCGCGCGTCACCATCAGCGCCTCGGGGCGGATGGCAACCGTCACTTCGGCACCCGGCTGGCCCTCGACCGTGACCGGCCAGGGCGTCCCGATCACCTCGACGCGTCCGTCGGCGCCGATCCGGCCCGGCAGCGTGTTGATCTCCGGCGTCCCGATGAACGTGGCGACGGCGAGATCCTGCGGATCGTCATAGATGACCTGCGGCGGGGCGACCTGCAGAAGGTGGCCCCCCATCATGACAGCCACCCGGTCCGACATGGTCATCGCCTCGGCCTGGTCGTGGGTGACGTAGACGAAGGTGGCGCCGAGCGAGCGGTGAAGTTCGGAAATCTCGGTGCGCGCCTGGACGCGCATCTTGGCGTCGAGGTTGGACAGCGGCTCGTCCATGAGGAAGGCCTTGGGCCGCCGCACCATGGCGCGGGCGAGCGCCACGCGCTGGCGCTGGCCGCCGGAGAGCTGGGCCGGCTTGCGGGCGGCGAGATGGCCGATGCCGAGCCCATCGGCCACGGCCTTGACGTCCCGGTCGATGCCGGCACGGGCTGCCCGCGCCCCTGGCATGAAACGTCCCGCCAGGGGCAGACGCTGGAGTGCCGACAGGCGCCGCATCTCCAAAGGCAGGGCGATGTTCTCCGCCACCGTCATATAGGGGTAGAGGGCATAGGACTGGAACACCATGGCGACGTCGCGGGCCTTCGGCGGCAGGTCGTCGACCATGCGGTCGCCGATGAGGACATCGCCGGAATCCTGGGTCTCGAGGCCGGCGATGATGCGCAGCAGCGTGGTCTTGCCGCAGCCCGAGGGACCCACCAGCGTCAGGAATTCGCCATCGGCGATGTCGAGCGAGACGCCGTGCAGGATCTGCGCGTCCTTGAAGCTCTTCCGGATGTTCCGAAGCGATATGCCGGCCATCGTCCCGCCTCCGCCGTCGAGGCGACGGCTTCACTTGTCGCCTTTAAGCCGACAAGTTAACGGGCGTGTGACGGTTCGCCGGAAATGCCGCAGTGCGGCGAAGCGCTTCAGAGAGTGTCGATGCGCAGGATGAGGCTGCCGCTGGGGATGACGGCATTGCCATAGAGCAGCGGCCGGCTTTCGGCGTCGCTGTCGACATACATCATCACCAGAACCGGGGCATCGAGCGGGATGGCCAGCGCTTCCGCCTCGCGCGGCCGGGGCATCCGGCAGTCGATCCACGTCGAGGTGCGGAAGAACTGGTCGACGCCGAATTCTGCCAGCGCCTCGGTGAAGCTGCCTGTCCGGCGCACCGCCGCGTCGATCCCGGCAAAGCGGACATGTTCCAGCACGTGGTAGGAATAGATCAGGAGGGCAGGGGCAGCGCCGCGCACGCTCTCGACGAGCAGAAGGGGCGTTCCCTCGGCCAGTCCCAGCAGCCCGCCGACGGAGGAACTCGCCGCCCGCTCGCTGGCATCGATCACGCGTGCCGATGGCGCCGCATTCATCTGCCGCTCGATCTCGCTCCATTTGGAATCGCGGTTGATGCGATATTCCGGCGGCCGGTCCTCGACGAAGACGCCGCGCCCGCGCCGCGCCCGCACCATGCCCACCATGGCGAGATTGGCGAGAGCCGTCCGCACCGTGTGGCGGTTCACGGCGAACCGCTCGGCGAGGTCGTTCTCCGAGGGCAACTGGTCGCCAGGACCGATCAGGCCGGAGCGGATCTCCGCTTCCAGTTCGCTTTGAATGAGCCGCCAGACGGGAAAACGGTTCTTGCCCATCAGGGTCGCATTGGGGAGGGGGCTGGGCCATGAGGCCGTGAGGAAGACGTCAGGCACATGACGCCGGCCGCTCGGGCCGCGCCGGCGCGGACCTTGTCCTATCCGGACCTGTCGGCGTCGGCGCCGAACACCGCGTGGTCGCCGCGTTCGACCCGCGCCTCGCCGCGGATGACGCTGGCGTAGAAGTCGACCAGCCTGTCGGCGCCGGTCGAGGGGGTCGCATCGTCATCATAACGCCCGTTCACGGGATCCCAGACCAGCATGGATTCGGTGGCATAGTAGCGACCGATCCGCGCCAGTTCAGCCTTGGCAGCCAGGGACGGCACGACACGCCCGAGCAGTGCGAGGGCCGCGATGACGGTGTCGAGGACGCCGATCGGTACCCGCCGGTAGCGCTGCGGGCGTCCGGTGAGGGCGAAGAGCGCCTCACCCTGGTCGTGGGGGGTAAGGGCCGGCCCGGGCCCGCCGATCGGCAGGATGGCGTCGTGCTTGTCCGGGTCGTCGAGGCAATCGCAGAGGAAGGCGGCGAGATCGGCGTCACTGATCGGCTTGCAGGCCGTCAGGGTCCCGTCGCCGAACATCAGAAAGGGCTTGCCGGCCTGCACCCGGGCGATCTGACCAGACAGCGACTTGAAGAAGGCGGTGGGGCGGACGATTGAATAGGTCAGCCCAGAGTCGATCAGCGCCGTCTCGAAGGCGAGCTTGGCCTGCTGGAAGGCGAGGAGCGGCTTCTGCACGCAGATCGCCGAGAGCAGGACCATCTGGCCGGCGCCCGCCTGCCGGGCGATGGCGAGAACGTTCATCTGTGCCGCATGGTCGATGGCCCAGGCATCGTCCGGCGCCCCGGTTCGCGATGCGAGGCACGAGACGACCACATCGAAGCGGTCGTCCGGAGCGAGGAGGGGGCCGGGATCGGTGATGTCGCCGAAACGGATCGTCGCGCCCGCCAGGAGGCGCGCGATCTGCTCCCCGTCCAGACGCCCGCCGACCCCGGCGCGCGGCCTGACCAGGCACGTCACGGCATGTCCGCGTGCGACGAGGGCCGCCGCGGTTGCCTGGCCGATCGTGCCGGTTGCGCCGAACAGCAGGACGCGTCGCGGCCGCGGTGACGCGGCTGCGGCGGGACGGGTTCCGGTAGCAAGGGAGGCGTGAGGAGGTGGGTCCATGAGGGTCGTGTGATCAAGGCTGGTTCGGTGGCGGGAATCAAGCCGGGCACCGCCCACCTGAACGCTGGCGGTGCCCTCCGGTTCACCCGCATTCAAGACGTGCCGCAAGTCATCGTCTGGTCAGCCACAAGGAGGAAACGCATCGCCATGATCATGCCAGACTCCGGCATGGTGAACCGCCGGGCGCTGCTCGCCACTACGCCGGGCGCCGCCGCCGTGATGGTGACCGCCGGGCTCGCTCCCGCCGCCGCGCAGCCCTTGCCGTCCATCGCCCCGGTGACGGCCCCCGCCACCACCGCCATCTCGGTCGCCTCACCGGAGGAGATGCAGTGGGGCTGGCGCCGCCGGATGTCGCGCCGCTGTCGGATGTGGCGCCGCCGCCGCTATGACTGGTGACGATGCGCCGGTCGCCCGGCCAAGGACACGAGGTCCGCCGTCTCAGGATGGCGGGCCTCTGCGTTTGGGGAGCTCACATCGTGTCGGGTGTCTGGATCGGATCTTCCGGTTGCGGCGGAATGGGAACCGGCTCCGGCTGGTCGGGCTGGGGCGGGACAGGCGGCGGGCCTGGTTGGGGGAAGGGCTCGGGCATGGGCGGCTGCGGAGTGCCGAAATAGCATGTACCGAGAAGGATGGGCGAGTTCTGCATCATCGTGGTGGCCTCCGGGGTGACGCGTCAGGACAACGCCCGTCACAGGCCATCGTTCCGCGACCGGCGCCCGGTCCGGCAGCCATGCACCGTGCATCACCGGCATGTCTCGCCGGATTCCGGCGCTCAGAAGATCACCGGCTCGGCCACCGGCCCGCCGAAGCTCTCCTCAAGGAAGTCGAAGTCGCAGCCCTCATGGGCCTGCTTGATGTGCTTGGTGAAGATCCAGCCGTAGCCGCGCTCGTAATGGGCTTTCGGCGGCTGCCATGCGGCCTGGCGGCGTGCAAGTTCCTCGTCCGTGACCCGCATGTTCAGCGTGCGCCCGTCGACATCGAGATCGATGATGTCGCCGGTCTGCAGCAGCGCCAGCGGCCCGCCGATATGGGCCTCCGGTGAGACGTGCAGGATGCAGGCGCCGTAGCTGGTGCCGGACATGCGCGCATCGGAGATGCGGACCATGTCGCGGATGCCCTGTTTCACCAGCTTCTTCGGAATCGGCAGCATGCCCCATTCCGGCATGCCCGGCCCGCCATGCGGCCCGGCATTGCGCAGGACCAGAACCGTATCGGCGGTGACGTCGAGATCGTCGCGGTCGATCGCCGCCTTCATGCTGGGATAATCGTCGAAGACGAGGGCGGGGCCGCTATGCTTGAGGAAGCGCGGCGCGCAGGCGCTCGGCTTGATGACGCAGCCGTCGGGGGAGAGGTTGCCCTTCAGCACGGCCAGCGCGCCTTCCGCATAGATCGGGTTCTCGATCGTCCGGATGACATCGTCATTGTGGACTTCGGCACCGGCCAGATTCTCCGCCAGCGGCCCGCCGGTCACGGTGATGGCATCGAGATGAAGGTGGCCGGTCAGCCGCGTCATCAGCGCCGGCAGACCCCCGGCATAGTAGAAGTCCTCCATCAGATAGGTATCGCCGCTCGGCCTCACATTGGCGAGGACCGGCACCTTGCGGCTGGCCTTGTCGAAATCGGCGAGGCTGATGTCGACGCCGGCCCGCCGCGCCATGGCGATGACGTGGATGATGGCATTGGTCGAGCAGCCCATGGCCATCGCCACCGTGATGCCGTTCTCGAAGGCCTTGCGGGAGAGGATGTCGGTCGGCTTGAGGTCGTCCCAGACCATGTCGACGATGCGCCGGCCAGAGGCCGCGCACATGCGCTTGTGGTTGGCGTCCGGCGCCGGAATGGCGGAGGCGCCGGGCAGTGTGATGCCGATGGCCTCGGCGATGGCCGTCATGGTCGAGGCGGTGCCCATGGTCATGCAGACGCCGTAGGAGCGGGCGATGCCGCCCTCGACATCGGTCCAGTCGCGGTCGGAAATGTTGCCGGCGCGGCGCTCGTCCCAGTATTTCCAGGCATCCGAGCCTGAGCCCAGCGTGTGGCCCTTCCAGTTGCCGCGCAGCATGGGGCCGGCCGGCACGTAGATCATCGGCAGGCCGGCCGAGGTCGCGCCCATCAGCAGGGCCGGTGTGGTCTTGTCGCAGCCGCCCATCAGCACGGCGCCATCGACCGAATGGGAGCGGATCAGTTCCTCCGCTTCCATGGCGAGCAGGTTGCGGTAGAGCATGGTCGTCGGCTTGACGTTGCTCTCGGACAGCGACAGCGCCGGCAGTTCGATGGGAAAGCCGCCGGCCTGGAAGATGCCGCGCTTCACGTCGGCGACGCGGTCCTTGAAATGGGCGTGGCAGGGCTGGGCGTCGGACCACGTGTTGAGGATGGCGATCATCGGCTTGCCGACCCAGTCCTCCGGCGCGTAGCCCATCTGCATCCAGCGCGAGCGGTGTCCGAAGGACCTCAGGTCGTCGGGGGCGAACCAGCGGGCGCTGCGGAGATCCGCAGGGGTCTTGCGGCGGGTCATGGGCATCTCGTGTTGGGCGTTTCGACAGGGATGATCGGCTCTTCGCGGCCGGGGGCACATCCAAGGACGGGTGGCAGCCAATGGCAAGACGCACTGTCGAGGACAGCGGCGATTCCAGCCAAGCCGGCCATCCCGGGGCCTTGCCAGAAGCAGGATGATCGGTCCAGGGGCATCCTGGCGCCGGTGGGGCACCCGACGGGCAGCCGCATCGCGCTTGCGAAAACTCCCGGCGTGGCTAGGCTCCGCGACGCGCAGGGGGACTCAACGCGGGATCCCGGCGCCCGGAGAATCGACCATGCGCCGTATCGCCCTCGTTGCCGTCGTTGCACTCACCGCGCTCGCGGCAGGCGAGGCCCAGGCCGTCCGCATCCTCGGTCATGGGACCGATGCCTGCTCGGTCTGGCTGCGCGTGCGCACCACCCCGCAGGCGGCCGAATATCGCGAGTGGATGCTGGGCTACCTTTCGGCGTCGGCCTTCCACAAGAACAAGGATATCCTGCGCAACATGACCTATACGCAGGTCCTCGCGCGCGTCACGACCGAGTGCCAGCGCACGCCGACCAGGCGCCTCGACGACGTGCTCGACGCCTTCCTGCGCTGAGGCGAGCCACGCCGGCTGCGTGCCGCTGACGCTCCGCTTGGGAGCAGCGCTGTCGCGCGCCAACATCCGATCATGCAGCAAGTCCTGGCCCTCGGAGCTGTCGAACCGGGACGTTAGCGATTCAGCAAGAGAAAGAGAGACAAAATACGAATGATATTTACGTTATTTTTCCGGTATTTCGCATGTTTTATCTTCTTTTTTTGCACAGTCTCGTTCGGCGATTTCGCCGCGATACGCGTGGAAGCGTTGCGATCATCTTTGCCATTTGCCTGATTGCGATCTTCGGATTCATCGGTTCTGCGGTCGACTATTCGCGCGCCTCGCGCCTCCAGGCCAAACTCCAGTCCGCACTCGACGCGGCGGCAGTCGCGGCCTCGTCCCGCGCCTCGGGCAAGACCGCAGACGAGATCCGGGCGGATGCACTGACCTATTTCGCCGCCCAGTTCAGGGAACCGGGCATACCGACACCTCAGGTCGTCGCCACCGTAACGGATTCGACGCTCGAACTGACAGCCACGTTCCAGATGCCGGCGAGCTTCCTGCCCGTCATCGGGATCGATTCGGTCGGAGTGGGCGCCGTCGCCAAAACCGCCTGGGGCATCACCCGCCTGAGGGTGGCCCTGGCGCTCGACAATACCGGCTCGATGGCGAGTGCCGGCAAGATGGACGCCCTCAAATCCGCGACGCTGAGCCTGCTTTCCCAGTTGCAGGCCAATGCCCGCAACGACGGTGACGTCCTGGTCTCCATCGTCCCCTTCGCCAAGGTGGTCAATGTCGGCACGGCCCATCGCAATGCGCCCTGGATCCGCATGGCGGATGCGACGGTCTGCACATGGTGGGGATGTTCGACGACCTGGAGCGGTGCGATCCAGGATCGCGACAGGAACAATGACATTACCAATGCCACGCCGATCGGCTCGTCGACCTATTTTCCGGCAATGCACGAGAGCTACACCGGCGGCACGCCTGTGGCGATCCAGCCTCTGACGTCGAACTGGGGCCAGTTGCGTTCGACGGTGGCGCAGATGCGGCCACAGGGGAACACCAATCAGGTCATCGGCCTCGCCTGGGCCTGGCAGACCCTGACGCAGGGATCGCCGATGCACGCCCCCGTCGAGGATCCGAAGTTCACCTTCAAAAGAGCGATCATCCTCATTTCCGACGGTTTGAATACGGAAAGCCGGCACTCCAGCCGTCAGAGCGAGATCGACGCGCGACAAGCCCTGCTGTGCCATGCGGTCAAGGCTGCCGGGGTGACGCTCTTCACCATTCAGGTCAATACCGGAGGCGATCCCACTTCGGCAGTGCTCAGAGCCTGCGCCAGTAGCAGCGACAAGTTCACCCTGATGACCAACCCGACGCAACTCCTGACAACGCTGACGGATATTGGCGGCCAGTTGACGCGGCTGCGCCTGACGCGCTGATCGCGCCGCAGCGGAAGACCCCGGACGGATCCGGGGCCTTCGCCAGCGGTGAAGGGCGCGGGCGCTAGCGGCGTGCGAACCGGCCGCCGTGACCGCGCCCACCCATCGCAAAGCCCGGACGGGGTCCCGGACGGCCCATGAACGGACCCGGGCGCGGGCCGGGCCGGCCGACGACGGGACCCGGGCGCGGGCCCGGGCGGGCGACGAAAGGCGCGGGTCGCAGCAGGCGCACCTGGCGGCAGGCCGGATGGCCGGGGTTACGGGCGCAGATGCTGCCGAGCGGGCCGGACGTTGCACCGGCGGGAAGCTGGACACTGCCGGCGAAGGGACCGGGACGGCGGCATCCGGGTGCAAACGGCCGGGTTGCGCATCGCGGGCTGCACCAGGACGGGCGGATGCCTGTCGCGCATGACGGCGGCAGTCCGACATGACCGGGACGGCAGCCGAAGGCCCAGGGATGGCGACGGCAACGGTCGATGATGACGATCCCGCCGCCGGGAATGAAGGCGGGGCCGACGGGGATGATCTCCGGGCCGCCATGGGCGAGGACCGGACCCGAGGGCGCCATGCGGGGCGGGGCATAGCGTGCCACGGGCGCCGGCGGGGCGGCGGTGCGGCAGCCCTGGTTGAATGCGGCCTGGTCCTGTGTCTGCCAGCCGTCACGTGGCGGCTGGTTGCCATGCTGCTCGGGCAGCATCGGCGCCCAGCTCACCTGATGCGGCTCGGCGCGCCAGACCACCCAGCCGGGGCCGAAATTGGCGTCGGCCGCCCAGATCCAACCATGCTGGGGATCATTGGCCCAGCGGCCGTGACGGTGGACGATGGCGCCCCAGGGCGTCGGATCGTTGAACACCCAGGTCCGTTGCTCGCGGTCGAACTGCCAGTGGCAGCGCGGATAGGGCGACCAGCCCGGCATGGCGATCCGCTCGGACGGTTTCCACACCTCGCCATAGAGCGGGTGGGCGTGGAAGTCGCCGAACTGCTGCAGAGTGGCGCGGAAGGCATCCATCGGGCTTGGCATCCGCTGCTGGATGGCGGCACCCGGGCTGCCCTCCTCGGGCGGTGGCGGAGGCGACCCCGTGCCGGGGGCGGTGGCAAGGGCCTGGCCGATCGACAGGCTCATGGCCAGCGCGAGCGTCGAGACGACGGATGCAATGCGTGAATGGAATGTCCGGGACATGACAGCTTTCCTCGCGGGCGCCGGGTGCGCTCCCCATCCGTCGTTCGGCGCGGGGGAAAGGTTCACGCATGGCGGTGAGAAGGGTGGCCTTGGTGATCCCGGTCAGGCCTTTGATCGGACAAGATCTTCGGCTACACACGCTGCATGTGGCTGAACCAGCGAACCGTCGACGCAATCAGGCTGATGGCAGAGCTGTCGGCCCGCTGGCCCCATGCGGTCAAGGCGGCCGAACTGGCGGCCATCACCGGCATCACCTTCCTCAATGTCCAGAAGACGGCCCATGCCCTGTCGCGCGCCGGACTGCTGGAGGCCGAGCGCGGCCGCTACGGCGGTCTCAGGCTGGTGCGGGCCGCCGACGAGATGAAGGTGGCCGAGATCGTCCGCGCCTTCGAGCCGGCGGACTGCCCGGTCAATTTCCTCGACGCCGATCAGACGCGTGACCCCGTATCGACGCTGATGTTCCGCGCCCATCGCGGCTTCTTCCAGCCGCTGGAAGAGACGACGCTCGCCGATATCGAGCCCCGCGCCATCGCCCGCAAGGATGGTCAGGCAGCGCCGCGGGCGAGCCGCATCCCGGCATAGTGCTGCGGCAGGACCACCGGCAGACCGCCAGTGCCGTCCGCCTCGCGGCAGAGGTCCACGCCGAACACCTCGCGCACCGCCGCCCGCGTGATCACCGCCCCCGGCGCGCCGAGCGCATGCAGCCGGCCGCCGCTCATCACCAGGATCCGGTCGGCGAAGGTCGCCGCGAGGTTCAGGTCATGCAGGACGGCGATGACTGCAACGCCCGCGCGCGCAAGGCCCGTGGCGCTCTCCATCAGCGCGATCTGGTGGGAAAGGTCGAGATTGGCCACCGGCTCGTCGAGGAAGAGGACCTGCCGCGTGCTGGTCTGCCGGCCCGCCTGAAGTTGCGCGAAGGTACGGGCGAACTGGACCCGCTGCTGCTCGCCGCCCGAAAGTGTCTGGTAGCTGCGGGCTGCCAGGTGGGCGATGTCGGCGGCATCCAGCGCGTCGGCGATGATTCGCTCGCGCAACGGCCTTGCCAGGGCGCGCCCGACGCTGTCGATGCCGATCCGCACCACTTCGGCCACCGTGAAGGGAAAGGCGAGTCGGCTCGCCTGCGCCATCACCGCGCGCTGCGAGGCGAGCTTCCAGGCGGGAATCGTGGCAAGGGGGACGCCTTCCAGCCGGATGGTTCCGGCCGATGGCGCCAGTTCGCCGGTCAGCAGCTTCATCAGCGTGGTCTTGCCGGCGCCGTTCGGGCCGACCACGACCAGGATCTCGCCGGCCGCGACGCTCAGCGATATCGCGTCTACGGGTTTGTGCCGGCCATAGGCGACACCGATGCGGTCGGCCTCAAGCAGGGTGTTCATGCATCGAGCGTCCGGTCGCGGCGCAGCAGCAGCCACAGGAAGAAGGGCGCGCCGATTGCCGCCGTGAGGATGCCGATCGGCAGTTCCGCCGGGGCGACCATCGTCCGCGCCAGGAGATCGGCTCCGGTCAGGAGGATGGCGCCGAGCAGGGCGGACAGAGGCAGCAGCACCCGGTGATCCGGGCCGAAGAGCAGCCGGATGAGATGCGGCACGACGATGCCGACGAAGCCGATGACCCCGGCTGCCGCGACGCCGGCGCCGACCGCGACCGCCACCATCAGGATCGCGGCGCGCTTCACCGCCTGCACTGGGATGCCGAGGTGATAGGCCTCGGCCTCGCCGAGCAGCAGCGCGTTGAGACCCCGCGCCAGGAAGGGCACGGCGAGGAGGATCGGCAGGATCAGCGGCGTCACCGTCGCTACCTTTGTCCAACTCGCTCCGGACAGCGAGCCGAGCGACCAGAAGGTCAGGTCGCGCAACTGGCGATCGTCGCTGACGAAGGCGAGAAGACCGGTCAGCGCCCCGGCGAAGGCACCGAGGGCGACGCCCGCCAGCAGCATGATCGCCACCGAGGTCCGCCCGTGGCGGGTGGCAACGGCATAGAGGATCAGGGTCGCGGCCAGGCCGCCAAGGAAGGCGCCGAACGGCAGCAGCACGAAGGGCAGCTGCGCGGCGACCGTGCCAAAAAGGTGGTCGCCGAGCACGATGGTGAAACCCGCTGCAAGCGCGGCCCCTGACGACACGCCGACAAGGCCGGGATCGGCGAGCGGATTGCGGAACAGGCCCTGCATCAGCGCGCCGGAGACGGCCAGGGCCGCGCCGATGAGGCAGGCCAGGACGAGCCGCGGCACCCGGATCGACAGGATGATCAGGGCATCGCGCCCGGCGAGCCCATCGCTGTCGCCGGTGGCCCAGGCCGTCATCACCCGCACGACCTGCCCGGGTGCGATCTTCACCGCGCCGCTGCCGAGAGACAGCACAGCCAGCAGCACGAGGAGGGCGACAAAGACGCCGACACCGATGGCCAGCCGCCGCCGCCGCGAGGCGAAGAGTCCCGCGACGGAAGGCGCTTCGGCGGCGATCGTCACGGCCGCGCGCCTGCGTAGACCGCTGCCATCAGGTCGCGCGCCGCTTCCGGCGTGCGCGGGCCGAAGCCGAGCAGATAAAGCCCGTCCATGGCGACCAGGGACCGGGTTCGGGCGGCCGGGGTCGCCGACAGCGCCGCCTGGCTGAAGACCTGCTCGGGGGATGCCGCATGGGCGTTATGCTTCATCATCAGCACCACGTCGGGCGCCGCGGCGATCAGTCCCTCATCGGTGAGCGGCTTGTAGCCCTCCACCGTCTCGGCGGCATTGACCGCACCGGCGAGGCGGATGATCGCATCCGCGCTGCTGCGGGCACCGCCGACCATGACGCGGCCATTCTGCAGCGACAGCACGAAAAGCACCCGCTTGCGCGCGGCGAGGGCGTCGCGCTGCTGTTTGAGTGCGGCAAAGCCGGCCTCGACCCGGGCCGCCAGCGCCTCGGCCCGGTCCGTGGCATCGGCGATGCGGCCGATGGTGCGGATGCGGGCGGCGACGCCGGCCTCGGACGTGTCCTCCGAAATCCGGACGACGTTCACCCCCGCTTCGGCGATGAGTTTGATTGTGTCGGGCGGGCCGGCGCCTTCGACGGCAAGGAGGTCGGTCGGGCGCAGCGACAGCACGCCCTCGGCGGAGAGTGCCCGGACATAGCCGACATTGGCCTTTTCGCGCATGGCCTCGGCAGGATGAAGGCTCGTGGTATCGACGCCGACCAGCAGGTCTTGGCGGCCGAGCGCATAGAGAATCTCGGTGATCACACCGCCTGCGGCAACGATACGGCGCTCGGCGGACGATCCCGGGCGGGCGCCGACCATGAGGCCGACCGCGGCGGTGAGGAGCGTCCGGCGCGACGGCCCCCGGGCGGCGAAAAGGACGGGCCGGGTCATTTGGTCAGGATCAGTTTGTCGTTGGCGGTGACGCGAAGCCGGTAGCGCTCCCCCTTGTGGAGGATGACCGCCTCGCGCCCCGTCCCGAGGATGGCTCCGACCTCGACCACAGGAACCGTCGCGACGCTGCTGCCGGTCGCTGTGAGCAGGTCCATGCGATCGTCGGGAGGATAGCTGGAGGGGGAGGGGATCATCGGATGGCCCAGTTTAGAATGATAACAATCGATCAGATCTCTCTGGAAACATTAAAAAGTGCTTCTCTGTCTCTGATTGTTGACATTGATAGTCAGCATAATTAGCAATCGTCAACAGCGTCGCGTCGGGCATGACCGGACGGCGCCCATGCCAGCCAGCCGGACGCCCCTTGCGTCGAGCCAGCCAGCCTCATGAAACCTCTTCAGGCTCGCGGTCTCGAACATGTTCCTCCGTCACGCTCGTCAGGCGCTCATGGCGTCGGTTTCCCTTCTGGTCCTCACCACCAGCCCCGGTCTTGCGCAGAGCGAGGCGCGGCCGGCCGATGGTCGCACGCCCTCCGCCCAGGACGAGATCACCGTCTCCGCCGAACGCACGCCCTCCACCGTGTTCAACTCGCCCGGCACGGTGACGGTCATCAACGAGCGGCAGATCCAGGAGAACCTGATCCAGGGCCCCCGTGATCTCGTCCGCAACGAGCCGGGGCTTGCGGTGGGCAATTCGCCGCTGAGGGCCGGCACCGGCGGCTTCAACATTCGCGGCATCGGCGAAAACCGCGTGCGCATGGAGATCGATGGAGTCCGCATTCCGGAATATCCGGGTACCAACCTCACTCCAGGCCTCTACACCCGCGACCTCGTCGACTTCGACAGCCTCAAGCGCATCGAGATCATCCGGGGGCCGGCTTCGGCCCTCTACGGGTCAGATGCGATCGGTGGGGTCGTCGCCTTCGTCACCAAGGATCCCGGCGACTACCTCCGCGAAGTGGGCCGCGACTGGTACGCAGGGACGAACCTCTCCTACAACAGCGTCGACCGCTCGTTCTCCCAGACATATACGGGCGCAGCGCGGCGCGGTCCCTGGGAAGCGCTGTTCCAGTATACCCGCCGCGACGGCTCCGAGACGCAGATCAACTCCGCCACCCGCCGGGCCAATCCGCAGAACTTCCAGGTCAACAACTTTCTTGCGAAGCTGATCTACGAGACGCCCGATTCCGGCCGCTGGCGTCTGACGGTCGAATCCTTCAACCGCACCGCGGGCATCAACCTCCTGTCCGACCGCGTCGGCAGGTCACCGGGAGGCGGCCCCCCGACGCCGAACGCCAACCTCATCGCCTCGTCGATCGCCCACGACATCAACCGCCGTTTCCGGGTCAGCCTGGACTGGACGCAGCAACTGTCCTGGGCCCTGGCCGACGAGGTCAAGGTTCTGCTCTATGCGACCGATTTCGATCGTCAGGAGCATCGCCAGCAGCTCCGGCGCACGCCGGCGGCTCCCGATCCGGCGCCCGCCAACCGTCGGCGCATTGCCGATTACGATTTTCGCCAGCAGATCTTTGGCACCGACATCCAGTTTTCGGCCTTGCGTGACTACGGTGGCTGGGAGCACCGCTTTGTCTATGGCGTGAACGTCGATTTCACGAAGACGTCCCGGCCGCGCACGGCGACCGAGACCAATCTCGTGACCAACGTCACCGTCCCGGTCGTGGCCGGCGAAGTCTTCCCCAACAAGAACTTCCCCGATTCGTCGACGATCCAGGCGGCCGCCTTTGTGCAGGACACGATCCGCTTCGGTGCGTTCCGCCTCATTCCGGCGCTCCGACTCGATTTCTATCATCTGACGCCGCATCCCGACGCGGCCTTCTTCAACTCCAATTCCGGCGGCTTCGCCATCGGCAGCAAGTCAGCCTTCTCCGTCTCCCCGAAGCTTGGCGCGACCTATGACCTGAACGAGAACCTGCGCGTCTTCGCCCAATATGCCCGGGGTTTCCGCGCCCCGCCCTATGACAACGCGAACTTCGCCTTCACCAATCTCGTCTCGTTTTACGAGGTTCTTCCCAACTTCAATCTGCGCCCGGAGACGAGCGACAGTTTTGAGGGTGGCTTGAGGGGGCGCTTCGCTGATGGGTCCAGCTTCCAGCTGACGGCCTTCTACAACCATTACCGCGACTTCATCGACCAGGTGACCATCGGAACGCGTCCGAGCGGCGTGCCGGGCTTGCCGATCTCGCAGTTCCAGTTCCAGAATATCCCTTCGGCCCGCATCTTTGGATTTGAGGCGCGCGGCGAGTGGCGGATGACGCCGGAATGGACGCTGACGGGTGCGCTGGCCTATGCCAACGGTCGCAACCTCACCCTGAACCAGCCGATCGAATCGGTCGATCCCTTCACCGCGACAGCGAGCCTGCGCTATGCCAGTCCGCAGAACTGGATGATCGAGGGCCGCGCCAAGTTCGTGGCTGCGAAGACCGAGGTCATCGATCCGATCCCGACCACAGGTGGCGCGCCCCAGCCCGCCCTGAAGCCGGGCGCCTATGCGGTTTTCGATCTGATCGGCGCCTACCAGATCTCACCGAACGTGACGCTGCGGGCCGGGATCTTCAACATCTTCAACGCCCGGTATTTCAACGCCATCGACGTTCGCGGCCTCGCATCCACCAATCCCAATCTTGAGCTCTTCCGGGCTCCCGGTCGTTCGGTGTCGGCGAGCCTGTCCGCCAGGTTCTGAGGTCAGCATGGCGTTCCCTTCGACCGCGCGCAGGACACCGGAACAGGCAAGGGCCCATGCCAGCCGCTCCCGGAGCCGAAGCGCTGTCGAAACGCCTCCGGCCTTGGGACGGGCGGGGCCTGTCAGAGACGTCATGATGCTGGCCATCCCGCCAACCGCGGCCGATGACGGCGATGCCGCTCCGGCCGTGATGGTGGCGAGCCAGTCGGACCCGCGTGCCGAGGTGCCCGAGATCCAGCTGGCGCCACCGGTCACGGGCCAGGCCGACATCCCGCAGATCGCCCATGCAGCCGACGCTCCCGCTGCCCCGGCGCGCACGTCTGCCGCCGCCGGGCGCATCTTGCTGTCGGTCATCGCCTCCCTTGTGATGCATGTCGGCGCCGCCGCGGCGATCGTCTGGTTGAGTTGGGCCGCGCCGCTGCCGATCTCGGCCGGCGAGGAGGGCATCCCGGTGGAACTCGTCGTCGCCTCCGACACCGGCGCTGCCGCGCAGCAGGATGCGGCGAGCGGCCGGCACGAGTCGGGAGACTCCACGACCGACAGTCAGGCAGCGCAGCAGGTCGAGGCCCCGCCCGTCGAGCCGCCGCCCGCGCCATCCGCAAGCGATCCCGTCGAGACGGCCTCCGAGGAGCCGCCCGTCGCCCAGCCAGATCCGCTGACCACGGCCGAGCGCATTCTCGACCAGCTGCCGCTGCCGCCCATGCCCGAGCTCCTGCCGATTGACGACCGGCCTGCCGGCCCGGTCCTGGCGGAGGCCCAGGCCGAGCCCGTGACAGAGGCGCCGGCGCCTCCACCCATGGCGCCTGCAGCACCTGCTCTCGAGCAGCCTCCGGTGGCGGCCGCGCTTCCGCCCCCGCCCGCGCCCCAGGACGCGCCGCCGCAGCCCTCGACGCTGCCCGAAGCCGCACAGATGATCGACACGCCGGAGCCTGCCGAGGTTCAGGCCACGGTCGAACCGCGGCCGGCCGAGCCGCCGCCGGTCGTCCCGGAGACAGCCCCGCAGTCTCCCCCGCCGCCGCCTGCCGTCCAGCAGAGCGAGACGCCCCCTGCGCCACCGGTTCGCCGCGAGGCGACCCGCCCGCCACCGACCCGCCGCGAGGCGCCGACGACGCAGGAGCGCCGCCGCCCGACGCGCCAGGTTGCCGCAAACGCGCAACCGGAACACCCGGCCCGCGCCGCCCCGCAGGCCGAGTCCCGCGCCAGCCTCGCGGAGCGCGGCCAGGGGATCGGCCAGCGCAACCGTCAGCAGTCGAACGCGACGGGGCCATCCGGGGCGTCCAATGTCGCCGCCGTCGCCGCCTGGCGCCAGCGCGTCCTCGCCCATCTCGCCCGCTACAGGGTCTATCCGGAACAGGCGCGCGAGCGCGGAATCCGCGGCCGTACCGGCGTCGCCTTCACGCTCACGGGCAATGGAACGGTGGCCTCCGTGTCGATCGCCTCCTCGTCGGGGGCGGCCATTCTCGATCAGGCGACGCTCACCATGGTGCGTCGCGCCCAGCCCTTCCCGCCGAATCCGGCCGGAGGTTCCGCCAGCTTCACGGCGGGAATAAACTACAGTCTGTATTGATGCCAGCCAGTCCGCGGGACGAGCCAGAAGGAAGACCTGCCATGTATATCGCCATGAACCGTTTCAAGGTCATCAAGGGCGCCGAGGCCGATTTCGAGACCATCTGGCGGACCCGCCAGTCCTATCTCAACGAGCTCAAGGGCTTCGTCGAGTTCGCCCTGCTCAAGGGCCCGGTCCGCGACGACCACACGCTCTACGCCTCGCATACCGTGTGGCAGAGCAAGGCCGATTTCGAGGCCTGGACCAAGTCCGAGCAGTTCCGCAAGTCGCATGCCCGTGCCGGCATGGCCGATGCAAAACCCACCTCCCTCGGCCATCCCGAGTTCGAGGGCTTCGAGGCTGTGCTGGTCGACGATAACCGTGGCAAGCCCTCCCTCGCTGCCGAGTGATGCCATGGCAGTGCAAATGTCTGCGGAACTGACCGCGCCCGAGGACCGTCTGGCGGCCGCGCGGGCCGCACTGGCCGCCAAGCCGGACGGCGTCATCGAGAATGTCGCGCGCGAGCACGGCCTCTCGCCCCGCCAGGTGCTGGCCATGCTCCCCCCCGGCGAGAGCATTGCCGCGCCCGCGGCGGCCTTCGAGGCGATCTGGACTGACGTCACCGGCTGGGGCGAGGTCCTGTTCATCGTCAACACGCCGGACATCGTGCTGGAGTGCCATGGCCCTCTGGTGGCGGGTTCGGCCGGCCACGGCTGGTTCAATGTCCATGGAGACAGCCCGATCGGCGGTCACATCAAGGCGTCGAACTGCAGCGAGATCTGTTTCGTCGACCGCGTCTTCCACGGCCGCCGTTCGCTGTCGATCCAGTTCTACAACGCCGCCGGCGAGGCCATGTTCAAGATCTTCGTCCGCCGCGACAGGGAGCGGGCCCTGCTGCCCGACCAGATCGTGAAGTTCGAGGCGCTCAGGGCGACATACGCCTGAAGACGGTGAACCGAGCGGATGAAGAAGGGCGCGGCCTCGGCTGCGCCCTTTGCCTTTGGTCTTCGCCGATGATGAAGCCGGAACCCGGCAGCCTGCGCTCAGAAATTGACCTTGTCGCCGCCCTTCAGGTCGAGGATCTCGCGGGCATCGTCGGGCGTGGCGATCTCCAGGCCCATGCCCTCGATGATCTGGCGCACCTTGGTCACCTGCTCGGCATTGTTCTTCGCCAGCTTGCCGGGGCCGATCCACAGCGAGTCCTCGAGGCCGACGCGCACGTTGCCGCCCATGGCGAGCGACATCGCGGCGATCGGCATCTGGTTGCGTCCGGCGCCCAGCACCGACCACTGGTACTCGTCGCCGAAGAGCCGGTCGGCCGTGCGCTTCATCATCACCACGTCCTCGTAGTGCCCGCCGATGCCGCCGAGGATGCCGAAGACCGATTGGATGAAGAACGGGGGTTTGATCACGCCGCGGTCGGCGAAATGCCTGAGCGTGTAGAGGTGGCCGATATCGTAGCACTCGACCTCGAAACGCGTGCCGTTATTGGCGCAGGTGGTGAGGATATACTCGATATCGGCCAGGGTGTTCTTGAACATGCCGGCGCGGGAGCCCTCGAGATAGGGCTTCTCCCAGTCGTATTTGAACTCCTTGAAGCGGTCGAGCATGGGGTAGAGGCCGAAATTCATCGTCCCCATGTTGAGGCTCGCCACCTCCGGCGCGTAATGGGCCGCCGGCTTGACGCGCTCCTCGACGGTCATGGTCTGCGACCCGCCGCTGGTGATGTTGATGGCGACGTTCGAGCTTTGCTTGATGACCTTCAGGAATGGGGCATAAGCCTCGATCGACTGGTCGGGGCGCCCGTCCTTGGGGTCGCGCGCGTGCAGGTGGACGATGGCGGCGCCCGCTTCCGCCGCCGCAATTGCGTTGTCGGCGATCTCCTGGGCCGTGATCGGCAGATGCTCCGACATGGACGGGGTGTGGATGGAGCCGGTGATGGCGCAGGTGATGATGACTTTCTTCGACTTCGCCATGGTGGGCTCCTTCGTCGGACTGCGGGAGAAATGAGGATCAGATCGGTTTCTTCTTCGCGCCGCGCTTGTGCGCCTTCAAGGCCGCCAATCGGCCGTCGCGCCATTTCGACAGGCGGGCTATGCGTTCGGGCGACTGCTCGCCCGGCCATTCCGCCATGATCGCGGTCTCGTTCGCCTGGGTGAAGACCTTGCGGCCGGTGAGGCGGGTGAGGCTTGGCCCGTAGCGCTGGTTGTAGTCGGGAATGCCGCCGGGGGCGTTCAGTTCGATGGTCTCGAAGGGTCCCATGAAGCTCCAGCGCAAGCCGAGCCCGTCCCGGATCGTCTTGTCGAGGTCTTCCGGAGACACCACGCCCGAGCCGACGAGATCGAAGGCTTCCGCCATCAGCACCGCCTGAAGGCGGTTGAGCACGAAGCCGTCGATCTCCTTTTTCACGGTGATCGGCACCTGGCCGACCTTCTCGTAGATGGAACGGGCCTTCTCGACCACCTTTGGATCGGTCCACGGCGCCGGGCAGAGCTCGACGATGGGCACGAGATGAGGGGGGTTCACCGGATGGGCGACGAGCACGCGGGAGCGGTGCTTCAGGTCCTTGGCCCAGAGCGAGGAGAACATGAAGGAGGTCGAGGAGACGACGATCGCGGAGGGCGGGGCGAGTGCGTCGATCGCCTTGTGGATGGCGATCTTGTCCTCGACCTTTTCCGGTCCGTTCTCCTGCACGAAGGCACAGCCTTTGAGGGCGTCGGCGAGAGTGGCGCAGGCGACGAGATTGCCAGCGGAGCCTTTCGCGTCCTTCACCAGATCCAGGTCCGCCAGTTCCTTCAGGTTCTTGGCGATATGCGCTTTCGCGGCTTCGGCAACGCCGGGTACCGGGTCATAAAGCGCGGTTGTCCAGCCGTGGCTGCAGAAGACCGTAGCCCAGGCGCGGCCGATCAGGCCCGATCCGACGATGGCGATGGTGGGCATGTCAGGAACCTCGTGTCGTGTTTGTCATCGGGCGCCAAGCGCATGGATTCCCGGGAGCGTCGGCGGATGTGGCGCTTTCCCCTCCTCCCGCTTGCGGAGGGGAGGGGGCAGGGGTGGGGGGTAAGGAAGCGGCACGCCTCAGGCAGGCAGCCAGGATGGTCTCGACCGCGCCGTCGAGGCTTTCGGCAATGTGCTGGTTGGTGACCCGCACCACCGCATAGCCGTGTGCGGCGAGATCGGCGTCACGCCTCTGATCCTTCCGCGCCTGCGCGCCATATCCATGGTGATCCACGTCGATCTCGATGACCAACTTCAGTCCGTGGCATGCGAAATCCACGATGTACGGTCCGATCGGCGCCTGCCGCCGCGGATGGAAGCCGGGAATGTCCAACTGCCGGATGGTATTCCAGATCAGCCGATCCTGAAAGGTCGCTTCCCGCCTCAGCCGGCGGGCGATGGGAATGCGGCGATCGCGGCGTCTGTCCATCGCGGCCCCCCACCCCTGACCCCTCCCTTCCGCAAGCGGGGGGAGGGGAATGGAGCCACTGCTTGGGACGGAGAGCAAGTCTGCTGCCGCGGCCGAGAGAGGGGGCCTTTCCCCTCCCCCCGCTTGCGGAGGGGAGGGGGCAGGGGTGGGAGGCATGAACGCTCCGGCCCGAAGCTTACCGCTGCGCCTCACAGCCACAGCACCTTGCGCCGCAGCTCCTGATCCTCGCGCAACTCCTTCGATGCGCCGTGCCAGGTGACCGCGCCGCGTTCCAGCGCCACCGTGCGGTCGGAGATCGCCAGTGCCAGATCGAGGTGATGGTCGACGATGATGATCGACACCTCGTGCCGCAACTTGTCAAAGGCCTCGAAGAGTTCCTCGGTGATCGCCGGCGACAGCCCCTCGAAGGGCTCGTCGAGCAGCAGAAGCCGCGTGTCGCCCACCAGGGCCCGGGCGACAGCCACCATCTGCTGTTCGCCGCCCGAGAGGAAATCGGCCGAGGTCGACCAGCGCTCCTTCAGCCGCGGGAAGAAGGCGAGGACCCGGTCCTCGTCCCAGTGGCGTCCGGCCCCGGTCCGACGTCGCAGCCGGCCGAGCATCAGGTTGTCCTTCACCGACAGCCCGGCGAAGAGACCGCGTCCCTGCGGCACATAGCCGACCCCGAGTCGCGCAACCTTGTCGGCAGGCAGGCCGGACAGCACGTCGCCGGCCAGCGCCACAGTGCCGGTCGCCGGCGGCGCGATGCCGGTGATGGTCTTCAGCACCGTCGACTTGCCGGCCCCGTTGCGGCCGAGCAGGGCGATGATCTCACCCGTTTTCACATCGAAGGAGACATCGTTGAGGATGTGGCTCTTGCCGTAGAAGGTGTTGACCCTGTCCAGGGTGAGCAGCGTCTCAGGCGTCGCCGCCGAGGCGCGTTCCTTCGCCGCCACCGCATGGGCGCCCGAGCCGAGATAGACCGCCTGGACGCGTTCCGACGACCGGGCCTCCTCGACCGTGCCGTCCACCAGCACGTCGCCGTCATTCATCACCGTCACGTGGTCGGCGATCTGGAAGACGCGGTCGATGTCATGCTCGACCAGCAGCACCGGGATGTCGCCCGAAATGGTCTTGATAATGTCGCCGACGCGCTTGCGTTCGGCCGCGGCGAGGCCCGCCAGCGGTTCGTCGAGCAGGAGGATGCGCGGCCGCGTCGCCAGCGCCAGGGCCATGTCGACGAGGCGTTGGCCGCCATAGGAGAGCGCGCCCGCCTCCGCCTGTTCGATGCCGCCGAGGCCGAGATAGCGGATGAGCGTATCGGTATCTGCGGCGAGGCCGGGCAGGGCACCGGCCTCCGCCCAGACACCGAACCGGCCGGCATGGCGTGCCTGGACCGCGAGCCGGACGTTCTCGTGGATGGTGAGACCGGGAAAGAGGTTGGTGATCTGGAACGAGCGGCCGACCCCGGCCTGGGTGATCGCCTGGGGTGAGAGGCCGCCGACCTCGCGGCCATCCAGCTTCACCGTGCCGCGGTCGGGCGGGAACATGCCCGACAGGAGGTTGAAGGCTGTCGTCTTGCCGGCGCCATTGGGTCCGATCATCGCATGCAGCGTGCGGTCCCTTACCGCGAAGCTGATGCCGCGCACCGCCTTGATGCCGCCGAAGCTCTTGGCAATGTCGTCGACCACCATGACCGCGCCGTCGCCCTGCCGGCCTTCGCGCACGAACTGGGGCGGCACGGGGCCCACCGCCTCGACGCGCCGCGCCGCCATGGCGGCATCGGTCTCGATGCGTTTGCGGAAGGGGGCGAGCACGCGCTCGGCGACGCCGATCAGGCCGGTGGGCGAGAAGACGATGAAGCCGACGAAGAGCAGGCCGAAGAACAGGAGCCAGCTCGAGGTGAAGAGCGAGAGATATTCGCGGAACAGCATGAAGAACAGCGCGCCCAGCGCCGGCCCCATGAAGCTGCGCATGCCGCCGATCACCACCATCGCCAGCAACTCGCCCGAGAACTGGATGGCGATCGTGTCGGCGGAGGTGAAGCGATGGTGGAAGGCCGAGAGGACGCCGGCAAAGCCGGTCAGCGTCGCCGAAATGGTGAAGGCGATCAGCTTGTAGCGGTCGGTATCGTAGCCGACGAAGCGGGCGCGCACCTCGTTCTCGCGCACCGCCACCAAGACGCTGCCGACCGGGGAGCGGTGGAACCGCTGCAGCAGGAAGACCACGGCAAAGCCAATGACCGCGACGAGGATGTAGAAGGCCCAGGGATTGTTGAGATCGGCGATGCCCCAATCCGGCCGGACAACGCCGCCGAGGCCGTTCTCGCCGCCGGTGAGTTCGGTCCAGCGGAAGGAGACGGTATAGGCGACCGCCGTCATGGCGAGGGTGAGCAGCGAGAAATAGACCCCGCGACGGCGGAGGATCAGCAGCCCGAGAAGGGTGGAGACCACGCCGACGAACAGAATGGAAAAGCCGGCAGGCAGCAGGATCTGTCCGGGAAAGAAATGGCGCTGCGCCAGCACGGCCGCATAGGCGCCGATGCCGAAGAAGGCGCCGTGGCCGAAGGAGACGAGGCCGGTATGGCCGACCAGGATGTTCAGCGCCAGGGCTGCGATGGCGAAGATCACGACGTCGGTCGCCGAGGTCAGCGTCAGGCCGATCGACAGCATGAAGACGGGCAGAACGACGAGCGCCGCGATGGCCGCCAGAAGGGTGCGGAAGGTCGGGGTCATCGGATCACTCGAATTTCTGGATGCGTTCGCCGAAGAGGCCGCGGGGGCGGGTGAGCAGCACGAGCACCATCAGCAGATAGACCGAGGCTTCCGTGGCGGCGGGGTAGAAATGCGCGGCGACGCCGCGGGTCATGCCGACGATGGCGGCCGCGGCCACCACCCCCCAGAAGGAGCCGAGGCCGCCGATCACCACGACGACGAAGGCGAAGGTGATGATCTCCTGGCCCATGGCCGGATGGACGCCGGCGATGGGTGCGATGAGCACGCCGGCAAGGGCGGCGAGGCCGACGCCGATCATCACCACCGCCGTCATGTAGGGCTTCAGCGAGATACCCAGCGCGCCGACCATGTCCGGGTTCTGCACGCCGGCGCGCACCACCTTGCCGAAGGCGGTTTTGGTCAGGAGGATCCACAGGCCGAGGACGGCCAGCGCGGTGATCCCCAGGGTGATCAGCCGGTAGCGCGAATAGACGAAGTCGCCGAGGAACACCTGACCGCGCAGCTCTTGCGGGATCGAGAAGGGGATGGGCGCCGCGCCATAGAGAATGCGCAGCGTCTGTTCCGTCACCATCGCGAGGCCGAAGGTGAGGAGAAGGCCGAGGATCGGATCGGCATTGTAGAATCGCCGCAGCAGGAAGCGTTCCACCACCATGCCGATCAGCGCCACGATCAGCGGCGAGGCGACCAGCGCACCGCCGAAACCGATGCGTTCGGCGAGCGTCACGGCAAGATAGGCGCCGATCGCATAGAAGGCGCCGTGGGCAAGGTTCACGATCCCGCCGAGCGAGAAGATCATCGACAGCCCGAGCGCGATCATCAGGTAATAGGACCCGGCAAGCAGGCCGTTCAGGATCTGCGAGAGCAGCGGGATCAGGTCAGGCACGGGATCCGTCCGGATTGCGGGATGGCATGGGTGGCCGGCATGGCGAGAGGGCGTCCTGCGGGGCATGGCGAGAGCGACAGCGGACGCCTTTCGGGTCCGCCAGACGTCAGACTGCACCCCGCAGGGCACATGTCAGAGGGCAGGGCGACCGGAGCGCGGTGGACGCTCCGGTCTTCCGGAGCGTCTCACGCGCGGAACGTGCACTTGTTCTCGTCGTCGGTCGCCGCGATCACCTCGAGGCTCTCGTTGGCGGCCGGAACCGGCGGCGACGAGGTGAAGATGTCGTACTGGTTCTTGATCTGCGCCGCCGGCAGGGCGGTGATCGCGTACATTTCCATCATCATCTGATGGTCCTTGGCCCGGAAATAGCCTTCGCGGGTCTTCAGGAGGTCGAACTTGGCCCCCTTCTCGAAATGTTCGACGATCTTCATGCCATCGGTCGACTTGGTCTCGGCAATGGCCTGGGCCACGATCTTCATCGAGCAATAGTCGCCCCAGGCCTGGTTCTCCGGCATGCGGTTCCACTTCTTCTGGAAACCGGCGACGAAGGCTTTGGAACCGGGCGTGTCGATGAGATGGTGCCAGACCACCGGCCAGGTGCCGCCGAAATTCCCCCGGCCGGCGCCCCAGGCCAGCGCGGTGTCGAAGCCGAAGCCCGCGACCGGGAAAGTCAGGCCGAATTCGGCATATTGCTTGAGGAAGTTGGTGATCTGCGTGCCGGCAAGGTTGAGGCAGACGACGTCGGGGCGCGCCTGGCGGATCTTCAGCAGGAACGGCGAGAAGTCGGCCAGATCGGTCGGGATCAGGTCGTCGCCGGCATGGTTGCCGCCATTGGCCGCCATGTAGCGCTTGGCGACGTTGAGGAGGTCGTGGCCGAAGGCGTAGTCGGCCGTCAGCGAGTACCATTTCTTGCCGGAGACCAGACCGTCACGGATGAGCGACCGGCCCACCGCCTTCACATACATCGAGTTCTGCGCCTCGATGTGGAACATGAAGCGCTGGCAGTCCGAGCCGCGCAGCGCGTCCGAATTGGCGCCGGTGTTGATGAACAGCACCTTCTCGCGCTGGACGACCTGGGCGATGGCCAGCGCCGAGGCCGACGAGATCTCGCCAAGCAGGGCGACGATCTTGTCGCGCTGGACAAGGCGCTCCGCCTTGGCGGAGGCCTGCTGCGGATTCGGGCTGTCGTCGAGGATGAGCTCAAGCCTGCGGCCCATGATGCCGCCGGCGGCATTGATTTCCTCCGCCGCGAGCTGGGCGGCCTGTGCGGCAAATTCGCCCAGCGGGCCGAGGAAGCCGGTGCGTGGCGTGATATGGCCGATCTTGATCGCGTCGGCCTGCGCATAGCTGATGGCGGGGGCACCCAGCGTCCCGAGCGCGGCGGCGCCCGCGGAGGCCTTGATGAGGGTGCGGCGTGACAGGCTCTTGTCGAGCGGCATCGGACGTCTCCTTGGCAGTGGTTCCAGGCCCTATTCACCCAAGCGGAGGCGTTGACCGCCCCTCGCTGACGGCAGCCGACGGGTTGCCGTGATCTGTGATCACAGTTATGGTTTCTCATATGACTGGATTTGTCCAGCCCCCTTCGCGACACTGGAGCGCGATCGCAGGGAACGCGGTCGGGTTTGAACGGAACGCTTGTCATGAGTGACGCGCCATGAGCGTCGCAATAGCCCTCACCACCATCAGACCGCTCGAGCGGGAGACGCTCGGCGACCGTGTCTATGGTCACCTGCGTGAACTGCTCATGGCCGGGCGTCTGGCTCCCGGCGACAAGCTGTCCCTGCGCGGCACGGCCGAGGTCATGGGTGTCAGCATGATGCCGGTACGCGAGGCCGTCAGCCGGCTCGTCGCCGATCGCGCCCTCGAGGTCGCACCGAACCGGGCCGTGCGGGTGCCGATCATGACGGTCAGCCAGTTCCGCGAACTCACGACGGTGCGCATCGAGATCGAAGGGTTCGCAGCCCAAAGGGCGGCCACGGCAGCGTCCGCAGACGATATCGCGCGGATCGCGACGCTGGAATCCGCGTTCCGCGCCCTCAGCCTGCTGGTCCGTCCCGATCTGGCCGAAGCCGTCCGGCTCAACAAGGACCTTCACTTCGCCATTTACGAGGCCACCGGCCTGCCAACCCTCGCCGAGATCATCGGCGCCCTCTGGCTGAAGGCCGGTCCCGTTCTCAATCTCGACCTCGGCGCCAATCCCGACCGGCTCGCCACCGGGGGCGCCGTGCGCTTCCATGCCGATGCCCTGGCGGCGATCCGCGCCGGCGACGGGCCCGCCGCCCGCGCCGCCATCGCCGCGGATATCCGTGGCGCCGCCGACTTCATCATCGCCCGGGGCGGTCTCGCCGCGGCCTAGACACCAAAGACATCAGGGAGACGGTTCGATGGATCTCGGCATCAAGGGCCTGCGCGTCCTCGTCACGGCGGGCGCGGGCGGCATCGGCCGCGAGGTGGCACGCGCCTTCGTGGAGGAGGGCGCGCGGGTCCATGTCTGCGATGTCGACCGCGAGGCCATTGCCGAGCTCGCGCGCACCGATCCGGCGATCTCCTCCTCCTTCTGCGACGTGGCCGACCGCAGCCAGGTCGCCGACCTCTTCGCCACAACCATCGACCGGCTCGGCGGGCTCGACGTCCTCGTCAACAATGCCGGCATCGCCGGCCCCACGGGGCGCGTCGAGGAGATCAATCCGGAAGACTGGGACCGCTGCATCGAGGTCTGCCTCACCAGCCAGTTCAACTGCGCCCGCCTCGCCGTGCCGCATCTGAAGGCGAGCACCAACGCCTCGATCATCAACCTGGCATCCGTCGCCGGCCGCTTCGGTTTCGCCCTGCGCACGCCCTATGCGGCGGCGAAATGGGGCGTCGTCGGCTTCACCAAGTCGCTGGCCATTGAGCTCGGCGAGTTCGGCATCCGCGTCAACGCCATCCTGCCCGGCCTGGTCGAGGGCGACCGAATCCGGCGGGTGCTGGAGGCCAAGGCCCAGTCGCGTGGCGTCTCCTTCCGCGAGATCGAGCAGCAGGCCTCGTCCTATACCTCGCTGAAGACCTTCGTTACCGCGCGCCAGCTCGCCGACCAGATGCTCTTCCTGTGCTCGCCGAAGGGCAAAACCATCTCCGGCCAGGCGCTCTCCATCTGCGGTGACATGCAGATGTTGACCTGACGGGGAGGCGGCGGCGCTCCAGCCGTTGTCGCGTACCTCTCGTTGTGGCCAGGCCAAACGCCGGCACGACGGAAAGCGCTGGCCTTGGCGACATGGCGGTGGCGATCTCCCGCCCTTGGAATCGCCGCCCATCCATGCGAGGTCAGCGGGCGTGACCGTCATCGCCCATGTCTCGGACCTGCACCTGACGCCAGTGCCCTTTCCCCTCGGCGAGGGCCTGAAGCCCGCGCTCGGCTGGATCAACTGGGCGCGCAAGCCCGGTGCCCATGACGGCGCCATCGCCGCGCGGGTGATCGCCGCATTGCGCGCTGCGCGGCCCGATCACGTGGCGCTGACCGGCGATCTCATCGAACTTGGCCTGCCGTCGGAATTTGCCGCCGCCGGTGCCGTCCTCGGCGAACTCGGCGATCCCGAGCATGTCTCCTGGGCCCCGGGCAACCACGATGTCTACACGCGACGCGCCGAGGCGAGGCTTCGGGCGGTCCTTCCCGCCTGGCTGGCGGCACCGACAGGCGAGGGTGATCTGCGCGCCTGTTTCCCGCGTCTGGCGCTGGCGGGTCGCGCCGCGATCGTCACGCTCTGCTCCGGCACCCCGACCTGGCTCTTCTCGGCCGAGGGCGAACTCGGTGCCGCCCAGCTCGCCCGCCTCGACGCCCTGCTCGCCGGCCTCGACCGCAGGGCCCACCTGCCGGTTCTCGCGGTCCATCATCCGCCCCACGCACCGGGACTGTCGCGGCTGAAGCGGCTGCGCGACGGCGCGGCGCTCATGGCGCTGCTCGCCCGCCACGGCTGCCCCCTGGTGTTGCATGGCCACCTCCACCGCGCCTGCGACACGGTCTGGACAGGGGCGACGGGCACGATCACGCTCGCCGGTGCGCCGTCGGCCTCGGCGGCCGGCAAGCATGGCGACGATGCCGCCGGCTTCAGCCTGATCCATGTGGCACCGGACCTCTCCTGGCGCCTGGAGCGCCGGACACTCTCCTGATTTCGCAACCGCCCCCTGCGTTAAGCCGGTTGGCATCGGCGCGGCTTGATGCTCTTGATGACGGCCCCCGCGTCCCGCCCAACCCGGTTGAGACCCATGAACGCTCCCCTCGCGGCCTCTGCGATCGACCCCGTCCTGCTGGACGGCCTGCGCGCGCTCCTCGGCAGCCGCGTCTCGACCTCCGAGTCGGACCGCGCCCAGCACGGCCGCGACGAGTCGCGCCATGCCGCCCGCCTTCCCGATGCGGTGTGCCGCGCAGTGACGACGGAAGAGGTCGCGGCCATCGTCCGGCTCTGCGCCGCCCACGACACGCCGATCGTCGCCTATGGCGCGGGATCGTCGCTGGAGGGCGCCCTGATCCCGGTCAAGGGCGGGGTGTCCCTCGACCTCACCGGCATGAATCAGATCCTCAGCGTCCGCGCCGAAGACCTTGATGCGACGGTGCAAGCCGGCGTGACGCGCAAGCAGCTCAATGCCCATCTGCGCGACACCGGCCTGTTCTTCCCCGTCGATCCCGGCGCCGACGCTACCATCGGCGGCATGGCCGCGACGCGGGCCTCCGGCACCAATGCAGTGCGCTACGGCACGATGCGCGAGAACGTCGTCAACCTCACCGTGGTCCTTTCCGACGGACGCATCATCCGCACCCGTTCGCGGGCGAAGAAGTCGTCAGCCGGTTACGACCTGACCGGTCTCTTCGTCGGTCAGGAGGGCACGCTCGGCATCATCACCGAGGTCACCGTCCGGCTCTATGGCATTCCCGAGGTCATGGCCGCGGCGACCTGTTCGTTCCCCAGCGTCGATGCCGCGGTCGACACGGTGATCCAGACGATCCAGATGGGCATCCCCATCTCCCGGGTCGAATTGCTGGACGACCGAGCCATCGAGGCCGTCAACGCCTATTCCAAGCTCACCCTGCCGGTGACGCCGACCCTCTTCTTCGAATTCGCCGGCAGCCAGTCGGGCGTCGAGGAACAGGCGTCCATCGTCGAGGACCTCGCCAAGGGGGAGGGCGCCAGCAACTGGCGCTGGTCCACCGATGCCGATGAACGGGCAAAGCTCTGGCAGGCCCGCCACGACATCCACTGGGCCATCCGGGCCCTACGTCCGGGTGCCAAGGGCTGGGGCACCGACGTCTGCGTGCCGATCTCGGCGCTGGCCGAGGTCATCCGCGAGGTGCGCAAGGAGACCTCGCAGCAGAGCTTCGGCACCACCCTCGTCGGCCATGTCGGCGACGGCAATTTCCATCTCGGCATGCAGATCGACCCGGACGATCCGGCCGAATGGGCCAAGGCCAACGAGATCAACGACCGGATGGTCAAACATGCCATCGCGCTCGGCGGCACCTGCACCGGCGAGCACGGCGTCGGCATCGGCAAGATGAAGTTCATGCGCGAGGAACACGGCGAGGCACTCGACGTCATGCGCCTGATCAAGAACGCCCTCGACCCCAAGGGCATCTTCAATCCTGGCAAGGTGCTGCCGGCCTGATCGGCTGCTGCGCGGAAAACCGCGCGGAATAAATCGGACTCGGCTGCGGCAAAGTGCTACCGTGTCCTATGTCTCAGACCGATTTCACCGCTGCAGCGGAGCTCTTCGCCAACAAGCGAAAGTCATTCCGCTCCCGCGTCCCGCTCAAATACAAGCGCTTCGACAGCCTCGCGCTGGCGGTTCAGTTCGCGGTCGAGGAACTGGGTGCCGATCTCAACGGCATCAACATCCGCACCGAAAACGACGACGTCTCGGGCGCTGCGATCCGCACGCTCTACGACGATACCGCCTATCCCCTTGAGCGAAAGGCGCTTCGGCAAGCCTCATGACCCATCCCCAGATCGCGCCCGCGCCCGCCGGCGTCGCGGCTCTCGTCGAGGTGCGCAGCATGGGCGGCGTCAATTTCATCCGCCCCGACCGGGTCATCGCCATCCAGACATCGCCCACCGGCACGTCCCTGATCGTCATGGAGGGGGGCACCACCGTCCATTCCTCGGAGACGACCAAGGTCATCGCCGAGCGCATCGCAACTGCCGACAGGGATCGCTAGCCGGTCCCCGCATGGTCATCCCGGCACCGGCCCATCGGCCTTGCGTGCCACCTCCAAGACAACAGGTGAACAGAACATGGCCCAGCACAGGTTCAAGGTCGGCGACGTCGTCACGCTCGGCCGCTCCTTCATCAAGATGCCGGAAGGCCCCTTCGAGGTGATCCGCCTGCTACCCTCCGATTCCGCCGATCCGGCCTATCGGATCAAGAGCCGCTCGGAGTCCTACGAGCGCGCCGTGCGCGAATACGAGATCAAGGCGGCCTGACCGGCCCCTGCATGGCTCCCATGGTCGGCCGGCCTTGCAAGGCTGCCGCCTTCCGCCGCTGACTGTCGCCCGCCACGCGACGCAGCGAACGAGACGGACATGCAGGACCTGACCCCCGAAGCGCTTCTCGAGGCCGTCCGCCGCTGGGTGGCCATCGAAAGCCCGACCCAGGACGTGGCGGCGGTCAACCGCATGGCGGACCATGCCGAGGGCCTTCTGAGGGCCGCCGGTGCGCGGATCGAGCGCATTCCCGGAACGATGGGCTATGCCGACATCCTGATCGGCCGCATCGCCGGCGAGACCGAGGGTCCCGGAATCCTGCTGCTCGGCCATATCGACACGGTCCACCCGGTCGGCACACTGGCGGCGGAGCTGCCCTGGCGCATCGACGGCGACCGCGCCTATGGCCCCGGCATCTACGACATGAAGGGCGGCAACGCGATCGCCATGGCGGCGCTTGCCCATCTCCATGCCGGCGGTCGGCGGCCGCACATGCCGGTCACGGTCATGTTCATTCCCGACGAGGAGGCCGGCAGCCCGTCCTCGCGCGCCCGCATCGAGGCCGAGGCGCGCCGCCACGCCATCGTGCTGGTGGCCGAACCCTCGGGGGAGGGCGGCCGGCTGACCGTCGCCCGCCACGGCATCGCCCGCTACCACCTCAAGACGACCGGCATTCCCGCCCATGCCGGCGCCTATCACGCCAAGGGCCGCAGCGCGATCCGCGAGATGGCCCGCCAGATCCTCGCCGTCGAGGCGATGACCGACTATGGCCGCACCATCACGCTGAATGTCGGGACCATGGCGGGCGGCACCCACGAGAACATGGTGCCGATCCATGCCGAGGCCTGCGTCTATGTGCTGGTGCCGACGGCCGAGGCCGAGGCCGAGGTGCGTGCCAGGCTCCTGGCACTGACGCCGCACGATCCCGACGTGAAGCTGGACGTCACGCTCGGCCTCTTCCGCCCGCCTTACCGCAAGACGCCGTCCATCCAGGCGCTCTACGACCATGCCGCCGCGCTCGCCGGCGAACTCGGTTTTGCGCTCGCCGGCGAGCGCGTCGCCGGCGGCGGATCGGACGGCAATTTCACCGGCGCGCTCGGGGTGCCGACCCTCGACGGCCTCGGGGTGATCGGCGACGGCCCCCATACTCACCACGAGCATCTGCTCGTGTCCTGCCTGGTGCCACGCACCCGGCTCTATCTGCGGCTGTTCGACACCCTGAGGCCGGGCCTCGTCGCCGGTTGAGCAACGTGGGGCGGGCCGGGGCGGCCTTTACTCGGCGGCTGCCGGCAGGGCGAGCCCTGACCACCAGCCGTCGAGCGCTGTGCGCGTGCAGGGCAGCTTGACGTCCATGCCGTCGGCGAAAGCGTCCCATGCCGGCAGGAAGCGCAGGGGAACACC
The DNA here is from genome assembly GCF_022843985.1 of Phreatobacter sp. GTDB lineage: Bacteria > Pseudomonadota > Alphaproteobacteria > Rhizobiales > Phreatobacteraceae > Phreatobacter. The sequence goes on along the minus strand of NZ_JALHMP010000008.1, from coordinate 16,012 downwards.
GATCACCAGCGGCATCTCGGCTGCCACCGCAGCGCCGATCTCGGCGATCAGGCCGCCACCTTCCGCTTCCATCCGCCCGAACTTGTTGACGACAACGAGATCGGCCGGCCGCTCCAGGGCCTGCCGCAGCGCGGCCGCTGCCTCCGCCAGCCCTGCCGGATCCAGCCGGCAGGCATTGGCGCTCCCCGGGCCGAGGTCCTGGCAGATGTTGATCCGCCGGCCGGTCCCCAGTGCCTCGAGCTCCATGTCGAGCTCCGCGCAGCCGGCGCCCGCATTGATCTGGATGAGCCCGGCGACCTTGACGCCTGCCGCCTCGCGCTCATGGGCAAACACGGCGAGCAGGGCGTCGCAATCGTCGTCGGGGCCGTAGGTGACGGCGGCAATGAGGCTCATGCGACTGATCTCGGTTGAAACTGCGAGGATGGGACCTGACCGCCGCCAGGTAAAGGTCCGCGATGGGTCGGGTCGCCGGGGCTCGGCAGGAGGGCCAAGTCGTGGTTTGATGGTGCCGACTCAGGGCGGGCCGGTTTCGGCTCCATGGCAGGGATGGATGGACATGCTCAAGATTCCGGTGGTCGCACTCATGGCCGCGATGGTCCTGGTCGTCGCAACCTCAACCAGCGCCGAAGCCCGCCATCGCGGGCGGGACATGCATGGCTGGTGTCGTGCCGACGCGGCCCAGATGATGGGCCTCAGCCGCCGCGCCGTTGTCCTTGAGCGCCAAGTCGTCCGCACTGCCGGCGGACGTTACGAGATCCGCGGCCTCGCCGCCCACGGCCGGTTCGGCAACCGCCCCTTCACCTGCCAGTTCAACCGGCACCGCGTCCTGCAGGGCGCCGTCTGACGCGTCTCACGCCTTGCGGACGAGGAAGGTCAGCGTGCCGTCACCCTTCTGCTGATCCTCCAGCACATCTCCGGTCTCCCTGAGGAGATTGGGGATGTCGATGCCGGCCATCGGGTCGGTACAGACGACAGAAAGGCGCTCGCCGGAGGCGATCCGGCTGAGCGCTTTCCGCGTCTTGAGGGCGGGCAGGGGGCATTTCAGCCCCTTGAGGTCGAGCAGAACCGCGTCAGCCGGGGCGACGCCCCGATCGGTGAGGCCCTGGACGGGGCTGGTCACGGCGCGCCGTCAGCGCGTCGCGGAGGGCGCGCCCATGCCGTCCCAGGACTTGCCGACGAGATTGTAACCGGCCTCGGTGCCGCGCAGCTGCGCGCCCGAGCCGACGAAGCGCGCATCGGCCGTCTGCTGGTAGGTCGTGTTGAGAAGGTAGCCGGCTCCGACCGCCATGACGATGGCGACAGCGAATGCGAGCATGATGGCTTTCATGACGTTCCCCTCTAGGAAGCTCTTGTTTCGTCGCGCATTTTATCATGCGTCTGGAACCGTTCAAGCGTCGTGGCGTCGCGGCCCGCGCTATTCGATCACGATGGCCGGTGGCGGCTTGATGGTGACGTCGCCGGTGCCGGACAGGCTTGCCCAGACCTGCCTCGCGATATCGCGATACACCAGAGAATGCGGGCTGGACGGATCAGTGGCGACGATCGGCCGACCCGAATCGGACCTTTCGCGCAGGGCCATGTCCAGCGGCACCTCGCCGAGGAACGGGACGCCGAGACGCGCCGCTTCCTTGCGCGCACCGCCATGGCCGAAGATGTCGTAGCGGTTGCCGGTGTCGGGCGCGATGAAATAGCTCATGTTCTCGACGATGCCGAGAATCGGCACCTCGGTCTTGCGGAACATGGCGACCCCACGCCGGGCATCGATCAGGGCGAGATCCTGCGGTGTCGACACGATGACCGCGCCGGCCAGCGGCGTCGCCTGCGCCATGGTGAGCTGGGCGTCGCCCGTCCCGGGGGGCATGTCGACCACGAGCACGTCGAGTTCGCCCCAGGCGACTTCCCGCAGCATCTGGGTGATGGCGCTCATGACCATCGGCCCGCGCCAGATCATCGGCGTCTCTTCCTCGACCATGAAGCCGATGGACATGACCTTGACGCCATAGCCCTCCAGCGGCGCGAGGGTTCGGCCGCTCACCACCCGCGGCTTGCCGTGCAGGCCGAACAGCTTGGGCAGCGACGGACCATAGATGTCCGCATCGAGGATGCCGACCCGCAGGCCGTTGGCCGCGAGCGCCAGGGCAAGGTTGCAGGCGGTGGTGGACTTGCCGACGCCGCCCTTGCCGGAAGCGACCGCGATGACGTGCCTGACGCCGGGGATCGTCGCGACCTTCGGGGAGGGCGCCTGCGAGGGACGGCCGGCAGCGACATGGGGCTGGGTGGACGGCGGCGGCCGCATCCCGCCCGCGCCGGGGCCCGGGGCGCTTGGACGGTCGGCGGTCAGAGAGACCAGGGCCTGGCCGACGCCTGGCACGCCGCCGATCGCCGACTGTGCCGCGGCGCGGACCGGCTCCATGGCAGCCGCTTCGGTGGCGTCAATGGCGATGGTCACCATCACCTTGTCGCCGTTCACGAGAATGTCCGAAAGGCGACCCGAGGCGGTCAGCGACTGGCCGCTCGCAGGGAGCTTCACCTGTTCGAGTGCCCGCGCAATTTCTTCGCGTGTGACCATGATGCCCCCATCCGACACGCGGTCACATAGGGCATCCCGCCGGGTTCCGGAAGGGTGGCCGTGGCGTCAAGGCGTCACGGTCAGGCGCAGCACATAGGTATCGAGCGGCATGGCCCGGTTGACCGTCGACAATTCCCGCGGCGGCGAGACCAGTTCCCCGAAGGCGACGAAGCGGCCCTGGACCGGAACGAAGGGGGCGCCGAGATGGGCGGCCGGCGAAAGCCGGTAGGTGGGTGCCGCGGCCCCGACAGCCTCGATCTCGACGACCGGCGCGCCGGTGCGGGCGCAGCCGCGCGGCGAAAGGCAGACGCCGTCGGCAACGACCCGGCTGAACCGCAGCTTGATGACGCGGCCACCTGCACCGGGAACCTCGACGGTCTCACCGCCGCGGATCTCGACCTGCTGCGGCTGTGGTGCCTGGGCCTTGGACGGTCCCGTCACCAGGAGGAGCACCGTGCTCGCGGCGAGGAACATGAGGGTGGGGGCGGCGATCATGGTGAGGTTCGCGATCGTTGGACTGGTCGCAGGCATATGCGGCTCCGGGTGTTGCTCCCGTGTGTCGCCATGACTGCGCGAATGGTTCAACCGCCGATATGGGCTCACCGATGCCACCGCGCCGGGGGTGCGGCGCTCACGAATGCGCGAGCCAGGGGGCGGCGCCGGTGGGCGTCGACGGCCGCGCATGGCAGGTCCGTCCGATTCGGCGGGTTTGTCGCAATTCCATGTTGGACCTGTCACCGAGTCGTGGTAGCAGGCATCGCCAACCCAGAAGCGAGCCGACACCCATCCTCCCGCCGAGTCGAGAGGCGGACAAGGCTTTACCTGCAGCGGAGTTGGCCATGGCCGTCATCAAGTCCATCGAGGAAGCCCTCACCTTCGACGACGTCCTGCTGCGGCCGGGCCTCTCCGACGTCATGCCAGGCGATGTCGACGTCAAGACGCGCATCACCCGCACCATCGCCCTCAATATCCCGCTCATCTCCTCGGCGATGGACACCGTCACCGAGTACCGCATGGCCATCGCCATGGCGCAGGCCGGCGGCATCGGCGTCATCCACCGCAACCTCGATCCCGAGATCCAGGCCGATCACGTGCGGCAGGTGAAGCGTTTCGAGAGCGGCATGGTGCTCAACCCCATCACCATCCACCCCGACGAGACGCTGGCCGATGCCCAGGCGCTGATGCGCAAGCACAATTTCTCCGGCTTCCCGGTCGTTGAGCGCGGCCCCAACGGCAAGGCGGGCAAGCTGGTGGGCATCCTGACCAACCGCGATGTGCGCTTCGCCTCGCGGCCGGACCAGCCGGTCTCGGAGCTCATGACGCGCGACAGGCTCATCACCGTGGGCGAAGGCGTGACCCAGGACGAGGCCAAGCGCCTTCTGCACCAGTTCCGCATCGAGAAGCTTCTCGTGGTGGACGAGCACTACCGCTGCACCGGCCTGATCACCGTCAAGGACATCGAGAAGCAGGTCGCCAATCCCAATGCCTGCAAGGATGAGCAGGGACGCCTGCGGGTGGCCGCTGCAACCACCGTCGGCGAACAGGGCTACGAGCGTACCGAAATGCTGATCGACGCCGGAGTCGATCTCGTGGTGGTCGATACCGCCCACGGCCATTCGCAGAAGGTCCTGGACCAGGTGACGCGCATCAAGCGTCTGTCCAACAAGGTCCAGGTCGTCGCCGGCAATGTCGCGACCGGGGCCGGCACGCGGGCGCTGATCGATGCCGGTGCCGATGCGATCAAGGTCGGCATCGGGCCGGGCTCGATCTGCACCACCCGCATCGTCGCCGGAGTCGGCGTCCCCCAGCTCACGGCCATCATGGAGAGCGTCGAAGCGGCGCAGGCGAGCGGCACGCCCGTCATCGCCGACGGGGGCATCAAGTTCTCCGGCGATCTGGCCAAGGCCCTGGCGGCCGGTGCCGAAGTCGCGATGATCGGCGGCCTGCTGGCCGGCACCGACGAGGCTCCCGGGGAGGTCTATCTGTGGCAGGGGCGCTCCTACAAGAGCTATCGCGGGATGGGGTCCGTGGGGGCGATGGCCCGCGGCTCTGCCGACCGCTACTTCCAGGCCGAGGTCAAGGATGCGCTGAAGCTCGTGCCCGAGGGCATCGAGGGTCAGGTCGCCTATAAGGGGCCGGTCTCCACCGTCGTTCACCAGCTTGTCGGCGGCCTGCGCGCGGCCATGGGCTATACCGGGGCGCGTGATCTCGCCGATTTCCGTGCCAAGACGGAGTTCGTCAGGATTTCCGGAGCGGGCCTGCGCGAAAGCCACGTCCATGACGTGACCATCACCCGCGAGAGCCCGAACTACCCCAATGGCGGCCGCGTCTGAGCCGTGTCGCACGGCCGCCCATTGCAAGCGGCCGGAATCGAAAAAGGCGGCCTCGTGGCCGCCTTTTGTGTCTTGCATGGCGCCCGATCAGTCGCAGACGCGCACGCGCCGGACCTCCGGGCCCCAGGGCGTGTCGACCCAGCGGCGCTCGGACCAGCATTCGCGGTAGGGCTGGGACGCCGCTGCCGCCGCGGCGCCGCCGATGATGAGTGCCGCAGCGCCGGCTCCGACCCAGGGACCCGGACCGCGCCAGCCACGGCCGCGATAGGGACCGTGGCCGGGACGGAAGCCCGGCCGTCCGGCGGAACGCGGACCGCCGCGGAATCCGCCGCCACGAAAGCCACCGCCGCGGCGCTGCATCTCGATCGGCTGGCCATGACCGAGCGTGGCGCCGATGGCCGACCGCTCGGCGGGCGGCGCTGCCGATGCCGTAGAGGGGCTGAGGACTGCGCCGCCGAGCGCGATCGCGCCGATGGCAGCCGAGAGCGCAAGGCTCCTGAAGGAAATCTGACGCATGATGACGTCTCCCCGAATGCGCGGCGGGCTGCCCCCCCCGCCGGTGCTGAAGCGATGGGTCGCACCTCCACCCATCTGATCGGTCAAAGCCGATTGTCTCTTGACCGAACTCGACACAGCATGCTCGGTTCCACGTCGCTGGCAAGCCTGCGCACCGCATCGCAGTGGCGGATGGAAGGTTTTTGATGGGTTCGATGAATGCCGGTAGCCTCTCACTGGTCTGGCCCGTTCTTGCACAGGTCGCGCTGACCATCGTCGTTCTCTTTGTCCTCGGCTATTTTCGCCGCCAGGCTCTCAGTTCACGCGAGGTGCGGCTGAAGGATATTGCCTTGTCGGGTGACACCTGGCCGACCAGGGCCAAGCAGGCCGCCAACAATTTCACCAACCAGTTCGAGACGCCGATCCTGTTCTACGTGCTGGCGATCATGGCGATCCATGTCGGCGCGACGGGCTGGCTGATGACCGCATTCGCCTGGCTCTTCGTCGCCACGCGGATCGTCCACGCCTATGTCCATATCGGGTCGAACGATCTCCGCATCAGGCCGCTTGTCTTTCTCGTCGGCTGCATCGCCCTCATCGCGATGCTGATCGGTGTCTTGATCGCAGCCCTCTGACGAAAGGGACCCCGGTCTCGCGACCGGGGCCGAGGTCAGGAACGGGAGAGGAATCGGCTGCGGCTCACCAGCCGCAGACGTTGATCATGCGGCGCTGCAGGCCATAGGGCGTATCGACCAGGCGGTAGCGGTAGCAACTCGCCCCGACCGTCGCGATGCCGAGCCCGCCGACCCATACGCCGTGGCGCCAGGCACCGTGCCGGCCACGATGGCCGTGATGCCGATGGAAGCCGAGATGACGGCCGCCGAAGTGACGACCGCCGCCGAAATGCATGCCGCCACCGCCGCCGCGATGGAAGCCGCCACCGCCACCGCCGCCGCGATGGCCACGGGCTTCGGCTTCGGCCGTGGCGTAGAAGCTGAGGCCGGCAACGGCTGCGCCCGCGAGCGCCATCGTCTTGAGAGAGAACATGATCGTCGATCCTTGAGCTGGGGTTCGAGGGAGGAAGCCGCCCTTCCACCATGGGTGTCCCCGGCGCCCTGAAAGGTTCATGGAAAAATCTCGGCGGGGCCTGCGCGGCCCCCGGCCATCTGCAGTGCGGCCATTGCTACCTTTGCGCGAAATATCTACGCCAGGTTAAGGGCCTGTTCAGCGCCAGCGCGCATCCTTCCCGCACTCTGAATGCCCAACCTTGGCAAGACATGGCTCATGAAACCGCGATCACGGAGCAGGACATTGCGAGGGCGAGGCAAGCCCGTCGCTGGGACCTGACCTTTCCGGAGCCGATCGAGGCCCTTTTCGAGCACGAGATCGAGTCGCGGCGCGCGCGGATCATGCGGAAGGTCATGCCGCGGACGATCGTCATCTACAATCTGTTCCTGGTGGGTGACTATTTTCTCGTCCCGGACGTTTTCGGCCTGGCGGTGATCGTCCATCTGACGATCGTCACGCCTTGGATGATCGCCGCGACGGTCCTCATCGGACGCACCGAGGTGGCGGCCTTGCGGCACTACCTGGTCGCCAGTATTCCCATCTCGATGGTCGCGGGGATCATTGTCGTCTTCTCGGCTTCTCGTGCGCCCTATGCGGAGCATTACCAGTACTTCGTCATCATGGCGCTGATCTATGCGAACGCCACGCTGAGGCCGAGCTTCCGGCATGTGGTGCTGTGCTCAACCCTCGCCCTTGCCGCACATACAGTCGCCCTGGCCCTGCATCCCGGCATCGATCCCATTATCGCGATCGCAGCCGCGAGCTGCCTGGTCGTTGCCACCTATGTCTCGCTCCTCAACAACGCGTCGATCGAGCGGGACCTGCGCCGCATCTTCCTGCTGCGGCTGTCCGAAAGCCTTGCCGCCAGCGATCTCCAGCGCGCTGCCGCCGACCTCCATCGCATGTCTTTGGTTGATCCGCTGACTGGCCTCGCCAACCGCCGCGGCATCGATGCCCGCGCCGAAGGCATTGCGGCGGCTGCGGCAGGTCCCAAAGCCAGCGTCGCCGTTCTGATGATCGACGTGGATCGGTTCAAGCCCTTCAACGACTGCTACGGACATCCGGCGGGAGACCAGTGCCTTGTCGAGGTGGCGCGCGGCATCCGCGGATCGGTGCGCGACGGCGTGGACCTTGCCGGTCGCTACGGTGGCGAGGAATTCCTCGTCCTTCTGCCGGGCACGGAACCCGAGGAAGCCCTGCGGGCCGCGGAGCGCATCCGCGCCAGCGTGGAATCGCTCGCCCTCCCGCATGCCGCTTCAGAAGCCGGAATCGTCACCGTCAGCATCGGCGTGGCGATCGCGGAGCCGGCGCAGGTCGACGGCCTCAACCGTACGATCGCCGACGCGGATGCCGCGCTCTACGTGGCCAAGCAGGCCGGTCGCAACCGCGTCCGCGCTGCCCTTCCCGGCCTGCACACCCGGCGTCAGCCGGCAGCGGCCAAGGGCGTGCCGGACGCCGCCTGAACGCCGTTGTCCTTGCGGCGGAGGCCCGTCAGCGGCTAACACCACGGGCTCTGGCGGGCGAAGACCCGCCCCGGAGCCGCCGTGACCCCTTCAGCCCGCCTGTCCGCCGCCATCGAGGTTCTCGCCGATATCGAGGCGCGCCGGCGTCCGGCGCCCGATGCCTTGAAGGATTGGGGCCTCGCGCACCGCTTCGCCGGGTCGAAGGACCGAGCCGCGATTGCCAGCCTCGTCTATGACGCGCTGCGCCGCCGCGCCTCCAGCGCCCATGTGATGGGGGAGGCCTCGCCGCGCGCCATCCTGCTCGGGGCGCTGGCCCTGGCGCGCGGCCTGTCGCGGGCCGAGATCGTCGCCCAGTGCAGCGGCGAGCGCTTCGCTCCCGCACCGTTGATGCCGGCCGAAGCCGCGGCCCTTGACCGGCTCGATCTCTCCGACGCCCCGCCGGCCGTCGCCGGCGACTTCCCCGACTGGCTGGCCGAGGACCTGTCCGCTGCCTTCGGCGATGCGGTCGTCAGAGAAATGGCGGCCCTTGCCGACCGCGCCCCTATCGACATCCGCGTCAACACGCTGAAGACCGAGCGCATGCGGCTGATACCTGATCTGGCCCATCTCGGCCCCCAACTCACGCCCCATGCGCCGACCGGGCTGCGTTTCGGCCATGGCGAGGATGGCCGCGGTCCGACGCTGCAGGTGACGCCGGAATTCCTCAGGGGCCTGTTCGAGATCCAGGACGAGGGCTCGCAACTCGTCGCCGCCATGACCGGCGCTGGCCCCGACATGCAGGTGGTCGATCTCTGCGCCGGTGGTGGTGGGAAGACGCTCGAACTCGCGGCGTTGATGGACAATTCCGGCCAGATCTACGCCACGGATTCGGATGCCCGGCGTCTGGCGCCCATCCACGACCGGCTGGCGCGGGCCGGCGTCCGCAACGTCCAGGTCCGCACGCCGAAGGGCAGGGGCGACGAGCCACTGGCCGATCTCGCCGGCAGGATCGACCTCGTCGTCGTCGATGCGCCCTGCACCGGCATCGGCACCTGGCGGCGCAATCCCGACACCAAGTGGCGCGTGCGCCCCGGCGCCCTCGACGAGCGCATGAAGGACCAGGACCTCGTCCTCGCCCGTGCCGAGCGGCTGGTGAAGCCGGGCGGACGCATCGCCTACATCACCTGCTCGGTCATCCCACGCGAGAACGATGCGCGGGTCGCCGCCTTCCTGAAGGCACACCGGGATTTTACCGCCGTCGACCCGCGCGAGGTTCTGGCGCTCGCCCCCGACACCCTGTCCGAGCGCGACGACCTCGTCTCGCCGGCCGGCCTCGGGCTGCAGCTCTCGCCGCTCAGGACGGGGACGGACGGGTTCTACCTCGCCGTCATGCGGCGGCGCCGGTGACCTGGGGCCGCGCCGCGGCGGGTTTCCCGCCCGCCCGCTGACGCCCTGCTGCCATCTCTGTGTTGATGGCGCGGTGCTTGGGCTTGCGCCGTGCCCGGCATGGTCGTAACGCAGAAAAATGAACCAGCACGACACCATCCTCATCATCGATTTCGGCTCGCAGGTGACCCAGCTGATCGCGCGCCGCGTGCGCGAGGCGGGGGTCTATTGCGAGATCCATCCCTTCCAGTCGGCGGAAGCGGCCTATCGCAAGCTGAGGCCGAAAGGGGTCATCCTGTCGGGCGGGCCGGCCTCGGTGACCGAGGACTTCTCGCCGCGTGCCCCGCAGCTGATCTTCGACGAGAAGCTTCCCGTCTTCGGCATCTGTTATGGCGAGCAGACCATGGCCGAGCAGCTCGGCGGCAAGGTCGAGGCCGGCCATCACCGCGAGTTCGGCCGTGCCTTCCTTGACGTGAAGAAATCCTCGAAGCTGTTCGAGGGAGTCTGGGAGCCCGGCTCCCGCCACCAGGTCTGGATGAGCCACGGCGACCGCGTCACCCGTCTGCCCGAGGGTTTCGAGGTCGTCGCCACCTCCGACAACGCGCCCTATGCCGCCATCGCCGACGAGGCGCGCAACTATTACGCCGTGCAGTTCCACCCCGAGGTGGTCCATACGCCGGATGGCGCCAAGCTGATCCAGAACTTCGTCCACAGGATCGCCGGTGCCAAGGCCGACTGGTCGATGTCCGCCTATCGCCAGGAGATGATCGCCAAGATCCGAGCCCAGGTCGGCAAGGGCCGCGTCATCTGCGGCCTGTCCGGCGGTGTCGATTCCTCCGTCGCCGCGGTGCTGATCCACGAGGCCATCGGGTCGCAGCTCACCTGCGTCTTCGTCGACCATGGCCTCATGCGGCAGAACGAGGCCAAGGAGGTCGTCGACCTCTTCCGCGGCCATTACAACATCCCGCTGGTCCATGTGGATGCCGCCGACCTCTTCCTCGGCGAACTCGCCGGCGTCATCGACCCGGAAACCAAGCGCAAGACCATCGGCCGGCTCTTCATCGAGGTCTTCGAGAAGGAGGCCAAGGCGGTCGGCGGCGCGGAATTCCTTGCCCAGGGCACGCTCTATCCCGATGTGATCGAGAGCATTTCCTTTTCCGGCGGCCCCTCGGTCACGATCAAGAGCCACCACAATGTCGGCGGCCTGCCCGAGCGCATGAACATGAAGCTCGTCGAGCCGTTGCGCGAACTGTTCAAGGACGAGGTGCGGGCGCTGGGCCGCGAACTCGGTCTGCCCGACAGTTTCGTCGGCCGCCATCCCTTCCCGGGACCGGGCCTCGCCATCCGCATTCCCGGCGCGATCACCCGCGAGAAGCTCGACATTCTGCGGCAGGCCGATGCCATCTATCTCGACGAGATCAGGAAGGCCGGTCTCTACGACATCATCTGGCAGGCCTTCGCGGTGCTGTTGCCCGTGCGCACTGTCGGCGTCATGGGCGACGGGCGCACCTATGATCATGTCTGCGCGCTGCGCGCCGTCACCTCGGTCGACGGCATGACCGCCGACTTCTACCCCTTCGACATGAATGTCCTCGGCCGCACTGCCACCCGCATCATCAACGAGGTGCGCGGCATTAACCGGGTCGTTTATGACGTCACCTCGAAGCCGCCGGGGACCATCGAGTGGGAATAATTTTTGCCCATCCGAGGGTATCCGAAACTACGCCAGAATACGACGTAACCACCTGAAAAACAAAAATATTCCAGCCGAGACCTATCGAGAGCTATCGGTGGGCATCAAACGCGTCTGTCGTGCCCGCTGACGGACCCTGCCCCCGTTGATCATCCGGAAAATCGAAAGTACCGTCATAGCGACCGAGGCTAATGACGGTACTTTTTTCAGGCTAACACGCTGAAAATAAACAGATATTACCGTGAAAAGCCTCCAAAAAACCGCGTGACGGTACTTTTCCGCGAGGAGGCCCAGAATGTTGACGGATGCGGCACTCAAGTGCCTGAAACCAAAAGCCAAAATGTACAAGGTGACCGATCGTGACGGCATGTATGTGCGTGTCGCGCCGACAGGCGGCATCTCGTTCAGGCTCGACTATCGGCTGAACGGCAGGCGGGAGACCGTCCATCTCGGCAAGTACGCCCGAGATGGGATCTCGCTCGCCCGGGCGCGGGAATTGTGCCTGGACGCGAAACGCATGATCGCCGAGGGGCGGTCCCCCGCCATCGAGAAGCAGCGGGAGAAGCGCCGGATCAAGGAGGCCAAGAGCTTCGGCGAGTTCGGCGAGAAGTGGCTGACGGGCGCGCCCATGGCGGACAGCACGCGCGCCATGCGCCGCGCCATATTCGAGCGTGAACTCAAGCCGGTCTGGCAGAACCGTTTGCTGACCGAAATCACGCCTGATGACCTGCGCGCCCACTGCGCCAAGATCGTGGAACGGGGCGCGCCCGCGACGGCCATCCATGTGCGGGATATCCTGAAGCAGATCTACGCCTTCGCCATCCTCCACGGCGAGAAGGTCGCGAACCCGGCCGATGACGTTGGTCCGGCTTCGATTGCCACGTTCACGCCCAAGGACCGGGCGCTTTCGCCGACCGAGATCCGCATCATGCTCAAGCAACTGGAGCATGTCGCGACGCTGCCGACGATCCGGCTCGGCATGAAGCTCTACCTCCTCACCATGGTCCGGAAGAGCGAACTACAGGACGCGGTCTGGGATGAAGTCGATTTCGAAAACGCCGTCTGGACGATCCCGAAGGAGCGCATGAAGCGATCGAAGCCGCACAATGTCTACCTGTGCCGGCAGACCCTCGACATCATGATCGCGCTCAAGACCTGCGCCGGTAATTCCCGGTATCTGCTGCCTTCCCGCTACGATGCGGATGCGCCGATGTCGCGGGCGACCTTCAACCGGGTCACTTACGCTGTCGTCGAACAGGCCAAGAAGGAGGGGCTGCCGCTGGAGCCGTTCACCGTGCATGACCTGCGCCGCACGGGCTCGACGCTGCTCAATGAGCTGGGCTTCAACCGCGACTGGATCGAAAAGTGCCTGGCGCACGAGGACGGGCGTTCATCACGCGGCGTCTACAACAAGGCCGAATACGAGGTTCAGCGTCGCCACATGATGCAGGAATGGGCCGACACTGTCGATGCCTGGGTCGAGGGGCGGAAGTATGTTCCGACGCTGCTGCCGACAGTCATGCCGTCTATCACGCTCGATCCTGCCCTTTGACTGGGCGGGACTTGCGCTTGGTGACGTCGGGATGCTGTGCGCGAGGGATTGGCTTCGCGCGCCGCGCCAGCAACCAGGCGTGGACCTCGGCGAGGTCCCAGACGATGCAGCGCGGCGACAGCGCGAAGCGGCGTGGGAATTCGCCGCGCTGCTCCATCTCGTAGATTGTGCTGTCGGCCAGGGGCACCATCTCGCGCAGTTGGTGCCGCCGGATGGTCTTCCTGATCTCCAAAGGCTCGCTCTGACCCATACCCAATCTCCTTAGCGGCTGTCGCTGGCGATTGAGAACGATAGGTGCCGATGCCGGAAGTCCCTCCCGAGTGGCGTGCGGCAATTTCGGGCTCTGGCGTAGAAATCGGCGGGTCATTTTCAGTCCTGACAGCGCGGCCGGACATCCGTCAGCCCACAGAATCTGCACGACTCGCCGCACCCGTTCCGCGCCATAATTGCGCTGTTCAGATCACGCACCATTTACTGCTTGCACCGGCGAGATGCGATCCGGAAGTCCGCTAGCGACGTAACAACAGTCGAATGTGTGACACTTAAGGATTTCGTGGGCGGCGGTAGCGAGGAGACGGAGAAGAACCATAATCTGATCGGAACAGTTCTCGGGGGCTGACGGGGCTACGTTTGCAAAGACCTTTGCATCATGGGGAACCATCGTGCCGAGATCGAAGATCGAGCTACGCCATGTGCGTTACATCATCGCCGCTGCGGAAAGCGGCAGCTTCCGGCGCGCGGCGCAAGATCTCGGCGTCGAGCAGTCGGCGATCAGCCGCCGCATCCGGGATGTCGAGGATGAGATCGGCGCACAGCTGTTCCGCCGTCATCCTGCCGGCGTCGACCTGACGGACATCGGCAAACAATTCCTGAATCAGGCCGCCCCTGGGGCTCGCCAGATCGGATCGGCGCTCGACGGCGCAAGAACGGTGGCGAACAGAGGACGGCATCTTCGGATCGGCGTGTTCGGGCCTCTGACCATGGGCTTTCTGTCTGAGCTCTTCGGGGCCTTTCGGGGTGATCGCCCGGGGGTCAAGCTGCGTTTCAGCGAGGGCAGCTGTCCCGAACTTATCGCGGCGGTGCGGCGGGGGCAGCTTGATGTCGGTGTCGTCGCCGAAGCATCGCCCGGGAAGGGCTTTGACGTGACGCATTTGTGGGCCGAGCCCGTGTACGCGGCATTGCCGGACGGCGACCCACTCGCCGATCAGAAGGCGCTCCGGTGGGATGACCTGCGTGATCGGCACTTTGTGGTGACTGATTTACCGACCGGCGATTTCGCGAAGGGTTACCTGATGCGAAACCTCCAGACTTCGCCCGGAGACCTCCAGATCGAGCAATTGTCCGTCACTCGGGAATCTCTGATGCAGATCGTCGCGCATGGGGACGGCGTCACCATCGCAGGCAGCGCGCATGTCCGTCACGGTCTGCCAGGCATTGCTTTTCGCCTGATCGAGGATGCTGTTCTCCGCTATGGTGCTGTCCACCCGCGAGGGGCGCTCCATCGGAACCTCGAGCGCCTGCTGGCGCTGGCAAAGTCTTTCTCGGAGCGAGATGACGCTTGGTTCGCCCGGCAACGGCTCATGCGCCCTGAGCATCGGCGCGTGCCGCACGTTGACTGCCATCGCGGCGCGCGCGGGCGAACCCCCGATCGGTTGCAATGAAGCGCTCGAGCATGGGCACAATCAGCTTGGTCGGGTCGCCGATGGTCTGGCCTTGTTCGCGGCCGAGTGCTGCGGCGTAGGCGACGAGGTCCCGATGCAGCGGCGCAGGGAGTTCAATCGTCACCTTCACCGGCTTGTCGTCGATGATCGGGCCGAGCTTCAGCTTGGTCATCACAACCCTCCATAAGGTTCGAGCACGAGGTCGCGGGTGACGATGACGCGCACAGGGAACCCCGGTCTGATCGTGAGGGTCGGCGCGACATTGAGTTGCCGACGGATGATCTGCTGGCCTGCGTCGTTGATGGTGTCCTGTCCGCCATTGCGGATCGCCCGGAGCAGCCGATCCTGATCGTCAACGGCGAGTTCGGCGCCGACCGACAGCAGTGTCGACAGGCCGGCAGCCTTGGCGAGATCCCACCAGTGATAGTCGACGCCATCCTGAAGACCCGCATAGCCTTGCGCGTCGGCTCCGGGTTGACGTTCCAGGACGATCGAACGGCCATTCGGAAGGATGAGCCGCTTCCAGACGAGCAGCACCCGGCGCTGACCGAAGCCGACATCGTTGCTGTACTCGCCGATCAGCCGCGTGCCTTGGGGGACGAGCAGGATGCGCCCGGTCGGGCTGTCGTAGACATGCTCCGTGACCTGCGCGGTGATCTGGCCCGGCAGGTCGGATCGGATGCCGGTGATGAGCGCCGCGGCGATGACGGCGCCGGTCTGAAGCACATAGGGCGATGCCGGACCCATCACGCGATCTGGCGAGACCGTGCGGCGGTCCACGCCCGCATTCAGGAACGCGAGCTGGCGATCCTGCGCCGTCGCTGCACCTGGCTGGCCCGGAAGACCTAGCCCAGAGAGGCTCGGACTGCCTGGTCCACCAACTGTCGCAATCGGAGCTGCGACGCGCGCCTCCGTCTGGAAGAAGACGCGGCTCGTTCGGGCAGCTTCTTCTTCCGCGCGCCTGCGTTGCTCGACTGGATCGACGGTGGGCGCTGCTGCCATCGGCGGCGTGACGGGCTGGCCACGATTCTGCGCATCGAGGATGGGTCGCCCCAGATCCCCGGGCAGCGGAGGCCCAAGCACCGGACCGGTGTAGTCGCGTGGCAGGCCGGCGAGCCCGTCCGCGGTTCGCCGATTTTGCGTCGAGTAAAGCTCCTCACTGCCAGGGCCGATACTGCGCGTCTGAAGCGCATAGATGAGCGCACCACCGACCCCAAGGGCGGCGATGAGACTGATACCGCCCAGCACCTTTCGCGACAGTCGGGTGACCCGGGGCGGTTCGGCGCGCAGCCGCATTGGCGCAGCAGCGTCGCCAGGCTGTGTGCCGACCAGCGGTGCGTCGGCTTCGTTGGGCGTGTCGCGCTCGCTCATGACGCGGGCCTCCCATCGGTGCGAACGATCCGGACCGTCTGCTGGCGCTCGCCACTGCCGAGACGGAGCTCGGCGGCGCCGAACAGGCGGTCGACGATCAGGATGTTCTGGTGGATCCGGCTGTTGGCGATCTGCGGTTCGCCATCTGCGCCGATGACGAAGAGCGGGGGCATCTCGCCCTGAACGATCCCGCGCGGGAACTCGACATAGACGCGGCGCCCGTCGTCGTAGACCGAGATTGGCCGCCACGGCGGCGTGTCGCCGGTGAGGCCGTAGCGATAGTTCCGTGCCGCAACGGCCGGGATCACTGGCGTGGCGGGTACTGCCTGTCTCTGCGAGGCGGGCGGCTGCGGATAGGCCCAGGCGACGGCCGGCATATAGGGGCGTTCGCCCGAGCGCAGCTCGATCATGTAGATGCGACGGTCAGTGGTGATGACCAGAT
>NZ_JALHMP010000007.1 GCF_022843985.1 Phreatobacter sp. | reverse complement strand
CTTCGAGAGAACCATCGAAAGCGCCACCGCCTGGCTCTTCATCGCCTCCGTCCAGCTCCTCGCCAGGCGCATCGCAAGCCATTGATCCCAAAGCAGATATTTATGAGTCAGACTCTCAGATCTGGCTGGGGGAAAATTGACGTGGAACAAGCGCCCTCCGCGACATTTCACCGCGAGCGCCCTCTCTCGGGCCGTCGCAGCCGGCTCTTTGACGCGGAACAAGGACGCGGGGCTGCGGGCCCTTGAGGGTCGCCGCCGACAGACAACCCGCGGTCGTGGTCCGGATCGCATGTCGGCGGGCATGGAGCCGGACGCGTGGCATCAGTGCAGGGAGAACAGGTTGCGATGGCCAAGCGGGACAACGACAGGGCTGCGACCGGTCCTCACGCCCGTTCGGTCGCCGACTGCCTCGCAGCGCTGCGAACGGCGCCGGGCGGCCTTGCCATGGCCGAGGCCGCCCGGCGGCTCGCGACCCATGGTCCCAACCGCCTGCCCGAGGCCGCGCATCACGGCCCGCTGTGGCGTCTGCTGGCCCAGTTCAACAATGTGCTGATCTACGTCCTGCTGGGCGCTGCCGTGGTGACCGCGGGCCTCCAGCACTGGGTCGATACGGCGGTGATCCTCGCGGTGGTGGTGGCCAATGCGCTGATCGGCTTCGTCCAGGAGGGCAAGGCCGAGCAGGCCATGGCAGCCATCCGCCAGATGCTCGCCCCCCGGGCCGCGGTGCTGCGGGAGGGGGCGCGGATCACCATTGATGGCGCCGACCTCGTGCCCGGCGACATCGTCCTCCTCGAGGCTGGCGACAAGGTACCCGCTGACCTCCGGGTGATCGAGGCCAGGGGCCTCGCGGCGCAGGAGGCGATCCTGACGGGTGAATCCGTGCCCGTGGAGAAGACCGACGAACCCGTCGCCGCCGATGCCGCGCTCGGGGACCGGCGGTCGATGCTGTGGTCGGGCACCCTGGTGACCCAGGGCACGGCGCGCGCGGTGGTGGTGGCGACAGGAGCCGGCACCGAGATCGGCCGGATCGGCGGATTGCTGGCCGGTGTCGAGCCGTTGAAGACCCCGCTCGTCGCGCAGATGGATCATTTCGCCCGCTGGCTCTCGGCGCTGATCCTGCTGGTTTCGGCGCTGCTGCTCGCCTATGGCCACTTCGTCGGGCACCGGGATTTTGCGGAGATGTTCATGGCCGTCGTGGGCATGGCGGTCGCCGCCATCCCCGAGGGCCTGCCTGCGGTCATGACCATCACGCTGGCGATCGGCGTCCAGGCCATGGCGCGGCGCCATGCCATCGTCCGCCGCCTGCCCGCGATCGAGGCGATCGGTTCGGTCTCGGTGATCTGCACCGACAAGACCGGCACGCTCACCCGCAACGAGATGGTGGTCGCAGCC
This sequence comes from Phreatobacter sp., assembly GCF_022843985.1. Classification (GTDB taxonomy): domain Bacteria; phylum Pseudomonadota; class Alphaproteobacteria; order Rhizobiales; family Phreatobacteraceae; genus Phreatobacter. The sequence goes on along the minus strand of NZ_JALHMP010000007.1, from coordinate 188,568 downwards.
GCCGAAACACCTGTGGGGGCCTTCACGGTTGCCGGTGAGGGCTACGCCCCGGACGGAGCCGTGACGCCGGCGGGTGACCTGTCGTCGCTCGCGCGCGCCGCGGCTGCGTGCAACGACGCGGCGCTCTACGCGAGAGATGGCGACTGGGTGGTCGAGGGTGATCCCATGGAGGGCGCCTTGCTGGCCTTTGCCGGCAAGGCTGGCGGGAACCGCCCTGAGCGACGGCTGGATGCCATCCCCTTCGACAGCCGCCACCGCTTCATGGCCGTGCTGACCGAAGACGCCGCCGGACGCTTCGTGCATGTCAAGGGCGCACCGGAACGGGTCCTGCGCATGTGCCGCGGCATCGATCAGCAGCACTGGCACGACCGGGCCGAGGCACTGGCGCGGCGCGGCCTGCGGGTTCTGGCACTGGGCGAGCGGGCCGAAACGGCGGATCGTATCGAGACCGGTGCGCTTGAGGGGAGCCTGACCTTTCTCGGGCTGGTCGGCCTGATCGATCCGCCGCGCCCGGAAGCCGTGGCCGCCGTGGCCGAATGCCGCGCGGCCGGCATCCGCGTGAAGATGATCACCGGCGACCATGCCGGCACCGCCGGCGCCATCGCCCGCCAGATCGGTCTCGAGAATCCCGACCGTGTGCTGACAGGTGCCGATCTGGATGCCCTCGACGACGGCCGGCTTGCCGAAGAGGTCAAAGGCGTCGATGTCTTTGCCCGCACCTCACCCGAACACAAGCTGCGGCTCGTGACCGCCCTGCAGGCCAATGGCCTGTCGGTGGCGATGACCGGCGACGGCGTGAACGATGCCCCCGCCCTGAAGCGCGCCGATGCCGGCATCGCCATGGGCCTGAAGGGCTCGGAGGCGGCCAAGGAAGCGGCGGACCTCGTGTTGGCCGACGACAATTTTGCCTCCATCGCCGCTGCGGTGCGCGAGGGCCGCACGGTTTGGGACAACCTGAAGAAGGTTGTCAGCTGGACGCTGCCCACCAATGCCGGCGAGTCGATGACCGTCATCCTCGCCTTGTTGCTGGGTCTGGCCCTGCCGGTCACGGCCGTACAGATCCTCTGGGTCAACCTGATCACCGGCATCACCCTCGGGATCGCGCTGGCCTTCGAGCCGACGGAGGCGGGTACCATGGCGCGTCCGCCGCGTCCGCGCGCGGCACCGATCCTGTCGGGCGCACTCGTCTGGCATGTCGTGCTGGTGGCGGCGCTTTTCGTGGCCGCGGTCTTCGGCATGTTCACCTATGCCATCGACCGCGGCTATTCCCTTGCGCTGGCCCAGACCATGGCGATGAACATGCTGGTCGTGCTGGAGATCTTCCACCTCTTCTTCATCCGCAACATCCACGGCGCCTCGCTCACCTGGTCCGCAGTCCGGGGAACGAAAGTCGTCTGGACAGTGGTCATCGTGATCACCGGGGCGCAGTTCGCGGTGACCTATGCGCCGCCGCTGCAGGCGGTGCTCGGCACCGAGGCTGTGCCCTTCGCCGAGGGACTGTTGATCGTCGCCATCGGCGCCGCCTTTTTCGCTATCATCGAGATCGAGAAGCAGATCAGGCTCGGCCTGAGGCGCTGACGCCTAGGCAGACAGCACGCTTGGCCGGGCTTGCGGAAGCCATGCCGGCCGGGCTCTGCTCAGGCCTCTCCGCGGCGGATGACGAAGCGACAGGTGCCAGAACCCTGGGCGGCGCAGGTCTCCTCCGCGCAGCGGCAATCGCGTGCGACCAGCGTCGCATAGAGCCGCTCGAACACCGCCGCATGCCAGATGCAGAGCGGCACCGGGCTGTGCTCGCCGCGGATCAGCGGATTGTCGGTGATCTCGAAGGTCCAGGAATCCCGGCAGCGGAACCGGCCCGAGCCGACGAAGGTCCACGCGTGCCGCGTGATGGCGCGGGCGAGCAGCGGCGCGGCCAGCCCTGCAGGGAGGGCCTTGAGCACCTGCTGCACGATTCGCGGAATCCGGTGGGCGAGGATGTAGTCCGCCGTCGCCCGGCCGGCGTCACGCGCCATCCGGACGGCGGCGTCCGGCTCCTCCCTGCGCAAGGTCCGGTGCAGGCGCGCGGCGTCCTCCTCGGCGATCATCCGGCTGCCGTCCGGGAGGACGGCAAGGCCGGCGCGCTCGAGAATGACGGCAAGGCGCCGGGGTCCGAACTCCCGCGAGATCACCGGCAGCAGCTGGAGCACGGCATTGGGACCGATCAGCGCCGCCCGACCTTGATGGCCCTCGGCCATGGCGCCGCTCCCTCTGCTCAGGCGTGGGTATGCGAGGGGCCGCCGCCGCAGGCCCGGACCTCGGCGCGCTCCTTCATCTGGGCGCGCACCGCATCGCGCCTTTCCGCCGCCTTGGCGGCCCGATCGGCGGAGGCTTCCCAGTCCTCGAGCTGCGCCTCGGCGATGGTGCGGGTCTCGTCAAAATGGAAATCGACCGTCTTCTTGGTCTGCGGACCCCAGTAACCGGCCTTGCCGAGGTCGTAGAAGGTGCGCTTGAAGCCGGCGCGCAGGAAGGCGTAGAGGCAGCCGAGCAGGTAGCGGCGACGGAAGCCGGTGCCGCGCCAGGGATAGTGGAACAGCGCCTTCTGCATGTAGAAGCGCCGGTAATTGTTCATCACGCCGTCGAGCAGCTCGCCGCGCTCCATCGCCGCCGGTTTCATGATCGGTGTGACGAAATTGTATTTGGAGAAGTCGAAGATCTCGACCTGGTCCCGGATCTCCTGGTAGAGCGGCGTGAAGGGCCAGGGGGTGTACATGCACCAGTTGGCGAGGTCGGGCTGCCAGTCCCAGGCCATCCGGTAGGTCTCTTCCAGGGTCTCCGGCGTCTCGTTATCGAGACCGACGATGAACTGTGCCTCGACGAAGATGTCGGCCTCGCGCAGGAGGCGGATCGCCGTCTTGTTCTCCTCGACCCTGGTCTCCTTGTTGAACTGGTCGAGCTTCAGCTGCGCCGCCGCCTCGGTGCCAAGGCTGACATGGACGAGGCCGGCCTTGCGGTAGAAGGCGAGATCGTCACGGTCGCGATAGATGTCGGTCACGCGGGTGTTGATGCCCCATTTGACCTTGTCCGGCAGGCCGCGGGCGATGAGCTCCTCGCAGAAGGCGACGAACTTCTTCTTGTTGATGGTGGGTTCCTCGTCGGCGAGGATGAAGAATCCGACGCCGTGATTGACCACGAGATCCTCGATCTCGTCGACGACGTCTTTCGGGTCGCGCACCCGGTAGTCACGCCAGAATTTCCACTGCGAACAAAAGGAGCAGGTAAAGGGGCAACCACGTGCGAGGTTCGGAATGGCGACGCGGGTGCCGAGCGGAAGGTAGATGTATTTGCGCCAGTCCAGGATCGACCAGTCGGGCTTGATAGTCGACATGTCCTTGACGGTCGGCGCGGCCGCCGTGGCGACGATCTCGTCGCCGTCGCGGAAGGCGAGGCCCTTGATGCTGCGGCGGGTGGCGGGCCAAAGCCTGTCGCGGATGGCGCTCATCAGGGCGGTGCAGATCTCCTCGCCTTCGCCGCGCACGATCACGTCGACCCAGGGCGCCTCGCTCAGCACCTGCTTGTACATGAAGGTGGCGTGGACTCCGCCGAGGACGCGCACCGCTTCGGGCACGACCTCGGAGGCGATCTTCAGCACCTCCTCCGCCTTGTAGATCGACGGGGTGATCGCCGTGACGCCCACGGCGTCGGGTTTCAGCTCCGCCATGCGACGGGCGAGATCCGCGTCGGAGACATCCTCCGTCATGGCGTCGATGAAATGGATGTCGTCGAAGCCGGCGCGGCGCAGGTGGCCGGTGAGATAGGCGACCCAGGAGGGCGACCACGTGCCGGCGATCTCGGCGCCGCCGGAATGATAGTTCGGGTGGACGAACAGGATCCGCATGGCTTGCCTCCTTGTGTCAATCAAAATTGACACAAGATTCCGTCATCTCCAATTGACGCACATCAAGCGCGGTGCGGCACCTGGCCGGGCCCGACGGCCCCTCTCAGTCCGACACCACCGCGAGGCCGGCAGGTCCCGCCGAGGCCTCGAGCCAATGCCGGAAGCTGCCCGCGTAGCTGCGCGGAAGGGCGACCGCGAAGGTCGGCGCCGCGTCGATCTTCCACAGCGTGACGCCGATATGGGCGATAGAGGTGACGGCGACGTCCTCGGGCGTGAAGCGCGCGGGATCGAGGTCGATCCTGACGCCCTTTTCCAGGGCCTCCGGCAGCCGCGCCCCGCTCAGGTGAAGCACGGCCTGGCCATCGGACTGGTCGATGACTGCGGCAAGGCCCGCCAGCGCGGCAGCGAGACCTGCGACGAACCCCGGATCCTCCCCGCCGAAGACGAGCCAGGTGCCGGGCCCGGTACCGAGGACGGTCGCGGCCGGGGAAACCGCGCGCTTGGCCGCATCCGCCACGGCGAGACCGAGATGGCCACCGAGCCGGGCCGCGGCAGCCTCCGCCTTGCCGCGGCGGGCGATGACCGTGGCGGCGGCAAGCCCCGCCTGCTCGACGGCGACAACGCCGTCGCCTGATCCGACCCGCCGGCCGAGGCCGGCATAGCCGCCGCGATGGACGAGATCAGCCATGGACGCGGTTTCCTTCCGGGTCGATGAAGACGGGGTTCACCACCTCGACGACGGCGTCGCCGCCGCGGATCGGGTCATAGGCGCGGATCTGCTCGCCGATACGTTCCGGCCCGCGCGCCAGCAGCCCGAGGCCGATCCAGTGGCCGAGGGAGGGGCTGAAGGCCGTCGAGGTCATGTAGCCCTGGTCATTCTCGGCGCTGGCCGCCGCCCCGATGGGCAGGAAATGCGCACCGGCGCGCAGACGCACGCCCGGGACGGTCGGCTTCAGCCCGACCAGTGTCGGCCGGTCGGGGTCGTTCAGCGCCGCGCGCTCGGCCATCAGGCGGCCGATATAGTCCTTCTTTGTCGACATCATCCGGCCGAGCCCCAGGTCGCGCGCCACGGTCTGGCCGTTCAGTTCGGCCCCGGCGACATGCCCCTTCTCGATCCGCATGACGGCGAGGGCCTCGGTGCCGTAGGGAGTGACGCCAAGGTCGCGCCCTCCCGCCATCAGGGCGCGGACCAGGGCGTCGCCATAGCCGGCGGGAACAGCGATCTCATAGGCGCGCTCACCCGAGAAGGAGATGCGGAAGAGCCGCGCCATGGTCGGCCCGAGCGGGAAGGCGCCGCAGGCGAGATAGGGGAAAGCCGCGTCGGAGAGGTCGACAGCGGAACCGAACACCTGCTGCAGCAGCGCGCGGGACTGCGGGCCAGCCACGGCGAACTGCGCCCATTGCTCGGTGACCGACACCATCTGCACGTCGAGCTCGGGCCACAGAACCTGATGGCAGAAGGCGAGATGCTGCATGACCTTGCCGGCATTCACCGTGGTCGTGGAGAGGAGATAGTCCTCCGCGCCGAACCGCGCCGTCGTGCCGTCGTCCATGACAAAGCCGTCCTCGCGCAGCATCAGCCCGTAGCGTGCCTTGCCGACAGGCAGGGTCGAGAAGGTGTTGCAATAGACCCGGTCGAGGAAGACGCCGACATCCGGTCCCGCCAGGGCGATCTTGCCGAGGGTCGACACATCGCAGATGCCGACGCCGGAGCGCACGGCCTGAACCTCGCGCGTGACGCTCTCCAGCCAGTCCGTCTCGCCCGGGCGCGGGAACCACTGGGCCCGGAGCCATTGCCCCGTCTCGACGAAGACGGCGCCCTGCTCCTCCGCCCAGCCATGCCCGGCGGTCAGCCGGGTCGGCTTGAAATGCGGCCCCGTGTGAAGGCCGGCAAAGGCGCCGATGGCGACCGGGCCGTGCGGCGGCCGCGCCCGCGTCGAGCCGGTTTCGGGAATGGTCCGGCCGGTGAGGCGCGCGAGGATGGCGAGGCCGTTGACGTTCGACGTCCGGCCCTGATCGGTGGCCATGCCGAGCGTGGTGTAGCGCTTGAGATGCTCGACCGAGACGAAACCCTCGTGCACCGACTGGGCGACGTCCTTGTCGGTGACGTCGTTCTGCAGGTCGACGAAGGCCTTGCCGCGTCCGCCCTCGACATGGAACAGCGGCCCGACGGCGAAGGTCTCGTCGCTGGCCCGCCAGGCCGGCGGCGCGGCCGCGGGCTTGCCGGCCATGCCGGCCGCCGCGGCGCCGAGACGGGCACCGTCCGCCAGGGCCTCGGCCAGGGTGAAGCGGCCGGCAGCCGCGCCCGCCACAACGAGATGGGCCGGCAGCGCATCAGGCAGGAAGGCGAGACTGGTCTCCGACCAGCGCGGCTTGTGACCGAGATGGGTCGTCATCGCCAGATCGGGGTTGAAGCCGCCGGAGACGGCGAGGCCGTCAACGGCGATGCGGCGGCGACCGTGATCTCCGATCACCTCGATCGCCGACAGGGATTGCCCGCCGATGGCATCGAGCACCCGGGCGCCGAGGAAGACCGGTACGTCGCCGGCGAGCGCCCTGACCGATGCGACGATATCGCGCCGCGAATCGATCACCGCGGCGACCGGCGCGCCGGCCCTCGCGAAGGCTTCGGCCGTTCGCCAGCCGTCATCTGTGGCGGTGAAGACCGCGACGCTCCGGCCCGGCAGGGCAGCAAAGCGTTGGATGTAGCTGCGCATGGCCGAGGCCAGCATGATCCCGGGCCGATCATTGCCGCCGAAGACGATCGGCCTTTCGACGGCACCGGCGGCGAGCACCGTCTGCGCCGCGACCAGCGTCCACAGACGTTGGCGCGGCATGCACGCCGGCGTCACAGCGAGATGGTCGGTGAGGCGCTCGACCGCGCCGACCTCGCCGTCATAGAGGCCGAAGGCGGCGGTGCGGCTGAGAATGCGCACATTGGCGAGCGTCGCCAACTCGGCCTCCACCTCGCGGGCCCAGACCGCGCCCGGCATGCCGTCGATCTCGCACCTCTCCGCCAGCAGCCGGCCGCCGAGGGCGAAGTCCTGCTCCAGCAGGATGACCCGTGCCCCGGCCCTACCCGCCGTCAGGGCGGCAGCGAGGCCAGCGGGACCTGCACCGATCACCAGGAGGTCGCAGAAGGCATAGGCTTTCTCGTAAAAGTCCGGGTCAGGCGCGCCCGACAGGCTGCCGAGACCGGCAGCGCGGCGGATGGCCGGCTCGTATAGGCGCTCCCAGAGGGCGGCCGGCCACATGAAGGTCTTGTAGTAGAAGCCGGCAGCGAGCAGCGGCGAGGCCAGCTGGCCGATCGCCTGGACGTCGAACCTGAGTGAGGGCCAGCGGTTCTGGCTGGCGACGTCGAGGCCGGGATAGAGCTCGACCGTGGTCGCGCGCGTGTTGGGCTCGCGATAGGCGCCGCGGCCCTTCTCCACCAGGGCGTTGGGCTCCTCCGGGCCGGCCGAGACGATGCCGCGGGGGCGGTGATATTTGAACGAGCGGCCAACGAGCCGGATGCCGTTGGCGACGAGCGCCGAGGCTAGCGTATCCCCGGCCAGCCCCGTCAGGGGACGGCCGTCGAAGCTGAAGCCGATAGGTGTTTGCCGATCGACGAGGCCACCGGTGCCGAGACGATGGCTGCTCATGCCGAGGCCTCGCGGCCGGCGGCGAGCCGCGCGCCGGTGACGGCGTGGTCGCGGGTGTCGCGGCGCACGACCAGCCAGGCGCGGCAGCCATAGGCGTGGTACCAGAGTTCCTCCATCGGGCCGGCCGGGTTGTCCCTGAGATAGACATAGGTCGCCATGGCGGCGGCATCGCCATCAGCCGGCCGGCGCGGCGCGGCATCGCCGAGATAGGCGAATTCCGAACTGTCGCGCGGGCCGCAATAGGGGCAGGGAATGCGCATCGGTCCTCAGTGCAGGTTCGGTTGGGCGCCCTGGCCCTTTTCGTCGATGACACGGCCCTGGGCGAAACGGTCCAGGGTCAGGGCCGTCGCCGCCGGATGAGGCTCCTCGCGGGCGAGGAGATGGGCAAAGACGGCGCCGGAGCCCGGTGTCGCCTTGAAGCCGCCGTAGCACCAGCCGGCATTGAGATAGAGGCCGTCGAGCGGCGTGCGGTCGATGATCGGCGAACCGTCCATCGACATGTCCATGATGCCGCCCCAGCTGCGCAGCAGGCGGGCCCGGCCGATGGCCGGCATCAGCGCCATCCCGCCTTCGCAGACATCCTCGACGACCGGGAGATTGCCGCGCTGGGCATAGGAATTGTAGCCGTCGATATCGCCGCCGAAGACCAGGCCGCCCTTGTCGGACTGACTGATGTAAAAATGGCCGGCGCCGAAGGTGATGACGCCGGGAATGATCGGCTTCAGCCCCTCCGACACGAAGGCCTGCAGAACATGGCTCTCGATCGGCAGACGCAGGCCCGCCATGGCGGCCACCTCGGACGAATGACCGGCCACCGCCATCGCCACCTTCTTCGCCCGGATCGTGCCGCGGGTCGTCTCCACGCCCGTGATGCGATCGCCCTCGCGCAGGAAGCCGGTCACGGCGCAGTTCTGGACAATGTCGACACCGCGGTCGCTGGCAGCGCGGGCATAGCCCCAGGCGACGGCATCGTGGCGCACCGTGCCGCCGCGACGCTGCAGGAGGCCGCCCTGGATGGGAAAGCGCGCCTGGTCGAAATTGAGGAACGGATAGAGCCGGCGCACGCCCTCCCTGTCGAGCAGTTCCGCGTCGATCCCGTGCAGGCGCATGGCGTTGCCGCGGCGGGCATAGGCGTCGCGCTGGCCGTCGGAATGGTAGAGATTCAGAACGCCGCGCTGGCTGACCATGGCGTTGTAGTTGATGTCCCGCTCGAGACCCTCCCAGAGCTGCATGGAGAGCTCGTAGAGCGGGATATTGCCCGGCAGCAGGTAGTTCGAGCGCACGATCGTCGTGTTGCGGCCGACATTGCCGCCGCCGATCCAGCCGCGCTCCAGCACAGCGACATTGGCGATGCCGTAATCGCGCGCGAGGTAATAGGCTGTCGCCAGCCCGTGGCCGCCACCGCCGATGACGATGACGTCGTAGCGCGGCTGTGGCGCCGCGTCCCGCCAGGCGGGCTTCCAGTCCCTGTTGCCGCCCAGGGCGTGGCTGACGAGCGAGAGCAGGGAATAGCGCATGGGCGGCGGGCGATCCGGCGGGAATCCTGACCCATTGTCGCCGCTCTGCCGCGGGCGCGCCAGTCTTCCGCGCGCGGATCGCGCGCCCATCGCCGGGAAAGAGCCATGCATGCCGGGAAGACCGGGATGATTGACAGGCGCCCCTTCGGCTCGACAGACTTCGTCGATACTGCCGTATTTTCTGGCAATACGCATCGGGTCCCGGCCCGGCCGCCCGACGGAGACTTGCCATGTCCGATATCGCCCCCGATCCGCAGCATGGCCGGTCAGCGCCCGTTCTCGACCTCGACCCCTATGCGGACGCCGTGCTGGCCGACCCAAGGGCCATGCATGCCGCCGTGAGGGATGCAGGTCCCGTGGTTTTCCTGCAGCGCTACGGCGTCCATGCCATGGGCCGGCACCGCGACATCCTGCCATTGCTGAAGGACTGGGAGACCTTCTCATCCACCGGCGGCTCGGGGCTCGGCGACATCCGCAAGCCCGGGGCCTGGCGGCCGGCGAGCCCCATCGTCGAGGTGGATCCGCCGCAGCACACCCATGTCCGGACGGTGCTTCAGCGAATTCTCTCGCCGGCCGTCATCCGCCGCTGGCGCACGGATTTCGAGACGGCAGCCGAGCGCCTGGTGGCCGAACTCGTGGAGCAGGGTACCTTCTGCGGCGTCCATGACCTGGCCGAGACCTATGTCGCCAACACCTTCCCGGAGGCGCTCGGCTTGCGCGACTCGCCGCAGCGGCGCGACAATCTGTTTCTGCTCGGCGCCCTCAATTTCGACGGCCAGGGGCCGAAGAACGCGCGTTACGAGGCGACCCAGCGCAGGGCCGACGTCATCTGGGACTGGTTTCTGGACAGCATGAAGCGCGAGGCCATGGTGCCCGGCGGCTTCGGCGAGGCGATCTTCGCAGCCGCCGATCGCGGCGAGATCGATCACGCGACGGCACCGCTTCTGGTGCGCTCCTTCCTGCGCGGCGGGCTCGACACCACGTCGAGCATGATCTCGGCGGCGCTCTGGTACCTGGCGATGGATGCTGGGCAATGGGCGCTGCTGCGCGAGGATCCCGCCCGCATCCGCCCGGCCCTTGACGAAGCCATGCGGCTGGAAACGCCGATCCAGAATGTCTGCCGGCAGACCATGCGGGAGGTGGTCATCGACGGCGTGACGGTGCCGCATGACAGCAAGATCCTGGTCATGCTGGGCGCCGCCAACCGGGATCCCGACCAGTGGGAGCATCCCGACGCCTTCGATGTCAGGCGCCAGACCCTGGGCCATCTCGCCCTGGGCACCGGCGTCCACATGTGCATTGGCCAGATGATCGCCCGGCTCGAGGGCGAAGCGGTGTTAAAGGCCATGGTGGCGCAGGTGAGGAGCCTCGACCTCGCCGGCGCCCCGACCCGCACCCTCAACAACAACCTGCGCAGCCTGAAGACGCTGCCGCTGCGCGTCACGGCAGCCTGACCGGCCGCAGCCGACCCTGCGCCTTCCAGGAGGGATGTGGTGACGATCGATGCGATGTCGCCGGCTGTCCTGCCCGTTTCTGCTGACTGACGCGCTGGACGGCCGCGTGGTATCGGTGTCGGGCGCGCCGATCTGACGCCGCTGGGGCGTCCGCGTACAGACCTTGTGGCCTTGATGACGCAGCCATTTTCTACCCATGCCGACGTCGTCATCCTCGGCGCGGGACAGGCTGGCCTCCAGGCCGCCCTGTCGCTGCGCGAGGATGGCTTCGCCGGAACCATCCAGATGATCGGCGACGAGCCGGTCCTGCCCTACCAGCGTCCACCGCTGTCGAAGGGCTATCTCCTCGGCTCCATCAGCGAGGATGGACTGGCGCTGCGGCCCCAGGCCATGCTCGACAAGCTCGACATCCGGATGCTCATGGGCACACGGGCAACCCGGATCGATCGTCCGTCCCATCGGCTCGAACTCGCCGATGGCGGGTCCTGCACCTATGGCCATCTGGTGATCGCCACCGGCTCGCGCGTGCGGAGCTGGAGCGGCGCTGGCGCCGATCTCGACGGCGTCGCCTCTCTGCGCACCCTCGCCGATGCCCGGGCGCTCGGCACGCGGATGGAGGCGGCGGCCGACGTCGTGGTGATCGGGGCCGGCTTCATCGGTCTGGAATTCGCCGCGGTCGCGGCGAAGCGCGGCAGGTCGGTCCGTGTGGTGGAAGCCGCCGACCGGGCCATGGCGCGGGCGGTGACCCCGGCGATCTCCGCCTTCTTCCGCGAGCGGCACGAAATCGCCGGCGTTCAGTTCCGCTTCGGTGCGGGGGTCGAGGCGATCCTCGGGACAGGCGGCAAGGTCACGGGTGTCGGGCTCGTCGGCGGCGAGAGGCTCGCAGCCGACCTCGTTCTGGTCGGTATCGGCGGCATCGCCAATGCCGAGATCGCGGCGGAGGCCGGCCTCGCGGTCCAGAACGGCATCGTCGTCGACGACCACCTGCTGACAGCCGACCCCGCTGTTTCGGCCATCGGCGACTGTTGCAACCACCCCAATCCCTTCGCAGGCGGTCCGATGCGGCTGGAATCGGTGCAGAACGCCATCGACCAGGGGCGCGTCGTCGCAGCCCGTCTCGCGGGCAGGCCGCAGCCCTATCGCGCCGTCCCGTGGTTCTGGTCCGACCAGGGCGATCTCAAGCTGCAGATGGCCGGCCTGACGACCGGTTTCGACAGACAGGTGACCATCGGAGATCCGGCCGAGGGGCGATTCTCCCTGGTTGCGTTCCGAGCCGGCATCCTGATCGGGGTCGAATCGGTCAACCGCCCGGGCGACAACATGCTGGCCCGCCGGATCCTGGCGCTGCCCGCGCCCGTCACACTGGCGGCGGCGGAGGCCGTCGGCTATGATCTGAAGGCCCTGGCGACGGGCGGACCCGCCAAGTCCTGAGGCCGGTCGTACGGGAGGTCCGGCGAGCCGGTATTGGCGCCCGATACGATCGTGTTGCATTTCCGCGCCTGCGACGGCATAGCAATCGCCAAGGTTGAACATGCAGCCCCTGACAGACCGGGCAAGTTGCACGGTCTGGCGAGGATGGCCTGCGCCAGGGAGGATGGGCCAAACGCTCGTCCCGCGGACTTCGATGACCAAGACTGCCGGCGTCAACGCCGTCGACGAGCGCCTTTTCCTGCAATCGGTCGCACGCGCCCTTGATGTACTTGAGGCCTTCGCGCAGAGCCCGCGGCCGAAATCGCTCGGCGAGATCGCCGCCGCCACCGGCATCAACAAGAGCGCCGCCCAGCGGATCGGGCAGACCCTCTTGGCCCGCGGCTATCTGGAGCGGGCCGACAGCGGCGGGCTGATGCTCGGCCGCAAGCTGCTCGACCGTTCGTTCGACTACCTGCGCTCCAATCCGCTGATCGAGCGGGCGACGCCGGTGCTGATGGAGTTGCGCAAGCTCGCCGGCGAGCGCGTCGACCTCAGCCTCTTCGACGACACGTCAACGATCTATGCCATTCGCCTGCAGAGCAAGCGCGAGACGTTCTACGCGACCTTGCCAGGGCGCCGGATTCCGACCTTCCTCTCGTCCGGTGGCCGGGCCTGCATGGCCCACATGGCGGATGACGCGGTCGGCGATCTGCTGATGCGGTCGAACCGCCGCGCCCTGACGCCGAAGTCGCGGACCGACCTTGAGCAGATCTGGGACAAGGTCAACGAAGCGCGCATCGAAGGTTATTCCTGGGCGGCGGAAGAGGCGCTGATCGGCGAGGTCGTGCTCGCCGCAGCCGTGCTCGACAGCGACCGCCGGCCGATCGGGGCGGTCCATATCGCGGGTTCCCTCAGCGAATGGGGGATCCCCGACTTCCGCCGGAGGTTCTCGCCCCTGGCCATCGAGGCTGCCCGCGCCCTCAGCGTCTGAACCGCTCCGGTCCCGCTCGCCAGTAATCGCCCCGGCGCCGGACACCGCGTCCTGCGTTTCGAACAGGCCACCCATGCCGGCGATTCGCCCCGTTCAGACCCTTGCCGGGGTTTGACAGCGCGCAACCCCGCGTACCAAGCTAACAATATAGACGTATTGCATAACGATACGATGTGATGGGGCCCGCGCCGTGACGCGGCTTTCCCCGGTCATCGGCCGGCGGCGACAGGAACAGCGCAAGGGAGGTCGGGCATGAGCGCGGCGAGGCCAGCACGTTTCGAGGGCCGGGTGGCAGCGGTGACGGGAGCTGCGGGCGCGCTCGGGCGGGCGAGCGCCGTGGCCCTCGCGCGCGAGGGCGCGCGCCTGGCGCTGTTCGATCGCGATCCCACCGGCCTTGCCGAGACTGCCGCGCTCTGCCCCGGCGCGGCCACCGTGACCGGCGACGCCCGCTCCGCCGCCGATATGCAACGCTTCGCTGACACGGCCAAAGGCACTTTCGGCCCGGTGGAACTGCTGGTCGCCGCCGCCGGAATCATCGGCCCCTCCAAGATGGCCGTCGACGTGACCGAGGATGAGTTCGACCTCGTCTTCGCCATCAATGTGAAGGGTTCCTGGCTCGCCGCGAAATGCTTCATCCCCCAGATGCGCACCCTCGGCCGCGGCTCCGTCGTTCTGTTCTCGTCAACCGCCGGACTGCAGGGCTCACCGGTCTATTCGGTCTATTCGGCATCCAAGGGCGCGGTGACGCTGCTGACCAAGAGCCTCGCCCTCAACCACGCCACCGAGAACATCCGGGTCAACTGCGTCTGCCCCGGCACGATCGACAGCCCCATGCACCGCCAGGGCATGGCGGCCATCGCCGATCCCGTGCTGCGCGCCGAGCGCGAGGCCTTCCAGAAGACGAAACATCCGATGAACCGCTTCGGCCAGCCGGAGGAAGTGGCGGCCGGCGTGCTCTACCTGCTCAGCGACGATGCCTCTTACGTCACCGGTCATGCGCTGCCCGTCGACGGAGGCCGTCTTGCCTGATCCGACGCGCTTCGCCGGCAAGGTCGTCATCGTCACCGGCGCCGCCCGCGGCATCGGCGAGGGGATCGCCGGGCGGTTTGCGGCGGAGGGCGCGCAGGTTCTCCTGGTCGACGTGATCCCGGAGGTCGGCGAGACCGCCGCCCGCCTCGGCCAGAGCGCGCTCATCCAGGACGTCACCGACCGCAACGCCGGCGAGGCCATGGCGAAGGCTGCGCTCGCCGCCTTCGGCCGCATCGACATCCTCGTCAACAATGCCGGCATCGGTGGCTCGAAGCGGCTGATGGAGAGCGATGACGCCCTCATCGATCGATTCCTCGACACCAACCTCGCCGCCGTCCTGCGCGTCACCCGTGCGGTGGTTCCGCATCTGCCGCGGCCGGGCGGCCGCATCGTCAACATCTCCTCGATCTTCGGCATCACCGGCTATCCCGGCACCACAGCCTATGCGGTGGCCAAGGCCGGCGTCGCGCAATTCACCCGCCAACTCGCCGGCGAACTCGCGCCGGAAGGCATTCTCGTCAACGCCGTGGCGCCGGGCCTCATCGCGACGCCGATGACCACGGGCCACCGGCAGAACCCGCTCTACACCAGGCTCATCGTCGAGGGGACGCCGGTGGAGCGGATGGGAACCCCCGCTGACATCGCCGGACCGGTGGCCTTCCTCTGTTCGGAGGATGCCGCCTTCGTCACCGGCGCGGTCTTGCCGGTCGACGGCGGCTTCCTCGCCGCGCGGCACGGAAAAATCTGAGTCCAGACCAAGGGAGACGAGACGATGCACGACATGAGCGTCAAATGGCCGAACGGCGCCCGCTGCGCCGTGATGCTGACCTTCGACTTCGACGCAGAGACCCTCTGGACCTCGCGCGACCCGGACAATGTCCGCCGCCCGGGCGTACTCAGCCAGGGCCGTTACGGGGCCAAGGTCGGTGTCCCGAAAATCCTCGATACGCTGCGCGACGAGGGCATCAGGTCGACCTTCTTCGTGCCCGGATGGACGGCGGAGAACCACACCGACCGGGTCGAGATGATCCTGAAGGACGGCCACGAGGTCGCCCACCACTCCTATTCCCATAAATGGGTCAGCGACGATCCCCAGGCCGAGGTGGAAGAGATGGAGAAGGGCCTCGAGGCCCTGAAGCGCACCGTCGGCGTCGTCCCCAAGGGCTATCGGTCACCAGCCGGCGAGGTCTCGGAAGGGCTGTTCAAGCTGCTGAAACAGCACAACTTTCTCTACGATTCCTCGCTGATGGACGACATCAACCCCTATCGGCACATCATGCCGGACGGCTCCAAGGGCGTCATCGAACTGCCCTGGCACTGGTCGCTGGACGATGCACCCTTCGCCCTGTTCTCGGTGAAGACGCCGCGCCCGATCTTCACCAACGAGCACATGCTCTCGGTCTACAAGGAGGAGTTCCGCGAGATCTACAAGTGGGGCGGCCTGTTCGACATGATCTTCCATCCGCAGGTCGGCGGTCGCCCCAGCCGCATCGCCCTGATCCGTGAACTCATCGCCTTCATCCGCACCTTCCCCGGCGTCTGGTTCGCCACCGGCGCAGAGGTGGCCGAGGCCTGGTCGCAGGCCCACGAGACGGCCTGACCCCGATAGGCGGGCCGGCGACATTGCTGGCCTGCCCATCGCCTGCGTTGACAGGTCCCGGGGGCCTCCCTAACCGTTGCGGCCAAGTTGCAAGGCGCCGGTCAACGGCGCGGGACAGGGCGGGGAGGGTGCCCGGAAGGCAGGACCTGAGCGCCGGCGAGATCCGCCGCGGCGCGCAGCGTCGGTTTCCGACCTTCGCCGACCCGATTGATGCGGCCGACGCCGCGGGTGGAGACAGGTCGATGAGCGACAATGAAATGACCGGCGGCGAAGCCCTGGCGCGGATGATCCTCGCCTTCGACGGCGGCCCCATGTTCGGGATGGGGGGCTTCCAGCTGCTGCCCTTCTATGACGCCGCACGCCGCCTCGGCCTCAAGCACCACCTGATCAACGACGAGCGCGCCGGTGTCTTCGCCGCCGACGCCTATGCCAAGATCACCGGCCGCGTCGGGCTCGTCGACGCGACGCTCGGACCCGGCGCCACCAACCTCGTCACCGGCCTGGTCGAGGCGCTGAATGCCGGCACGCCGATGGTCGCCATCGTCGGTGACACCCACCGCGACCATTCCTGGAAGAACATGACCCAGGAGAGCCGACAGCTCGACATCCTCAGGCCCTGCGCCAAGGAGGTGATCCGGGTCGAGGCGATCCATCGCATCCCCGAGCTGATGCGTCGCGCCTTCGCCGTCGCCACCACCGGCCGGCCGGGCCCCGTCATCGTCGACGTCCCCGAGGACATCTGCCACGGCACCCACGGCTTCACCGACGACGATTTCCGCGTCGATCCCGCCCATGGCGGCGCCCCCGCCCTGCGCTGCCGCCCCGATGGCGCGGCTCTGGCGAAGGCCGCCGGCCTGCTGGCCGACGCCAGCCGGCCGATCGTGCTCGCCGGCGGCGGCGTGCACCTGTCCGGTGCGGCCGAGACGTTGCAGCGCTTCGCCGAGACCTTCTCCATCCCCGTCGCCCACACCATGACGGGCAAGGGCGCCATCGCCTGCACAAGCCCGCTCTCGGCCGGCCTGTTCGGCCGCTACGACCGCATCGCCAACACGCTGATCGAGGAGAGCGACCTCATCCTCGTCATCGGCTGCAAGCTCGGCGAGATTGCCACCAAGCGCTTCACCGTACCGCCACGGGGAAAACGCATCATCCACCTCGACATCGTCGCCGAGGAGTTCGGCCGCACGGTGCAGCCGGAGGTGACGCTCTGGGGCGACGCGAAACTCGGCATCGAGGACCTCGCAAGCGCCCTCGCCCCGGAGGCCGAAGCGATCCGCGCGCGGCTCTCCGCCTATGCGGCCGACGTTCCGAAGCGGATGGCCGCCTGGCGTGCCGACGTCAACGAGAAGCTGACCTCCGACGAGGTGCCCGTGAGCATGGGTCGGCTGATGACCGAGATCAACCATGTGCTGCCCGCCGACGGCTATCTCGTCGCCGACGGCGGCTTTGCCGCCCATTGGGGCGGCCTGCTGTTCGACACCAAGAAGCCGGGCCGCTGCTTCGTCCCCGACCGCGGTTTCGCCTCCATCGGCTACGGCCTGCCGGGCGCCATGGGCTGCGCCATGGGCGCGCCGGGCAAGGCCGTGATCGGGCTGACCGGCGATGGCGGTTTCAACATGATGCTGGGCGAGATCGAGACCGCCCGACGCATGGGCCTCGACATCACCATCGTCGTCGTCAACAACGCCGCCTCGGGCTATGTGAAGGCGCTGCAGCATCTGGTCTATGGCCCCGGCGCCTATCATGCCTCGGACCTCGCCGAGACCAACTATGCCGATGCGGCGAAGGCGCTGGGTTGCCATGGCATCCGCGTCGAGCACCCCTCGACCCTTCGGGCCGCGCTCGCAGAGGCGCTCGCCACGAAGGGGCCTTCCGTCGTCGACGTCGTCGTCACCCGCGATCCCGCCAAGATGCTGCCGGGCGTCGACAACCGCGCTGCCGCCAAGCTGAAGAAGGGCGACCGGCCGGCCTGACGACGACCGCTCGACAATCGGCGGGTGCTTGTCATCCTCCAGCAGGCATGCCCGGCTATCGGTCGAGGCTCTGCTGGAGGATCCCCCGTGAGCACTGGTCTGATCGCGCTTCTCGACGACATTGCCGCCCTGGCGAAAGTGGCCGCCGTCACGCTGGACGACGCGGCCGCCCAGGCAACCAAGGCGGGCGCCAAGGCCGCCGGCATCGTCATCGACGACGCGGCGGTGACACCGCGCTACGCGGTGGGCTTCGCGGCGGCCCGCGAATTGCCGATCGTGGCCAAGATCGCCTGGGGCTCGCTGAAGAACAAGATGCTGTTCCTGCTGCCCGGCGCCCTGCTGTTCAGCGCCTTCGCCCCCTGGGCGATCACGCCGCTGCTCATGATCGGCGGCCTTTATCTCTGCTACGAGGGCTTCGAGAAGGTGCTCGAAATGGTGGTGCCCCACGGCGACGACGCGCCGGCGCCCGACCCCCTTGCCGCCTCTCCCGCCGATGCCGCGGCGCTGGAGAGCCTGCGCGTCGCTGGGGCCATCCGGACCGACTTCATCCTCTCGGCCGAGATCATGGCCATCGCCCTCTCGACCATTACGGCGCCGAGCATCTGGACCCAGGCCCTGATCCTGGCCGTCGTCGGGATCGGTATCACGGCTCTGGTCTACGGCGCCGTCGCTCTCATCGTGAAAGCGGATGATGTCGGCCTCGCCCTTGCCCAGAGCAGCCGGCCGGTGACCGGTTTGGGGCATGTCATGCGCGGCCGTCCGACGGAACTGGAACTTCGCGAACCTGCCGCCATCGACCGTGTGGTCAGCCGGCTGACCCAACCGATCGGGCGCGGCCTGGTGTTCGGCATGCCCTATTTCCTCAAGGTCCTTAGCCTCGTCGGCACCCTCGCCATGCTATGGGTCGGCGGCGGCATCGTCGTCCACGGTCTCGCCGGCTACGGCCTTGCCGGCATCGAGCACGCGATTCATGCCGCAGCGGTCGCGATCGCGGCCCTGGTCCCACCGGTCAAGGCCGCGACCGAATGGCTCGCGACGGCCCTCGCCTCGGGCGTGGTCGGCCTGGCGCTGGGCGGCGCCGTGTTCCTTGTCATGCACTATGGCGTGGAGCCGATCCTGAACCGCGGCGGCGCGGCCAGGGGTCACTGACCCCCGAAAAGGATACCCGACCAAGGGGCCAGGGAAGGCCGCGCAGGACGACGGCGGCATTCCCCGGCGACCCGCGTCGGCTGCAGGCCAGAACCGCTGGTCAGAACGTCACGACGGAACGGATCGACTTGCCCTCGTGCATGAGATCGAAGGCGGTGTTGATCTCGTCGAGCGGCATGGTGTGGGTGATCAGGCTGTCGATATCGATCTTGCCGTCCATGTACCAGTCGACGATCTTCGGCACGTCGGTGCGGCCACGGGCGCCGCCGAAGGCGGAGCCCTTCCAGACGCGGCCGGTGACCAGCTGGAACGGGCGGGTGGTGATTTCGGTGCCCGAGGGCGCCACCCCGATGATGATGCTTTCGCCCCAGCCACGATGGCAGCATTCCAGCGCCTGACGCATGGTATGGATGTTGCCGATGCATTCGAATGAGAAGTCGGCACCGCCGCCGGTCAGATCGACGATGGCCTGAACCACCTTGTCGCGGCCGACCTCGTCCGGGTTGACGAAATGGGTCATGCCGAATTTCTTCGCCATCTCAACCTTGGCCGGGTTGAGATCGACGCCGATGATCTTGTCGGCGCCGACCATGCGGGCGCCCTGGATGACGTTGAGGCCGATGCCGCCGAGACCGAAGACGACGACATTGGCGCCGGGCCAGACCTTCGCCGTGTAGATCACGGCGCCGATGCCGGTGGTGACGCCGCAGCCGATGTAGCAGATCTTGTCGAAGGGCGCGTCCTCGCGCACTTTCGCCAGGGCGATCTCCGGCAGGACCGTGAAGTTCGAGAAGGTCGAACAGCCCATATAATGGAACACCTCGTTGCGGCCGCGGCCGCCGACCGGTTCGCAGGAGAAGCGCGAGGTGGCGTCCGGCATCAGGCCCTGACCCTGGGTGCCGCGGATGGCGGTGCACAGGTTCGAGCGCTGCGACAGGCAGGTTTTGCAGGCGCGGCATTCCGGCGTGTAGAGCGGGATGACGTGATCGCCGACCTTCACCGAGTTCACCCCGGCGCCGATCTCGCGGACGATTCCCGCGCCCTCATGGCCGAGGATCGCCGGGAACTTTCCCTCGGAGTCGAGGCCGGACAGCGTGTAGGCGTCGGTATGGCAGACGCCGGTCGCCATGATCTCGACCAGGACCTCACCTGCCTTCGGCCCCTCGATGTCGATGGTCTCGATCGTCAGGGGTTTGTTGGCTTCCCAGGCGACGGCGGCACGCGATTTCATGAAGGGCTCCGGAGGATCCGTGGCAGCACGTGGCCGCCGATGTGATGAAGGCGTGGGAATGAACCACGCCGCGTCACGCACCGCAATCACGGAAATCCCCTGAAGTTGACGCTGTCAACATGGCCTGGTAGACACCGTCAACGTCCCGCTAAGTCGAGGTTGTCCCATGTCCGTCTTCGACCACCCCCCTTCACCCCAGCCGCGCGGTCGCCTCGCCCCCTACGGCCCCTGGGCCGTTGTGACCGGAGCCTCCGACGGGATCGGCCGCGCCTTCGCTCTGGAGCTCGCCGCCAGCGGCTTCGGCGTGGTTCTGGCGGCCAGGCGCAAGGGCAGGCTGGAGGCCCTCGCCGCGCAGATCGCCGCGGACGGCTGTTTCGCGCCACTGGTGGTCGCCGGCGATCTCGCCACCGACGACGGCATCGCCGCCCTCTGCGCCGCGACGGCGGATCTGGATGTCGGCCTGCTCGTCTGCGCCGCCGGGTTCGGGACGTCGGGCCCCTTTGCCGAGGCCGACGAGGCGAACGAACGCGACATGCTCCGCCTCAACTGCGAGAGCCTCATGCTGACCACCCATCGCTTCGCCGGCCGGCTTGCGGCGCGCGGCAAGGGCGGCATCGTCCTGATGAGCTCTCTGGTAGCGTTCCAGGGGGTTCCGCGGACCGCCCACTATGCCGCCACCAAGGCCTATGTGCAGACCCTTGCAGAGGGGCTCCAGCGCGAACTCGTGCCCCGCGGCGTCGATGTCGTCGCCTCCGCCCCGGGACCAGTCTCCTCGGGCTTCGCCGCCCGGGCCGCTATGACCATGGGCAAGGCCGAGAAGCCGGAGGTCGTCGCCCGCCAGACCCTCGCCGCGCTGGGTCGGAAAACGACTGTGCGGCCTGGACTTCTCGCCAAGGTTCTCGAAGCCTCGCTCGCGCCATTGCCGCGCCGTGGGCGGGTCCGCATCATGGAACTGGTGATGCGAGGGATGACGGGATAGGGACATGGCCAAGAGACCAGCCGGCGCGGCTGACCTGCGCGAGGCCTGCCTGCGGGAAGCCCTGGCGGTGATCGAACGCGCGGGCGTCGAGTCCCTCAGCCTGCGCGAGGTCGCCCGCGGCCTCGGCGTCTCGCACCAGGCGCCCTACAAGCACTTCGCCAGCCGCGACCACCTTCTCGCCGAGGTCATCAGGCGGATCTATGACGGCTTTGCCCGCCACCTCGACGATCGGCCCCGGCACGACGACCCCCATGCCGATCTCGGCGCCATCGGCGAGGCCTATCTCGCCTATGCCGCAGCCCATCCCCTGCAGTACCGGCTGATGTTCGCGACACCGCTCCCCGATCCCGCCGCCCATCCCGCCATGATGGCGAGCGCCCGCCACGCCTTCGCCATCCTCAACATGGCCATCGACCGGGTGCATGGGCGGCCCGCTGCCGCGAGCCCGGCCGGCCGGGCGGTACCGCTCGACGCGCTCTATGTCTGGGCGACCGTCCATGGCCTCGCCAGCATCATGCAGGCAAGCGCCATGCGGACGCTGGCCCTGCCGGCCTCGGTCCTCGATGCCATGAAGCCCCATGCCATGGGGCGCCTCCATGCGGCGATGACCGCGCCATTGCCGAAGGACGAACAGCCATGATCGACGGACGCCCCGGCACAGCCGAGATGATCCTGTGGACCGCCACTCTCGTCATGGTCCTCATGCTGGCCCTCGCCGCCGTCATATGGACGGTCGACAAGCGGCTGATCAACGAGGTCAGCGTCTGGGCCAAGCCGATGAAATTCGCCGTGTCGCTGGCCATCCACATGGCGACGCTGGCTCTGATCGTCGGCCTGCTCGGCGCCGGCTGGCGGACGGGCACCCTGCTCGCCATCGTCGCCGCCGCCTGCGCCCTGGCCTCGCTTGGGGAGATGATCTACATCATCGTCCAGGCCGCACGGCAACAGGCCTCGCATTTCAACCTGGCGACCCCCTTCACCCGCGCCATGTACAACGCGATGGCGACGGGCGCGGTCGTCATCACGCTCAGCGCCGCGGTGGTGGGAACCGCCGCCTTTGCGGACCGCGATGCGGCCATCGCGCCGGCGCTGCGCCTCGCGCTCCTGCTCGGTCTGGTCGGCGGCGCCGTGCTGACCCTCGTCACCGCCTTCACCATCGGCAGCCGCCTCAGCCCGCATGTCGGCCTTCACCCGGCCGGCGGGGCGCGCATGGCGGTGACGGGCTGGTCTCTGGTGGTCGGGGATCTGCGCGTCGCTCATTTCCTCGCCACCCACATGATCCAGGCGGTGCCTCTTGTCGGGCTCATCGCCGCCCGCCGCCTGCCGCCGGCCGTGGCCATGACGACGGTCTGGCTTGCGGCGATCGCCTGGACCGGCCTTGTCCTGGCAAGCTACCAGCAGGCGCTGACCGGCCGTCCGCTGCCACGGCTGTTCTGAGGCCAGATTGCCAGCCTTCCACCGGCGCTGCGGCCTGCTAGGCTGCGGCGAAGCCTGCCGCCGCCCTCGGCAATGAGTGCGGCCCAAGATCAGGCGACCGGGAGGATCCCATGAAGGCACTCGTCATCCACGCTCCTCACGACCTCCGGCTGGAGGAGCATGCCGTCGCGCCGCTCGGGCCGCGCGAGATTGCGGTGAAGATCGGGGCCGGCGGCATCTGCGGATCGGACCTGCACTACTTCCATCATGGCGGCTTCGGCGCCGTCAGGCTGAAAGAGCCGATGATCCTCGGCCACGAGATCGCCGGGACGGTGGAGCGTGTCGGGGCCGATGTTGCGTCCCTTGTCCCCGGCGACCGGGTGGCGGTGAGCCCCTCCAGACCCTGCGGCCAGTGCCGCTATTGTCTCGACGGCATGCCCAACCATTGCCTCAACATGCGCTTCTACGGCTCAGCCATGCCCTTCCCGCATATCCAGGGGGCCTTTCGCGAGGTGCTCGTCTGCGACGTGGTCCAGGCCCACAAGGTGGCGGACGGGATCAGCCTCGGGGAGGCCGCCTTCTGCGAGCCGCTGGCGGTGTGTCTCCACGCGGCGCGGCGGGCAGGACCCCTGCTCGGCAAGCGCGTGCTCGTCACCGGCTGCGGCCCGATCGGTGCGCTGTGCATCCTCGCGGCACGGGCAGCGGGGGCGGCCGAGATCGTCGCCACCGACGTCGCCGAGGCGACGCTGGCGGTGGTGAGGGGCATGGGCATCGCCACGACGCTGAACACCGCCACAGACCCGGAGGCCTTGCGGCCCTATGAGGCGGACAAGGGAGCCTTCGACGTGCTGTTCGAGGCCTCCGGCGCCATGAAGGCGCTGACGGGGGCCTTCGCCGCCCTGAAGCCCGGTGCCGTCATCGTCCAGGTCGGCACGGGCGGCGACTTCACCCTGCCGATCTCGGTCCTGGTGGCGAAGGAGCTGGAGCTGCGCGGGACGTTCCGCTTCCATCACGAGTTCGCCACCGCCGTGGCGATGATCGGGGAGCGGCGCATCGACGTGCGCCCACTGCTCACCGCCACGCTGCCGATGGAGCGGGCGGTGGAGGCCTTTCACCTCGCCTCGGACCGGTCGAAGGCGATGAAGGTGCAGATCGCTTTCGGATGAGGCCCCGGACAGCAAAAGGCCCGGCGCGGGCCGGGCCTTTCGCTTCGTACGGGGTCAGGCGCGTCAGGACGGATTGACCGTCGCGTCGATGACGTTCGACAGCTTGTCGGCGATCTGGGCGATGTCGTCCTCGGTGACGATGAAGGGCGGGGTCACCACCAGGCAGTCGCCGGAGGTGCGGACCATCATGCCCTCGTCGTGGAAGGCCTTGTCCATGGCGACGAAGGCGCGCTTGCCCGGCGCGTCCTTCCAGCCCTCGAAATCGACGGCGGCGGTGAGGCCGACCTGGCGGATGTCGAGGACGCCCGGCTTGCCCTTCAGCTTCGAGAAGATGGCGTCGGCCCAGACCGGCTCCAGCGCCTTGGAGCGCTCGAACAGGCCCTCATCGCGGTAGAGGTCGAGCGTGGCGAGGCCGGCGGCGCAGGCCAAAGGATGGGCCGAGTAGGTGTAGCCGTGGAACAGTTCCACCACATGCTCGGGACCGGTCATGAAGGCGTCGTGGACGTGCTTGCGGGCGACGACGCCGCCCATCGGAGCGGCAGCGTTGGTGACGCCCTTGGCGAAGGTCATGAGATCGGGGATGACGCCGTAGCGCTCCGAGGCGAAGGGCGCGCCGAGACGGCCGAAGCCGGTGATGACCTCGTCGAAGATGAGCAGGATGTCGTGCTTGTCGCAGAGTTCGCGCAGGCGCTTCAGATAGCCTTGCGGCGGCGGCAGCACGCCGGTGGAACCGGCCATCGGCTCGACCATGACGGCGGCGATGGTGGAGGCGTCGTGCAGGGCGACGATGCGCTCCAGCTCGTCGGCAAGGTGGGCGCCCCACTCGGGCTCGCCCTTGGAGAAGGCCTGCTTCTCGCGGTTATAGGTGTGCGGCAGGTGGTCGGCACCCGCCAGCATGGAGCCGTAGACGCGGCGGTTGGCGACGATGCCGCCGACCGTGATGCCGCCGAAACCGACGCCGTGATACCCGCGCTCGCGGCCGATGAGGCGGGTCTTCGAGGCCTTGCCGCGGGCATGCCAATAGGCGATCGCCATCTTCAGCGCGGTGTCGGCGGCTTCCGAGCCGGAATTGCAGAAGAAGACATGGTCGAGGTCGCCGGGGGCCAGCGCCGCGATGCGGCTCGCCAGTTCGAAGGCCTTGGGATGACCGAACTGGAAGGTCGGGGCGAAGTCGAGCTCCGCCGCCTGCTTCTGGATCGCCTCGACGATGGGCTCGCGCGAATGGCCGGCGCTGGAGCACCACAGGCCCGCCGTGGCGTCGATCACCTGCTTGCCCTCGGGGGTGTAGTAGTAGAGCCCCTTGGCGCGGGCGACCATGCGCGGGCGCGCCTTGAACGAGCGGTTGGCCGTGAACGGCATCCAGAAGGCCTGGAGGTCGTTCGGGATGGCGGTGGCAGAGGCATCGTCGCCGACCACACGCAGCGCGCTCGTCTTGGACATGGAAAAAATCTCCGGAAGGGGCTGGATCGCGAACGATCCTATCAGCGGGCCGCGGTCCCGCAAGGCACGGCGGCGAAGGGGAGGGATGCGGGGCGCGCGTCAAGCGGCCTGAAGCCCCAACAGAAAGGCCGCCCCGTCGTGAGACGGAGCGGCCCCTCCTGTCCGCTCGTTCGAGCGCCGCGGCGGGACGCTGTTGCGCTTGCCCGCCGCAAGGACAGCCGCAGGGCCCGTGAGGCCCGGCGGCGAAGCTCACATCACCACCACCCGGGTGCCGACACGCACGCGGTTGTAGAGGTCGATGACATCCTCGTTGCGCATGCGGAAACAGCCCGAGGAGACCGCCTGGCCGATGGTCCAGGGCTCGTTGGAGCCGTGGATGCGGTAAAGCGAGGAGCCGAGATAGAGGGCCCGGGCACCGAGCGGATTGGCCGGTCCGCCCGCCATGAAGCGCGGCAGGTCCGGACGGCGGCGCAGCATCTGGGCCGGCGGGCGCCAGTCCGGCCACTCGGCCTTGCGGGTGATGGTCTTGGTCCCGGTCCAGCCGAAGCCCGGGCGGCCGATGCCGATGCCGTAGCGCATGGCGGTGCCACCGGCCTGGACAAGATAGAGGTGCCGCTCGGCGGTGTTGATCACGATCGTGCCGGGGCGATGGCTGCTCTGGAAGGTCACCTGCTGCGGCAGGAACCGCGGATCGATGCCGCGGGCCGGGGCGGAACGCGGCGCGGCCTCGCGCTGCAGCCGCGGCTCCGCCGGCCGGGGCAGCAGCGGGCGCACCGGCTCGAGATCGGGAGCGACCGTGTGCGAGGCCCTGAGATGGGCCGGCGAGGTCGGCATGCTGCGCGGCGGCGCGCCGGCGCGGTGGGCGCCGGCGATGGGACCTGTCGGCTGGCCGCCATGATAGAGGAACTCGATGAAACCGCCGCCGAGATCGCGGCGGACCCCCGCGATCTGCGCGGAGGCCTGGAAGGTCGTGCCGAAGAGGCAGAGGGCCGCAAGGGCGGCCGTCAGACGGGAAAGGGACATCGCCGAACTCTGATACGCAACACAGGGCGAGGGGTGGAACAGCCCATCATCTCGGGAGGCTTCAGCAAAGCGCCCAAAGCCGCCAGCGAATGGTAAACGCCGCGGCCGGAAACATCCTTTTCGAAGCGTCAACAGCGACAGCGTTTCATTACGGTTAAGCCCACGTAAATGAGTGCTGGATACTTGATTAAGACACCAGTTTTTTGAATAAACATATTATTAACATTAATTGTTTTTGCAGTGGACCTTGATTTTTTGGGTGAATGCGGCGGAACCGCCTCTTAACTCCCTGCCGGTACCTTTATGCAAACCGGTCGCTTTCGGCCGGAGGTTACGTCTTGCCCGGATCGTCCATGCGCGCCCAGAAAAGAGCCTTTCGCATCGAAGTGATCTCCCAGCCGGAGACTTCACCGCATTCCAAGGGAGCGCCCGCCAGCGGCGGCCATCAGGAGATCCTCTCCGAGATCAAGCAGCTGCGCGCCCTGATCCGCCCGCCGGAAGAGGTCTCGAAGCAGATGATCGAGGCCTATCGGGCGGAGATGCAGGAGGCGATGAAACTGAAGGCCGAGCTCGACCAGATCTGGCAGGCCATCGACCAGACCAAGCACGAGATCGCGACGCTGCACGTCACCGGCTTCAAGGGCAAGCAGATGACCCGCGTGACGCATGAGCTCGACGCCATCGTCACCGGCACGCAGGAGGCGACCGAGGGCATCCTTACCGCCGCCGAGGGCATTGACCAGATCGCCAGCCAGCTCGCCGCCAAGCTCAAGAGCACCCAGGATCAGGCGGCGATCGACGACATCCAGCAGAAGATCATCACCGTCTTCGAGCACTGCAACTTCCAGGACCTCACGGGACAGCGCATCACCAAGGTGGTCAATACGCTGAAGTTCATCGAGGACCGGATCGTGCGGATGATGGAGATCTGGGGAGGTCTCGACAGCTTCAAGGACATCGCGGTGGAGGGCATCAGCGAGGCGACTGGCGACGCCGCCCTGCTCAACGGTCCCAAGCTCTCCGAGGATGCCGGCCACGCCAGCCAGGACGACATCGACGCGCTCTTCAACTGAGCGCAGCGGGGCGCCGGGGCACCGACGCCTATTCCGCCGCCTTCGGCAGCGAGACACCCGCCTCGCGCAGCACCTCGGCCGTGTCCTGCCCGAGCCTGGGCGGCGCCATCCGCGTCGAGGCCGGGGTCGTCGCATAGTTCACCGGGTGCTTCATGTCGACCCAGACATAGCCGTCGGGATGGGCGTGCTTGCGGAAGAAGCCCACCGCCTTGAGATGCGGGTCCTCCATCAGATCGCCGAACCGGTTGATCGGCGCGAAGGGGATCGCCTTCTCGGTCAGGACCTTGGCCCAGTCGGCATTGGTCCGCGTCGAGACCATGGCATCCATCATGGAATAGAGTTCCTTGATGTTCACCATCCGCGCCCGGTAGGTCGAGAATTTCGGGTCGCTGTTGAGTTCCGGCCGCCCGGCCAGCACGAAGAAGTCGGTCCAGTTTCGGTCGGTATAGGGCAGGATCCCGATCCAGCCATCCTGCGACTTGTAGGGCCGCCGGTCGGGATTGTGGATGCGCCCGTAGCCGAAGCCGGTTCCCGGCGGCGGCGGATCGTAGACATGGCCGTAGAGGTTCTCGTGCATGACGTAATGTGTGTAGCACTCGAACATCGGCACCTCGACGAACTGCCCTTCACCGGTCCGCTGCTTGTGGAACAGGGCGGCCAGCACCGCCTGCACCATGAACAGCCCAACCGTCTTGTCCGCGGCCAGAGTCGGCAGGTAGCGCGGTGCCGGATTGCCGTCGACGCGGGGGAGAATGTCGGCCCCACCTGAAATCCCCTGGATGAGGTCGTCATAGGCCGGCCGGCCGGCATAGGGCCCATCCGCGCCGAAACCCGCAGCATGGATGTAGATCATGTTGGGCATGTGCGCCCTGAGGCTGTCATAGTCCATGGTCAGGCGGGCGGCCGTGTCCATCCGCATGTTGGAACAGACGACGTCGCAGGTCCGCGCCAGCGCGACGCAGGCGTCCTGGTCCTCGCGGCGCTTCAGGTCGAGCGCCACCGACTTCTTGTTCTTGTTGTACATCATGAAGAGCGGGCCCATCCCGGGGCCGGCCTCCTCCGGTCCGGCGCCCGGCCAGCGCATGATGTCCCCGCCGCCCTCGCCCGGGCTCTCCACCTTGATGATCTCGGCGCCCATGTCGCCAAGCAGCATGGTCGCATAGGGACCGAGAATGACCGAGGTGAGGTCGAGGATGCGGATGCCGGCAAGTGGTCCGCGCGGCGCGGGGGATTCGGTCATGGACAAAGCCTTCGGGAAAAGCCTTCAACGAAACGACGTTTCGACCATGATAGCTGGCAAGTCCGGTCTTGCGAAGCCGGCGTGGCAGAGACCGTGATCGGCGGCGGCAGCAGGCCTCAGATGCGGCGGAACAGGCTGAACTGGAACGATTGCGGCGCGCCCCAGGGAGTCACGTGGCCATGCGCCAGCGTCTCCAGCCGCTCGAAATCATCCCCAAGGACCGCGCCGAGGCGCGCGCCGTCATAGCGCATCACAGGCAGGCCGCTACAGCGCGCGGGGCCATCCAGGGCGAACGTCGCGATGACCGCATGGCCGCCGGGCGGCAAGGCCGCCTTCAGCGCCGCGACATAGGCCGCCCGGTCGGCGGCCTCGGTGAGGAAATGAAAGGCGGCGCGGTCATGCCAGACATCGTAGCGACGGCGCGGCTGCCAGGTCGTGACATCCGCCACCATGCCCTGGAACCCGCCGCTGGCCGGCCCCAGGCGCCGGCGCACGGTCGCCAGGGCGGCGGCCGAGAGGTCGAGAACCGACAGGTCGCGATGGCCCCGCGCCAGCAGCGCGTCGACCAGCCGCGAGGCACCACCACCGATGTCGATGATCGGCGAGGCCGCCGTCGCGCCGGCCGATGCGATCAAGGCGAGCGAGGTGGCAGGATCCTCCTGGTACCAGCTGACGTCAGATTCGCCCTTGGTCGAATAAACGGCCTCCCAGTGGCCGCCGCGGTCCCCGTCCATGCCGGCTTCCCTATCCGTAATGCTTCAGGGATCGATCCCGCCCATCGCGCAGACGATAGCCCATTCCCTGTCCGTCACCGGCTGGACCGAGAGCCGCGACAGCCTGAGGAGCGCCATGTCGGCAAGGTCGGGCGCATGTTTCACCGCTTCGAGGCTGACCGGGACCTGCAGCGGTTTCACCGCCTTGATATCGACCACCACCCAGGGCTCACCCGCCGCAGCGGTCGGGTCCGGATAGGCCTCGCGGATCACCTCGACGACGCCGACGATCTCCTTGCCCTCGTTGGAATGGTAGAAGAAGCCGCGGTCACCGGCTTTCATGCGCATCAGGTTGAGCTTGGCGGCATGATTGCGCACGCCGTCCCAGAACGTGCCCTTGTCGGCCGCCGCAACCTGCTGGTCCCAAGACCACTTGAAGGGCTCGGACTTGTAGAGCCAGTACGCCATTCACGCGCCCTCGATCTTCGGGCCGGTGGCGACGGAGGGGATGAGCTTACGGAAGGCGTCGAGCTCGGTGACGAACCGGTCGAACTCCGCCAGCGTCATGGTCGTCTTGCCGTCGGAGAGCTCGATCACCACGATCGGCTCGCCGCCCGTGCGCCGCTTCATCAACTTGGCGACGGGGAAGACCACCGAATGGCTAAGGTCGAAGGGATGGGTCTCGGCCACCAGATCGGAGCCCATGGCCTTGGTCGCGGCCTCGACCCCGCGGGCCAGCTTGTCGAAGAAATTGGTCATCGGCTGCTCCATCGCCTCCCGTTGGTCACCTGAACACTCACTCGGCCCGCTGCGGCCGCGCCATCAGCTGCACGATCGCCTGGTCGACGTCGATGATGCCGCCGAGCACGGCATCGACGGCTTCGGCGATCGGCATGTCGATGCCGGCCTCGCGGGCCTTCTCCACCAATATCTCTGCGGTGAGCGCGCCTTCCGCAAGCGCCCCCTTGCCGGAAAGAAGATCGAGTCCCTTGCCTTCGCCCAGCGCGTGGCCAAGGGCGAAGTTGCGCGACTGGACGCTTGCACAGCTGAGGATCAGGTCGCCGAGACCCGAGAGGCCCATCATTGTCTGGGCCTTGGCGCCGAAATGCGTGCCGAACCGCGTCATTTCGGCGAAGCCCCGGGCGGTGATCGCCGCCGTCGCGCTGGCACCGAGCCGGCGGCCGGCGACAATACCGGCGGCGATGGCGAGGACGTTCTTGGTTGCACCGCCGATCTCGACGCCGCGCACATCGGTGGAGTGATAGAGGCGGAAGGCCGGCGAACCGAGCGCGGCGGCGAGGCGGCGGGCGACCGCCCCCTCGGCGGCGGCGACGGTCACGGCCGTCGGCAGGCCGCGGTCGATATCGGCGGCGAAACTCGGTCCGGACAGCACGGCGGGCACGCAGGCCGGGGCGACCTCGCCGACGATGTCCGACAGGAAGCGGCCCGTGGTGCGCTCAATACCTTTGGCGCAGACGACCAGCGGCGTGCCGGGCGGGACATGCGGCACGCAGGCTGAAAGAACCGCCCGCAGCGCCTGGGCGGGGACGACCATCAGAACGATATCGGCGGCGAGCGCTTGCTCGAGCGCCGCCGTCGCGGTCACCTGGTCATGGATCTGCGCGCCCGGCAGCCGGGAAAGATTGGTGCGGCGGCCGTTGATCTCGGCCACCGTCGCCGCTTCCCGGGCCCAGAGCGAGACACGGCAGCCGGCCCGCGCCGCCACATTGGCCAGCGCCGTTCCGAAGGCTCCGGCGCCGAGAACCGCAACCCGCGTCCTGTCCGTCATCCCACCGCTCCCTTTCCGCCGCTCATGCCTTGGCCCCCAGCCGGCCCGACCCGATGGTGGTGGCGCCGGCATCGAGCGGCCAGCGCGCCCGCGGCGCCACGCCGAGCGGATCGCTGAGGCCGAGCCTCAGCCTCTCGGCGCCGGCCCAGGCGATCATCGCGCCATTGTCGGTGCACAGCTTCGGCGGCGGGACCACCAGCTGCAAGCGGGCCTCGTCCGCGGTCTTCTGCAGGACGGCCTTGAGGGTCTGGTTGGCGCCGACACCCCCGGCGACCACCAGGGCCGTGGGTTCGCCATGGCGCGCCCGGAACAGCCGGATCGCTTGCCTGCAGCGGTCGGCCACCATGTCGGCGACCGCCGCCTGGAACGAGGCGCAGAGATCGGCAACGTCCTGTGCGCAGAGCGTCCCCGACGCCGCGCGCAGGTCCTCCGCCGCCATGCGGACGGCGGTTTTCAGGCCCGACAGCGAGAAGTCCGGTTCGGGGCGGCCGTGAAGCGGCCGCGGGAAGGCGAAGCGGCGGGGATCGCCGGTCGTCGCCCGGCGCTCCACCTCAGGCCCCCCCGGATAGGGCAGGCCGAGAAGCTTGGCGACCTTGTCGAAGGCCTCGCCGATGGCGTCGTCGATCGTCGTGCCGAGCTTGGCATAGTCGCCGACACCCCTGACCGCGAGAAGCTGGGTATGGCCGCCAGAGACGAGCAGCAGCAGGAAGGGGAAGGCGACATCGTCGGTGAGCCGCGCCGTCAGGGCATGGGCCTCCAGGTGGTTGACCGCCACCAGTTGCTTGCCCAGCACCAGGGCCATGGCCTTGGCGGTGGTGAGCCCGACGAGGACGCCGCCGACGAGGCCAGGTCCCCCCGCCGCCGCCACGGCGTCGAGGTCGCCGGCGCTCACCCCGGCCACCCGCAGCGCCTCGGCCGTCACACGGTCGGCGATTTCCACATGGGCGCGCGCGGCGATCTCCGGCACCACGCCGCCATAGGGCGCATGATCCGCGATCTGGGTCCGCACGATATTCGACAGGATCGTGCCGCGCCCATCGGCGCCCACGCGCACGACCGCCGCCGCCGTCTCGTCGCAGGTGGTCTCGATTCCGAGAACCAGCATGAAGCCTCAACCTCCGCCACAGGCGGTTCGACGGGTCTTCCTGTCCGCCGATCCCTCGCTATGATCTGGGTCCCGCGTATCACCGGACCTTCCCATGGCGCAATCGCCCTTCCTCCGCATCGGCACCCGAGGCTCCGCCCTGGCGCTCGCCCAGGCCCACCTGGTCCGACGCCTCCTGTCGCAAGCCCACGGCGTTGCGGAAGACGAGATCGCCGTCGAGATCATCAAGACCACCGGTGACGCCATCCTCGACCGGCCCCTGTCGGAAGCCGGCGGCAAGGGGCTCTTCACCAAGGAGATCGAGGAGCAGCTGCTCGATGGCCGCATCGATCTCGCCGTCCATTCCTCCAAGGACATGCCGACCACCCTGCCCGAGGGCCTCGGCCTCGTCTGCTTCCTCGCGCGCGAGGATGTGCGCGACGGATTCATCGGCCGCGCCGCGACCACGCTCGCCGGCCTGCCGAAGGGCGCGGTGGTGGGCTCCTCCTCGCTGCGCCGGCAGGCGCAGATACGGCGGGAGCGGCCGGACCTTGAGGTGATCACCTTCCGCGGCAACGTCCAGACCAGGCTCGCCAAGCTCAATGCCGGCGACGTCGCGGGCACCATGCTCGCCATGGCCGGTCTGAACCGCCTCGGGATCGCCCACGAGGTCACCGAAATCGTCGCGACGGAGCGCTTCCTGCCCGCCGTCGGCCAGGGCGCCATCGGCATCGAGACCCGGCTCGACGACACCCGGACGCGCGACCTGCTCGCCCCGCTCGACCATCCGCCGACCGCCCTCGCCCTCGCTGCCGAGCGGGCCTTCCTCGCCATTCTCGACGGCTCCTGCCGCACGCCCATCGCAGGCCTTGCGCGCCTCGAAGGGGACGCCCTGTCCTTTACCGGCGAGATCCTCCGGCCCGACGGCAGCGAGAGCCACGTGGCGGCGCGCTCCGGAACCTCGGGCGACGCCGTCGCCCTCGGGCGCGACGCTGGCGCCGAACTCAAGGGGCGCGCCGGCGCCGGATTCTTCGGAACCCACTGATGCGCGTCCTCGTGACGCGGCCCGAACCGGAGGCCTCCCGGACGGCCGGGGCCCTGGCGAGGCGCGGCCACGAGGCGGTGGTGGCGCCGCTCTTCGTCGCCGAGCCGGTCGCGGCGGAGATCGATGGGCCCTTTGCCGCGCTGGCCGTCACCAGCCCCCGCACGATCGCCATGATGCCCGCGGACAGGCGCGGCGCGCTGGCAGGGCTTCCCGCCTTTGCCGTTGGTGACCGCACGGCCGGGGCGCTGGCCGCGGCCGGCTTCAGCGACATCCGCTCCGCGGCGGGGGACCTGCGTGCCCTGGCGACGCTCATTGCGGCTGCCGGTCTTCCCCGCGGCGCCCGAGTTCTCCATCCTGGCGGCGAGGACCGGGCCGGCGACCTCGCCAAGGCCCTTGCTCCGTCCGGGCTCGCCGTCGTCGCTGCCGTCATCTACCGGATGACGCCGGCAGCCGCGTGGCCGGAGGCTGCGGCGGAAAACCTGGCGGGTGGAACCCTCGACGCCGTGCTACACTTTTCGCCGCGCGCCTCAGAGGTCTTCTGCGACCTGTGCCTTACCCGGGGATGGGCTGCCGAGGCCCGCCGCCTCCGTCATCTCTGCCTGTCACCGGCAGTGGCGGCGATGCTGGAACCTCTCGCCGCCTCATGCGTCATGAGCGCTCAGCGGCCCGACGAGACCGCCCTCCTCGACGCCCTTTGACCTGACTCGGGTTGCGGCGGGGTCCGCCAGCGCGCTAAACCATCCCGAGGGGCAAGCGGGAGACAGCGGATGGCCAGTAACGACCGCCCGAGCGACGATCCGAAGCTCAAGCGTCGCGGCAAGGCCCCGACGATCACTCTTGAGGCGCAGGAAGTGGTGCCGGCGGCGACCGTCGCGCCGGCTCACGCCGCGACGGCCGAGACAGCCCCCGAAGCGGCTCCGGACAGCATGCCGGTGCCTGAAGCGGTGGCCGCAGACGTCGCGGTGAGCAACGCTCCTGCCGCAACGGCAACGCCAGCCGACGCCCCGGTCGCGACCCAGGAGCCGGCCACGGCACCGACCGCTGCGGGTGCCGTCCCGGAGGAACCTACGCCCCAATCCGCTGGGCAAGCCGATCGCGCTCCGTCGATGGCCTCTGACCGGGATGCGCCGCGCGAGCCATCGCCGCCCGACCATCACGCGGCGGTCGCCCCACCGGAAGCGCCGGCCCCGGCTGGTCCCGGTTTCGGCCAGCTCGCCGCCGCCGGCCTGATCGGAGCCCTTCTGACCGGCGGCCTCGCCGTCGGCGCCCAGATGGCCGGCTACTGGCCAGCCGGTGCCGCCCGCCAGGACAACGCGGCCCTCGAACAGCGCCTCGCCGCGCTTGACGGCCAGGTCCGCCAGATCGTGGCGCGCCCGGCGGCACCCGCTTCCGGCCCTGCCGCCGCACCAGTCGACCTCGCGCCTGTCACCCGCCGCATCGAGGCCCTCGACACGGCGCGCGCCAGTCTGGACTCCCGCCTCGCCGCACTCGAACAGCGGCAGGCCCCAACAGGCGGCGGATCGGCCGCAACCGCCGCGGCGCCGGTCGTCGATCTGGCGCCCCTGAGGACCGAGATCGACGCCCTCAAGACCGCCGTCGAGGCTGTTGCCGCGGCCCAGCGCGCCACGCCGCCCGCGCCGTCGACCGCCCCTTCCATCGACATGGCGCGCGTTGAGGCGCGGATCGCCGCGCTGACCGCGCCGCAGTCCGGCCGTATCGCCGAGATCGGCAGCGCCCTCCAGCTGCTCGAGGCCGAGGTGAAGGCGACAGCGGCCTCTGGCGCCGCCCTCACGGAGAAGGTCGCGGCACTCGAAGCGGGACGGGCGCAGGCGGGCGATTCCAGCCGGCGTGCCGCCCTTGTCGTGGGGCTTGGCGCGCTGCGTGCCGCCGTCGACCGCGGCCAGCCCTTTGTCGCGGAACTGCGGATGGCGGGCGCCCTCGGCCTGCCCGCCGAGGCCGTGGGCGCCCTGCAACCCCATGCGGAACGCGGCCTCGCTGCGACGGGCGCCCTTGCCCAGCGCTTCGCTGCACTGGCGCCGGCACTGCTGCGCGCCGCACCCGGCCCCGCAGCCGACGGCACGATGCTCGAACGCCTGACGGCAAGCGCGCAGAACCTCGTCCGTATCCGCCCGGTGGGCGAGGCGGCCGGCGACGACGTGCCGTCTGCGGTCGCCCGCATCGAGGCGAAACTCCGCCGCGCCGACCTTGCCGGAGCGTTGGCCGATTTCGACCGGCTGCCGGAACCGGTCCGGGCTCTGGGGGCCGACTGGGCCGCCGAAGCCCGCGCCCGTGCCGCCGCCGAATCCGCTCTGCGCCGCCTGTCGACCGATGCCGCCAGCGCCCTGAGCGGAGGCTGAGGAGAGATCATGATCCGCCTAGTCCTCTTCCTCGTCCTTCTCGGCGCGCTTGGCTTCGGCGCCGCCTGGATGGCCGATCAGCCCGGCACCGTCTCCATCCTCTGGCTCGGCCGCCAGATCGAATTCGAGGTTCTCACAGGCTTGATCGCCCTGGTGGTGGCCGCCGCCCTGGTGATGGCCGTGATCGGCCTCACCCGCTGGCTGATCGCCAGCCCGGCGCTCGCCGCCCGCGCACTGCGCCGCAGGCGCCGACGCAAGGGCACCGAGGCGATCAGCCGGGGCATCATCGCCATCGGCGCCGGCGACCGGCGCAGTGC
Organism: Phreatobacter sp.; assembly: GCF_022843985.1. Lineage (GTDB taxonomy): Bacteria > Pseudomonadota > Alphaproteobacteria > Rhizobiales > Phreatobacteraceae > Phreatobacter. Next base: position 153,057 of record NZ_JALHMP010000007.1, on the reverse strand, counting down.
CGAGCGCCACGCCGCCGAGGCCGCAAAATATGCGCCCGACCAGCCGCTGACCCTGCTGCTCAAGGCGCAGACGGCCCAACTCGCCGGCGACCGCGGTGGCGCCGAACAGGCGTTCCGCGCCATGCTCGGCGCGCCCGAGACCAGGCTTCTTGGGCTGCGCGGGCTCTATGTGGAAGCGCAGCGCCGATCCGACACGGTCGCCGCGCGCGCCATCGCCGACGAGGCAATCCGGGAATCGGCCTCGGCCGGATGGGCCGCCCAGGCGATCCTGGAGAGCCAGACGCTGAGCGGCGACTGGGACGGCGCACTGACCAGCATCGAGAAGCACTATGCGGCCCGGGTCATCGACAAGGACCAGGCCAGGCGTCGCCGCGCCGTTCTGCTCACCGCCAAGGCCATCGCCCTTGAGGACCGCGACCCCGTCGCCGCCAAGGCCCTGGCGATCGAGGCGCACGGGCTGGCGCCGACCCTCGTCCCGGCAGCCGTGGTGGCCGGCCGCCTTCTCGCCGCCGACGGCGATGCGCGCAAAGCCTCACGGGTGATCGAGGCGGCCTGGAAGGCAACGCCGCATCCGGACCTCGCCGAGGTCTATTGCCATGCCCGACGGGGCGATGCGCGCCTCGACGAACTGAAGCGCGTCGAATATCTCGCCCGCCTCGTCCCCTCCCATCCCGAGGGCCTGATGGCCATCGCCCGCGCCGCCATCGATGCGGGCGAGTTCGCCGTCGCCCGGCGCGCCCTTGACGACATCGCCGCCACGGCGACACCGACCCAGCGGGCTTGCCTGCTGCAGGCCGAGATCAGCGCCAAGGAACACGGCGATCACGGGCGCGCCCGCGAATGGATGGCCCGGGCGCTGCGCGCCGCGCGCGATCCGGTCTGGACCGCCGACGGCCAGGCGAGCGACGTCTGGCTGCCGGCCTCGCTGGTGACCGGCCGCCTCGACGCCTTTGAGTGGAAGGTTCCCGTCGCCGAGATCGGTGGACCAGTGCTGCAGGTCGACGATGTCCTCGCCGATCATCACGAGGCGGAACAGCCGGCACCGCCGGTCCTGGCGCCCGTCATCGAGCTGGCCCCGGTGGCGGTCGAACCGGTGACGGCGCCTAAGGCGGCGAATGAGCCGGAGGTTCAGCCTGCACCGGTCGCACTGCCGCCTGAGCCGGTGGTGACGGCCGAGGAGGAGAGGCAGGCCGCGCCCGCATCGAAGAGGGTGGAGGCGGCCGCCCAGCCTCCGGCCGAGCCGGCCAACGACCCGGCGCCTGCGGCCGCGAGCCGCCCGAAGATCGTTCCAACCGAAACCGTCTTCCCGATGGCCCGCCCGCCGGATGATCCAGGTCCCGAGCAGCCGGCGCCCGCGCCGCCAAAGCGGAGCTCCTTCTTCGGCGCCTGATCGGGGCTGTCAGGTGCTTTCACGGCTTGCCGCCCGGCCGGCCGGCGTGAGATAGAAGGCGCGCCGGTCCCGTAGCTCAGCAGGATAGAGCAGCGGTTTCCTAAACCGAAGGTCAGGGGTTCGAATCCCTTCGGGACCGCCAATGCCTATTGATCTTGCTGAGAAAAATCGGCTGTATCGCGACTTGCTCTAACGCTTACCCCAATTGCGTTTCGGCATGGGTTTCGGCTCGCCGTCGCAAAGCCGGCCCCCCGTGCGGGCGTTGGCCTGCCTCAGCGGGCCATCGCGCGCAGACCAGGCCTGATGGTAAGTCGGCTTTCGGGCTCATTGCGAACATCCGGAATGTCCGTTTTCGGCTCCGGCAGATTATTGGAGAATTTTGCACGTGTAGCGCGGCCTCGGGGGTAGAGGCACAGCGCCTTCGGGGCGCTGCTGACGGGCGCGCATTGCAAGGCGAGCGAATGTGACGGACAGTTCGCGCCATGAACCTGCGTTTTCTCGAGACCTTCCTGATGGTCGCCCGCCTCAAGAGTTTTTCCGCGGCAGGCGAACGGATGAATACGACGCAAGCGGCCGTCTCCAGCCGCATCGCCACCCTGGAGCGCCAATTGGGCGTACGCCTGTTCGAACGCGACATGCGGTCGGTGGTCCTGACGCCTCACGGATTGAGTGCGCTCGCGCGGGCCGAGGAGATCGTCAAACTGGTGGCCGAATTCCGCACCGGGATCGGATCGCCGGCGACCCTCAGCGGGACCATCGCGATCGGCACGGTCGACACGATCGTCTACACGTGGCTTCCCCGCTTGCTCGACCAGATGAAGGCGACATACCCCCATGTCAGCCTCGACCTGACGGTCGACACGAGCCGCAACATAGCCGAACTCATCCGCGACGGGAGCGTCGACCTCGGGATCCTGATGGGCCCCGTCATGGATGAAACCTTGCAGAGCATCGAAGTCTGCAGCTTCGAATGCGCTTGGTTTGCGTCAGCCAAGCTCGGCCTGCCAGCGCGGCTCGAACTGTCCGATGTCATCCTTCATCCCCTGTTCGCCTATTCGAAGGGATCGCAGCCGCATCAGGCCATCCTGCGCCTTCTGGAACAGCATGGCGTCCCGTCAAACCAGGCGCGCATCTACAATTCCAACTCGATCGCCACGATGATCCGGCTCCTCTGCGACAGCGGCGGCATCGCCGCCCTGCCCGCGCCCATGGTCGAGGATCATCCCGACGTGGCGCGACTTGCACGCATCAACGTCAATGTTGTCCTGCCGCCGATGCGGTTCCATGTGGTCTATGGAGAGAGCGCGGCGAACCCCATCCCGGCGACGATCGCGCGAATGGCCCAGCGCATCGCCGCCGAATTCGACGCGCAACGATGTGCAGGTCCCTGACGCTTGGGCAGCTATCGATTTTTCTTGTAGCTCCGGACAAGTTTTTCAGTGTTGCCGACCCTCGGACCCCATGGTTAGCTTCATGACGCACCCGGGGGATCGGCCATGAAAGTTGGCGTCGTTCAGATGAATTCGCAGGATGACAAGGCGGAAAATATCGCCGTGGCATCCAGTTTGGTGGCAAAATGCGCCGAAGACGGCGCGCGGCTCATCGTGCTGCCGGAGTACTTCGCCTATTTGGGATCGAGCCCCGACAGTGCGCGGGCGAGCGCCGAGACGCCGCCGCATGGCGATGCTTATGCGGCGATGAAAGCGCTGGCGGCCAAGCACAAGGTGACCTTGCATGCCGGCTCGATCGTCGAGCAGGACGGCAACCAGTTCTACAACACCTCGCTGGTCTTCGGCCCTGACGGCGAGGAGAAGGCGCGCTATCGCAAGATCCATCTCTTTGATGTCGACGTCCCCGGCGGCGCCCGATACCGGGAGTCGGACATGGTCGGCCGGGGCGACAAGATCGTTACCTATGACGCGGACGATGTCACGGTGGGCTGCACGATCTGCTACGATCTGCGCTTCGCCGAGCTCTTCCGCGCCCTACGGGACAAGGGTGCCAAGGTGATTGTGCTGCCGGCTGCCTTCACCTTGATGACCGGCAAGGACCATTGGGAAGTGCTGCTGCGCGCCCGTGCCATCGAGACGCAGTGCTGGATCATCGCCTCGGCCCAGATCTTCAACCACGCTGATGGCAAGAAGGCCTGCTACGGTCATTCCATGATCATCGACCCCTGGGGCCATGTCACCGCGATGGTTCCCGACCAGGTCGGCGCGACGACAGCCGTACTCGACTTCGACCGTCAGGATTCGATCCGCGCCAATCTGCCGGTCGCCCACCACCACGTGCTGCCGCTCTGAATCCGCGACTTCCGCAACCCGCACCGACACAGGGCTGGCCTTCATGTTCGTGATCAAACCGATGCCGGACCAGATTCCGGACGATCTCGTCACCCTGCTGGAGCAGGTCGAGACGGCAACGGTCGGCCACGTGCTTCACTCCGGCTTCGTCGACCGCCAGATTCGGGCGGTGCTGCCGAACAAGCGTGTTGCCGGAACGGCTGTCACCATCCGAATTCCGCATGCGGACTCGGCGCTGCTCCATTGGCTGACGGCCCATGTTCGCCCCGGTGACATCGTCCTCGTCGACCGCTGTGGAGATGATCGTCATGCGTGCTGGGGTGGCGTGATCACCAATTGCATGAAGATGGCGGGCGTCAAGGCCGGCGTGGTCGACGGGCCGGCAACCGATTTTTCCGAGTTCACGCGTGTCGACATGCCGATGTGGTGCCGCGGACCGTCTGCGATCACCACGAAGCTTCTGGGGTCGGAGGGGGCGGTCAATGTGCCGATCAGTGTCGGCGGTCAGGTGGTCAACCCCGGTGATGCGATCCTCTGCGACGAGAGCGGGGTGATCGTGCTCGATCCCCTGCAGGCACGGGCCATCGCCGAAAAGGCGATCGCCATGCAGAAGAATGAACTGGTTCTGCTTGAGAGGTTGCGGAAGGGCGAAAAGCTTCCCGATATTTCCGGCGCACGAGCCATGGTCGAAGCGAAACTCGCACCCTGATTCAGCCGAACGCCACTTCACCCGGGGTCATCACCCGATCATCGCACGAGGGGACTGAACATGAAACGCAGAACATTCGTCGCCGCCACGACATCGCTGATCGTTGCCCCTTGGATCAACCGGGCATCGGCACAACAGCCGGTCACCATCAACGTCATGGCCTATACGGGCCTGTTCCAGGATCGCTACACCGCGGCGGTCGTCGAGCCTTTCATGCGGGCCAATCCGGGCATCCGGGTCAACTATTCGCCGCTGCCGAACTCGGCGGCCATGATCGGCCAGTTGCGCGCCCAGCGCGCGGCGCCGCAGGTCGATGTGGTCATCCTCGACGTCACGGTGGCCAAGGTCGGCACGGACGAGGGCATTTTCTCCCGTCTTGACGCCACGGCGATCCCGGAGATCAACGAGCTCTATCCCAATGCCCGGTTTCCGAATGTCGGCGGCGTTGCCGTGACATTTGATAATCTCGTCATGATCTACAACACCGACGCCGTGAAGCCGCCGCCGACCTCGCTCCTCGACATGGCGACCGCGGCCATGCGTGGCCGTGTGGCGATCCCCGGTCTTCCCGACATTCAGGGCATGTCGCTGGTCATGATCCTCGACAAGCTCAATGGCGGCCCGGGCGTGGAAGGGCGTTTCGCCAAGGGCATCGAAGCCATGGCGCCGATCGCCCCCAATGTGCAGACCTGGGAACCGCGCCCGGATGTCTATGCGCCGATCATCAACGGCCAGGCAGCGATCGGCATCGGCTGGAATGCCCGCGCCCAGGTCAATGCCGACACGTCGAACGGCAAGCTCGCCGCGCTGATCCCGAAAGAGGGAACCGTCTTCCAGATCAACGTGATCAACCAGGTCCAGGGAGCCCCGCAGGCACAGGCTGCACAGCGGTTCATCTCCTATGCCCTGTCCGCACCGGCACAGAAGGCCTTCACCGAATCGATGTTCTACGCGCCGACCAATGCCAAGGCGGAGATTGCGCCGAGCGCGATCGACCGGACGGCCGTCAAATTCCTCGACCGCGTCGTTCCCGTCGATTGGATCGCGGTCGCAGGTGTGCGCGACCAGATCATGGACCAGTGGCGCAGGCGGGTGATCCCGCTCTCGCGCTGATCCTCGCCCAGCATGCCCGTAAAGGATCTTGGAAATCTCGTGACGATACAGAATGGGGACGAAGCGGCGGCACCCGACCGCTTCCTGTCGCTCCAGGCACTGACCAAGCGTTACGGCGATACTGCCGCCGTTGACGCCGTCGACCTCGATGTGCGGAAGGGCGAGTTTCTTGCCATGCTCGGCCCCTCGGGCTGTGGCAAGACAACGACGCTGCGGATGATCGCCGGGCTGGTGCCGACGACGGCCGGTCAGATCGTCGTCGCCGGGCGCGATCTGACCAACGTGCCCCCCTACCAACGGGACATGGGGCTGGTGTTCCAGAGCTATGCCCTGTTTCCGCACATGAGTGTCGCCGCCAACGTCGCCTTCGGGCTGGAGATGCGCGGGATGGCCAAGGCCGATATCCGCGCGCGGGTGGCTGAAGCGCTCCAGCTGGTCCGGCTGACCGGCTACGAGGACCGTCGGCCGGGTCAGTTGTCGGGTGGCCAGCAACAGCGCGTCGCCCTGGCAAGGGCGCTGGTCATTCGTCCCTTGATCCTCTTGCTCGACGAACCTCTATCGAACCTCGACGCGAAGCTGCGCGAGGAAATGCGCAATGAGATCCGGGACATCCAGCGGCGGCTCGGCACGACGGCGCTGTTCGTGACCCACGACCAGGACGAGGCCCTGACCATGGCGGACCGGGTGGTCGTCATGAACAAGGGGCGTATCGAGCAGACCGGGACGCCCGAAGATCTTTACGAGCGGCCGCGCACCGCCTTTGTCGCGGCGTTCGTCGGACGGACCAACCGGTTCCCCGGAACCGGGGCAGGCGACGTCGTGCATGTCGGGGGTGTCACGATGCGCTGCGCGCGCCCTGTGACCGGCCCCGTCGAAGTCATGATCCGTCCGCATCGAATCCATCTCGATGGTGCCGGCGACAGGCGCGCCGACGACAACCATGCGGCAGGAACCATCATCCGGACGACCTATGCCGGCAATGTCGTGCAGTATGACGTCCAGGCAGGCGATACCGTCTTCAATGTCGAGCAGTCGACAGATGCGACCGGAGCGATCGTCGGCGTCGGCACGGCCGTGACATTGTCCTGGTCGGTCGCCAACACCCTGGTGTTCGAGGCCGCCCCATGAGCGCGGCGGCAACCGCCCAGGGCCCTGATCAAAGCCGGCGCGGCACGACCTTCGCCGCTACGACCTTGCTGGTGCCGATCCTCCTGATCAATGCGATCGGCTTCATGCTGCCGGTCGCCAACCTCGCGGTCATCTCCGTCTCCGAAATCCGTTCGAGCGGCGCGATGACCGGCGGATGGTCGATCGCCAAATGGACGACGGTGGCCACGGACCCCTTTTACTGGGAGCTTCTGGCCAACACGGTCAGAACCAGCCTGATTGTCACCATCCTGACCCTGATCGTCTCCTATCCGATCGCACTGTGCCTCCACCGGATGAGCGGGGCCTGGAAAAGCATTCTGCTGGTTTTGGTAATCTCGCCGCTGCTGTTGTCGTCGGTCGTGCGCACTTACGGATGGATCGCCATCCTGTCCGACCGAGGACTGGTGAATTCGGCGCTCGCCGCACTGGGGGCGCAGGAGCCGCTGCGGCTGATGTTCAACCAGAACGGCGTGATCATCGGTCTGACCGAGATCCTCATGCCCTATATGATCCTTGCCCTGCTGGCCGGCTTCGGCCGCCTCGATCCGCGGGTGGAAGAAGCGGCCGCGACGCTCGGCGCCCCGCCCTACCGCGTGTTCTGGCGGGTCGTGCTGCCCCTGTCGCTTCCAGGTGTGGCCCTCGGCTCGCTCCTGACCTTCGTCCTGGCGATTTCCTCCTTCATCACACCGAAGCTTCTGGGAGGGGGCCGCGTTTTTCTCCTGGCGACCGAGGTCTATGATCAGGCGATCGTCACACTCGACTGGCCGCTCGCAGCGACCTTGTCGATCATCGTACTGGTGGTGTTCGGCCTCGCCCTGGCCGTGTACACCCGCATTCTCCGTCAGATCGGGTGAGCTGCCGTGGATGAACGCCCGATATCCCGTGTCCTGATCTGGCTGGCGAGCGCGTCGTTCCTGTTTCTGCTCGCGCCGGTCCTGATCGTCATTCCCCTGTCGTTCTCCGGCGACGTGTTCATGTCGTTCCCGCCGAGCAGCTGGAGCCTGCGCTGGTATGCGTCGATCGGCCAGCACCCGAAGATGATCGATGCCTTCTTCTTCAGCCTCCAGCTCGCCGGCGCCGTCACGGCTGTGAACCTGGTTATCGCTGTGCCGGCGGCCTATGCGCTGGTACGGCTGGCGCCCCCCGGTGCTGCGACGCTGATGAGCGTGCTGACGGCGCCATTACTCCTGCCGACCATCGTGCTGGCGTTGGCCATGCTCATCGTCGCGGCGCGGGCCGGCCTGCTCGCGACCCCCCAGGGCCTGTTCCTTGCCCACCTGGTGGTGACCCTGCCCTATGCCCTTAGGATCATCTCAACCGCGCTGGCAACGGTGCCGGTTGCCGTTGAGGAGGCCGCAGCTACCCTCGGCGCGACGCCCCTGACCGTGTTTCGCCGGGTGACGCTGCCGCTGATCATCCCCGGCCTCGTCGCCGCCGGTGCCCTGTCGTTCCTCGTATCGTTCGACGAGGTGGTGTTGTCGCTGTTCATGTCCGGGCCGCGCCTGTCGACGCTGCCGGTCGAGATGTATCACCACGTCGAGTCGCGCGCCGATCCGCTTGTCGCGGCGATATCGGTGCTGCTCGTCCTGTTCACGCTCCTGATCGTGATCGTCGTCGATCGTTCGCTCGGGCTTGCCAGAACCTTCGTCCGATAGGTCCGAAAAGCCACCACGCCTGTCGTGCCCGAAATGAGTGGGTTCAATGACCACATCTGTTCGCATAGCCGTCGATATCGGCGGCACGTTCACTGACATCGAAGTCCTCGATGGCGCGACCGGTCTCGTGCATCAGTTCAAGACGCCGAGCACCCCGCGCGATCCCTCGGTCGGCCTGATCGAAGGCATCCGGCAGGCCTCACGCAAGTTCGGGTTCGACACGGCCCATATTGAACAGATCCTGCATGGCACGACCATCGCCACCAACGCCGTGCTCGAACGCAAGCTGCCGGATGGCGCCGTTCTGACCACCGCGGGTTTCGAGGATGTCCTGGCGATCGGACGTCATGGCCGCCGCGATGTCTATGCCATCACGCTGTCTCCGCCGCCGCCGCTGGTCCCGCGGCGCCATGCATTCGGCGTCATCGAACGGATGCGGGCGGATGGCAGCGTCGAAACCGCACTGGACGAGGCAAGCGTCCGCGCGGCGGCAGTCCGCATCAGGCAGGCGGGAGCTTCCGCGGTTGCCGTCTGTTTCCTCCATGCCTACGCGAACCCGGCGCACGAACGACGCGCCGGCGCGATTCTGGCAGAGGAACTTCCCGGCGTGGCGATCTCCCTGTCATCCGACATCAGTCTCGAAATCCGGGAATATGAGCGACTGTCGACCACCGTGCTGAACGCGCTGCTGATGCCGGTCGTCTCGGTCTATGCGGCGAGCCTGGAAAGCCGGCTGCGCGAGGCGAGCCTGACCCGGCAGATCTATCTGGTCCAGTCGAATGGTGGCGTCAGCGGGCTGGCCAAGGCGGCCCGGGAGCCGGCGCGCCTCCTCCTGTCGGGTCCGAGCGGCGGCGCCGCCGCCGCCCGGCGCCTGGCGGCCGCCCTCAACGAACCCAACCTGATCGCCGTCGACATGGGCGGCACCTCCTTCGACATTTCGGTCGTCCATCAGGGGGCTGTGGCAACCGTGAATGAGGGAGAGATCGACGGCTTGCCGGTCCGCTTGCCCATGGTCGAGATGCGGACCATCGGAGCCGGGGGTGGTTCGATCGCCTGGGTCGACAACGGCGGGCGGCTGCGGATCGGTCCTCATTCGGCAGGAGCCGTGCCTGGGCCGGCCTGCTACGGGCGGGGCGGTCTTGAGCTGACCGTGACGGATGCCAACCTCATTCTCGGCCGGCTGGACGCACAGGCCTTCATGGGGGGCGCCATGACCCTCGACCGCGACAAGGCGGTCACGGCGGCCACTCCCCTCGCGCAAGCACTCGGCCTGTCCGTCGAGGAGATCGCGGCGGGCGTCATTGCCGTCATCAATTCCAACCTGTCGACGGCGATCCGGCTGTCACTCTTCGAAAAAGGCCTCGACCCCGATGATTTCGCCCTCCTCTCCTTCGGCGGCGCCGGAGGCGTTCACGCCTGCGAAGTCGCGGAAGATCTGGGCGTCAATCGGGTCATTTTCCCTGAACACGCCTCGACGTTGTCGGCCTGGGGCATCCTGTGGTCGGACATCACCCACGATCTCACGACGACCGATATCGGCCCGCTCGAAGGGGCCGGCGAAAAGCTTGCCCGCCATGCCGCCCGGATGACGGTGGAAGCCGAACGTCTGTTTGCCGAGGATGGCACGCCGGAGGCTGCACGCGAGCTGCGCTTCAGTCTCGACCTGCGCTATGCTGGTCAGGCTTTCGACCTGCCGGTACCGGTCGAGGGTGCGGACTTCTCGCCGCTGGCGCTGGCCGAAATCGCGCGCCGTTTCCATGCCGTGCATCATCAGCGCTTCTCCTATGACGAACCGCAAATCGCTGTCGAAATGGTCGCGCTTCGGCTTGCGGCGATCGGCAGACTGCCGAAGCCCGTCCCGCCGCAGGGCACCGATCGCCCGGCACGGACGGCGCCTGGGATGAGGCCGGTCCATGTCGACGGACGGATTCAGGATGTCGCCGTCTTCGAGCGAGGCGGGATGGCCGACCAGGTGGCCCGCGGCCCAGCCATCGTGTCGGAAACCTACACCTCGTCCTACATTCCGCCCGGTTGGAGTGCCGCTATTGGAAGCAGCGGCGCCTTGATCGCGCGGCGCCTCGCATGATCGTTCCGGGAGAGCCTTTCATGGAAACCATCGGTCCCGTTCGTGTCGAGGTCATCCGCAATGCGCTTGTCGCCGCTGCCGAGGAAATGAGCCTGACCATCTGGCGAACCAGTCGCTCGACGGTCGTCCGAGAAATCCTTGACTACTCGACCGCCGTCTTCGACTCCAGGGGGCAGAACATTGCTCAATCCGCCCGGATTCCGGTCCATCTCAATTCGATGTCCGCATGTCTCGAGACGCTGCTCTCCGCTCATTTTCCGCTCGACGGCTGGCAGGACGGCGACATCGTCATCACCAATGACCCCTATTCCGGTGGGCAGCACTTGCCGGATATCATGACCTTCCGGCCGGTTTTCGCTGGCGAGACGCGGATCGGCTTCGTCGGCACGCTTTGTCACCATGTTGACGTCGGTGGTGGCGCCGCCGGGAGCTACTATGCCGGCGCCCGCGAAATCTTCCAGGAAGGCATTCGCATTCCGCCCCTGAAGCTTGCCGAGCGCGGGGTGGTCAACGAAGCCATCCTCAAGATGGTGCTGGCCAACGTACGCCAGCCCGATGAAACCGGCGGAGACCTGCAGGCCCAGATCGCCGCGCTGGGGATCGGCGTCGCGGCCGTGCAGCGGATCATCCACCGCTACGGTACCGCTGACCTCATGCAGGCCATGCAGGCCATCCTCGAGGGTTCCGAGCGCATGATGCGGGCCGCAATTGCGACCTTGCCGGACCAGACCGCCCATTTCGTGGAACTCGTCGATGATGACGGACAGACCGAGGGTCCGATCAGACTGTCGGTCCAGATCGCGCGGCAAGGCGACGGCATCGTCATCAATTTCGACGGGTCGAGCCCGCAGGTGCAGGGGCCGGTGAACAACACCCGGGCGATGACCTGCTCGGCCGTCTATTATGCGGTTCTGGCAGCACTTGGCGCGGAAATTCCAGCCAATTCCGGATGTTACAGACCGATCACTGTGCGGGTTCCACCCGGCAGCGTGGTCGATGCGCAGTTCCCGGCGCCGGTCACCGGTCGCATGGTCGTTAATCACCGGATCGCCACGGCCGTTTTCGGCGCGCTGGCGCAGCTCATCCCGGCGCGCATCCCGGCCGCCTACTATGCGATCTCCTATGTCTATGCCCTGGCGACGGTCGAAGCGAGCGGACGACGCCGGGTCTATTTCGACATCGAGGTCGGCGGCTGGGGCGGTCACGCCGGCGGCGATGGCGCAAGTGCCCTCTCCTGCGGCCTCCACAACAATACGAATGCCCCCATCGAGATGGTGGAGGCCCGCTATCCCGTGACCTTCACCCATTACGGGCTCATTCCGGATTCCGGCGGGGACGGACAGCACCGCGGTGGCCTCGGTCTTACGCGCGCCTTCCGTCTCGATGCGGACAACGGTTCGCTGAGCACGAATTTCGAACGGTTCCGCCATCCGCCCTATGGGCTCGCTGGCGGAAAGCCCGGCTCCCTCAGCAGGACCACCATCACGCGAGTCGACGGCACCTGCGTATCGCTCGCCTCGAAGGTCTCGGGGATCGCGATGCAACGCGGCGACGTGCTCACCATTGAAACATCCGGCGGAGGCGGTTGGGGGGATCCGGCGGAACGCGCGGAAGCAGCCCGCTCACGCGACTTGGCCGAGGGATATGTCACGCGCTGACGGCCGAATGACCGTCGACCAGGAGCATCGAGCAGGTCGATCGCAGGAGCCTCGATCTCGGCATCGTCGCCGCGCCGGCCAGCGACCTGCGGATGGTGCAGACGGCCCTGGTGACAGACCCGTTCCGGATGATCGCCTCACGTCACCACCGCCATGCCGCGATGCCCCGCCGATCGCTGGACTTGCTCGATGCGGAGCCCCTTGTCACCTTTCCACGGGTTTTCGCGCTCCGCGACGCGCTGTTCAACCTCGCTGTCGACAGCAAGCTGCGCGGTTGCGATTTGGTGCATCTCGCCGTCACCGACGTGGTTCTGGCGGGCAACGTCCGCCCGCGGGCGTCCGTCATGCAAAGCAAGACCGGCCGACCGGTCGTCTTCGAGCTGACCGATGCGTCGCGCGAGTCTGTGTTGGGGTGGCTGCGGCTTCGCCCTCACCGGAATGGCGATTGGCTCTTCCCTAGCCGAAACAGGTCGGGACAGCCCATGACCACCCGACAATACGCGCGGCTGTTGAACGATTGGCTGGGTCTCGCCGGGCTTGATCACTCGCTCTACGGCACGCACAGCCTGCGCCGGACCAAAGTCGCACTGATCTACAAGAGGACCGGCAATCTTCGCCCCTGCCAGCTCCTACTCGGGTACACCACGCCAGGGGACACGACCGTTCGCTACCCGGGAGTGGAGCTCGACGACGCCCTGGAACTGTCTGAACAGGTCGACCTCTGAGGGTCCAACGGCGCGGCCTTACAATGCAGCGCTACAATCGAGCATAGGGGGCCCGAAACCAAATTGCGGAGGTCCGCTTTCGGGCAGTCACTATCAGCGCAGTTGCGAAGGGTGGATCCGGGTCGCTACGGGTCTTTTGCCGGAGGGCTTCGGCCAACCTCTAATGCCACCCGGGTACACGGTTTTACGCTCCCGTTACGCGCTCGCAGTGTATTTCGCCTCGTCCCTTTATGCTTGCCAAGCCTAGCCTCCGGTCGATCGTCAACCGGAGGCTCCCATGTGGGTCGATCTTGTCTATCTGGCCGGCGGCCTTGCCGCCTTTGCCCTGATCGCAGCCGCCGTCACCGGCGCCGAGCGCGTGTGAGGCCGCGATGACCATCGACCTCATCCTCGGCCTCGCCTTCGCGCTCTTCGCCCTCGGCTATCTCCTGGTCGCCCTCCTGCGGCCCGAGCGCTTCTGAAGGCACTTCGATGACCACCGATCTGATCCAGGCCGCCGTCTATGCGGCCCTTCTCATCGCCCTGGCGGTCCCGCTGGGCCTCTATATGGCGCGGGTCTTTGCCGGTGAGGTGACCTTCCTCGCGCCCGTCGAACGCGCGGTTCTGGCGACCGCCGGCATCAGGCAAGACGAGGGGCAGCATTGGACACGCTATGCCCTCTCGCTGATCGCCTTCAACGCGGCGGGCTTCGCGCTCCTGTTTCTCATCCTGCGCTTTCAGCACCTGCTGCCGCTCAACCCGCAGGGTTTCGACGGCGTGCCGGCGCATCTTGCCTTCAACACAGCCATCTCCTTCGTAACCAACACGAACTGGCAATCCTATGGCGGTGAGACGACGCTCTCCCACTTCAGCCAGATGCTGGGCCTGACCACGCAGAACTTCGTCTCGGCAGCTTCGGGCATGGCCGTCGCGGCGGCGGTGGCGCGGGGTTTCGCCGGTCGGCAGACCCGTACGATCGGCAATTTCTGGAACGACCTCGTTCGTGCCGTCCTCTACATCCTGCTTCCGATCGCGATCCTGCTCGCCGTCGTCTTCGTCATGCTCGGCATGCCGCAGACGCTCGCCGCCTCGATCACGGCGACGACGCTGGAGGGCGGCCAGCAGACCCTCGCCCTCGGCCCCGTCGCCAGCCAGGCCGCCATCAAGCAACTCGGCACCAATGGCGGCGGGTTCTTCAACGTCAATTCGGCCCATCCTTTCGAGAACCCGACGGCCATTTCCAATCTTCTCTCCATGCTGGCGATCCTCGCCATTCCTGTCGGCTTCTGCTTCGCTTATGGGCGCATGGTGGGCGACCGGCGGCAGGGCACCGCACTGTTCGCCGCGATGGGCGTGATGCTCGTCATCGCCTTCATCGCCCTCTATGCGGCGGAGCGCGCCGGCAATCCGCTCCATGCCGGGCTCGTCAGTCCCACGGCGGGCAATATGGAGGGCAAGGAGGTCCGTTTCGGCCTCGTCGGTTCGGTGCTCTGGGCCGTCACCACGACCGCCGCGTCCAACGGCTCGGTCAATGCCATGCATGACAGCCTCACACCGCTCGGCGGCCTCGTCGCCATGCTCAACATCCAGCTCGGCGAGATCGTCTACGGCGGCGTCGGCGTCGGCCTCACCGGCATGCTGCTCTTCGTCGTGCTGACCGTCTTCCTCGCCGGGCTCATGGTCGGCCGCACCCCGGAATATCTTGGCAAGAAGATCGAGGCCCGCGAGGTCAAGCTCGCCGCCCTGACATTGCTGGTGATGCCGATCGGCGTCCTGGCGTTCTCCGCGCTCGCCGTCGCCTTCGGCGCCGCGCAGGCCTCGGTCCAGGACGCCGGTCCGCACGGCCTGTCGGAGCTCCTCTACGCCTATTCCTCTGCGACCGGGAACAACGGTTCGGCCTTTGCCGGTTTCAACGCCAATGTGCCGTACCACAACACGTTTCTCGGCATCGCCATGCTGCTGGGACGCTTCGGCTACATCATTCCGATCCTCGCCATCGCCGGGTCGCTGGCGACGAAACGGGCGGCGCCGCCTTCGGCCGGCACCTTCCCGACCCACGGCACGGTCTTCGTGGTGCTGCTGGTCGTCACGATCCTCATCGTCGGCGCCCTCACCTTCCTGCCCGTCCTCGCCCTGGGGCCGATCGCCGAGCAGGTCTCCGCGCTGGCCGGCCGGACTTTCTGAAAGCTGATCCCATGAGCAAATCGTCGACCGCCGAGATGTCTCTGTTCGAGCCGAAGATCCTGCAGGCCGCGATCCTGCAGGCCTTCGCCAAGCTCGACCCCCGCAGCCTCGTGCGCAATCCTGTGATGTTCGTCACGGCACTGGTATCGGTGCTCGCCACCATTCTCGCTGCGCGCGAGAGCGCGACCGGCGGCCCCAATGCCTTCATCGCCATCCAGATCGCGCTGTGGCTGTGGTTCACCGTGCTTTTCGCCAATTTCGCAGAAGCGGTGGCCGAGGGTCGCGGCAAGGCCCGCGCCGACGCCTTCCGAGCCACCAAAACGAGTGCCCGCGCCAAGCTCCTCGTCGAGGCGGCGCGCCGCGACCTCTGGCAGTACAAGGACATCAACGGGGTCGCCGTCGACGACCTGATCCTTGTCGAGGCCGGCGACACCATCCCGATCGACGGCGAGGTGATCGAGGGCGTTGCCTCGGTCGACGAGAGCGCCATCACCGGCGAGAGCGCGCCGGTCATCCGCGAATCCGGCGGTGACCGCTCCTCCGTCACCGGCGGCACGCGCCTCGTCTCCGACTGGCTGGTGCTGCGCGTGACGGCAAGCCAGGGCGAGACCTTCCTCGACCGCATGATTGCCCTCGTCGAAGGCGCCAAGCGGCAGAAGACCCCCAACGAAATCGCCCTCGACATCCTGCTCGCCGGCCTGACGCTGGTCTTCCTCGTGGTCGTCGTGACCCTGCCAGCCTTCGCCTCCTGGTCGGGCACGGAAATCCCGGTCATCTATCTCGCCGCGCTCTTCGTCACGCTGATCCCGACCACCATCGGCGGGCTCCTCTCCGCCATCGGCATCGCCGGCATGGACCGTCTGGTGAAGGCCAATGTGGTGGCAAAATCCGGCCGTGCGGTGGAGGCCGCCGGCGACATCGACGTGCTGCTGCTCGACAAGACCGGGACCATCACCTTCGGCAACCGCATGGCCGATGCCTTCGAGCCCGTTCCCGGGGTCGGGGAGCGCGCACTGGCCGAAGCCGCACTCCTGGCATCCCTCGCCGACGACACCCCGGAAGGCAAATCGATCGTCGATCTCGCCGGTCGCAAGTTCGGCCTGGCGCAGACGGACCGCGACGGCATGACCTTCGTGCCGTTCACGGCGCAGACCCGCATGTCGGGTGTCGATCTCGCGGATGGGACGTCGATCCGCAAGGGTGCCTCTGACGCCATCATCCGCCTCGCCGGCGCGGGTGCTGATCCAGCGCTGGACGCCATCATCCGCAAGATCGCCATGTCTGGCGGCACCCCGCTGGTCGTGGCGCGCGACGGGAGCATTCTCGGCGTCGTCCACCTGAAGGACATCATCAAGCCGGGCATCCGCGAGCGCTTCGCCGAATTGCGCCGCATGGGCATCCGCACGGTGATGATTACCGGCGACAATCCGCTCACCGCCGCCGCCATCGCCGCGGAAGCCGGCGTGGACGATTTCCTCGCCGAGGCCACCCCCGAAAGAAAGCTCGAACTGATCCGCAAGGAGCAGGCGGAGGGCCGCCTCGTCGCCATGTGCGGCGATGGCTCCAACGATGCGCCGGCCCTCGCCCAGGCCGATGTCGGTGTCGCGATGAACTCGGGAACCGCGGCCGCCAAGGAGGCGGGGAACCTCATCGACCTCGACAGTGACCCGACCAAGCTCATCGAGATCGTCCTTGTCGGCAAGCAGCTCCTCATCTCGCGCGGCGCGCTGACCACCTTCTCCATCGCCAATGACGTCGCCAAGTACTTCGCCATCCTGCCGGCCCTCTTCGTCACCGCCTATCCCGGTCTCGCCGTGCTCGACATCATGGGACTCGGCACTCCGCAATCGGCCATTCTGTCCGCCATCATCTTCAACGCACTCGTCATCGTTGCGCTGATCCCCATCGCGCTGAAAGGCGTCGCTTACATTCCGACATCGGCATCGGCCCTCTTATCGCGCAACCTCGCGATCTATGGCCTCGGCGGCCTCATCGTACCCTTCATCGGCATCAAGGTGATCGACCTCGTCGTCGATCTCCTGCGCCTCGCCTGAGGAGGCAAGCCCATGCTCGTACTCCTGCGTCCCGCACTCGTCCTCACCGTCATCTTCATGCTGCTGACGGGCCTCGCCTACCCGCTGGCGATCACCGGGTTCGCCCAGGGGCTCCTGCCGCATCAGGCCAATGGATCCCTGGTGATCCGCAACGGCCGTCTTCTCGGATCGGAACTGGTCGGCCAGGCCTTTACCGGTCCACGTTATTTCCACGGTCGCCCCTCGGCGACATCCGCGCCGGACCCGTCCGATCCCGCGAAGACGGTTGGTGTGCCCTACAATGCGGCGTCATCGTCGGGCTCCAATCTCGGTCCGACGTCGAAGGTGCTGGCGGAAGCCGTCCTCACCCGCGCCGCCGCGCTCGGCGACCGACCTGCCCCTGCCGATCTCGTGACGGCATCTGGCTCCGGCCTCGACCCGCATGTGTCACCGGCCGGGGCCCTCGCCCAGGTGGCTCGCATCGCGGCAGCGCGTGGGGTGGCTCCGGCGCGTGTCGAAGGTCTGGTGCAACGACTCATGGAAGGGCGTAGTTTCGGATTTCTCGGCGAGCCCCGCGTCAATGTCCTGGCGCTGAACCTCGCGCTCGACGCTGAAATACCCTGAACGGATGCCGACCGCCGACGCCGATCGTCCCGTCCCCGAAGCCCTGCTCGGCGAGCATCGCCGGGCGGGGCGCGGACGCCTCAAGGTCTTCCTCGGCGCCTCTCCGGGGGTCGGGAAGACCTTCGCGATGCTGGAGGAAGCCCGCCAGCGTCAGCGCGCCGGCCGCGACGTGGTGGCGGCGCTGGTTGAAACCCACGGCCGGGCCGAGACGGCGGGGCTCCTGACGACCCTCGAAATCCTCCCACGCCACGCCGTTGTTTATCGTGGCCAGATGCTGGAGGAACTCGACCTCGACGGACTGCTCGCCCGCCGCCCGCAACTCGCACTGATCGACGAGCTCGCCCATACAAACGTTCCCGGATCACGCCATCCCAAGCGCTGGCAGGATGTGCTCGAGGTGCTCGACGCGGGGATCGACGTCACCACCACCCTCAACGTTCAGCACATCGAGAGCCTGAACGACGTGGTCGCCAGCATCACCGGCGTCCGCGTGCAGGAGACCGTACCGGACGAGGTGCTGCGCCAGGCGGACGAGATCGAACTCATCGATCTGCCGCCGGAGGAACTGATCAACCGTTTGCGCGAGGGCAAGGTCTATGTGCCCCAGCAGGTCGGTAGGGCGCTGGAGAACTTCTTCACCAAGGGCAATCTGACGGCCCTGCGCGAACTCGCCCTGCGCACGGCGGCAAGCCGTGTCGACGCCGACATGCTCACCTTCATGCAGGCCAATGCGGTCAAGGGGCCCTGGCCGACTCAGGAACGCATCCTCGTCTGTGTCAACGAAGCGCCGATCGCCAAGGCCCTGGTCCGCGCGGGCAAGCGTATGGCGGACCGCGGGCGGCTGCCGTGGCTCGTTGTCACGGTCGTGACTCCGCGGCACGAGGCGCTTGGACAGGAAGCACGCAGCGCCACCGCCGATGCACTTCGCCTGGCGGAGACACTCGGCGCCGAGATCGTGACGCTGCGGACGGAATCCGACGTCGGCTCCGAACTGCTGGCCTTCGCGCGCGCGCGAAACGCCTCGCGCCTTGTCCTCGGTCGCCCACGCCGGCGCTGGCCGTTCGGTTACCTGCGTGAGCCGGTCGTCGATCGCATCCTTGATCGCGCTACGGATTTCGAGGTCACCATCGTTGCTCAGCACGCGCGGATCGCCCGCCGCCGGATCATGGCGGCCGAACGCCTGCCTCGCTGGCGCGAATGGGGACCGATCATCGGTGAAACGCTCGCGGCGATGGCGACGGCGACAGTTTTCGCCTTGCCCATCTCGGCGCACGTCCCGGTCGCCTCGATCGCCGTCGTCTATCTGCTCGCCGTCTCGTTCGTCGCTTTCCGGCGAGGCCTCGCTGCCGCCCTGCTGGCGAGCGGAATCGGCTTCACGACATACAATTTCTTCTACACGACGCCCTACTACTCCCTTGCCGTCGAGCAATACGAATCCATCGTCGCGCTCTTTGTCTTCCTCATCAGCGCCATCTTCACAGGCACGCTGGCAAGCCGGCTGAAGGCGCAGGTGGAGTCGATGCGCGCGGCGCAGAAGCGGACGGAGACGCTCTACGAATTCGCGCGCAAGATCGCCTCGGCGACCAAGGCCGACGACGTCATGTGGGCCGGCGCCGCCCATATCGCCGCGACGCTCAACTGCCGGTCGCTGATCCTCATGCCTGATGCCGGAGGCGTCCTGCAGCAGGTCCAAGGCCACCCAGCCATCGACGAACTCGACGCCCGCGCCGAGGGGGCGGCCCGCTGGGCTTTCGAGAAGAACCAGCCGGCCGGAGCCGGCACGACGACGCTGCCGATATCGCAATGGCTCTTCGTGCCGCTGGCGACGGCCCGCACCACCCTCGGTGTCATCGGTGTACAGTTCCGCGAGGGCACGAGCGGGCTCGACCCCGAGACCAAGAGGCTGCTGTTTGCGGTGGAGGATCAGGTTGCGGTCGCGCTGGAGCGTTTCACTATGGCGGCCGATCTTGAGAACGCGCGTGTGACGGCTGAGGGGGAAAAGCTTCGGGCCGCCTTGCTCAACTCGGTCAGCCACGATCTCAGAACACCGCTGGTGACCGTGATAGGGGCGATAACGGTGCTGGCAGGATCCGAAAGTCGCCTCAGTGCCGAACATCGCGCGGAACTGATCGGTACGGCACTCGACGAGGCGCGCCGGCTCGACCGCTACGTGCAGAACCTTCTCGACATGACGCGCCTCGGGCATGGCGCGCTGGCGCCGAAGCGGGCAAGCGTCGACCTGCGCGAGATCGTCGGGCGGGTGCGCGCCGATCTGGCCCGGATCGTGGACGGACATGTCGTCATGGTGGACATGCCGCGCGACCTGCCGCGCGTCCTCGTCGATCCGGTGCTCATCGGCCAGGCCCTCTCCAACGTGGTCGAGAACGCGGCGAAATATGCCCCGCCCGGCAGCCCGATCACTATCGCCGCCACCGCCGATGCGACGATGGTGCGCCTGACGGTCTCGGACGAGGGTCCGGGTATCGACCCGGCCGAACGCGAGAAGGTCTTTGACCTGTTTTACCGTGCATCGCGAGGTGACGGCGCTCCCGTCGGAACGGGCCTAGGCCTTGCCATTGTACGCGGCTTCGTCGAAGCCCATGGCGGCACGGTCACCATCGGCGCCGGACCGTCCGGGAAAGGGACATCTGTTGCGATGACCCTGCCGCGCGCTGCCGATGCCGATGTTCCGGACGATGCCCTATGACCGAGACCTTGCCCGACACGCGCATCCTGGTCATCGAGGACGAAGCCGCAATCCGCCGTTTCCTGACGATCATCCTCGGCAGCGCAGGCTTTGCGGTCGAGGAGGCGGCGCGCGGGCGCGAGGGCATCGCGCGGGCGGCGACCTCAGCCCCAGACGTCATCGTTCTGGACCTCGGCCTTCCGGATCTGGATGGCAAGGCCGTTGTCGCGGCTATCCGCGAATGGTCACAGGTGCCCATCCTGATCCTCTCGGTCCGCGATGCCGAGGCCGAGAAGATCGAGTCGCTCGACGCCGGCGCCGACGACTATGTCACCAAGCCCTTTTCCTCCGGCGAACTCCTCGCCCGCCTGCGCGCCCTGCTGCGCAGCCGCCGGCCAAGCGAGACGGAGAAGCCCGTTACGGCGGTCGGACCGCTGGTCATCGACCTCGCCCGGCGGCTGGTCACGCTGGACGGGGCCGAGGTCAAGCTGACGCGGAAGGAATATGACGTTCTTGCCCTGTTGTCGCGCCACCAGGGGCGTCTCGTCACCCATCGACAGCTTCTGACGACCGTCTGGGGACCTGCCCATATCGAGGACACCCACTACCTGCGCATCGCCATCGGCCATGTTCGCGACAAGCTCGGCGACGACGCCGCCGACCCGCGCTTCATCCTCACCGAGCCGGGAGTGGGTTACCGGCTGAAGTGAAGCATCCGCCCGCCGGGGAAATAGTAGCCTTTGTTTTTTCGGTGATTGAGTTCAATCGAATGCCCGCTTCCGGGCCTGGGTTGAAGATCCGCAATGGCAGCGCGGAGCTGGTGTGGGCCCGTATCTGCCACTACGCTTCCTTCCATGCCGTCGAAGAGCCGCATCAACAAACCGTGGGAGCAAACACCTGGTCGACCCTCGACATCCCCTGGACATCGCAAAGCGCCTGTGGCGTTTACGACAATTCAGGACGTGCACGCCGCCGGTCGCCTGATCAACCCCCAGCCCGTGAGGGGATCCCGGCCAGGTGCGCCGATATCCGTGGCAGCTTTCCGCAGGGCATCAACGACCGCATCGACACCGGCAGCGCCGGACCTGGTGACGAGCGAGGCCGCCGCGGTGACGAAGGGCGCAGCGAACGACGTTCCCGACTGGGGACGCGCACGCCCGCGCGTCTCTGCCAGCACGAGATTCACGCCAGGGGCCGCAAAGGCGATATGATTGCCGCGATTGGCACGGCGGAAGACCCGGCCGTCGCGGTCGACGGCGGTCACTGCAATGACGCCGGCATAGGCGGCAGGGTAGAGAGGGCGGGCCGCCGGACCCTCGTTTCCGGCTGCGGCAACGAGCACCATTCCCCTGCCGATCGCCGCCTCGACCGCTTCCCGCAGCAGCGGACTGTCCGGTCCGGAGAGGCTGAGATTGGCAATGCGGATGCCGCGGGCCATCAGGGCGTCGAGGCCGCCGACGAGATCGAAGGTATCAGTCACGTCGCGACCGTCGCCACCACGGTGGAAAACATCCACGGATACCAGGCGTGCCCGTGGCAGGAGGCCGGGATGCTCGCTATCGGCCTGGCCCACCAGCAGCGCAGCTACGGCAGTCCCATGGCGGTCCGAAGACGGCCCGCGATCGGGCGCCCTGACAGTGAGCACCTCGACGGCGCCTTGACGGAAAGCCGGATGCGCGGCGTCGACGGCCGTATCGATCATGCCAATGGTCGCTTCGACCGGACAGGTTGTCGGCGGGTTCGGCCAGTCGATCATGGCGAAGGCGCCACATCCGGCTGCCGAACAATCGAAGCGTGACGGGCGATAGATGCGGTTGCGGTCGGCCAGTCCGACCGGCGTTATCGCGCGCAGCCGCCGCAAGGCCGCCTCGGTGCTCTCCCGGCGGATGCTGCGGAGCCTCACCAGGTCGCGCCCCAGTGCCCCGACGGCGCGGCGCCCGGTAATGACGAAACCCGCCTGTTGAAGGATGACAGGGCTGGTGCCGGTCGGCAGATAGGCGACGAATTCCAAGGCGGTCCTTGCGGGCCGGCGCGCCTCGCGGCGGGGCGTGACAGGCTGCTGGCGTTGTTCGATGATCACGCGGCGACGCGGCCGATCATCGTCATCGTCATCGTCATCGTCGGCCCAGGCCTGGTGGGACCCGGTGGCGAGGATCGCGACCGGCAGCGCGATCTGGACGAAGGCGAGGGCGACAACCATGGCCGGCACCCTGAAGGGCGCGGCAGCCGCCGACAGAAGGCGCGGGAAGACGGATCGCAGCATGGTGACAAGCATCGCATTTCCCGCCAGATGGACAAATGACAACGACAACGTGACACAGCGGGAATAATTCCCGCGATACGCCGTTGTCGACGATATAGGGCGCGGCGCCGCGCGGACAGGTCGCCTCAGGGACGATGATGAACGTCGACATAAGGCTGCAGGTGGTCACGATGCTGCCCAGACTGAGGCGCTTCGCCCTGTCGCTGACAGGATCCCGCGACAGGGCCGACGACCTGGTTCAGGCCACATGCGAGCGAGCGCTGAGATCAGCAGGCAACTGGGAACCTGGGACACGACTGGACTCGTGGCTCTATCGCATCATGCAGAACCTCTGGATCGACGAAATTCGGAAGGCCAAGCCGCGGGGAACCGAAGTGCCGGTCGACGAGGTCCACGATCTCGCCGGCGAGGACGGAGAACGGTCCGCGCTCGCCCGATTGTCGATGCAGCAAATCCTGCGGGCGCTGGAGCAACTCCCATCAGAGCAGCGCAGCGTGGTCTCACTCGTCTGCATCGAGGACATGAGCTACCGCGAGGTCGCCGACATCTTGGCGATCCCGATGGGAACAGTGATGAGCCGCCTGTCGCGGGCGCGGACGGCTCTCGGAGCGCTGCTACAGCCGGCAGGCGGCGCAGCAGACGGCAGATTGGGAGGTTGAGATGGCGACCCTTCACCCTTCGGACGAAGAGCTTGTCGCCTATGTCGATGGCGAGCTGGATCTGGCCAAGGCCATGTCGATCACCGAGGCCCTCGCCGATGATCCGCATCTCGCGGCCCGTGTGGATTTGTTCAGGACGACGCGCGCCCGGCTCAAGGATGCGTTCTCACCGGTCATGGCGGAACCCGTGCCGCCATCATTGACGCGCTTTGTCATGTCTGGCGGCGGCCTGGAACCGGCGCCGTCGATCACGGCCACCGCGGTCGCACGGCCTGGGCGTCGGACCGTTCCCATGGCCGCGGCCCTGGGCGGCCTCATCCTGGGTGCTTCGGCCACATGGTTGGCACTGCGGCCGATGTCGCCTCCGTCGTGGACGCCGACGTCGCTCGCAGCAGCCCTCGAGACGCCCCTCGCCACGCTCGCCGATGGCAGCAGCGGAGCCCCTGCCCCGGCAGCCACCGTCGCCCTTCGCCACACGGTGAGGACGCGGGCGGGCCTTTGCCGCAGCTTCACCCTGACAACGAGCGGCGCCCGCCCTTATGACGGCCTCGCCTGCCGCATCGCCGGGGCGTGGCAGGTCCAGGTGATGGCGGCCGCGCCGGAAGGCGACACCTTTGTGCCCGCAGGTGCGATCCGGCCCGTGGACGCCTTTCTCGACGCCGCCGAGGCCAGCGACCCGCTGCCTGCCGATGAGGTGAAGCGGTTGATCGAACGGCGCTGGGCCGGCGACTGATCACCCCTGGATCAGTCCGGTCCAACGCCACCAGGTCGCCGAGAAGGCAAGGATCAGCCCGAGGTGCACCATCGCGAGCACGAGGCTCGCGCGCAGGAGAAGCCCGCGGTCGAAGCCGCCCGGGCCGGTATGATAGATCATCAGGGCCTTGGAACTGACGGGAAGGGTCATGCAGAAATTCATGCCGACCGTGGCGATGAACACGGCCGCAGTCGGGTGAAGTCCAAGCGCCGGCGCTGTGACGATCACCGCCGGCACAAGGATGGCGGCGCGCGCGGTATGGGAGGTGATCAGCAGGTGCGAGCCGAGCGTGACCAGCGCCAAGCCACCGATGGCAGCCGGTAGCCCCAGGGTCCCGAGGCCTTCCAGCCAGGGACGGATACCCGCCGTCAGGCCCGCCGCCGCGCCGGTCTCGATCAGCGCCGTCGCCAGCAGCAGCGCAGCCGCCATGAAGGCAACGAGGTCCCAAGCGATCGCGGCCATTGCCCGTCGCCAGGCAAGGATGCGCAGCGGCCAGACGATGAGAACCGCGCCCGCCGTGGCGCCGAGCCCCATCGGCAGGTGATGCCAGGGCGATGTGAACCAGAAGGCGAGGATCATGAGCCAAACTGCCGCCACGCGACGCTCGGCGGCTGTCCAGGGCAAGGGAACGCTGCGGTCCTCAGCGAGGGGAGCCTTTCGCTCTGGCCGGGTCAGGCCGAGCTGCATGACCACGAAACATGTCGCAGCGCCGGCCATTGCCGCAAAGGGCAGCCCATGAACGATCCAGGCGCCATAGCCGACAGGTGCGAAGCCCATCGTGGTCAGAAGATCATTGGCGACAAGATGGGATGCCGCACCGGTCAGGGCCGCGATGGTGGTCGCCAGAACGACGCAAGGTATCAGCAGGCCCAGGGCGCGCGCCGCCGCCGGGTCCAGCCGTGCCGACAGGTTGCGGTGGAGAGGCAAAGCCACGGCGGCGCGTGCCGAGGTCGATGGAATCAGAAAGGTGACCGGCAGCAGGACGAGGGTGACGAGCCAGAACAGCTGGTCGGCGCGGCGCGTTCTGCGGCTGCCCCAGGCGGCGATGCGCCCCGCGAGCCCGACGGCAACGGCCGCTTCGCCCATGACGAAGGCGCCGATCACCAGCCACAGCGCGTCGGATCGCAGGACCGCAAGCGCGGCGGCCTCCGGCAAGACGCCCTTGACGACGAGGACCATCGTCGCCGCGAGGCCGACGCCCCAGGCTGGCAGGGCTGTACCGGCCCAGAACAGGGACGCCGTTCCGAAGACGAGCACCGCCATCATGGCGGGGGACAGGGGTACGGCGAGGAGTCCCGCCAGCACGGCAGCGCCGGTGGAAGCCGCCAGGACGCCTGGTGTCATGGTGACCCGATGGAGGTCAGCGCGGATCGGCGCGCCATGGCGGCCATGGCCACCTGCATGGACATGACGAAGGTGCGCATGATGTTCTCGGCACAACGCGCGAGATCGCCATCGGCGGCGGCCATGGCCTCGGCGAGGTCGCAGGGGGCCGGAACGGTGGAGAAATAGGCGCCGATGCCATGGTTGCGCAGTATGTCGGCCTCCTCACCGATCGTGCCGGCCAGCGCCACAACCGGGATACCGAGGCGTTGGGCACGCCGGCCGACCTCGGCCGGAATCTTGCCGCGCAGGCTCTGACCATCAAGACCACCTTCGGCGGTGAAGATCAGGTCGGCCTCGGCCAGATGAGCGTCAAGATCAATGAACCGCGCGAGCACATCGTAGCGCGGGCACAGACGGGCACCGAGAAGGGCAGCCAGCCCCGCGCCGAGCCCGCCCGAGGCCCCGGCCCCGGGCAGGAGACTGACATCGATACCCGTCGCCTGCTCCACCCGGGCTGCGAAGTTGTGCAGACCTTCTTCGAGGAAGCGGACGGCCGCGGGCGATGCGCCCTTTTGCGGGCCGAACACGCGTGCGACCCCACCCGGCCCGAGCAACAGGTTCTCGATGTTGCAGGCCACCTCGATCGTCGTCGATGCGAGGCGCGGGTCGGCCCCCGCCATGTCGATATCGACGAGGTCGAGAAGCCCGGCGCCCCCGGGTCGGATCACGCGGCGGTTGCGGTCGAGAAGCCTGATGCCGAGCGCCTCCGCCATGCCACTGCCCGCGTCGTTGGTTCCGGAATCGCCGCAGCCGATCAGGATGGTGCGCGCGCCGGCATCAAGCGCAGCACGGATGAGCTGGCCGACGCCATAGGTGCTCGTCGCCAGCGGATCGCGGCGGTTCCTCGGCACAAGGCGGAGACCGGCAGCCGACGCCATGTCGATGACGGCGGTGGCCGTGTTCGGCGCCCCCAGGAACCCCCAAGCGGCCTCGACCGGCTCGCCGAGGGGGCCCCGAACGGAGGACAGGCGATGAACGCCGCCGGTGAGCGTCACGAGAGCACTGGCAAATCCCTCGCCGCCGTCAACGAGCGGCAGTTCGACAACCCGGGCATCTGGCGCGGCGGCACGGACACCCCGCGCGATCGCCCGTGCGACGGCCTCGGCCGGCAGACATTCCTTGAAGCCCGAGGGGGCCACGACGATACGGAGCGGCATCACGGTGCAAGTCCTCGCTTGAGCGAACTGCACCGACAACGAAGGGCGCAGGTGGTCTATTCCGCGGGCGACCAGAAATGTTTGTCGACAGGCGGCGCAACGACAGACGACCGGCGGTCGGTCCTTGTTCGGCTGACGGGCCGCCGCGTGCGGGAGGAGACCCGTGTTGCCCACTTCAGACACGATCAACGTCGCCGTCATCGGCGGCGGCAGGACCGGTGTGACCACCGCCTACAGCCCCGCTCATCACCTGGTGCCGGCGCCACTTTCCCGGCATGAGCACGCGGCAGGCGGTGCCTTGGGCCGGCCTGCGCCCGATGATGCCGGATATGATGCCGCGGGTAACGAGAGGGCGAGATCCGCGCGTCCTCTACAATACGGGCCACGGGCATCCGGGGTGGACATTGTCGACCGCAACGGCGGAGGCCGTCAGCGCGCTGGCGACGGCCAGGCCCAACGCCTGATCCATGGCACCGGTACTGAGGAGCCGGCCGCTGGTGTGGCAGCTGGCCCTCGACATCGTTCCCCTGGACCGATGCAGCGGCGGGGGAAATCAGGGCCGGTCATGCGCCATGGGGGCTGACTGCGGTGGTCGCGCGGCATGGTGGTAGCCGGGTTGCAGTTTCCAGGGTAGCAAGCGTGCCGGCTGCCCCGGACTATCTCACTACATCGCTTCGATGACGATTTCCTCAGCCAACGGAGGTCAGAGCCTCGAAGTCACGTTGGGAGCGGAACGCATAGATCTCACGATCTTCGCGGACGAATTCGAAGCCGTCCTTGATCGTTCAAGTCCCGCGGACGGCACAGAGGAGATCCGCCCCTTCGCCAATAGCGCGCGCTTGCCGCTCTCCAAGCATGCGCGGCGGCCGACCTCGGAAGTGCCAGGCGCGCAGTAAGCTGAGCTTCGAACGCGGCGGCAGGCCATGTTTCGCAATCTGCCCTCACACTGACCGCAACGGCGTCTTGTCATAGGCACGTGGGCGAATCCTCGGGGAGCATTCATCCTGCGCGGGCTTTATGGCGTCTGAGGGGGCCCGAAGCGCGGAGGCCCAGCTACGCCGGGCTTCCGGTTGCGTGCAGGTCCCAGAGGCTCGCAGGGTCTGCTCTCGGACGGGCTTTGCGCCTCGAACGATGTCTCCGGGGAGAACGCGGTCCCAGGACGTTCGGCCGCGACTTCGCGGTGCGGACAAAATCGCCCGCGCCGCGAATGGCCGCTGTCCGTTACCTCCTGCCGATCGCCTCCCGGACGACGGGAATCCACTTGGTCCGCTCGCTTGCATAAAATGCGTCGACCTCGGAGGGCTTCCAGGCGGGGAAATAGGTCGACGCCAGGGCATCAAGCCGCTGGCGAACAACCGGCATCGCCAGCACTGAGGCGACCTCGGCATTGATGCGCTCGGCAACGGCCTGGGGCAAACCAGCCGGAGCAGCGATCGAATTCCACGTTTGAGCCTCGAAACCGGGCAGTCCAGCCTCGGCGACCGTGGGGATATCGGGCGCAGCTGCGCTGCGTTCCCTGGATGTGATCGCAAGGCCGCGCACCGCGCCGGACTTCAGCTGCGGAATCGCGGTGACGGCCACGTCGAACATGTGGCCGAGGCGGCCGGCAATGACGTCCTTCATAGCATCCGAGCCAGCATTATAAGGGACATGCTCGACCACGATTCCGGCCGCGCGAGCCCAGAGCATGCCGGTGACATGCGTGGTGGTACCAAGCGGACCGGAGCCATACTGCACTTTGCCGGGGTTGGCCTTCAGATAGGCAATGTAGTCCTGCATGGTTCTGGCCGGATGGTCCGCCTTGACGGTCAGGATCATCGGCACCGCGTTCATCATGGCAATGCCGCGCAGCGTTCGCGGCAGGTCGACCGGCATCGGATCGAACGTCGCCATGTTGAAGACGAGCTGCGATGACGTGCCGACAAGTAGGGTATAGCCGTCCGGTGCCGCGCCGGAGACCATTTCCGTGGCGCGCATGCCCGAATTCTGCGGAACAGCCTCCAGGAGGATTCGCTGGCCGAGCCGCTTCTCGAGTTCGGCGGCAATGACCTGCGCAACGATATAGGCATTGCCGGACGCAGCCGAGGCTGTAATCAGCCGGAGTGGTTTGTCTGGCCAGGCCGCCTGCGCGCGCGTGGGGAGCATGGCGAGCGAAGCCATGCCGGCCATGATAAAATTACGACGGTCCAGATACGGCCTGATCGACGCCATTCGCTTCCCCTTTGTTGGACAATATGATCTGAAGAACAACAAAGACGAGAACGTCAAGCGAAAAGCGCACTCTAGAATGAGGTTTGAATTTGATAAATTCTAAAGAAGGCGCAAAGACAGTCGTTCGCTCTGCGCAAGACCGCGGTGTTTTGGTTGTTGTTGTTGTAACCTGCGCAGTCTTCTCTGCGATCATCCTTGCAAGCGCGGTTCATTTGCCGGCGCCGCTATCGGGTCGTCTGCATCCCGCGCTGGTACCAACCGCTCTCGCCGTGCTTGTTCTTGCTAGTGCCGCTGCTGTGGCCGCGGCTGTTGCGACCAGGGGTCGACGGGCCCCTGTTCTCCACGAAGCTGCGTCCCATGCGCCCACTTCGTTCCGTTCGATCGCTTCAGCGCTCCTGTCGCTCGCCATCCTCGCTTTGGGTGTGCGCGCGGCAGGGCTTGTCCCGTCGGTGATCGCGGCCGGGACGGTGGCGGCGCTCGGCGTGTCCGGGGTCGGCGTCGTGCGGGCGTTGGCCATCGGGGCCGGGCTGTCGGTCGTCACGGCACTGATCTTCGTTGTCGCACTGCGACAGCCGCTGCCGCTTTGGCCGGCGCATTCCGCGTTTGGTTTCTGACATGGAAGCGATGCTTGCCGGTGTGGCCGCCAGCTTTGCCCCCGTCAATCTTTTCTATGCCGCCCTCGGCGCGCTGATCGGCACGATCGTCGGCGTGCTGCCGGGGCTCGGACCCGTCGCGACCATTGCACTGCTTTTGCCGGTCAGTTTCCAGATGAGCCCTGCGGGGGCGATGATCCTGCTCGCGGGCGTTTATTACGGGGCGCAGTACGGCTCCTCGACCACGGCGATCCTGATCAATGTACCCGGAGAGGCTTCTGGGGCGATTACGGCGCTGGAAGGACATCGCCTCTCCCGCGCCGGCAAGGCCCCCGAGGCCCTTGCAGTGGCAGCCCTTGCCTCCCTCGTGGCCGGCTTGCTGTCGGCGCTCGTGCTGGCAATCGCGACTCCGCCTCTTGCCGCGCTTGCCCTGGGCATCGGACCTGCCGACACAGCCGCCCTGCTGATGGGCGGAGCCGTGCTGGCGGTGCTGGTCGGAGGCGCCAGCGCCGCCAAGGGACTGTTGATGCTGGGGGTCGGGGGATTGCTCGGACTCATAGGGACGGCGGGGGGCGACGGGCAGCCGCGCTTCACCATGGGCCTTGCTGACCTGCGCGACGGGATCGACTTCACGCCCTTGGTGGTCGGCTTGTTCGGCTTCTCTGAGATTCTCGCCCTAATGGCCCGCGGGCGAGATGTGCAGCCGGTGCATCCGACCCGGTGGTGGCCCGGCTGGTCCGCCATTCGCGGGTGGTTTGCCCCTTCCATCCGCGGGGCGGGCATCGGTTCTCTGGTCGGTTTGTTGCCTGGCGCCACCACCCTGTTCGCGGCTTTTTGTGCCTATGCACTGGAACTCCGGCTGAAAAACGTTGGACGAGAGATTCCAACGCTCCATGGTGTCGCCGCCCCGGAAGCCGCCAACAATGCGGCCGCCCAATCCAGTTTTGTCATGCTGTTCGGACTGGGCCTTCCCGCCAACGCGGCGACAGCCGTTCTGATCGGCGCCATGATGATCCACGGGCTGCCGCCGGGCCCAGCACTGTTCACGACGCATCCGTCCCTATTCTGGACATTTATCGGCAGCCTGATCGTCGCGAACATTGTGCTGGTCGCGCTCAATCTGCCGCTGATTGGTCTGTGGGCACGGTTGGTCACGATCCCGCCGGCGGTGCTTGCGCCCGCCATTCTCGTCGTGTCCGGCCTCGGGGTGCTGGCATCGACTGGCAAGCCCTTCGATGTTCTCTCTCTGGGCGTGTTCGGGTTGTTTGGCTATGCAGCGCGGCGCGCCGGTTTTCCGCTATTGCCTTTGCTGATGGGCTACGTCATCGCTGCGCCCTTCGAGGATCACCTTCGTCGGGCCATCACCCATGCGCGTGGCGATTGGCTGGCACTGGCCGCACAGCCCGGCGTCATCGGTCTTGTTGTCGCCATCGGGACGGCGATGATTTTCATCGGGTGGCGGCTGAAGCGTGGTCGCTAGATCGTGCGGCCAAACCCGATCCGGCATGGATCATTGTGGGTTGCACAAGCCAGAGCAGGCTGGACGCGCTCTTGTCGTAGCCGGTCGCCACGCGGCGTGAGTTGTCGATCTTGCTGAAGAAGCGCTCGCTGGGGTCGCGCATCGCGTAGGCCGTCCTCTCGATCGTGAGCCGGACCTTTCGGTCGGGCCTTGTCGGGATCCCCGGATCGATGGCGCGCCGTTCGAGATCGGGGCCGATGGAGTCGCTGGAGGCAGACATCGGCGGATTTGGGAATCCTGTTTGCCCCATCCCGCGGGTCGTGGGCGTTCAGCAGGTGCTGCCGCCCGTCGCGGACCCTTCAGATGTCGGTCGGCGACCGGCCACGTCCACCAGAGACGGGGAAGGGCCGCCGGAGAGAACGGCCTGACCGGCAAAGGGGCACAGTCACGGATCACGGCCGAATTCGTTCCGAAAATAGATCTTGAACAGGCGCCAATGCGCGAAGCCCCACCGCATGGCGATGCGTTTCACATTGGCCTGCGGACCGATCGCCGCCAATTCGTCCTGCACTTTCCGCAGTCTCAACCGCCGCAGATACTGCATCGGGGTGCAATCGAACCTGTCCCTGAACGCCAACTGGAGGGAACGGACGCTGACCCCGACCGCATTTGCGATATCTTCGACAACGATAGGGTCCTGCAGATGGGCGGCGATGAAGTCGGTTGCCCGCATCAGTTTCGAGGCTTCGGCGGACGAGGCGGCGGAGTGCATGCTGTCGGAGTAGTTGTGCTGCAGGAAGTTCACGACGTACTGCATGATGGCATCGGCCGTGCTCGATAGAGCCAGCGGACTGGCGCCGAAGTCCGGCGACCGCATGGTCGTCTCGAAAAGGCTTAGCAGGTATGACGCGAAGAAGCTGTGACGCGGGTCCGCCAGTGAGAAAACGGGTTCGAAAGCGATGCGCTTCTTGGGCTGATAGCCTAGGTTCCGCGCCACTGCGCGTTCGACATTAGGATACGGCATGGAGAGCTGGATATCCGACCAGCCGCCGCTCGTATGACCCCGCGTCACCTGACGCATGTCGACCACCGTTCCGAAGCCGAGGCGACAATGGTAAGTGTCGTGCCCCGCACGCGTCAGGGAATGGCAGTCCGAACGGGGAATAATGATCTGCATGTTCTGGGACGGTACCTGGGCCGTGAACCCGTATCCTCCATCGGATCGAGCACTAAGGAGCGTCAGGTCGGCGAAGTGATAGAAATCCGCGTGCCAGAATGACAGGTTCTCCTGGCTGGTCAGGCGATAGACCTGCCCCCATTGGTGAGCGAAGAAATCTTCCACTGCGCTGACCGAATCGCAGCGCGCGCTGTAGGCGACAACAGGGATATCGATCATTCTTTCCGATCCCAGATCCCGACAGGAGCCACGGTAAGTGGCGGACCCTTCGCATTCAACAGAATAAATGCGAATTTCTACGAATATTAGCGCATCGCCGCATCCGCGATAAATTTACGATGTCAACAGATAATAACGTCAATGTATATGAGGGCATCCAATGATCGTACCCTTTCGCGACGCGCGCCAATTGAAATCTTATCCAGCTCGTCATCTCATCAATGCTGCAAGTGAATTGCTTAATTTTGCACAGCAGATGGAAAGGGACTGCGAGGAAGAAGAGGACCGCGTTCAATTTCTGCTGAAAAGCCAAGACATCATCAAACGAATCGAGATCATGGCGACCGACCTCTTGTCCTACAAGGCCGCGCGAACCTTCGAAAACCTGGGCCGCAGGCGGTAGCCGACTCTCCGGCAGGAGACACCGCAATGGCTTATGACATCTCTGCCATGGCCCGGCAGGCGAGCGTTTCCGTCTCGACGATCCGTGCCTGGGAACAGAGATATGAATTGGTTCGCCCGGCAAGATCCGCCAGCGGCCATCGCCTCTACAGCGACAGCGATGCCGAGCGCGTCGTCCTGTTCAAGGAACTCACCGACCTTGGTCACCGTCCCCGGGACCTTGCTTGTCTCCCCACCCACGAGCTCGCGCGAATGCGCGTGGCGGCTCCGGCCGAGTCGCTGATTTTCGGGCAGTTGGTCTCCGCCCTGGAAACGGCCATGCGGCAGCGGGATCGTGCCAGTTTCCAGCGGCACCTGGTCGCCGCTTTCACACTCCTGACACCGGTCGAGGCGACCGGCCTCTATTCCCTGTGCCTGCAACGAATCGGCACGCTTTGGGAGGACGGCACGTTTTCTGTCGCCGACGAGCACATCTTCTCCTTCACGGCCCGGAACGTGATCATCGCGGCCACCCAGACCCGGCCGACGTTCATCGATGCGGCCCCCATTGGCTTTGCCACTCTCGAGGGGGAGCAGCACGAGCACGGTCTGCTCGCGGGTGCCTTCCTCGCCTCGTGTGCCGGCATGCAGACTGTCTATTTCGGCACGTCCGTTCCCCTCGGCGACCTCGCCGAGGCCGTCCGCCGGAACGCGTTGAAGGCCCTCCTGATCAGCGTGGTTCACGTCGACGACATCGATGGCCTTGGCAGCAAGGTCGTTGAACTCGCCCGGTTGCTTGCCGATGGGACGCAACTGTGGCTGGCCTGCGCGACACGCTTCAGAGCAAACTTCACGGACATCAAGGGCATCGCGTTGCTCCACAGCCATGCCGAACTGCGGGCGAAGCTCGCCCCGATCCGCTAAGTGCCCTCGGCCCATCGGCGCGGCCTGCCTTCCGGTCCCTGCCCGGCAACCGCAGGAGACGAACGGCCCGTTGTCGCCAGAAGCAGGATCGTGACGGTCGCTCCGCCGCGCAGCGGATGCTTCAACCTTCCGGTTCAGCGGCCAGGCCGGGCTGCAACGATTGCGGGACGGGGATCCGCATCACCCAGATCTTTGTAAAGCCACTGTAAAAGCCGCAGCTCTACACGACTTATACAACAAACAATGACCGCTACGATTCACAACACACACTATAAAAACGTCATATGACGAAGACGTGTGAATTAATGTCTCGTCAATGCATGGCCCTCACAATCATGAAAGCACTACTTACTCTACGTCACACTAAGGATAAACACGATGCTCCCCGCTGGTCCCGCGTCCAGAATGGCCGCCCTGGAACAATCGCAGGCGTTCATCGGGTCTCGCTCCGACGGGACGATCCTCACGGCGACGGCCCTGGTTATGCCAACGCTCGCCTCTGACCTGAAGAAGAGCGTCGGAAAGAATCTGGTGAAGTTCCCGACCTCCACCGGTCGTGGATCCGACGCCACCTTGCGCTTCCGGAACGAACTGCGCGCTGGGCGATCTCATGTCGCCGCGTTCAGGCGGATCCCGTGCGTCCGCGCAGCCTCCATTGATCTTGCCTAAGAGGGAAATGAACCGATGTCGGTCAAACAAAAAATGCGGACTGCCGCGCTCATTGATCAGTCGAAGACCAACCTTCACGCCTTTGCAACTCTCATCGAACGTGTGAATGACCTGAGGAAGTCGACGCTGCATGACGACATGCCGGACGACGAGCTGGTGGCGCTCGCAGCCAATTTCACCGCCGCGATGGAACATCTCCTTTTGGCCAATCTGCAATATGCGACATGGACGATCCGCGAGGTCAGGGATTCCGGCGATCTGGTCGCGGTAGGGCCCACCCAGCAGATCGAACTGGGGCCATGCTTCTCGGACGCCAACAGTCCATGCAGGACCATCAGCTTCACCGCCGCTCTGGCACGGCGGCAAAAGCCTCTCAACTGAGTTCGGTATCGCGCCCTGCTGCGCGAAGGTCCGGTCTCGGCAACACTGCCCCTGGTTCGACTGGCAAGCCGGACCAGGGCCGTCTACATGAGGGCCGGATGGGGCAGACCCTTGAGGTCATGCAGCATAGCATCGAGCTGCCGCGCGTAGAAGGGCTTCTTGAGAGTCGCGAACCGACTGTCCTCGGCAAGACCCGACAGAGCCGCCGAAACGATCACGATCTTCGTGTCCGGGTTCACAGCCCGGATGATCCGGGCCGTCGCCAGACCGTCCAGTCCGCCCATATGCAGGTCGATGAAGACGAAGTCGGTGGGAGCCCGGGCAAAAAGCTCTATGCCTTCGACACCATCGGCGGCCTCGACCACGTCCACCCGGAAGATCGAGCGGTCGAAGATCCGCTTCATCAGCCGGCGGGCGGTGCCGCTATCATCGATGAGCAAAGCGGTCGAACGTGCCCTCACCTTCTGAAAGGCATCAAGCGCGCGATGGACGTCCAGCGTCGAGACGGGCTTGCCGATGAAATCATAGGCACCGAGGGCGCGCGCCTCGCTGCGATCGAGCGCAGTCCGGCTGCCGGACACCACGACGACAAAGGTTCCCATGCCCTGCTCGCGGGCCGCTCGCACCGCGTCGAGACCTGACGACGTCCCGAGCGCGATGTCGACAAAGGCGAGATCGTAAGCGTTCGTCGCCAGCTCCCGCAGGAGATCCTCGCCACGGGCGACGATCCGGACCTCGGTGGGATAGGAATAATCCGCCAGGGCCGCCTCGAGACGGGCCCGGCACCCCGGATTGTCCTCGGCGATCAAGATCGACCAGGAACCGTCGACGAAGACAATGTCCGACGCCTCGGTAGGGACCGCTTGTTCATCCGGTGTCATGGTCAATCCGAGCTTCCTGTGGCAGTCCGACCAGGGCTGCCGCCGATGACATTGGGTGCCCGAAACAGCTCGCGTCCCATCCGGGTCGCCGGCGGGATCGGGGGCTAGAGGGTGCGGGGGAACGCCTTGGTATAGAGCTGTTCGAGGCGGGCGACTGTCGCGTTGCGGACGATGTGGCCAGCCGCGATGCTGACGACATCGGCAATGTCGGTGCCGCTCACCAGACCGATCAGGTGTTGGAAGCCCGAAGCCTCGCCATCGGGAAGCGCGGCGTGCAGCGGATCACCCAGAATGACCATCCGGGATCGCCGGCCGAGCCGTGCGACGACCATCCTCATCGTCTGGACCGTGAGATTCTGTGCGTCGTCGACAACGATGAAGGCATCGTTGAAGGTTCTTCCGCGCATCTGGCCAATCGGGACGATCTCTATCAGTCCAGCGTCGCGCCGGTGTTGGAATTCGCCTGCCCCCAAGAGCTCCTTCAGCTCATCCTCCAGTGGAACGAGCTGAAAATCACCGACGAGCTCAGCCCTTGCGACAGCAGGGATCCTATCGCCCGACTCGAAGGCGTGAGGCCGCGACAGAACAAGCTTCTTCCGTGCATGGGACGCCACGGCGCTGATGCCCGCAGCGACCGCAATATGGGTCTTGCCGCTGCCGGTCGGCCCGGTCGCAAGGACCAGATCGCGATCACCATCCAGAAGGGTCTGCATGAACAGGACCTGGCTCAGGGAGAGAGGTCGCAGGGGATGGGGCAGTCCAACGAGACGGAAGGCGAGATCATTGCGAAGAGCGATCCCCACCACATCGGCCGCAACCGATGGCAGTCCATCCATCGTCGGTTGCCGGTCGCAGCGCTCGAACATCTGCGCGACCAGCCCAACCCCGATGGGATGCCCCGTCAGAGTGACTTTACGGTCCAGAATGGATGTCTCGATCGCGAAGGGACGCACGGCCTCTGCGAAGACCTGGAACGGTGAAGAACGAGGGCTCACGGGCCAGAGGCCCGCAAGCTTGTCGCCAACCTCAAGGGTCAAGACCTGAGGAATGGGAGGCCGGCTTCCCGACACGCTGGCGCAACCTGGGAGCATGGCACGGCACTCAGGCGTGCCGCACGGTGGCGAGGAACGAGTCCACCTGCCGCTTGAGGCGCTCGGCCTGGGAAGAGAGTTCACCCGATGCATCGAGGACCTGGCCCGCCGATTGTCCGGTCGCCACCGCCCCCTCGTTGACGGCAACGATCGACGAAGACACTTCCACCGTGCCGCGGGCAGCCTCCTGGACGTTTCGCGCGATCTCGCGCGTCGCGGCCCCCTGCTCTTCCACGGCAGCGGCGATGGCGGTCGCGATGTCCGCGACATCGACAATGGTCGCGCCGATGGCCTGGATCGAGGCGGCCGCCTCGCGCGTGGCGCCCTGCATCGCCTGGATCTGGGTGCCGATGGCCTCGGTGGCCCGGGCGGTCTGACCGGCGAGAGCCTTGACCTCGCTGGCGACCACCGCAAAGCCCTTGCCGGCCTCACCTGCCCGCGCCGCTTCGATCGTGGCATTGAGGGCCAACAGGTTGGTTTGCTCGGCGACCGCGGTGATGAGTTTCACGACCTCGCCGATCTTCGACGCTGCGTCCAGCAGTTCCGTAACCTTGAGGTCGGTGGTCTTGGCTTCGGCGACAGCGGCATTGGCCTTCTGCATCGAATGCTGGACCTGCCGGGATATCTCTTCCACTGAGGACGTCATCTCGTCGGTGGCGGCCGCCACCGCCTGGACGTTGCCAGAGGCCTGCTCGGATGCGGCCGCGACCGTGCCCGACCTCCCCTGGGTCGCCTCTGCCGTGGTGGCCAACGTCTGGGCCGCCGCTTCGAGCTGGGTGGACGCCGACGTCACCGCAGAGACGACGTCGACGACCGTCCGGTCGAACTCCTCGACGGCCGAGGCGAGAACGATGGCACGGTTCTCCTTGGCGGTGCGGTCTTCGGCCTGTTCCGCCGCGATCCGCCTCGCCTGAAGGGCGTTGTCGCGGAAGACCGCGAGAGCACGGCTGAGATCGCCGATCTCGTCCGCCCTGTCGGAAACGACGACGGGCGTGTCGAGGTCGCCGTCTGCGACGCGGTTCAGGGAAGCCGTCGCGGCGGACAGCGGCCTGGTCGCTCGCTGGACGATAACCGCGGCAGCAAGGCCGAAGACGGTGGCGATGCCGAGGAGCGCGACGATCAGGGCGAAGAGCGTCTGTCGAGCGGCGGCCGCCAGCTCTTCGGTCGGAATGCCAATGAAGAGAACGCCGATCACCGAGCCCTCTGTATTGAGCACGGGCTGATAGGCCGTGAGATAAGGCCTGCCGAACAGGTTTGCCGGCCCGTAATAGGGCTTTGCTTGCCGCAGGGACGCCTGGGCAGGATGGTCAGCCGCCAGCGACGTTCCGATGGCGCGCTCGCCGTTCTCCTTTTTGAGATTGGTCGACCGCCGGATGAACGCGCCCCTGTCGTCGGTCACGAAGATTGTCGCGACGCCACCGCCGGCCTGTACATTGAGATCGACCAGCGCGTGTTCCGCGAAGGTCGGCATCGCAGCCGCCCTGACGGTGGCGAGACGATCGGCCTCAATCGTGAAGTCGATGCCCTCCGCCGAGCGGGACAACAGGACGGCAAGGGTGCGCAGGCTTGTCCGGGCCTGGCTCATCGCCGTTTTGTCATTCTGCTGCTGCATCTGCACCCAGGCGAGAGAGGTCAGAGCCAGCGAGGTCATGGCGATGAGCATCACGGCCAGGACGACGGCCTTGCCTCGGATCTTGAGCTTGGGCATGAGCGACGGCATTGAACATCCTCGATAAAATCAATGGTCTTGTCAGTTCTGTGGGGCGGACCAGCGTCGCGTCGGGGAGCGCGGGGCGGGTCTGGGATCATTGCACCAGTCTGACCATATCCACGGCCGGGCTGCCGCGACCGGGCAGCGTCGGTGTGGACAGCCGCCAGTCCAGCGCGTTGAAGATGATCGTGTTGCCGACGATCTGGACCTTCGATCCGATGACGGTCGACGTGGAGTTCCAGGTGAGATTCCGGCGCGGCAGGTAGATCAGTCCGGATATCTCTTCGCTGACCGACGAGTTGAAGACATATTGTACTGTCGACGTCCCCGTTGTCGGTCCGGGGCTGGGCTCGAACATCAGGATATTCGCGTAGGGACCGGTCGTCGGTGCGGTCAGGCGCGAGGTCAATCGACCATTGAAGCGGATTTCGGAACCGGTGTCGGGAAAGAAGAAGGTGACGCCGGCGCCCTCCACCACGGCACCCGCGTTGATGATCATCCTGCCCTTGATGATGTGCAGACCGGGCTGGAACACGACCCTCGGCGACCCGTTGAACGTCAGGTTGCACCAGACGGAGCCCGCCGGCATCACATGGGGGGCGCCGCGCGGGGGCGGATCAAAGACGCTTCTGGTGTTGCTGCAGGCGCCCACCACCGGATTCGGCAGGGCATCCACATAGGGGTCGGTGGCCGCAGGGCAGCCGAGCTCGATGGGCATCGGGTTCGACGTGTTCTTGATGATGTTCGTTCCCTGAAGGCAGAACCTCTTGAGTTTCAGGGTCGTACCGGCATTGAAGATGGCGGCCGGCGACGCCGTGGAGCGGACATGCACCTCGCAGTCGGGGGCGTCGATCCTGGCATTGGAGTTGACCAGCAGAGCCTGCCTGGCTGTCGGTGCAAGCGCGATGATGCAAGGCTGGCCGGCAGAAGCGGCATTCGACGTCGTACGCAAGGATCTTGCGGTCACTTCGACCTGCACTGTGGAAATGCCGACGAGTTTCATGAAGGTGGTGGGGACCTGCGTCCGAGCCACAGCCTCCAGCGTGTCGCCCCTCAAGATGAAGGAGCGCTCGACATTCCCGATCGTGCTCTGGGAATCGAAGATGTTTTCGGCCGCCAGGGCTTCGGACCCCCGGCTCCGCAAGCCGCCGAGGGCAGCGGCATCAACAATCGCCTGGAGTTTCGTCTTGGTATTCTGCGCCACTGTGAAGTCGACCGCCGATCCGACAGCGAGAAGGACGGGCATCAGAGAAATAGCAAACAAAATAGCCACAGAGGCCTTGTTATCAGACGTGAAAAGACGCATCCGTTGCATCAAGGTGATCCGTGTGAAGTGAACCTCCTCGAAAGTGCGTGCAAATTTAAAACATAAACATAAATTGCAATATCGTTGTTATTTAGGATTTTCGTTTTTGTACAAACGAGCAAGGCTTAGCGTCGGACGATCGCCTCTCGAAGGACGCGTATCAGCGTACATTCAAGACCGAGGTCCTGATAAGCACGACTGGGGATGGCCCCAGACACTATCGTTCAAGGCATTTCGGGCAAACGACGACCACGGATAGCGGGGGTATCCGGGGTTCACCCGTATAGCTCGGCTCATGCGGTAGTCATCGGGTGTCGGGCCCATCACCGCGTTTGCGAGGCAAAGCTGCTGAACCGCGATCGATTCGAACCAGGCCCGGAATCCGATGGAGGATGCACCACCGTCAGCGGTTGGCACGATAGCCTTGAAAGGACTCAAGCCTCTGGTCGGGCTGCTCTAAGCGTCGATACGTCCGTCCCTGAGCGATACCAGCCTGTCGAAGCGCGAGAAGATCTTTTCGTCATGCGTCACGGTGATGATGGATGCCTCATTCTCGACGGCGACGCGGCGGAGCAGGTCCATGACGATGCGGGCCCGTTCGGAATCGAGGGCGGCGGTGGGCTCATCGGCCAGAATGACCCTTGGCTGGTTGGCAAGGGCGCGGGCAATCGCCACCCGCTGCGCCTCGCCGCCCGAGAGCTGGGCCGGCATGGCTTTGCGCCGGTGGGAGACCTCCAGATAGGTGAGGAGTTCGTCGGCCCGCGCTGTCGCCGCCTGCTCGCTCTGACCGGCCAGCCGCAGCACCAGAGCGACATTCTCCACCACCGACAGGAAAGGCAGGAGATTGTGCGCCTGGAAAATGAAGCCGATGCGCTCAAGCCGCATGCGGCGAAGGTCGCGCGTCAGCCATTTCCTGTCGAAGACAACCTCGTCATTGAGCACCAACTGCCCGGCGGAAGGCTCCAGGATACAGCCGATGACGTTGAGCAATGTGGTCTTCCCCGAACCGCTCGGCCCCTTGAGGCCGACGACCTCGCCGGCCATGACGTCGAGGGAGACGTCGACGAGTGCGTCAACCCGGGCCTCGCCCTCGCCAAAATGCTTGGAGACATTGCGGACGCTCACCAGCGGCTTTGGCATGTCAGCCTCCCAGCGCCTTGGCCGGATCGACCTTGAGCGCGAGCCTGACGCCGAGGCCGCTGGCCAGAATGCAGACCGCGAGGATGACCAGCGCCAGAACGCCAACGTCGGAGGGCTCGATCACCACCCGGCGGGGAAACCGGTCCTTGATGGTGAGGATCAGCGCGAGCCCGAAGCCGAAACCGATCACGCCCATGGCCAGGGCCTGCTGGACAATGAGCCCGATAATGACTCTGTCCGGCGCCCCGATGAGCTTGAGCGTGGCGATCTCGCGCAGCTTGTCGATGGTCAATGTATAGATGATCAGGGCGATGATGACGGCCGAGACGGCGAGCAGCAGGGATGTGAAGAGCCCGATCTGGCGGCGCGCCATTTCCACGACGGAGCGGGTCAGGATCGTCTCCTGCTCCTCCTGGCTGAGGGCATTCAGGTGCTTCCAGCGCCTGATCGTGTCGGCGACGAGCCCGGTCGAAGCATTGGGTATGAGAGTCGCCACCACGGCATTGACGATGTCGGAGGAGCCGCCGGACGCGCCGCGTGCCTGCTCCCGGCGCTGGGCGGACGGGGTGAGATCGAACTGCAGGCGCTGCGAGTCCTTGAGCGTCACATAGACGACGGGATCACCGCCGGAGGCGACCTGGCCGGTCGTGGTTCCGACCACGTGGAAGCGGCTGCGTCCCATCGTCACCACATCGCCGATGGACAGGCCGCCGCGCGCATCGGCGATCATCTCGAAACGAGCCTGCGTGATGGGGCGGCCTTCGGTCAGCAGGCGCGGCCCGCCCGGCCGCCCGGGCTCGAAACCGATCACATAGAGACGCAAGGGGCGATCGCGGAAGCTGGCCTCGACCGACTGGTAGGTAACGGACCCGGAATCCGCGACCCCGGCGATGCGGGCGATCGCCTCGCGCGTGTCGCCCGGGATGCGGGAGGCTTCGGCGAAGGGGCCGCGGCTCTTGGCCTCCACCACCCAGATCTGGGCGGCCGGCGCGCGCGCAATGCCGAGCGCATCGGCGACCAGCCCGCGATAGATGCCGATCATCGACATGACGACGCCGAGGAGAAGGCTGAGCCCGAGGCAGGTCAGCAGGAAGCGTCCGAGATTGTGCCGGATGTCGCGCAGGGCGAGGTTCATGGCACCGTCCGCGCCGTGGCGGTCCGGCCCTCATAGGCGCGCGCATGGCGCTCGATGACAATGGCCTCGCCGGGGAGCACCCCCGTCGCCTCGTGGCGACCGTCCAGTGTCCTTTGGCCGAAGGTCAGGGTGCGGCGGGCGAGGCGCCCGTCGCGGATTACCCATACCGTTCCCTGGCTTTGGCGGAGGCCGTCGATCATGGCTTCCGGAACCAGCACGGTCCGTGGCAGATAGCCGGTCCGGATGGTCACCTCCGCCTGCTCGCCGAGCA
The DNA here is from genome assembly GCF_022843985.1 of Phreatobacter sp. GTDB lineage: Bacteria > Pseudomonadota > Alphaproteobacteria > Rhizobiales > Phreatobacteraceae > Phreatobacter. The sequence continues at coordinate 110,995 of NZ_JALHMP010000007.1, read as the reverse complement.
CGTAGCCATCGGCGGGACAGTCCTGGCAGGTCACATAGACCCGCCGTTCCTCATTCACCCGATCGGCCTCCAGGCCCATTCGGACGACCCGGCCGGAAAAGCTCTGACCAGGCCGCGACCTCAGTCGGATGGTTGCCCGCTGCCCGAGAGCGATGGCGCCTGTCCTGGCCTCGTCAAAATAGGCAAGCACCCAGTAAGTCGCCGGATCGACCAGCGTGAAGATGGTTTCTCCCGCCCCCGCCACAGCCCCGAGTTCCTTGGCTCGGGCGATCACCACGCCCGAGAAAGGTGACCGCAGGGCGTGCTGACTGAGAATGGCCTCCTCGAAAGCGGACTGCGCCCGCGCATCCTCGAGACGCGCCCGCGCCGCGACCACCTCGGCCTGGGCGACGGTCATGTCGGCCCGGGCCGTGGTCTCCGCGAGTTGCGCCTCTTCCGCCTGTTCGATGGAGATCGTGCCGCGCGACAGCAGAGCCTGCCGGCGCTGGTTGGTCTGCTGGCGCTGCGCGTAGACAACGCTGCTACGGTTCGACACCGCTTCCGTCACCATGATTGCCGCTTCGGCATTGGCGACACCGGAACGGGCCTTGGCGGCGCGAGCATCCTGTTCCCGGCTGTCAATGCGCGCCAGAAGCCGTCCGGCCGGGACCACGTCGCCATGGTCGGCTGCCAGCTCCACCAGCGTTCCCGCTTGCTTGAAGCCGACCCGGGCGACCACCTGCGCCTCGACCGTGCCAAGTCCAAAAACCTCGATCGGCACCCCTTCCTCGAGCCCTGCAACCGCCAAGCCCAGCGACTGATAGCGCAGGGACCAGACGACGGCGCCGATGGAACATCCCAGCAGGAGAACCAGGGCAAGCCATTTGCCGCTGCGGAGCATGAGGTCAGTTCCCTTCCGGATGCATTCGTCTTGTCGAATGTCATCCTTCCCACCATGGGAAGGTCAAGGCTTTAGAATGCGTCCCGTCGGTGCCGGGCTTTCCGGGTCCCCCATTCGGCCCGGCACGGGCACAGTGGCGCCATCAGCAACACCCCCCCGACCGCGCCGATGAACGGCTCTCCGGCACCCCCCGTCGGCAAGAGCCTTAGACCCGGGCCATTGCAGCTCCGGCAGGCGCGGAAACGGTTAGCGCTTCGGTTGAGTGGTCCATCTGGCCTGCGGATCGCGGCCACGGCCCGCGCGATCGGCCTGCAGCCCGCAGCAAGGGGGCAGCCGGGCGAGGCCCGCCAATGCCGATGACCCCATCGCGATCGCCGTTTGCCTCAGACCGAATTGGGAAGCGGCGTAACGGCTCCCCATCGTGCCCCGTCACTCCGCTGCGTCGGCCAGGGCGGGATAGTCGGTATAGCCCTTGGTGTCGCCGCCATAGAGCGTCGTCCGGTCGAGTTCGTTCAGTGGTGCGTCGCGGCGCAGACGCTCGACCAGGTCAGGATTGGCGATGAAGGCCTTGCCGAAGGCGACGAGATCGGCCTTGCCGTCGCGGACGGCGTCGATGGCGAGGTCGCGCGTATAGCCGTTATTGGCGATATAGGCACCCGAGAAGGACTTGCGCAGCGCCACCCAGTCAAAGGGCACGTTGTCGCGCGGGCCACCGGTGGCACCCTCGACGACATGGATGAAGGCGATGCCGCGCTTCGACAATTCCGCCACGAACAGGCCGAAGACCTCGGCCGGATCGGAGGTGACAGTGTCGTTGGCCGGGCTGACCGGCGACAGCCGGATGCCGAGGCGGGTCTTCGGAAAGACTTTCAGAATCGCATCGACCACGTCGAGGCCGAACCGCACCCGGTTCTCCGCCGAACCCCCATAGGCATCCTGGCGCTGGTTGGCGCCGTCCTTCAGGAACTGGTCGATGAGATAACCATTGGCGCCGTGAATCTCGATACCGTCGAATCCGGCCTTCTGGGCATTGAGGGCAGCATCGGCATATTCGCCGACGACACCGGGGATTTCGGCGAGCGTCAGGGCGCGGGGAGGCGTGACGTCGGCAAAGCCGCCGGCAATATAGGTTTTGGATTTCGCGGGAATGGCCGATGGCGCCACCGGCACGCCGCCGTTGAGCAGCGATTCGTGCGAGATTCGGCCGACATGCCAGATCTGGGCGAACATCCGCCCGCCGGCGGCATGGACCGTGTCGGTGACTGTCTTCCAGCCGGCGATCTGCGCCTCGCTGTAGAGGCCGGGTGTCTGCAGATAGCCCTGGCCCTGCGGCGAGACCTGGGTCCCCTCGGAGATGATGAGGCCAGCCGTGGCACGTTGCCGGTAATAGGTGGCGGTCATGGCATTGGCCGCGTCGGTTCCCGGGGCCGCGCGGTTGCGCGTCAGGGGCGCCATGACGATGCGGTTGGGCAGCACCAGATCGCCGAGGGTGAAAGGTTGGAACAGAGGAGTGGGATCCTGGCTCATGGTCATCTCCTGATGAGGCGGGCGGCTCTGGCAACCGCGGAAAGGGACTGGACCGGCTGGGAGGCTCCGCTGCATCGCAGCAAGACGAGCCATCCGGAACGGTGATCACGTCGGGGTGGTTTCACCCTGACAGGGCGCGGGCCGCCTCGATGGCAAGCGGGGCGAAACGCTTGCGGAAATCCTCCGCGGACCAGTCGGCCAGCGACCCAGCGATATGGATGGCGCCGACGGGCATGTTGCGCTCCTTGACCACCGCCGCCGCGACGACGATCTCGCCCATCAGGCTTTCCTCCAGCACAGAGGCATAGCCGTCCCGACGGGCCTCCTCGATCCGCTGGCGGATCAGGACCGGGTCGACGAGGGTCTTCGGAGTGAGCGGCGCAAGTTTCGATCGCCTGACGATGTCGTCGGCATGGCGATCGTCGAGAAAGGCCAGCATTGCCCGGCCGCCGGCCGTGGCGAAGGTCGGCATGCGGCGGCCCGACAGCGTGGCGTAGAAGGTCTCGCGCTTGCTCTGCAGGCGGATGGCATAGAGGATCGTCACGTCGTCGAAGAGGCTCAGGTCCACCCGCTCGCCGCAAGTCTTGCGCAACTCGGTGAGGATCGGCGTCGCCCGTTCGATGAGGGGATTCGACCGGAGGTAGTCGAAGGACCGGTCGAGGATACGCCGGCCGGGAACGACACCCGTCCCTGTCGGCGAGCGCTCAAGATAGCCGAGGACGAGCAACGTCTGGACGACACGCTGGGCAGCGCTCTTCGAAATCTTGGCGGCCTTGGCGACCTCCGCCAGCGACAACGGGCGCGGGCTGCGGGCAAAGGCCTCCAGCACATAGAAGGATCGCGCCGCGGATTTGAGGAACAGCCGCTCGTCGACCTCGATGATCGGTTCGCGCTCTGGCGCCTGATAGCGGCGCTCGAAACCCTGCTGCGTCGACACGGTAGTGGACCCCTCGATAGCTTCCGAAAGCGTAATTCGGAACGGTTGTATCGACCATCGATACCGATGCAAAGACCTGCCGGCCGATTGCGGAGCGGCCATGCAGCCATTGCAGGCCGTCAGTCGACATGGGAGAGCGGGCGGCTGATGTCTTCCAGCGACCGCCGCTCTGCTGCGGTGCCATAGCGCCACATCACGCCAGCGGCGATCACCATGAGCACCGCCCCGACCATGTAGCCGCCGAACAGCGACCACCGCGACCCCGTCTCGATCAGCGCACCAAATAACCAGGGACCAAAAATGCCACCGATCCCGGTTCCGATCGCATAAAAGATGGCGATGGCCAGCGCCCTGAGCTCCAGCGGGAAGGTCTCGCTGACGGTCAGGTAGGCGGAACTCGCGGCGGCCGAGGCGAAGAAGAAAATCATCATCCAGGCGAAGGTCTGCATCTGGGCCGTCAGGAGCCCTTGCGCGAACAGCCAACCTGTCGCCGCCAGCAGCACACCGGACATCGTATAGGTCAGGGCGATCATCGGGCGGCGCCCCCAGGTGTCGAAGAAACGACCGAGCATGACCGGCCCGAGCACGTTGCCCAGCGCGAAGGGGAGGATATACCAGCCGACCTGGTTGGCAGCGATGCCGTAGAAGTCGGTCAGGACGAGGGCATAGGTAAAGAAGATGGCGTTGTAGAAGAAGGCCTGCGCCGCCATCAGCACGAAACCGACCGCGGACCTGCGGCGGTGGCGGCGGAACAGTGTGTGGAAGACCTCGGCGAAGGGCGTCGAGGTCCGTGCCTTCAGGCGGACCTTCCGCAGTGGCGTGTCGGGGATTAGGTGACCCGCGGCCCGCAGCCGTCCCTCGATGCCGGCAACGATGGCCTCGGCCTCTGCGGTCCGGCCGTGGGTCATCAGCCAGCGCGGACTCTCCGGCAGCCACATCCGCATGAAAAAGATGACGAGCGCGAGAAGCGCTCCGATGAGGAAAGCGGCGCGCCACCCGAGATCAGGGTTCAGGACGCGGGGGTCGAGGAGCACAATAGCCCCGACCGCGCCGAGGGCGGCGCCGATCCAGAAGGACCCGTTGATGACAAGATCGGTCCAGCCTCGCACCCGCGCCGGGACCAGCTCCTGGATGGTGGAGTTGATGGCCGCGTATTCGCCGCCGATCCCGGCCCCGGTGACGAAACGGCACAGCATGAAGGTCCACAGGTTCCAGCTGAAGGCGGTCGCGGCGGTGGCCACGATATAAACCGAAAGGGTGATGAAGAAGAGCCTCTTGCGCCCGAGGCGATCCGTCAGCCAGCCGAAAAGCAGCGCGCCCAGCACTGCACCGGCGAGATAGGCGCTGCCCGCGAGCCCGACATCGAGATTGGAGAATTGCAGCACGGAACTGGCCTTCAACGCTCCAGCCACGGTGCCGGCCAGTGTCACCTCCAGACCGTCAAGGATCCAGGTTATGCCAAGCGCCGCCACGACCAGCGTGTGGAAGCGTCCCCAAGGCAGGCGATCGAGGCGCGCCGGGATGTCTGTTTCGATGATCGGACCGTCGCCCGCCGCAGTCGCCTTTGTCGTCACGCGCGCCTCCCCGGCCCTTCTGGCAACGCGGCGGAGGCGCCCGGGTTTCGCCCCCCGGTTACTCGCCGATCTGGAATTCCTGCACCCGCCGGCGTTTACGCAGACGCGACGCGTCGAGGAGGATCTGGCCGGCCCAGCGATAAACGTTGCGCTCGCGTACATGGCTGCGCATCAGGCGCATGCGCTCGCGCTGCTCGGGCTCGCCCATGACAAGGGCACGGCCGATGGCCTCCGCCATGCCCTGCACATCATAGGGATTGATGATCAACGCCTCTGACAGTTCGCTCGAGGCCCCCGCGAAACGGGACAGGACGAGCGTGCCCAGCTCGTCGTCGCGCGCCGCGACAAATTCCTTGGCCACGAGGTTCATCCCGTCATGCAGGCTGGAGACCACACAGAGATCGGCCGCACGGAACAGTTCATAGACCTCTTCCGGCTCGTGGTGGCGGATGACGAGGTGGATCGGCTGGTAGCCCTCGCTGCCGTGGCGCGCGTTCACCTCTGCGGTGATGCGCAAGGCGTGCTTCTGCAGCGCCGTATAGCTCGTCAGTTTCGAGCGGGTCGGCGCGACGATCTGGATGAACGTGAAGCGCCCCTTCCATTCGGGCCGGCGGATGAGCAGCTCGTCGATGGCCTGGAGCCGGTCGAGAATGCCCTTGGTATAGTCGAAACGCTCGATGCCGACGCCAATCTTCATGTCGGGGCCGAGACCGTAGCGTTCGCGCACCACCTGACGGCAGGTGGCGACCGGCTGCTGCGACAGAAGGGCCGCTGGCGGCCATTCGATCGAGATCGGATAGGGCCGCACCATGGTCTCCTCGCCGCCGAAAACCACGGAACGGTGCTCGCGATCGATGCGACTTTCCATGAAGCGGTCGACGGTCTCGAAGAAATTGTTGCAGTAGGCTTGGGTGTGGAAACCGAGCACGGTTGAGCCAAGCAGGCCCGCGATGATCTCCTCCTTCCATGGACAGATGCCGAAAGCCTCGGCGTTCGGCCAGGGGATATGCCAGAAGGTCAGGATGGTCGCTTTCGGCAGCAGTTCGCGGATCATCCGTGGCAGCAGGGCGAAATGGTAGTCCTGGACCAGGATGATCGGGTCCGGCCGCGTCGCCTCGCGCGCCACCGCGTCGGCGAATCGCTGGTTGATCGCCACATATTGCTGCCAGTCGCCATCGCGGAAGATCGGGCGGACATAGGCCAGGTGGCAGAGCGGCCACAGACCTTCGTTGGACAGGCCGTAGTAATAGCCCTCCTGCTCCTCCTCCGTGATCCAGACACGGCGGAGGCGATAGGCCGGTTTGGCGGGTGGCACGGCGACATGATCACTGGCGTCGACGGTATCGCGATCGGCGGAGCCCGACCCGTGCGCCACCCAGATGCCGCCACAGGCGCGCATGACGGGTTCCAGCGCCGAGACGAGCCCGCTGGCTGGCCGCTGCACCACGATTCTGTCACCGTCGCGGTTATGGATATAGGGCTCTCGGTTGGAGACGACGAAGACCTCGGCGTCGGGCAGTTCCTTCTCCAGCAGATCCTGCAGCGTCGCGGGAGACCATTCAATCGGCGTGCCGTCCTCCTGGCGGATCTTCTCGCGGAAATCGCGCAGCAGGCCGCGGATCTCGCGGCTTTCCTCCTGGACGCCGGGATCCATGACGCCGCGCGGGCGGGACGCCCTGCCCGCCTTCAGGTCCTGGATGCTGGCGAGGACCGCGCTCATGTAGCGGCGCTGCAGCAGGCCGACGATCAGGGAGGCGACCGCACCGACCAGCAGCAGCAAGGCGAGACCGACGATGACGAGATACCACCGCGCCTCGCCAATGCGGTCGGCGACGAAGCCAAGTTCGTGCAGGATGATCAGACTGGCCGGCTGGCCGGCAACGGCAAGGGGGAAGACGCCGATCAGCAAGCGCTCGCCAGCGACGCGGGTGCGGATGAAACGCGCCTGGAACGGCGCCTCTTCGATGGCTGCGGGGATGCGGCAATCGAGACCACTCGGCATCCTCGATGTGGCGACGGTGATGCGGCCGCCCCCATCGCAGAGGCCGAGCGCCATGATCCGCTCATCGGCCGTCAGTCGCTCGAAGAAGGGCACGAGCTGCTGGGTCTGCCCGGCGATCTCCCGCTCGACCCGATCCCGGATCGAGTTGAATACCAGCTCTGATCTCAGTTCCAGGTCGCGCCGAGCCCATTGCTCGATCAGGGAATTCGACAGAGGCACGAGAGCGGCAAGAAAACCGACCAGAACCAGGGTGGCCAAGACCATGACCACTGCGCCTCGGGTGAGTTGCTTCATCGGATCCGATCCGGGCACCGGGACGCCCTGTCAGCAGCCCGGCTTACCCCCTCCTTTGGTTGGTTGGACCACCCGAAGCGGGCAGTCCGGTGAGCAGATCAGGCCGCAGCCGCCCGGCTGCGGCACAGGCCTAGTGAACCCAGTCGCGCGACAGCCGCATGGCCGTGACGATGATGCCGACCATCGAATAGGTCTGCGGAAAATTGCCCCAGAGATCACCGTTCTCAGGGTCGATGTCCTCCGACAGGAGCCCGACATGGTTGCGGCGAGCCAGAAGCGCCTCGAAGATCGCCCGCGCCTCGTCGACGCGGCCGATGGCATAGAGCGCGTCGGCCAGCCAGAAGGTGCAGATGGTGAAGGAGGTTGACGGCGTTCCGAAGTCGTCACGGTCGTCGTAGCGCAGCAAGTAACCCTGCCGTGTCAGTCGCTTCTGCAGCGCCTCCACGGTTCGCACGAAGCGTGGGTCGCTCGCCTCGACGATGCCCAGTTCGTGGAGAAGCAGCGTGCTTGCATCGGCGCCTGAACCATCGAAACTAGCTGCGAAGAAGCCCTGGGCCTCGTTCCAGGACCGCTCCAGGATCGCGGCTCGGATCCGCTCGGCATGGGTCTGCCAGTAATCCTGCCGGATCCTGAGCTCGAGCCGCTCGGCAATCTTGGCCAGCCTGTCGCAGGCGGCGAAGCACATGGCCGCAGAATGGGTGTGGATCGCCCGGCGACCGCGATATTCCCAGATGCCGGCATCAGGCTCGAAGGCCATGGTGGCCGCCGTCTCGCCAAGGACCTCCAACTCATGGAACAGCGCGGCGTCGCCGAGCTTCGGCAGGCGGTGATCGTAGAACATCTGCGACGCCGCCAGGATCATGCTGCCGGTAACGTCATGCTGGACCTGCTCGGCCGCGGCATTGCCGATCCGCACCGGTCCGTCGCCGTCGAAGCCTGGGAGAGATTCGGATATCCACTCGTGCAGCGATTGTTCCGGCACGATCGCGTAGACGGGCTTGAGGTAGGGCCCCTTCTCCGCCGCGATGACCGAGCGCATGTAGTCGAGGAAGCGCTCCATCGTCAGCGTCGCGCCGAGCTTGTTCAATGCGTGGACGGTGAAATACGCGTCCCTCAGCCAGCAGAACCGGTAATCCCAGTTCCGCCCGGTGCCTGGCGCTTCGGGAATGGACGTCGTGAGCGCAGCGACGATGGCACCTGTCTCCTCGCAGGAGCACAGTTTCAGCGTCACTGCGGCGCGGATCACCGCGTCCTGCCACTCATAGGGAATGGAGAGGTAGCGCACCCAGTCGAGCCAGTATTGCCGGGTCGAGCGCAGGAAGGCGAACCAGACGTCCTCGATCGAATTGGGGAAAGTCTCGTCGGCATGGATGATCATGGTCATCGGCCGGGTGACCACGAACTGCGCCTCGGATGACAGGTAGGCCACCGGTATGTCCGAGGTGAGGCGGACAGCGCCGGCTTCGGAGACGTAGCGGATATGGTTGGAGCCGGGAATCGGCCGGCCGTCATGGCGGCCATAGGCCATGGTCGGCCGCATCTTCACCCTGACACGCGGCGTCCCGGCGATCGGCTCGATCCGTCGGAGAATCATCGGCGGTCGGAAGATGCGGTCATGTTGTTTGAAACGCGGCGCAAAGTCGGTGACCCGGATCGCTGATCCGTCAGCCGCCGTCATCACCGTGACGAGGATGGCGGTGTTGCGTTCGTATGACTGGGTGGACGCGGTCATACCCTCCAGCTCTACCGCCAGGAAACCGCGCTGCGGATCGGCGCCGCCGACGAGCGCCGAGAACAGCGGATCACCGTCGATCCGCGGCCAGCAGGTCCATAGGATCCGCGCCTTCTGATCGATCAGGGCCGCCATCGTGCTGTTGCCGATGATCGCCATGGACGGCGGGGCGAGGCGCTTGTGAGGTGGCTGGGGTTCTGTCATCGGCTGCGCCTCGCTGTCATCGGCTGTGAGCGGCAAGGGCAGCAATGAAGGCTCGCACCTCGCCGGCATGGCGGAAGGGCTCGTCGCCCACCCTGAAATGTTCGCCGGCGACCTTCAGGCCGAGACCTCCAGCCTCGTGGGCGACGGCGAAGGCATCCTCGTCAGCCTTGTCGTCGCCCATCATCACGGGAATGCGGCTGGCATAGGGGGTGCGGCGCAGGAACTCGGCGAGCGCCGTACCCTTGGACGTGCCGTTGGGGATGATCTCGATGACGGCGCGGCCTTCCTTAAGGTGATGGTCGAGCTTCAGGCGCTCGATGATGGCCTCGAGCGCAGCCTTGAGCCGCCCGCCAGCCGCCGGAACCTGGCGAAAATGCACGGTCAGGATCGCGCCCTTGTTCTCAAGGCGAAAACCGGGCTCCGCGGCCACGACCTTCACCACTTCGCTCACCAGCGCGCGGGGCGCCTGCGGCGCCGGTGGGGAGCCGCCTGCCGTCAGGGGAAAGTTGAACTCGATGCCGTGGAGGCCGGAGGCCTCCAGCCCGGCAGCGCCGATATAGGCCTCCACCTGCCGCAACGGACGCCCGGTGATAATGGCCAGCGCACCACCCAACATCTGCCACACGCGTCGCAGATTGATTGCAAGATCGGCGGGAACCACCACCTGATCCGGCCGGTCGGCGATCTCGACGAGCGTCCCGTCGAAATCGGAAAACAGGGCGTAGCGATCGGGCCGTGCGGTGATCTGTGCCACAAGCTCGGCGAGGACCGGATGCGCACTTGGTCTCACGCGCATGCGCCGGACCCATGGATGCGGGACACGGCCCGGACCGTGTTCAACCCAGAACCGGACAGCAGAAACCACACGGAAATACCGCACCTTTAATTCGACCCAATGACCTAACAATGCCCGGGTCGCCGTTTGGTTCCCGCGGCCGTCGAGACGGTGGCGCCCAGCCCGCGGAACGCGGGACCGGGACGCACGTTATGGCTTCCGGTGCAAAGCGGGGGCGAATGATGGCCAAGGCGACAACGAAGCGATCAGGCAAGGTGCATGGAACGCGGGAACCGATCGCCAGCCACGGCGCCGAGCAACTGCCGTCGGTTACCATCTCCAGCTACAATCTCGAGTTGCGCGACAAGGAGGGCTTCATCGGCGACCGCGCTAGCAAGCGCGCCTTTTCCGCGAAGCTTGACGACTGGCGCGAGAGGCTCGGCAAATGCGATGCCGATCCCTTCGGCGACGTCGAGACGGCGGAGCTGACCAAGAAGCGGCTCGACAAGGCCATGCACGGTAAGGACAAGGAGGCAGCCGCCGTCGTCCTCGGTGCCATCGAGGATTTCGCCCAGGAACTTGCCGGCGTCATCCGCCGCTTTCGCCGCACCAAGCCGTGGCAGAACGTCAAGCGAATTGCCGTCGGCGGCGGATTCCGTGGCGGCCGCATCGGCGAGCTTGCCATCGCCCGAACCGACATTCTGCTCAAGGCGGACGGCATCGACGTGGACCTGAAACCCATCCGCCATCATCCCGACGAGGCCGGCCTCATCGGCGCGGCCCACCTCATGCCCGCCTGGACGCTGGCGGGCCATGACGCCATCCTCGCCGTTGATATTGGTGGCACCAACATCCGCGCCGGGTTGGTGGACCTCCACATGAAAAAGGCCAGGGACCTGTCGAAGGCCGAGGTGCGGACGTCGGAGCTTTGGCGCCATGCCGATGACGAGCCCTCGCGGACCGCCGCCATCGAGAAGCTGGCGGCCATGCTCAACGACCTGATCAGCAAGGCGGGTCAAGAGGGCCTGACGCTTGCCCCGATCATCGGCATCGGCTGCCCGGGCCTGATCAGGACGGACGGGTCCATCGACCGCGGCGGCCAGAACCTGCCCGGCGGCACCTGGGAGAGTGAGCATTTCAACCTGCCGGCTGCCCTCGCCAAGGCAATTCCCGAAATCGGGGGCCACGAGACCGTCATCGTCGTGCACAACGACGCCGTGGTTCAGGGCCTCAGCGAGGTTCCGGACATGCAGGACGCGAAGGAATGGGGCGTCGTCACCATCGGCACCGGCCTTGGCAACGCGACCTACGTCAATCGTGGCAAGGACTGACCGGAGAGGCCGTCAGCCCCGCGCGCCGAAAATGGCGCTGCCGACCCGCACATGAGTAGCCCCCATGGCGACGGCGGTCGGATAGTCCGCGCTCATACCCATCGAGACGATCTTCAGCCCGTTGCGCCGCGCGATGGTGGTGAGCAGGGCGAAATGCGGCGCCGGCGGCTCGTCCGCCGGCGGAATGCACATGACGCCCTCGACGGTGAGGCCATGCTCTTCACGGCAGGCGCGGATGAAAGCGTCGGCCGCCTCCGGCAGCACGCCGCCCTTCTGCGGCTCGGCGCCGGTGTTCACCTGGACGAGGAAGCGTGGGACGCGCACCCCGGCAGCCTTCGCCCGGGCAACTTCCTTCGCCAGTTCTTTCGCCAGGGACGGGCGGTCCAGCGTCTCGATCACGTCGAAGAGGGCCACCGCCTCCTTGGCCTTGTTCGACTGCAGCGGCCCGATCATGTGGACCTCTGCATCGGGATAGCGCGCGCGCAGCTCCGGCCACTTGCCCTTCGCGTCTTGCACGTAGTTCTCGCCGAAGACGCGTTGGCCCGCTGCCAGAACCGGCTCGATGGCTTCAATGGGGAAGGTCTTCGACACCGCCACCAGCGTTACCGACCCCTCCGGGCGTTTCGCAGCGGCCGCCGCAGCGGCAATGGCGGATCTCACGTTGGCGAGACGGGACACGGCATTGGTCATCGGTCAGACTCCTCGAACGGCGTCGGAGCTACCATGCGCGGCAGGGGACGACCAGCACGCGCCCCGCATGCGCCAAATCCTTGACCGGCCGGGCCCTTTCGTGTGTTGTCCGCGCTCGCTTTTGCCCTGCTGTCCGGACCTGCCGCCCATCATGTCGACCGAACGCTACAATGCCCGCACCGCCGAGCCGAAATGGCGCGCGGTCTGGGACGAGAAGGCCATCTTCGAGACGAAGAACGACGATCCGCGGCCGAAATACTACGTCCTCGAGATGTTCCCCTACCCGTCCGGGCGCATCCATATGGGCCATGTCCGCAACTACACGATGGGTGACGTCGTCGCCCGCTACAAGCGCGCCCGCGGCTTCAACGTGCTCCACCCCATGGGCTGGGATGCCTTCGGCCTGCCGGCCGAGAACGCTGCCATGGCCTCCAAGGTCCATCCGAAGGAATGGACCTATGCCAATATCGCCACGATGAAGGCGCAGCTGAAGAGCATGGGCCTGTCGCTCGACTGGTCGCGCGAACTGGCCACCTGCGACCCCTCCTATTACCGCCACCAGCAGAAGCTCTTCGCCGATTTCATGCGCGCCGGCCTGGTCGAGCGCCGCTCGGCCAAGGTGAACTGGGACCCGGTCGACCAGACCGTGCTCGCCAACGAGCAGGTCATCGACGGCCGCGGCTGGCGTTCCGGGGCACTAGTGGAGCAGCGCGACCTCACCCAGTGGTTCCTGAAGATCACCGACTATTCCGACGACCTCCTCACCGCCCTCGACGGCCTCGACCGCTGGCCGGACAAGGTCCGGCTGATGCAGAAGAACTGGATCGGCCGCTCCGAGGGCCTGATGATCCGCTGGGCCCTGAAGGACGGTACGGCGCCCGCCGGCCATGCCGAGCTCGAGATCTACACGACGCGCCCTGACACCCTGTTCGGCGCCGCCTTCATGGCGATCGCGCCCGACCACCCGCTGGCACGGGCCGCCGCGGAGGCCAATCCGGAACTTGCCGCCTTCTCCGACGAGTGCCGCCGCATGGGGACCTCGGTCGCGACTCTGGAGACGGCGGAAAAGCTCGGCTTCGACACCGGCATCAAGGCGATCCACCCCTTCGATCCGGCATGGGAAGTGCCGGTCTATGTCGCCAATTTCATTCTGATGGACTACGGCACCGGCGCCATCTTCGGCTGCCCCTCGGGCGACCAGCGCGACATCGAATTCGCCAACAAATACGGCCTGGCCTTCCAGACGGTGGTGAAACCCGCCGATGCCGGTTCCGATTTCACCGTGACCGACACCGCCTATGACGGCGACGGCCTCATGGTCAATTCGCGCTTCCTCGACGGAATGACGACGGACGCCGCCTTCGCGGAAGTCGCCGGACGGCTGGAAAAGACGGCGTTGCACGGCAAGCCCGTTGCCGCCCGGAAGGTCAATTTCCGCCTGCGCGACTGGCTGATCTCGCGCCAGCGCTACTGGGGCTGCCCGATCCCTGTTGTCCATTGTGACGATTGCGGCGCGGTGCCGGTACCGGACGACCAGCTGCCCGTCGTCCTGCCCGACGATGCCGACTTCTCCAAGCCCGGCAACCCGCTCGACCGCCATCCGACCTGGAAACACGTCGCCTGCCCGTCCTGCGGCAAGCCCGCCCGGCGCGAGACCGACACGATGGACACTTTCGTCGATTCGTCCTGGTACTTCGCCCGTTTCACCGATCCCTGGCGCACCAGCAGCCCGACCGATCCGGGGGTGGCCGACGCATGGCTGCCCGTGGACCAGTATATCGGCGGTATCGAGCACGCGATCCTGCACCTGCTCTATTCGCGCTTCTTCACCCGCGCCATGAAGGCGACGGGCCATGCCGGCCTCGACGAGCCGTTCCGCGGCCTGTTCACACAGGGCATGGTGGTCCACGAGACCTATCGCGTCCCGGACGGAACCTATGTGACGCCGGCGGAGATCACGATCTCCGGTGAGGGCGACCAGCGCATGGCCGTCCTCAAGGGCTCGAACCAGCCGGTGGAGATCGGCTCCATCGAGAAGATGTCGAAGTCGAAGAAGAACGTCGTCGATCCCGACGACATCATCGACACCTATGGCGCCGACACAGCTCGCTGGTTCATGCTGTCGGACTCGCCCCCCGAGCGCGACGTGATCTGGACCGAGGCCGGCGTCGAGGGCGCCAGCCGGTTCGTCCAGCGGCTCTGGCGCATCGTCGGCGAGATCGCCGCGCAGACTGCTTCCGCGGCCACGACGGCCTCTTTTGGCGGGGAGGCCACGGCCATCCGCCGCGCGGCGCACCAGGCCCTGGCCGCAGTCGAGGCCGACGTCGAACGTCTCGCCTTCAACCGCTGCGTCGCCCACATCTACACCCTCGCCAATGCCCTTGCGAAGACGCTCGACGGGCTGCGCGGGGGCGCCGCGGCGCCGGACATGGCCGCCGCCCTCGCCGAGGCGGGCAGCATCCTCGTGCGCCTGGTCGCCCCGATGATGCCGCATCTGGCCGAGGAGTGCTGGACGGCGCTCGGCCAGAAGGGCCTGGTGGCGGAAGAACCATGGCCAGTGGTCGACCGGGCCATTCTCGTCGAGGACACGATCACTTTGCCGGTTCAGGTCAACGGCAAGAAGCGAGCGGACTTGACGATCCCTCGCGAGGCGGCCCAAAAGGATATCGAGACCGCTGCGATCGCCCTCGACGCCGTGCGCAAGGCGCTGGAAGGGCGGCCCGTGAAGAAGATCATCGTCGTGCCGCAGAGGATCGTGAATGTCGTGGGTTGACACCTCGTTCGCTCGCCTTGGCCGCGTCGTCGCGGTCTGCGTCTGTTCCGCCGCCCTGGCCGGGTGTTTCGCACCGCTTTACGGCGATCCGACCGTGGTCACCGGCGGACGCAACGCCCAGGCGGCGCTGCGCGATCTCGACATCCCGGAGATCCCCGGCCGCAGCGGCGTTATCCTGCGCAACGAGCTCATCTATCTGACCCAGGGCGGCGGCGGCCGCGCCGCCTCTCCGACCCATGTTCTGCGTGTCGCCCTCGGCGTCGACACCGTCCCCCTGGCGCTCAACACCGCCGCCGGCCGGCCTTCGGCCCAGTCCGTCACCATGTTCGGCTTCTATACGATCACCGCGGTCGGCGACACGCAGGTGATCCATCGCGGCTCCGCCTTTGCCTCCGCCTCTTTTGACCGAACGGCGCAGCGCCTCGCCTCCGACCGGGCTGTCATTGAGGCGCAGGAGCGCGCGACCAAGGCGCTGGCCGAGAACATCGTCACCCAGGTCGCCGGCTGGTACGCGACCCGCCCGAGATGACGGCGTGACGATCCTCAAGGGCTCCGACATCGATCGGTTCATCGCCGGACCGGACCCGCGGCGCCCCATCATCCTGGTCTACGGACCCGATGTCGGCCTCGTCTCCGAACGCGCCCGCGCCATCGCTGGCAAGATCGCCGCCGACCTCGACGATCCCTTCAACGTCACGCGGCTCGACGGCGATAGCCTCGCCAGCGATCCGGCGCGGCTGGCCGACGAGGCAGGCACCCTGTCGATGTTCGGCGGAAGGCGGCTGATCTGGGTCCGGGCCGGCGAAAAGCCCATCGCGGCCGCCGTCGCGCCGCTGCTCGCCTCGCCTCCGGAAGGCGCCGCCATCCTGATCGAGGCCGGCGATCTGAAGAAGACGGCACCGCTGCGGACCGACGCGGAACGCTCTGCCACCGCCGCCGTCATTCCCTGCTATGCCGATGGCGAGGCCGAGCTCAAGCGCCTGGTCGCCGACGAGGCCCGCCAGGCCGGTCTGCAGATCGAACCGGCGGCGGTGACCCTCCTCACCCAGATTCTCGGCGGCGACCGCGCCGCCTCGCGCGCCGAAATCCGCAAGATCTGCCTCTACTGCCACGGCCAGGGCGCGATCACCGTCGCCGATATCGAGGCTGTCGCCGGCGAAAGCCTGGCGCTGGGGGTCGACGCCATCGTCGATGCCGCCCTCGGCGGACAGCCCGAAGAGCTTGATCGCCTTCTGCTGCGTGCCGACGGGGCCGGCATCGCGGTGGCTCAGATCATTGCGGCGACGACCCGCCATGCCCTAGGGCTTCACAAGGCCCGCCTCGCGGTGGAGAGCGGCACACCGGCGCGCAATGCCGTGGAACGGTTCGAACCGCCGGTCTTCTTCCGGCGCAAGCCCGCCGTGGAACGGCAAATAGGCCTGTGGACGGCCGAGAAGCTGCAGCGGATCGTGGTCAGACTTGCCGAAGCCGGTTTCGAGACACGCGCCCGCGCCCCGATCGCCCCGACACTGGCCGGACGTCTGCTGATGTCCATCGCGACAGCAGCGCGCCAGGGCGGGCGCGGCTGACGCGCAGACCGCCGACCATCAGCCCTGCAGCCGCCGGCAGATGTCCTCAAGCTGCTCGAGGGAGCGATAGCGGACCCGCAATTCGCCACCGGAACCGCGGTGGTCGATGCTGACGCTCATCCCCAGCGCATCGGACAGTGTCTTTTCAAGCGCCCTAGTGTCGGCGTCCTTCTCCAGGCGCTCGCGCTGCTTCGGCGGCCGGCCGGCCTTTTCCGACTGCTCCTGGGTCAGGGCCTCGACCTGGCGCACATTGAGCCCCTGGTCGATGATCTGCGAGGCAACCTTGCCGGGATCGTCCACCGCCAGCAGCGCCCGGGCATGGCCGGCGGTCAGCTGACCCTCGCGGAGCATGCCTTGCACATTCTCGGGCAGCTTCATCAGACGCAGGGTATTGGCGACATGGCTGCGGCTCTTGCCGATGATCCTGGCCAGATCGGTCTGGCTGTAGCCGAACTGCTCGATCAGCTCGTTATAGCCGAGCGCTTCCTCCAGCGGATTGAGGTCGGCGCGCTGCACGTTCTCGATGATGGCGAGTTCCAGCGCCTCCCGGTCGCCGACCTCGACCAGATGGATCGGCACCTCATGCAGCTCGGCCCGCTGCGCTGCCCGCCAGCGTCGCTCGCCGGCAACGATCTCATAGGCATCAACCGCCCCCGCCACCGTCCGCACGACAATCGGCTGGATGATGCCGCGTTCCCGGATGGAATCCGCCAGCTCCTGCAGATCCTCCTCCCGGAACATCCGGCGCGGATTGCGTGGATTGGGGCGGATGAAGGCGATCGGCACCTTGCGCGCCGCGCGGATGCGGTCCACCGCCGCAGTCTCCTCGCCGACATCGCCGATCAGGGCCGCAAGACCCCGTCCCAGCCGCGAGCGGTTGGCATCCTCAGCCATGTCTTGTCTCCTTCGGGACGCCAGCGTAACGACGTCAGCAGGCAAATCGGAACGTGGACGAATCGAATCCATGGTCAAGCCGCCCGCAACACGCGCTCGCGCTGGATGATCTCGGAAGCGAGGCGCAGATAGGCCTGGCTGCCGACGCACTTGAGATCATAAAGCAGCACCGGCTTGCCGTAGCTCGGCGCCTCGGAAACCCGGACATTGCGGGGGATGATGGTCTGGTAGACCTTGTCGCCCATGAACTGACGCACATCATCGACAACCTGGGCCGAGAGGTTGTTGCGCGCGTCATACATGGTCAGCACGATACCGTGGATCGTCAGGCCCGGATTAAGCGTGGCCTTCACCTGCTCGACGGTCTTGATCAGCTGCGAAAGGCCCTCGAGGGCAAAGAACTCGCACTGCAAAGGCACCAGGATGGCATCGGCGGCCGTCATCGCATTGATGGTCAGCAGGTTGAGCGACGGCGGGCAGTCGATCAGCACATAAGTGTAATCAGCCCCCAGGCTCTCGACGGCGCGGCGCAGGCGATAGGCCCGGTCCTTCGCGCTGGCGATTTCCAGCTCGACTCCGGAGAGGTCCATGGTGGAGGGCGAAATTGAGAGGCGGGGGACCGAGGTCTCCTGGATCGTTTCGGAAAGAGAATGATCTCCGACGAGAACGCTGTAGGTCGATCTGGCGCGGGCCCGGCGATCGATTCCCAGTCCGGTAGAGGCGTTGCCCTGCGGATCCAGATCGAGGATGAGCACGCGCTCACCGATCGCCGCCAGCGCCGTTCCCAGATTGATGGCGGTGGTGGTCTTGCCGACCCCGCCCTTCTGGTTGGCAAGGGCCAGCACCCGGGGGCCCATATTCGGTGAGGCGGAGGGCAGGAGCGACATGGGTCACGTCCGATTTCTGGAGGTCATCCGGTGACTTCGGAGACGTCCCTGACCACCAGGATGCGGCCGCGGGACTCTGTCTCACTCGGTGTCGATGTGTACATGAACCTCCAACATTTAGAGGCCTCCGTCAATTCAGACACTACATCTTGCCCCTTCGGAAAGATTCCAACCGCCCCGGTTTTCAACAGGGGATTGGCCAGACGCAGCAGATCGCCGAGGGGCGCCAGAGCGCGGGCCGTCACGACATCGACGTCCAGCACCTCACGACCGACGACATCCTCGATCCGCCGCGCCCAGACCTGAACCGGAACCTGCATCTGCCGGGCGGCCTCCTGCAGGAAGGCCGCCTTGCCGAGCTTGCTCTCGATACAGTGGACAACCGCCCCGTCGCGTCCCTTCAGGGCCGCCGCGATCACCAGCGCCGGCAGACCGCCGCCGGAGCCGAGATCAGCCCAGCGTCGGGCGCCCGGGGCAAGGCGCAGCAGCTGGAGGCTATCGGCGACATGGCGGGACCAAACGGCCTCCAGCGTTGCCGCCGAGACCAGGTTCTTCGTCGGGTTCCAGCGTCTGAGGAGGGCGACATAGAGGGCGAGCGCCTCGGCCGTTTCACGTGAAACAGGCACCCTCGCCAGATCGGCAGCCGCCAGCGCCGAGTCAATCTCGGTCACGCGGCCGTCCTCGCCCGGGCACGCCTCGCCCAAACCGCGATCAGCGTGAGCGCCGCAGGCGTCATCCCATCCATCCTGGCGGCCTGACCCAGGGTCCGCGGCTTATGGGTTTGGATCTTGGCGCGGATCTCGTTGGAAAGGCCCGGCAGGTCCGCGACGTCGAAGTCCGATGGCAGCACAAGGTTCTCGTCGCGCCGATGGGCATCAATCTCCGCCTGCTGCCGATCGAGATAGACCGCATAATGGGCGTCGATCTCGATCTGTTCGGCGATGGCGGGGGGCACATCGGATAGCTCGGGCCAGACCCTACAGAGTGTCATCCAGTCGATGTCCGGCCGCGACAGAAGCTCGAAGGCCGAGCGACGGATGCCATCCTGGTTGATCGCCAGTCCGGCAACCGCCCCCTGGCTAGGGGTCAGGGTCAGTCCTGCGAGCCGCCCGCGAACATCGGACAGACCCGCGATCTTGTCACGGAAGCGAATCGACCGCCTTTCCCCGATGCAACCTAGCGCGAGGCCCAGCGGCGTCAACCGCTGGTCGGCATTATCCGCCCGCAGGGCGAGCCGGAACTCCGCCCGGGACGTGAACATCCGGTAGGGCTCGGAAATACCGCGGCTGGTCAGGTCGTCGATCATCACCCCGGTATAGCCTTCGTGCCGGCCGATCGTGATCCCGGCACTACCTCCGGCCCGCAGGCCCGCATTCAGCCCGGCGAGCAGGCCCTGCGCAGCCGCCTCCTCATAGCCGGTCGTTCCGTTGATCTGACCGGCGAGGAACAGTCCGCTGACGCGCCGTGTCTCCAGGGTGGGTTCCAGCTCGCGCGGATCGACATGGTCATACTCAATGGCATAGCCGAAGCGTTTGATGGCGACCGCTTCCAGCCCCGGGATCGAGCGCAGGAACGCCTCCTGCACATCCTCCGGCAGGGACGTCGACAGCCCGTTCGGATAGACCGTGCTGTCGTTCAGACCTTCGGGCTCGAGGAAGATCTGATGGCCATCGCGATCCCCAAAACGGACGATCTTGTCCTCGATGGACGGGCAGTAACGCGGCCCTGCCCCCGCAATCTGCCCCGAATACATGGCGGAGCGGGCGAGATTGTCACGGACGAGCGCATGGGTCTTCGCAGTCGTACGGGTGATGCCACAGGCTATCTGGGGCACGGTGATGCGATCCGTCAGGGTCGAAAAAGGTTCCGGATCCGAATCAGCCTGCTGCATCTCCACTGCAGCCCAGTCGATGGTCGTCCCGTCAAGCCGCGCCGGAGTGCCGGTCTTCAGGCGCCCCATGGAGAAGCCGACTGCGGCGAGACTGCTAGCAAGACCGAGGCTGGCCGCGTCGCCGTCCCGGCCGGCGGACCATTGCCGCTCGCCAAGGTGAATGACGCCGCGCAGGAAGGTGCCGGTGGTGATGACCACCGCCCCGGCAGAAATCCGCTCTCCCGAGGCCAGGACCAGACCGTTGGCCCGCCCTTGCATGACCAGGAGTTCGCTTGCCTCGCCAAGCAGGATCGTGAGGCCTGACTGCGCCTTCAACTCGCGCTGCATAGCAGCCGCATAGAGCTGGCGGTCAGCCTGCGTGCGTGGCCCGCGGACAGCGGGCCCCTTGCGTCGGTTGAGAACCCGAAACTGGATGCCGGATGCATCGGCGACGCGTCCCATCAAACCGTCGAGCGCATCGATCTCGCGGACCAGATGGCCTTTGCCCAATCCGCCGATGGCCGGATTGCAGGACATGGCGCCAATCGTCTCGAAGCGCTGGGTGACCAGGGCCGTTACCGCACCGAGACGCGCGGCCGCTGCCGCCGCTTCGCAACCGGCATGTCCGCCACCAATCACAACCACATCGAAGCGCTGGGTCATCGTTCTCGTTCCTGCCTCGCTTTTACCGGTCCACCGCTGCCGCAGCAATGATTCTCGCGGACGCAACATGTTCCGGACACGAATCAACCGTTTCACGTGAAACACCAGAAGCGGCGGGACCTACTTCCCGATGCAGAAGGCTGAGAACAGCCGGTCCAACATAGCTTCCGTTCCGACCCGCCCGCGGCTGCGCCCAAGCGCGGCAAGCCCCTGCCGCAGTCTCTCGGCCACCAGTTCAGGATGATCGTCCCACGTCGGCAACGCTAGTGCGGAAGCCATCGCCGAGACGGCATCCTCAAAGATCAGCCGGTGGCGCTGATGGACGACCACAGCGGGCTCGCCGCCCGCCCTTGCTGCGGCGAAGGCGGCGATCGCATCGATCAGCCCAGCCATCCCCTCCCCGGTCAGCGCCGAGATCCGATAATCGGCCCCCGCGAAGATCGGCCCTTCCCGGTCGATCTGGGTCGCGATGCGCCAGACGTCTCCACGCGAATCGTCGAAGAATTCAGCGGAATCGTCAGCACAGAGCCACAACGTCAGGTCCGCTCCGGCCATTCTCTCGCGAGTCCGGCGAATGCCCTCTGCCTCGACCGGATCGGCCGTCTCCCGCAGGCCTGCCGTGTCAACGAGAACTACGGCCACCCCACCGAGATCGAGATGAACCTCGAGACTGTCGCGGGTGGTACCGGCCAACGGCGACACGATGGCGACGTCCCGCCGCGCCAGGGCGTTGAGCAGGGTGGACTTGCCGGCATTGGGTGGCCCGGCAATGGCCACGATGACGCCATCGCGGACCTTCTCGCCGCGGGCCGCGCCGGCCAGCAGTGCACCAACCTCCGCAGCCAGCTCCGCCAGGTCGTGGCGCGCGCCGGCCAGTGCCGCCCCGGTGACGTCGCCCTCATCGGGAAAATCAATCGTCGCCTCGACACCTGCAAGGATCGGCAGAAGCCGTGCCTGCAGCCTGTCGGCCTCAGAGGTCAGCCGCCCCGAGAAAAGGCCATAGGCCTGGCGTCGCTGTGCTTCTGTTTCGGCCTGCAGCAGGTCACCGAGGCCTTCGACCTCGCTGAGGTCGAGGCGGCCATTCTCAAAAGCCCGCCGCGTGAATTCGCCGGGCTCCGCCGGACGCGCTCCGGGCACGGCCAGAACCGCCTTCAGGACGGCGGCGACCACCGCCCGCCCACCATGAACCTGAAGCTCGAGGACATCCTCGCCGGTGAAGCTGCTGGGCCCCTGGAACCAGAGCGCCAGCGCCCGGTCGAGAGGCTCGCCGTGGTTAGGGTCCCTAAGGGTGACGAGACTGGCGCGTCGGGGTTCGGGCAAAGTACCGGCCAGCGCCACCGCGACATTCGCGGCATCCGGTCCGGAGACCCGGATCACGGCCACGCCGGAGGTTCCCGGGGGAGTTGAGACGGATGCGATGGTCCGGGCGATCATGGGCCTCGCCGTTTCGCAGGCGAATCGGCTGGTCTTCTCCGATTCATTTCGCTCGTGAATCGAATCAGGTGTTCATCGAGTCGAAGAAGTCGCTGTTCATTTTGGTCTGGCGCAGCTTGTCGAGCAGGAACTCGATGGCGTCCACCGTTCCCATCGGATTGAGAATGCGGCGCAGCACATACATCTTCTTGAGGATGTCCGGCGCCACCAGCAACTCTTCCTTGCGGGTGCCGGAGCGGGTGATGTCGATGGCCGGGAAGGTGCGCTTATCCGCCACCTTGCGGTCAAGGATGATCTCGGAATTGCCCGTGCCCTTGAACTCTTCGAAAATGACCTCGTCCATGCGGCTGCCGGTATCGATCAGGGCTGTCGCGATGATGGTCAGCGACCCGCCTTCCTCGATGTTGCGGGCGGCACCAAAGAACCGCTTCGGGCGCTGCAGCGCATTGGCGTCGACGCCGCCGGTCAGCACCTTGCCGGAGGACGGCACCACGGTGTTGTAGGCGCGGCCGAGGCGGGTGATCGAATCGAGCAGGATGACGACGTCGCGGCCATGCTCGACGAGGCGCTTGGCCTTCTCGATGACCATCTCGGCGACCTGGACGTGGCGCGTCGCCGGCTCGTCGAAGGTCGAGGAGATGACCTCGCCGTTGACCGAGCGCTGCATGTCGGTGACCTCCTCGGGCCGCTCGTCGATGAGCAGAACGATGAGGTAGCATTCCGGGTGATTCCGGGTGATCGACTGGGCGATATTCTGCAGCAACACGGTCTTGCCGGTTCGCGGCGGCGCCACGATGAGAGCTCGCTGGCCTTTGCCCAGCGGAACCACGACGTCCATGATGCGGGCCGAGAAGTCCTTCTTGGTCGGATCCTCGGCTTCCATCTTCAGCCGCTGGTTCGGATAGAGCGGCGTCAGATTGTCGAAATTGACCTTGTGGCGGGCCTTTTCGGGCTCCTCGAAATTGATTCGGTTCACCTTGAGAAGGGCGAAATAGCGTTCGCCTTCCTTCGGCGAGCGGATCTGGCCCTCTACCGTGTCGCCGGTGCGCAGGCCGAAGCGCCGGATCTGCGAGGGCGAGACGTAGATGTCGTCCGGGCCGGCGAGATAATTGGCATCGGGTGAGCGCAGATAGCCAAACCCGTCCTGGAGAACCTCGACCACACCCTCGCCGATAATGTCGGTTTCCTGTGACGCCAGTTGCTTGAGGCAGGCGAACATCAGTTCCTGCTTGCGCAGCGTTGACGCATTCTCGACCTGCAACTCCTCGGCAAAGGCGAGAAGCTCCGTCGGAGACTTCGACTTGATGTCCTGAAGTTTGATCTGCTGCATCGGAACCACAAATGGTCGGAACGGCCGGAGGCGGGAATCACGGTACGAGAGCCACGCCGGATCAGGGAAGGCGATGAATTGCAGGTCTGAAGCCGGACCTTCGGTCAAGGCCACCGGCTGGGCGCGGGTCATGCTCTGCGTGAGAGCCGCCTCAAGACACCCGGTCTGCGTAAGGAGGGACCTTCCGAATAAGGCCTGAATCGGCCGATGGCAAGCCCCACCCGTGCGGGGCCGCAGCAGGCGCCGGACGGCGGGCCCATCAGAACGGCTTGACGATGACCAGGATAACCACGAGGACCATGATCGCGGTCGGAACTTCGTTCATCACGCGCCAGAACACATGGCTCCGCGTGTTGCGGTCATCGCCGAACCGGCGCACCGCCCCTGCGAAAAAGCCATGGACTCCCGACAGCAGCAGCACCAGCGCGATCTTGCCATGCAGCCATCCGCCCTGGAACCCATAGACCTGCCAGGCCAGCCAAAGCCCGGCAATCCAGCTCACGATCATGGCGGGATTGATGATATATTCAAGGAGCTTGCGCTCCATCACCTTGAATGTCTCGGAGGTTTCCGACCCCGCCGCGACCTGGCTGTGATAGACGAAGAGGCGAGGCAGGTAGAGAAGTCCAGCCATCCACGAGATGACAGCGAGGACATGCAGGACCTTGATCCAGGCGACGGCGGCGACAGGCGCCAGAAGCCCCAGGGCGATAACGCCGACCACGGTGATGACGAGTGACATGACGGCGCGAATCATCCGCCGGCGGGGCGTCATGGCAGGATCACTGCCGGCTTTTGCGGCGATCGTCACTGTGCCGCCCTCCACGACCTGACCCGTCGAACCATCTGCTCGACATGGGCGATCGGCGTCGGAGGCAAGATCCCGTGACCGAGATTGAAGATGAGGCGCCCGCCGCCATAGGAACGCAACACGGTGTCGACAGCGTGGTCGAGCGCATGCCCGCCTGCCAGCAGCGCGATCGGATCGACATTGCCCTGCACGGCCACGTGCGGCAGGACTGCGTGAGTGATGAAACCGGGATCAGCGGTCCAGTCGAGACCGACGGCATCGGCACCGGTGTCGGCAACGATGGCTGAGAGCCGGTGTCCGGCGCCTTTCGGGAAGACGATGACCGGTATCTGGGGAGCAACGGCCTTGACGCCGGCGGCAATACGCCCGATGGGCTCGACCGTCCATTTGGCAAATTGCGCATTCGGCAGCACACCCGCCCAGGTATCGAAGATCTGCACGACCTCGACGCCCGCCCGGATCTGTCCGAGGAGATAGGAAATGGAAGCCTCGACGATCAGATCGATCAGCCGGGAAAAGCCTTCGGGGTCGCGATAGGCAAAAAGCCGCGCGGCGACCTGATCATCGCCGCCCCGACCGGCGACCATATAGGTGGCAACCGTCCAGGGAGCCCCGCAGAAGCCGATCAGCGTCGTCGTCTCAGGAAGCTGTTCCTTGATGCGCGCAACCGCCTCATAGACCTTGCCGACGACCGACGGTTCCAGCGCATCGGAAAGCCGCGACAACCCGGCTGCATCGCCGAGCGGATCGAGCCGGGGTCCTTCACCGACCTCGAAGCTGACGGTCTGCCCGAGGGCATGGGGAACGACAAGGATATCGGAAAAGAGAATGGCGCCATCGAAGCCGAAACGACGCAGTGGCTGCAAAGTCACCTCCGCGGCCAGTTCCGGATTGAAGCACAGATCAAGGAAAGATCCCGCCTTCTCGCGGACCTCCCGATATTCCGGCAGATAGCGTCCCGCCTGGCGCATCATCCAGATCGGGGGAGAGGCCGCATGGTCGCCCTTGAGGACGGCGAGAAGAGGTTTGTGCACGGTCGCTCCCTGACGCTCCCTTTCCCTTCATACTTGATGAAAGAGAGTCTTCTTTGATTCCTTGGCACTGGATTAGGAGAAGACATTTTCCTTCACAAGTTGTCCACCGGGTGTCGCCGCGCACCGTCTCCGTCCCGCCGGCCAAAACCATCCTTGTCAGCGATACAAGCGATTGATTTAGCGGCCGAACGCCTCGCCGCAGATATGGCGCGCCGCGACGGTCCCGCACTTATCCCCGGGGCACGTCGAATGACCCCCTCAGGCCGACGCCTGGGGACGAGTATGGGACAGTGAACTCTGTGCCTCTTGCAGAGTGCCGCCTTCCGTGTCCTTTTCCCTCATCGTCCACAGAACCGATCGCCTTCATACAGAGTGCTGATGCCGCATCGTCGCGAGAGCTATTTCCACCTTCATCTCGTTTCCGACGCCACCGGCGAGACGCTGATGACGGTCGGTCGCGCCGCTGCCGTCCAATACTCCACTGTCTCGGCCATCGAACATGTCTATCCGCTGGTGCGCTCGCAGAAGCAGCTCGACCGTGTGCTCAGCGAGATCGAAACGAGCCCAGGTATTGTCCTCTACACCCTTGTCGACCAGGAGCTGACCGACCGCCTCAATGCCAAGTGCAAGGAGTTCGGCTGCCCCTGCCTGTCCGTTCTCGCCCCGGTTCTCTCCATGTTCCAGAACTATCTCGGCGCCGCATCAACCCCCCGGGTTGGTGCACAGCATGTCCTCAATGCCGAATATTTTCAGCGGATCGACGCGCTCAATTACACGATGATGCACGACGACGGCCAGTTGCCGGAAAACTGGGAGGAAGCTGATGTGCTGCTCGTCGGCGTCTCCCGCACCTCGAAGACGCCGACATCGATCTATCTGGCCAATCGGGGGGTCAAGGCGGCCAATATTCCCCTCGTCCCGGGCATTCCGCTGCCGGAAATCATCTGGTCGCTGAAGAAACCGCTGATCGTCGGTCTCTTCGCCAGCCCCGAGCGCATCGTCCAGATCCGCGAGAATCGCATTCTCACCCTCAATGCCCCTCAGGACCGCTCGAGCTATGTCGACCGCGTCGCCGTTGCCGAGGAGATCGCCCAGTCTCGCCGCCTGTTCGGCACGAACAACTGGCCGATCATCGACGTCAGCCGCCGATCGATCGAGGAAACGGCGGCCGGCATCATTTCCCTGTTGAAGGACCATCGCCGCGCTCTCGACGACAGGGCCCGCGCATGACCCGGCTGGTCCTCGCGTCGAAATCGGCAGCCCGCGCCGCCATGCTGCGCGGTGCAGGTCTCACCATCGATCTTGCCGCCGCTCCCGTCGACGAGCGGGCGCTCGACGAGGCCTGGACGCGCGAAGGACGCGACCCCGCCGCCGTCGCGCGCGGCCTCGGCGAGGCCAAGGCCCTGGCGGTCAGCCGCACCGACCCCGAGGCGACGGTCATCGGTGCCGACCAGACCCTGGCGCTCGGGACGCGGCGGCTTTCCAAGCCGGCAAGCCTTGCCGAAGCGCGAGACAATCTTCTGGCGTTGCGCGGGCAGTCCCACCACCTCCATTCCGGCGTCGCCCTGGCACGCGGCGGCGCGATCGTCTTCTCCACCGTGGCATCGGCGGCGATGACGATGCGCCCCTTCTCCGAGGACTTCCTCGACGCCTATCTCGCCGGTGCCGGAGAGCGGGTTCTGGCATCCGTCGGCTGCTATCAGCTCGAATCCGATGGCATCCAGCTGTTCGAGCGGATCAGCGGTGACTATTTCACCATTCTCGGCATGCCGCTCCTGCCCCTTCTCGCCGCCCTGCGCGCCCAAGGTGTGATCGCCACATGATCCGCGCCTGCTGTATCGGGTGGCCCGTCACCCATATCCGCTCGCCTTTGATCCACGGCTTCTGGCTGACGCAATACGGCATCGCCGGCACCTATACGCGCGAGGCCGTCGAGCCCGGTGACGTCGCGCGTTTCCTCCGCAGCCTCGCCGATCAGGGCCTTGCCGGCTGCAACGTCACGATCCCGCACAAGGAGGCCGCCTTTGCCGCCATGGACGAGGTCGATCCCGGCGCCGTGGCAGTCGGTGCGGTCAATACCGTCTGGCACGAGGATGGCCGCCTCATCGGCATGAACTCCGACGTTGTCGGCTTCCTGAAGAACCTCGACGACCACGTCCCGGGGTGGGAGGGCGAGGTCGCCCATGCGCTGGTCCTCGGGGCCGGCGGCGCCGCCCGCGGCATCGTCCACGGCCTCGTGTCGCGCGGTGTTCCGCTCGTCACGCTGGCGAATCGATCCCTCGCCAAGGCCGAGGCCATCGCCGCGGCCCATCCCCGGGCGATCCGCACGCAGGACTGGCAGAGCCTGCCGGCCGCCCTCGCGGATGTCGACCTCCTCATCAACACCACCTCCCTCGGCATGAGCGGCCAGCCGCCGCTCGACCTGCCGCTGCGGACGCTGAAGCCCTCCGCTATCGTGTCCGACATCGTCTATGTGCCGCTGGAGACCGATCTTCTCGCGCGCGCAGCGGCGCGCGGCCATCGCACCGTCGAGGGTCTCGGGATGCTGCTTCACCAGGCTGTCCCGGGTTTTGCCCGCTGGTTCGGCGTCACGCCGCAGGTGACTCCGGCGCTCTACGAACACCTCGCCGCTGATGTGCGAGGCCACTGACATGTTCGTTGTCGGACTGACCGGCTCGATCGGCATGGGCAAGTCGACCACTTCGGGCGTTTTCCGGGGCCTTGGCATTCCCGTCCATGACGCCGATGCCACGGTGCATCGGCTCTATGCCGGCGCGGCCGTGGGCCCCATCGGCGCGGCATTCCCCGGGGTCGTTGTCGATGGTCAGGTCGACAGGACCCGGCTCGGCGCCGTTGTGCTCAAGGACGGCGTGGCAATGAAACGCCTCGAGGCCATCGTCCACCCCCTGGTCGGCGCCGCCGAGCGTGCCTTCCGCGACCGGATGCGGGCCGGGGGCCACGCTCTTGCGGTCCTCGACATTCCGCTGCTGCTGGAGAACGGCGCTGAACGCCGCGTCGATGCGGTGGCGGTCGTGTCCGCTCCGGCGGACGTCCAGCGGCAGCGGGTTCTGGGGCGTCCCGGCATGACCGAGGAAAAGCTCGCGGCGATCCTCGCCCGACAGATGCCCGATGCCGACAAGCGCGCCCGGGCTCATTTCGTGATCGAATCGGGTTATGGTCTGGAGGCGGCGCGCCGGCAGGTCGCGGCCATCATCCGGGCCCTCGCCGGCAGCCGCAGGAGCCATTGATGCGCGAGATCATTCTCGACACCGAAACGACCGGCCTCGACCCGCTGCGCGGCGATCGCCTGGTTGAGATCGGCGGCATCGAGCTTATCAACCATTTTCCGACCGGCCGCACTTACCATGTCTACATCAATCCCGAGCGCGACATGCCGGACGAGGCCTTTCGCGTCCACGGACTGTCCGCCGACTTCCTCGCGGACAAGCCGCGTTTCGCCGAACTGGTCGATGACTTCTGGTCCTTCGTCGAGGACGCCCGGCTCGTCATCCACAATGCCTCGTTCGACATGGGCTTCATCAACGCCGAGCTGAAGCGCGCCGGACGGCCGCTCTTCCCGATGGACCGGGTGGTCGACACCCTCGCCATGGCACGCCGCCGCTTCCCTGGCTCGCCGGCAAGCCTCGACGCGCTCTGCTCGCGTTTCGGTATCGACAATTCACGGCGCACCCGGCACGGCGCTCTTCTCGACGCCGAGCTGCTGGCGGACGTCTATATCGAGCTGATCGGCGGCCGGCAGGCCTCTTTCGGCCTCGC
This sequence comes from Phreatobacter sp., assembly GCF_022843985.1. Lineage (GTDB taxonomy): Bacteria > Pseudomonadota > Alphaproteobacteria > Rhizobiales > Phreatobacteraceae > Phreatobacter. The sequence goes on along the minus strand of NZ_JALHMP010000007.1, from coordinate 82,008 downwards.
GGATGCCGGCCGCGCCACCCAGCGGGCGGCGCGCGGGCAGAACGTCCTGCGGCAGCGGCCGGTCCCCCTGACGCCACGTCTGACAGCCGAAGCCATCGAGGCCCACGCCGCTTTCCTCCAGGAAATCGGCGACAAGGCGATCTGGTATGACCAGCTGCCGCGACCGGCCGCCGCACCTCTGCCTTGACCCCTAGCTGACATCCCGATAGGAATGACGGCCTTGTGACAGGGCTCGTGGGGAGCTCGTCTTCATCGGGCCGATGAATGGTCGACCAGACACCCATGAGTCGCGTTGCCGTGCTGCGCCGGCCGGAAAAACGGCGGGAGTACGATGGCAAGTTCCTGAAAAGCTGGCTGAAAAATCCGCTTCGGATGGGCGCTGTCGCGCCCTCCGGTCCGGTCCTGGCGCGCCGTATGGCCAGCTATGTCGACCCGGACGGGACCGGGCCCGTCATCGAATTGGGCCCCGGAACCGGGGCCATCACCGCGGCTCTGGTCGCCCATGGTGTCGACCCCAGGCGACTTGTCCTGGTCGAGTATTCCATGGACTTCTGCCGCCTGCTGCGCGAGCGCTTCCCGGCGGCGACCATCGTCCACGGTGACGCCTACGCGTTGAACCGGACTTTGACCGGCCGCCTCGCCGAACCCGCCGACGCACTCGTTTCCGGGCTGCCGCTGATGACGCGCCCCGAGCCGATCCGGTTGAAGCTGCTGAACGAGGCCCTGGGCCTGATGAAGCCGGGCGCCCCCTTCGTCCAGTTCACCTATTCGGTGACGTCGCCGGTTCCGATCAAGGGATCGGGGCTGACCGTGACGCCGTCCGAGCGCATCTGGCGGAACATTCCCCCGGCGCGGGTCTGGGTCTACCAGCGCCACTGATCGCTCAGGCCGCCACCTGGTAGGCGCGCTGTTGACCGAGCGCGAACACCGCCATCCCCTGCGGGAACAGCGAGCGGATCGCTGGCGCGCGGATGTCGAGGCCACCGGTGAAGGCGCCGAAGGCCGGCATCACGATCCGCGTTTCACATGAAACAAAGGCCTTGCGGCGGACGCTGCCGCCCCGCCCGGTGACTCTCACGCAGGGATGCAGGTGGCCGGCGATCTCGCCGCCCTGCGGCGTCGAGGTCGGTTCGTGGGCGAATCGAATCCCGCCCTCGCTGACCGAGTCGCAGCACAGACCTGGAAGCGCGCCGTCGAGCGAGGGATCGTGGTTGCCGGCGACCCAGATCCAGTCGCGGCCCGCCTGCAGCCCGCGCAACGTCGCGACATCGGCCTCGGCCATCCGGCCTGGCCCTGTCCTGTCATGAAAGCTGTCGCCCAGCGAGATGACTGTCTGCGGCCGGTAGCGGGCGATGACGGCGGAGAGCATCGCCAGGGTCTGCGCCGTGTCGTAGGGCGGCAAGAGCATCCGCCGTGCCGCGAGCGCGGAGCCCTTCTCCAGATGGAGATCGGACACGACGACCAGCCGCGACGCCGGACACCACAAGGCACCCGACGGATCCGCGACGAAGCCGCGGCCGAGAAGGCTGATCGTGGTTTCCGAGCTGGGTCTGGGTCGCACAGTCATTCCTGATCCGAATCGATTGCCGTCACGCCTGTCCCGAAAGGCCGGCCTCGGCCAGCAGCGAAGCCTCGGCCTCGGCCAGCAGGGTCTCACCGGCGTCGCCATAGATCGGCTCACGGCCGATCTCCAGCATCACCGGCACCGCCAGAGGCGAGACACGCATGAGGTCACTGTGCACGATTCGTCCGCGAATGCGTGACAGCATCTGGCCAAGCCGGGCGATGTCGAGCAGGCCGGTTGCCGCATCCGCCCGCGCCGCCCGCAGCAGAAGGTGCCCCGGCTCGTGCCGGCGCAGCACGTCATAGATCAGGTCGGTGGAGATCGTCACCTGCCGCCCGGACTTCTCCTTGCCGGGATGGCGCCGCTCGATCAGGCCGGCAATGACGGCACAGGTGCGGAAGGTCCGCTTCATCAGCTGGCTTTCATGCAGCCAGGCCTCGAGGTCATCGCCCAGCATGTCTTCGTCGAACAGAGCCGCGGTCGACAGCTCCCCCGCGCGGATGGCTGCACCGAGGTCGGACAGGCCCCAGACCGAGAGCGAATAGTCGTTGGCGACGAAGCCCAAGGGTTTCAGGCCGCGCCGCTCCAGTCGCCGGGTCAGCAACATGCCGAGCGTCTGGTGGGCGAGCCGGCCTTCGAAGGGATAGGCGACGAGGTGGAAGCGATCGCCGCGCGGGAAGGTCTCGACCAGCAGCTGATCGGGACCGGGGATGACCGACACGGCGCGTTGCAGCTCCAGCCATTCGGCGACCTGAGGGGGCAGCTTCCGCCATTCCGCCGGATCGGACAGCATCCGCCTGACGCCCGCGGCCAGAAAGGTCGACAGCGGAAACTTGCCGCCGGCATAGGCCGGCACCTTCGGTTCGCGCGCCGTCGAGCGCGAGACATAGACCTCATTCTCGACCAGCGCCTCGTAGCGCAGGATCTCGCCAGCGAAGAGGAAGGTATCGCCCGGGACGAGGCCCTCGATGAAGTATTCCTCCACCTCGCCCAGCACCCGGCCGCCGCGCATGAGCGGCCCGGATGGGCCCCGGCTTGGCGATCGGGCGCTGCGCACCATCCGCACCTTGAGCATCGGTGATTCGACGATCGTGCCGATATTCATCCGGTAGCGCTGGGCGACGGAGGGGTGGGCGACACGCCAGAGGCCCTTCTTGTCCTTGCGGATCTTGGCGAAGCGCTCGTATGACTTCAGGGCATAGCCGCCGGTGGCGACGAAGGCGATGACGTCCTGGAATGTCGTCTGATCGAGCGCCGCATAGGGGGCCGCCGCCGTCACTTCGGCGAAGAGCGCGGCTTCGTCGAGGGGACCGGCGCAGGCCATGCCGAGAACATGCTGGCAGAGCACGTCGAGCGCGCCCATGCGCAGCGGCTCGGTGTCCTGTGCGCCGCGATCGATCGCCTCCAGCGCGGCGCGGCACTCCATCACCTCGAAACGGTTGGCCGGAACCAGGACGGCGCGCGACGGCTCCTCGAGGCGATGGTTGGCCCGGCCGATGCGCTGCATCAGCCGGCTCGAGCCCTTCGGCGCACCGACATTGAGGACGAGGTCGACATCGCCCCAGTCGATGCCGAGGTCGAGCGACGAGGTGCAGACGACCGCCTTCAGCCGCCCCGCTGCCATGGCGTCCTCGACCTTGCGCCGCTGTGCGACATCGAGCGAGCCGTGATGCAGGGCGATCGGCAGGTCTTCCTCGTTGATGGTCCACAACAGCTGAAACAGCAGTTCGGCCTGACTGCGGGTGTTGACGAAGACCAGTGTCGTCCGGTGGGCCTTGATCGCCGCGTAGAGCTCTCCCGCCGCGTGGCGGGCCGAGTGTCCCGCCCAGGGCAGGCGCTCGGCCGTCTCCAGGATCGTCACCGCGGGCCTTGCGCCCGCCGCCGCGATGACCACCGCAGCCTCTGCCGCCCCCGGCCGCTGCGGCGCCAGAAACCTTGCGAGATCGGCGGGGTCTTTGACCGTCGCCGACAGGCCGACGGTCACGAGGTCCGGCGCCAGGGTGAAGAGGCGGGCGAGGCCGAGGGCGAGAAGGTCGCCGCGCTTGGAGGTGACCAGCGCATGCAATTCGTCGAGCACCACGCGCTTCAGCGACCCGAACAGATAGGGCGCATCGGCAGAGGCCAGCAGCAGGGCGAGCTGTTCCGGGGTCGTCAAAAGAATGTCCGGCGGGTCGGCGCGCTGGCGCTGCCGTTTCGAAGCCGGGGTGTCACCGGTGCGGGTCTCGATCCGGATGGAGAGGCCCATCTCCTCGGTCGGGCGGTAGAGGTTGCGCGCCACGTCGACGGCGAGCGCCTTCAGCGGTGAGATGTAGAGGGTATGCAGGCCCCGCCGGCGCGGCGGCGGCCGGCGTCCGACGGGCTCTTGCGGCGCCTGCGATGGTGTGCGCACCGGCTTGTCGGCGAGTTCGACCAGCGAGGGCAGGAAGCCCGCGAGGGTCTTGCCGGCACCCGTCGGTGCCACGAGCAGGGCCGAGCGTCCTTCCCGCGCCAGGCGCAGGAGGTCGAGCTGATGGGACCGCGGCGCCCAGCCCCGCCCGGCGAACCAGGCGCCAAACCGCTCGGGCAGCAGCAGAGCGTCGGTCAGTTCGGCATCATGACGGGCGGACATGGCTGACAGAACTAAACAAGAACGCTGGCAAGGGGAAGGGCGCGCTGCGCCTCAGGGGCAGCCCCAGGGCAGGAACGTGCTCGCCATCCCGGCATTGAGCGCGCGGACGGTCATGATGTTGGCGAGATCCGTCTCCCGTGGTGAGCGCGGACAGACCCGCAGGGCCCCGTCGCACCCGCCGGCGACGAACCGGCCATGGGCCGAGAGAAACTCCTGCGACAGCCCCGTCAGCCCCTGGCGCTTCAGGGCATCGTCCCAGGCCTGACGGTATCGATGGCATTTTTCTTCGGTCCAGCTGCGGGCCGGCGCTGTCTGGGCGATGGCCGAAGCGACAGCGAACATCATCAGGACAGCGGCGAGGCCGCCTTGCAGGCGGGAAGGAGCGATCATCCCCGATCCCTGACCGGCGAGCCGGGCGAAATCAAGGCCCGGCCCGGATCAGGTAATCAGCTTCAGTGCCCTGAAGCTGGCATGGCCGTCGCGGCCGACGATGATGTGGTCATGCACGGTGATTCCCAGTGGCCGGGCGATCTCGACGATCTGCTGGGTCATCAGGATATCGGGCCGCGACGGCGTCGGATCGCCGGAGGGGTGGTTGTGCACCAGGATAACGGCGGTCGACGACAGCTCCAGTGCCCGCTTCACCACCTCGCGTGGATAGACCGGCGTATGGTCGACCGTGCCCTCGCCCTGCACCTCGTCGGCGATCAGCGCGTTCTTCCTGTCGAGATAGAGGACGCGGAACTGCTCACGCTCGGCAAAGGCCATGGCGGTGCGGCAATAGTCGATCAGCGCTGCCCATGACGACAGGACCGGGCGACGGGTGATCTCGGCGCGGCCCATGCGCCGCGCCGCGGCATGGACGAGCTTGAGCTCGGTGGTGACGGTCGCCGTGACGCCATCCACCTCCGCGAGCCGCGCCTCCGGTGCGGCGAGGGCGTCCGCAAAGGAGCCGAAACGCTTCAGCAGCGCCTTGGCCAGGGGTTTGACGTCGCGCCGTGGAATGGCGCGGAACAGGATCAGCTCGAGGAGTTCGTAATCGGCCAGCGCTTCCGCCCCCGCCTCGCGGAACCGGCTGCGCAACCTCTCGCGATGGCCGTGGAAATGCGGCGCCTCTGCGAAACCCGGAGCGTCATCGGCCGGTGGTGATGTGGTGTCGGTGACCATGGCTCCATCCCCGTCGCGACGGTAGCCGACAATCGGCGCCGGCAGCCCTCCGGTTGTTTGCGGATGCTGGCCCATCGGTCCTTCGGCGGAGCATCGCCGGCTTGCCCTCGGCATCAGGGCGGGAGACTGTCGCCGGCGCAAAAGGGAGGCGACGACCATGGGAACATTCAGGGCGGTGGTGGTCACCAAGACCGAAACCGGCACACAGGCGGCTCTGACGCGCTTCGACGAGGCCGACCTCATGGACGGCGACGTTACCGTGCGGGTCTCCCATTCGACCCTCAACTACAAGGACGGTCTCGCCCTGACCGGCAAGGCCCCGGTGGTGCGGCGGTTCCCGATGATCCCCGGCATCGATTTCGCCGGCATTGTCGAGACTTCGGCCCATGCCGATTTCCGGCCGGGCGACGCCGTTATCCTCAACGGCTGGGGCACCGGCGAGACCCACCTCGGCGCCTATGCCGAGAAGACCCGCGTCAAGGGCGACTGGCTGGTGCCGCTGCCCGACGGCCTGACCGCCGCCGAGGCCATGGCCATCGGCACGGCGGGCTATACCGCCATGCTCTGTGTCATGGCGCTGGAGCGCCACGGCATCACGCCCGAGCGCGGCCCGCTGGTGGTGACGGGCGCAGCCGGCGGCGTCGGTTCGGTGGCGACCGCCCTTCTCGCCCGCCGCGGCTATCACGTCATCGCCTCAACCGGCCGGCCGCAGGAGGCAGATTATCTGAAGTCCCTCGGCGCCGCCGAGATCATCGACCGTGCCGAACTCTCGTCTCCCGGCCGGGCGCTCGCCAAGGAGCGCTGGGCCGGCGGCATCGATTCCGTCGGGTCGCACACCCTCGCCAACGTGCTGTCCATGACGCGCTATGGCGGTGCCGTGGCCGCCTGCGGCCTTGCCCAGGGCATGGACCTGCCGACGACCGTCGCCCCCTTCATCCTGCGCGGCGTTTCGCTGCTCGGTGTCGATTCGGTAATGGCACCCAAGACGCTGCGGCTGGAAGCCTGGTCGCGGCTGGCGACCGAGCTCGATCGTGACAGTCTTGCCCGCCTCACCTCCGCGATTCCGCTGGAAGCGGTGATCGAGGCGGGTTCGGCCATTCTCGAGGGGCGCATCCGCGGCCGCGTCGTCGTCACGATCGACTGACAGACTGGCCGGAGCGCGCGGCTTCGCCGCGCAGACGCCCGAAGGAACAGGACCCGTCCATGTCGACGACGCGCACCACCCTGATGGCTGTTCTCCTTGCACTCGCCGGTCTGGCCGGTGGTTCCGACCACGTTGCAGCCCAGGCCGGCTATCCGCCGCCGGCGCCGGGCATGGCCCCGCCCTCCTTCGGCAATCCGACCCAGCAGCATTTCGACATCCTGCGTCAGCGGGATAGCGAGCGGCGGGCCTTCGACGGTTTCCAGCATAGCCAGCAGCGTGAAGCCGACCGCAGTCTCGAAACGCTGCGCCGGCAGCAGCGCGACCAGCAGCGCCTGCGCGATGCCGATCGCCGTCGCGGACGCGAGGCCGACGAGGCCCGCACTGCTCCTGGCCTTGCGGTGCAGGGACACAGCCGACGCGGCCCTCTGACTGCGGCCGAGCGGGATCGGATCAACCGAGCGGCGACGCGGTCGCGGTCGGCTGGAACGCCCTCGATCATGATCGAGGACAGGCCGCGCCGCCGCTGAACCCCTCTGCCGCCGCAATCCGTCAAGCTCCGGCCACGCGAGGCCATGGTCTTTGCATCGCAAAAGAGCCATGATCTCTGCGGAACCTGATCATCAATGTCCCGCACGCGTCTTATCATCGTCGCTGTCATCTGCGCGCTCATTGGTTGCGCCGCTCTCGCGACCTTTTCGTATAACCGTCCGACCACGGTCACCATCGCGGTGGGGCCATCCGGGTCGGAGGCGGCACGCCTGATCGACGCGTTCCGCGTGGCACTCCAACGTGAGCGCTCCACCGTGCGGCTGCGCCTCGTCTCCTCCGATTCGCCCTCCGACAGCGCTGCCAAGCTGGAGCGCGAGGACGTCGATTTCGCCATCGTCAGGGCTGATATCTCGTTTCCGCCCAGCGCCATGACCGTGGCGACCTGGCAGCGCAACCCCGTCGTCCTCGCCGCGCCGGCATCCGCCGGCATCGAGCGCTGGACGGATCTCGGCGGCAAGACGATCGGTGTCATGGGCCGCGGCGTCGGCTACAACATCCGCCTGATCCAGACCATCCTGCGCGAGCACGGCGTCCAGCCCTCGTCGGTCCGGATGGTCGAGGTCCTGCCCTGGGAGACGGCGGAAGTCTTCCGCAAGAAGCAGATCGAGGCGCTGGTGACCGTCGGCCCGCCCTCGTCCAAGCCGGTGGCCGACGCCATTGCCGGGCTGGTGCGCGAAACACCCGATGGCAAGGTGACCCTTGTGCCCGTGCGCGAGGCCGAGGCCGTGGCTGACCGGGTTGCCTTTCTCGAATCCATGGAAATCGTCGCCGGCTCCTTCGGGTCGAACCCGCCCCGGCCGACGGATACCTTCCCGACGCTCGGCGTCGTCCATTATCTCGTGGCGCGCCGCGGCGTTGACGATGCGGTGGCCGCCGAATTCACCCAGCAGCTCTTCACGCTGCGTCCCTCTTTCGCCGCCCAGCACCCCATCGCGAACCGTCTGGAGGTTCCGGACACGGAAAAGGGCTCCGCCATCCAGGTCCATCCCGGCGCGCTGGCCTATCTGACCGGCGAACAGAAGACATTCCTCGAAAAATATAGCGACTTTCTGTATTTAGCGATTTTCGGCCTGTCCCTCGGCGGCTCGGCCTTGGCTGGCGCGGCCAGCTATTTCGGCATCGGCCGCCGCGAAAAGGACCCGGGCTTCCTGCCCGAGGTGTTGCTCCTGCTGCGCAACGCCCGCGCCACCGACGATAACGACGTGCTCGACGAGATCGCGAGGCGCGCCGACGACATCTTCGTCGAATCCATCGAGGCCTCGAAAAAGCCCGGGTTCGATTCGAGCCAGTTTGCCACCCTCACCCTCGCCCTCGACCGCCTCAACGCCTCGATCGCCGACCGCCGCCGCGCCATCGCCATGATGTACGACGACGACGAGGAGGACGAGGCGGTCGTGCCGCCGCCCGTGGCCGTGTCCGTTGCGCGGGGGTGACGGAGCGGACGTGCAAAGCTATAGGATCGGGCGCTGTTGAGGAGGACCGTGGTGATAACGCCCCGGATGGAGAACCGGACCAGTTCGATTGAGGAAGCCTGCATCGCCAAGGGCATGCGGATGACCGATCAGCGCCGCGTCATCGCCCGCGTCATCGAGGCGGCGGCCGATCATCCCGACGTCGAGGAGCTGCACCGGCGGGCCAATGCCGTCGATTCGAACATTTCGCTGTCGACGGTCTACCGGACCGTCAAGCTGTTCGAGGATTCCGGCATCATCACCCGTCATGCCTTCGGTGACGGGCGTGCCCGCTACGAGACGATCCCGGAGGCCCATCACGACCACCTGATCGATCTTCGGTCGGGCCGGGTCGTCGAGTTCCAGTCAGAAGAGATCGAGCGGTTGCAGGCCGAGATCGCCCGCAAGCTTGGCTACCGGCTGGTCGACCATCGCCTTGAACTCTATTGCGTGCCGCTCGATGAAGAATCCTGACAGGCCGGGCACCGAGTTCGGTCGTGGCGGCCCGAGCATCTTCGATTCGATCCGCGCCCTCGTCTGGCTGATGCTGCTGATCATCGCGGCGCTGGTACTGCTGCCGGCCCAGATGATCGCCCATGGCTTCGGCCTCAATGCCCGCCGCACCATCCCCATGCTGTTCCATCGCATGGTGCTCAGGGCGCTGGGCGCGCGGATCACCGTGCGCGGTGAGGCGACCACCCACCGCCCGGCGCTTTTCGTGCCCAACCACGTCACCTGGATGGACATCATGGTGCTCGGCGCTTTCGCGCCGGTCTCCTTCGTCGCCAAGGCGGAAATCGCAGGCTGGCCGCTCTTCGGCTATCTCGCCAAGCTCCAGCGCTCGATCTTCGTCGATCGCGACCGCCGCCACACCACCTCGCGGACTGCGCATGAGATGATCGCGCGCATGCGCGAGGGCGAGCCGGTCGTGCTCTTCGCCGAGGGCACCTCCTCCGATGGCAACCGCGTCATGCGCTTCCGCCCCGCCCTGGTCGGGGCCGCCGAAAGCCTGGCCAGGGCCACCGGCGAAACCGTCTGGATCCAGCCCATCGCCCTGGCCTATCGCCGCATCAACGGCCTGCCGGCCGGCCGCCAGCATCGTCCGCGCATCTCCTGGATCGGCGACATCGAGCTCGTGCCCCATGCCTGGGCCTTGCTGAAGGACGGAGCCGTCGATGTCGACCTCATCTTCGGCAACCCGGTGCCCTTCGATCCGAGCGCCGACCGCAAGGCCATCGCCCATTTTCTCGAGCAGCGGGTGCGCGGCCTGCATGCCTCGGCGCTCACCGGCAAGGACGAGAACCTGCCTCCCCTCGCGGCCCTTTAGCGAGGCGCCTCGCTCTCACGCCAGCCCGAGTGTGGCGAGCATGGCGTCGAGGCGCTGCGCTTCGACCGGCATCACCGATGGCACCGCAGTCCAGACCAGCCAGGCCTCCAACCGCCGTCCCGGAACGATCTGCGCCAGCAGCGCGCGGTAGATCGCGAGCTGCGCCACATAGCTTTCCGGCACCTCCTCGGGGCCGGTCGGGGCCGGATCATTGGTCTTGAAGTCGGCAATGATGATCGCCTCCGGCGTCACCACCAGCCGGTCGATCTGGCCCGAGACCGGCTGGCCGGCGAGTTGGCCGGCCACCGGCACCTCGGCGCGGCTGCCCGGACCGAAGAGCGGGGCGACCCGCGGATCTGCCATCAGCCTCAGCGCCTCGTCCGCCAGCCCTGCCGCGACCGCCGCGTCGATGTCACTCTGGGCTGCGAGGAAGCGTTGCGCCGCCTCGGCCTGCCTGTCCGGCGGAAGGTCCGGCAGGGACTGCAGCAGCCGATGCATGATCGTGCCGCGGCGGATCGCCGCTTCCCGACTCTTTGCCGCTGCCGCTGCGGGTCGCGGACCGGTCTCATGGCCGAAGCCCGAGGGCGTCAGCGTCCGCGCCGGCGCCGCCACCGCCGGCGCCGCCGTCTCGAGCCAGTCAGGCAGGGGAACGGTGGCCGGCATACTGCGCGTCCCCGGTGCCCGTTCGGCCGCGACCGCAGGCCCCTTGCGCCAGCGCTTGACGCTGCCCTCGCCGTCATCGGCCGGTTCCTCGACCGCCTCGCTGCCGATGGTCCGGTCGATGATGTCGTACCAGACGTCGGCAACGGCGCGCCTCGGCCGCGCGCCGCAGACGATGAGCCGGTCTGCGGCCCGCGTCATCGCCACATAGAGCAGGCGGCGATATTCTTCCGCCTGCGCCTCGCGGCTGGCCTGGCGCGCCTCCGCGACCAGACCGATATCGCCCTTCGACGAGGGCGACCAGACCAGCCGCGGTGGCGTACCGACCACTGCGTTGGGCGGCTTGATCGCGAAGATCTTGGGGTCGTGGTTGCCGGCGGGCTTGCCCATCGTATCGGCGAGAAAGACGATGTCGGCTTCCAGCCCCTTGGCGCCATGCACGGTCATGACGCGCACCTCGTCGCGGCCGAGCTCCATGTCGCGCTTCACGTTGAGTTCGCTTGTCCGCATTGACTCCAGGAACCCGCGCAGCGTCGGGATTTCCGTCGCCTCGAAGGACAGCGCCATGGACATGAACTCGTCCAGCGCGTCGGCGGCCTCGGAGCCGAGGCGGGCCAGCATGGCGCGCCGGCCGCGGTCGCGCGCCAGCACCCGGCCATAGAAGGCGGCAGGGGACAGCGCCAGCGCCTCCTCCCGCCATCCGGCCAGGCGGGCTGCGGCCGGATGCGCATCGGCAGCGAGGGCGTCCCACAGCGATTCCGTGCGTTCCGCGGCCAGTTCCAGGAGTTCGTCCTCGCTCATGCCGATCAGCGGGCTCTTCAGCACGGCGGCGAGCGACAGGTCGTCCTCCGGCGTCAGCAGGCAGTCACCGAGCGCCAGCAGGTCCATCACGGCAATATGCTCGCCCAGCACCAGGCGGTCGGCGCCGGCCACCGGCACCCCGGCATTTTTCAGGGCCCGGATGATGCTTTCGAAGATCGGCCCGCGCCGCCGCACCAGGATGAGAATGTCACCGGCCCGGATCGGCCGGTTACGGTCGGGCAGACGATGCCCCTCGTGGAGCCACAGACGGATATGGCGGGCGATGCGGGCCGCGAGCCGTTCCGCGGGATCGCCGAGGCCGGGTGCATCCACCGGAGCGGTCCAGGGCGCGGGCTCCTCGGTGGGCTCCGGCAGGGCGGCCGGCCAGAGTTCCACCAGGCCCGGTGCCGCCTGACGCGCCGCCTCGTGCGGTGACAGCGGTCCCGGTGCGAAGGACAGGCCCCTGCGTGCATCGTCGTCGGCGAAAACACGGTCGACGGCGCTGAGGACGGCCCTGGTCGAGCGGAACGAGAAGTTCAGGCTGATATGGCGTTCGAAGGGCCGCTCGGCGGCGGCGAACTTGCGGGCAAAGGCATCGCGCAGGGCGCTGAAATTCTGTGGCACCGCGCCCTGGAACGAATAGATCGACTGTTTCTCGTCGCCGACCACGAAGAGGGTGCGCGGCATGCCGCGCGCCCCCTTTCCCGCGGTGAACTCCTCGATCAGGGCGCTGACGATTTCCCACTGGTCCGGGCTGGTATCCTGCGCCTCGTCCACCAGCACGTGGTCGATGCCCTGGTCGAGCTTGTAGAGGATCCAGGGCGCCGCGCCGTTGCGGAAAAGATCGCGCGTGCGGACGATGAGATCGGCGAAATCCAGTGCCCCCCGCGCCGCCTTGTCGGACTCCACCTGCTGCGCGATCGCCTGTGCCAGCGTCAGCAGGGCGGCGGTGCCGTCACGCAGGACAGCCGCCTTGCGCTTGGACCGCAGCGCCGCGATCCGCTCCTTCTCCCGCTCGAGGAGCGCGCAGAGGGCCGGCTCGCGGGTGACGACCGCCTTGGTGACGAGCCTCTGCCGCGGATCTCCGTCGGCCTTCAGGAAGATCCGCTCGTAGAGCTCGCCGCGCCGTGTCGCATCGCCGGCCGCCTGCCGCATCGCCGCGGCGACATCCTTGTCGGTCTTTGCATCGGAATGGTGCAGCAACGTGTCGGCCACCCCGAGCCATTCTGCCGGCGGCAGTTCCGCCTCGTCGACGATGGCCGCCGCCAGCGCCGCCTCGGTCTCGCCGGGCAGGAGGCCCAGCGTGTCGCCAAGTGTCGCGATCGCCCGCGCCAGGCCGCCCCGCGCGGCGATGTCCTGCTCCATGGCATGGCGGGCGGCCAGGGCCTCGCCGAGAAGGTCGTCCACCGTCGTATCGGCGGCGACCGTGGACAGATAGGCGAGCGCCCGTCCGGTCTCGCCGTCGGGGTCGGCGGCGGCCTCCAGGAGGATGCCGAGCTTGGCGCGGCGCACGAGTTCCGCGTGGACACGCTCGTCGAGCACGGTGAACTGCGAGGCGACATTGGCCTCGAAGGGGAACTGGTGCAGCACCCTTTCGCAGAAGGCGTGGATCGTCTGAACCTTCAGCCCGCCCGGCGTCTCCAGCGCCTCGGCGAAGAGCCGTCGCGCCCGGCGCAGCGTCGCGGCGTCGTGATCCTGGCCGTCAAGGGCGTGGAGAGCCCGCCGCAATGCCGCATCGTCCATGAGTGCCCATTGGCCGAGCAGTTCGAAGACGCGGTTCGCCATCGTCGCTGCCGCCGCCTTGGTGAAGGTCAGGCACAGGATGGCGCCTGGCGGTGTGCCGGCCAGCATCAGGCGGACGACGCGGCGCGCCAGAACATAGGTCTTGCCCGAACCGGCATTGGCCGAAACCCAGGCCGAATGGGCGGGATCGGAGGCCTTGCGCTGGGCGATGACCGCTTCCGGCGGGGCGTCGAGGCTGCGGCTCATTCGCTCTCCCCCGTGCCCGTCGACCATTCCTTGACCCGGGCGAGATGCGCATAGGCGTTCGAACGGCCGCCGACATATTGCGGCATGGCCCAGGAGAGATAGCCGCGGCCCTCGTCCTCATAGGCGCCGATGAGTTGCTGCAGCCCGGCGAGGGTCCTGGCCACCAGGGCCTCGGCGTCGCCGCCCTCGACCTTGACGGGAGAGAACTCGCCGACCGGGTCGCGGCCACCGAGCTTGGCATAGACGAGGGCGGAGATCGCAAGGTCGGGGGGGAGTTCGGCGAATCCGCCGGCCTGGAGCACGGCGGCCTCCAGGGCCAGCTGCGGGGCGAGCCCTGAATTGACCTGCTTGTCGCTCGGAACATTGCCGGTCTTGTAGTCGACGATCTCGGCCTGCCCGTCGGCGGTGACGTCGATCCGGTCGGCCTTGGTGGTCAGCCGGAAGAGGCGGCCCGCCGGCGTCTCGAAAGCGAGATGGCCCGACCGCTCCGCATGGGCGGCGGCGAAGAGCGCTCGCCGGTCGGCATCGGCCCCGGCGAACCAGGCGGCGATCCGCAGGTAGCGCGGCCACCAGACGGCACGTACCGACGGATCGTCCCAGTAGGGCGCGAAGGCCTCGCGACCCAGCGCGACGAGACGGCCGACGGGATCGGCGACCGGGCCCGCCGAGGCCTCGCGCGTGTAGGCGTCCAGCGCGCCGTGGATGACGATGCCACGCTCGACGGCACCGGGAACCTGGTCGAGCGCCTCCAGCGCCCGCAGTTTCAGCACGTGCCGGGCATAGACCGCATAGGGATCGCGCTGCAGTGTCTCGATCTCGGTGACCGAGAGCTGTGTCGGCCGCAAGGCCAGCGGCGGCGCCGGACGGGGCCGGGCGATGGGGCGCGAGATCTCCTCCGCATCGAGCTTCCGGGCGAGGGCGGCGACCTGTTCGCCGCGCCCGCGGAGCCCCGCCCAGGCCTCTGCGCCGAGCACGACGGCGAGGCGCTGCATCCAGCGCGACGGCACGGTCGGCACGCCTCCCGCCTTGGTCGCGCGTGTCAGCACCACCTGCCGCTGTCCGAGGAGCTGGCAGAAGTCATGGGCGGCGAGACCCACCCGCCGTTCCGGCGGATCGATGCCGAAGCTCGCCCGCATGGCACGGTTGAGCCAGGGGTCGAGCCGGGTCTCGCCGGGCCAGGAGCCCTCCACCAGCCCCGCCATCACCACGCAGTCGACATGAAGAAGCCGCGCCTCCACCAGGCCGAGAATGCGGATGCGCGCCCCCGGATCGGCCGGCAGGCGGATCGTTTCGGGCTGCAGGAGCGCGTCGAGGGCAGCGGGATAGTCGTCGCGCGCCAGCGGAAAGGTCGCGGCCGGCGGCGAGGCCGCGAGCCGGTCGAGGAGGTCCGAGACGGCCTCGGCGCCGATGGCGCCGGGATCGAGGCCGAGGCGCCGGATCACCTCGCGGTGCGCCGCGGCGTAAGCGGCGATCGGCGCCTCCCGGTCCAGCCCCGCCAGCGGTGCGAGGGCGGCGATGGTCGCCGCGAGCAGCGCGCGGCCGGCTTCCAGCGCCTCCCCGTTCACCCGGCTTGCCGCGTCTTCGGGCCGTGGGCGTCCGCTCGGCGCGGCTTCGGCGAGCAGGCGGGCGAAACCAGCGAGGCCGCCGGAGGGCCTGAGACCCCGCAGCGCCTTCAGTTCGATGGCGGCGATCGCCGCGTCCCGCACCGCCGGATCGTCGCAGGACAGCGCCGGATGGGCGAGAAGCGCGAGCAGATCCGAAGGCGATGGCTCGCCGAGCGCTAGCGCCGCCGAGAGCCGCGCCACCGTCGCCGCCGGCGTGCCGGCCAGCGGCTGGCCGCCGGAATCGTCGACCGCCACGTTCCAGCGGGCGAGTTCGGCCACCACGCGCCGGGCCAGCGCGCGGTCAGGCGTCACCAGGGCCGCATCGCGGCTGGGATCCTCAGCCACCTGGCGCAGGACGACGGCCACAGCCAAGGCCTCCTCGCGTTCATTGGCGGCCTCGATGACCGTCAGTCCATCCAGCGCCGCGTCGGCGGGCCTCGCCGGCGCCTCCACCCAGCGATCGGTCGTCGCCGCCGGGCGCATGGCGCCCGAGACCAGGACCTCGCGTCCGAAGGGGGCGGGCGGCGTCAGGATCACCACCGAGTCACGATCGATCCCGACATGGTCGATGAGGCGCTTCAGGCCATATTGCGGATGGGCATGGGCCGCCGAACCCGCCGCGCCGCCGATCACTTGCCACGAGGCACCGTCGAGATCGGTATCGAGGCCGGGCAGGATCAGCGCGCCGCGCGGATGCAGCGCCACCATGCGCAGGAGGTCGCGCGTCGCCGGAATCGATCCCGTCGATCCCGCCGCGACCAGCGGCCCGGGCGTCGCCGCGAGCCGGATCGTCTCGGCGGCGATGATGCGGTCGCGGCGGATCGCCGGCTCCTCCTGGCCGAGGGTTTCGAGATGGGCCGGCCAGTGGTCGCGGGCGATGGCGAGGAAAGCGCGGGTGATCTGCCAGAACTCGTCGAGCCCGGCATCGACGATGCCGTCAAGGTTCGACCAGGGCACCCGCTCGGTCGCCACCTGGTCCATCAGCCGCATCAGATCGGCGGCCAGCGACAGGGCGTCGGCGGTCGCCGTCGAGACGATCAGCGGATCATCGCCCTTGAGGCGCATCACCGCCCTGTCGACGCTTTCGGCCCAGCGGCGCACAAGCGTCGCGAGGGTCAGCCGGCGGTCGAGCGCGGGCATGGCCGGACCGATGGCGGCGAGGCCGAGGACATCCAGCGGCATCGGATCGGCGAAGGCCCATTCGTCCTCGTCGACATCGCCTATCGGCGTGATGCGCGGCAGCAGGACGGCGCCCGCCGGCGTCAGAATGGCGAAGATATCGCGCAAGGTGCGACAGGCCCGCCGGTTCGGCAGCAGGATCGTCCCCGCCGCCAGCGACAGGGGATCGGCCGGATCAGGCCAGCCGGGGATGACCCGGCCGGCCAGGATGGCCTCCGCCAGCGTCCGCAGATGCGGTCGCGAGGCGGGAATCGTCAGGACGCGCGGAGGGATCGCCATGGCCTAGTGGTGGCCTGTCAGGCCCCTTTCGACAAGGGCGTCCCTGTCAGCAGGCCTCATGCCGGCGGGGTGTAGCCCTTCGGCAGGCGGGCGCGCTCGATCTGCGAGAGGTCGCAGGCCACATCGACCATCGCCGAGAAATCGTTCTGTCCGTAGCCGCGGGCGCGGGCCTGGGAGAAGGCCTCCCGGGCCGCCGCGGCGACGGGCAGGGGAACGCGCGCGCTGTTTGCCGCCTGGATGATCAGCGTCAGGTCCTTGTGGGCGAGGTCGATGGAGAAACCTGGCTCGGTGTCGCCGGCCAGCACCTTGTTCGGCCAGTTGACCTTGAGCTGGCCGTTGGTCGCCGTCGTGCCGTAGAGCACGTCGAGCGTCTTGGTGAGGTCGAGGCCGAAGCGCTGCGACAGCGCCAGGGCCTCGGCATTGAGCTGGCAGAGGATGATGGCCAGGTAATTGTTGACCAGTTTCATCCGCGTGCCGGCGCCGGGACCGCCGGAATGGTGGATCGTCGTTCCCATCGCCTGGAGCAAAGGCAGGGCCCGCTGATAATCCGCCTCGTCGGCGCCGACCATGAACAGGCTCTGGCCGCGATCGGCATGCCAGGCGAGACGCCCGACCGGCGCATCCACCGCCGTCATGCCGCGACGGCGCGTCTCGTCGTGCAGCTTGTCGGTCGTCTCGGGGTCGATGGTCGACATGTCGATGATGAGGGTGCCGGGCCGGGCATGGTCAAGCACACCGCCGGGTGCGAGCACGACCTCGCCCACCTCCTTGCCCGTCGGCAGCATGGTGACGACGATGTCGCAGGACGCGGCGATCTCGGCGGGTGAGCCGCGCTTCGCGCCGAGGGCCTCCAGCGCTGCCACCGGCGCCGCGACCACGTCATGCACCATCAGCGCAAAGCCCTTGGTCTGCAGGTTCGAGGCCATGCCCCGCCCCATCTTGCCCAGTCCGATGAATCCGACCGTCATGCCTGTCCTCCCGATTGTCCGTCTTGTGTCTGTGCGGGCGCGGCGTCATGGTCCGCCCCTCGCAAGGGAAGGGGAGCCTATCCAGCCCATGAACGCCGCGCATCCTCACGCTTTGCATGCCTCGCCCGCCGGATGGCCGGGCGACATCTTTTCCGCCCTGAAGACGGCCCGTGTGCGCCAGGTCGCCTATGTGCCCGATGGCGGCCATGCCGAGTTGATTCGCGCCATCCATGCGGATCCCGCCATGATCGGCATTCCGCTGACCACCGAGGAGGAGGGCGTCGCGCTGGTCTCCGGCGCCTGGCTGGGGGGCGACCGCGCCTGCCTGCTGATGCAGTCCTCCGGCGTCGGCAACTGCATCAACATGCTGTCGCTGGTCCGCAACATGGGCGGGCCCTTCCTCACCTTCGTGACGATGCGCGGCGAGTGGGGCGAGTTCAATCCGTGGCAGGTGCCCATGGGTACCGGCACGCCCGACGCCTTCCGGCTGATGGGTGTGCATGTGCTCCGCGCCGACAGGCCCGAGGAGGTCGGACCCGCTACCGCCGCCGGCATCCGCATGGCCTATGAGGGCGGCAGCGCCGTCGCCGTCCTCCTTGCCCAGCAGCTCATCGGTGCCAAGGTCTTCGTGAAATGAGCACAGCCGTGAACCGCCTCGACCGCCGCGCCGTCGTCGCCCGCCTGCTCAAGGATCGCGGCGAGGCCATCGTCGTTACCGGCCTCGGATCGCCCACCTATGACGTCGCCGCCTGCGGCGACCACGACCGCAACGTCTATCTCTGGGGCGCCATGGGCGGCTGCGCCGTGATGGCTCTCGGGATCGCGCTCGCCCGACCGGAAACCCCGGTCATCGCCGTAACCGGCGACGGCGAGATGCTGATGGGTGTCGGCTCCTTCGCCACCATCGCCATGCAGGCGCCGAAGAACCTCACCGTCGTCATCCTGGATAACGGCCTCTACGGCGAGACTGGCGGACAGGCGAGCCACACCGTGGTCGCCGACCTCGCCGGCATGGCCCGCGCCTCCGGCATCGCCGATGCCCGGGCCATCGACGCCATGGGCGATGTCGAGGGGCTGGCGACCCGCGCGACCGCGCTTGGCAACGGCCCCTGCGTCGCGGTGGTCAGGATCGGCCAGGCCGAACTCGAGCGTGTCCTGCCGACCCGCGACGGACACGCCGTCCGCGCCCGCGTGCGCCAATCCCTGGGGCTGTCGATCGACTGATGTTCTCCGCCGAGGAACTCGAGCGCTACGCCCGCCACATCGTCCTGCGCGAGGTCGGGGGGCCGGGCCAGCAGAAGCTGAAGGCGGCGCGGGTCCTGGTGATCGGCGCCGGCGGCCTCGGTGCGCCGCTGCTGCTCTATCTTGCCGCCGCCGGCGTCGGGACCATCGGCATTGTCGACGATGACGGCGTGGCGCTGTCGAACCTCCAGCGCCAGGTGATTCACCGCACCGACGACGTCGACATCCTCAAGACGGAGAGCGCGGCCAATGCCATCCGCCGGCTCAACCCCCATGTCGAGGTGGTCTCCCACGTCACCCGGCTGACGGTGGCCAATGCCCGCGACCTCGTTTCCGGCTACGACATCGTCGCCGACGGTTCCGACAATTTCGCCACCCGCTATGCGGTCTCCGACGCCTGTTTCCATGAGGGCAAGCCGCTGGTGACGGCGGCAGTCGGCACCTTCGACGCCACATTGACGACGCTCCGTCCGCATGAAAAGGCGGCCGACGGCAGGCCCAACCCGACCTATCGTTGTCTCTTCCCCGATGCGCCGCCGCCGGGCACTGTGCCCTCCTGCCAGGAGGCCGGAATCCTCGGCGCGCTGACCGGCATCGTCGGGTCCATGATGGCGCTGGAGGTCATCCGCGAGATCGTGGGCTTCGGCGAGGGCCTCGTCGGCCGCCTCCTGATGGTCGATACACGCGCCATGCGCTTCGAGACCGTGCGTTACCGGTGGGACCCCGAAAACCCGCTGAACGGGCGGGGCGCCTGAGGCCGGGGGCAGCCCGCCAAGGCCTCAATACTCGGCGTAGATCTCGATGATATTGTCTTCCGGGTCGCGGAAGAACAGCGTCCGGTGGCGCCAGGCCGGAAGGTCGGTCGGCACCCGCAGGATCGTCACGCCCCTGGCGACCAGCTCGGCATGGCAGGCATCGACCGCCGGCGGCGGCACGCGGAAGGCGAGCTGGACGGCCGCCGAACCAGCGATGGCAGGGCCGTCGTCGCAGACCGACCAGGGGCCGCGCGGCCGCAGCGACAAAAGCGCCGATCCGACGCGGAAACTCACCCAGGTCGGATGGTCCGTCTCGATGGGAAAGCCCATGACCTCGCGGTAGAAGGCGCGCGTTTCAGTGAGCTTGGCGCAGACCAGGACCGTGTGGTCGAGGTTGCGGATGGCGGAAAGGCTCATGGCGCCTCACAGCATCGACGGCAGCACGCGGTCCGGCGGCTTGTGGCCGTCCATGAAGGCCTTGATGTTGACGATGACCTTGTCGCCCATGTCGATGCGGCCCTCGATGGTGGCCGAGCCCATATGCGGCAGCAGCACGACCTTGCCCGCCTTGGCGAGCTTGATCAGCCGCGGATTGACCGCCGGCTCGCTCTCGAACACATCGAGCCCGGCGCCGGCGAGATCGCCCGCCTCGATCATCCGGGTGAGCGCCACCTCGTCGATGATCTCGCCGCGCGCCGTGTTGACGACGAAAGCCTCCTTCTTGAGGAGCTTCAGCCGCCGCGCCGACAGCAGGTGATAGGTGGCCGGGGTGTGCGGGCAATTGACCGAGACGATGTCCATGCGGGCGAGCATCTGGTCGAGGCTTTCCCAATAGGTGGCGTCCAGCGCCTGCTCGACCTTCTCGGGCAACCGGCGGCGGTTGTGATAGTGGATCTGCATGCCGAAGGCGGCGGCGCGGCGGGCCAGCGCCTGGCCGATCCGGCCCATGCCGACAATGCCGAGGCGCTTGCCGTGGATGCGCTTGCCGAGCATCCAGGTCGGGGTCCACCCCATCCATTCGCCGTGTTCTAGCACTTCGAGCCCTTCGGCGAGGCGGCGCGGCACGGCGAGGATCAGCGCCATGGTCATGTCGGCCGTGTCCTCGGTGAGGACGCCCGGCGTATTCGTGACGGTGATGCCGCGCTGGATGGCGGTGGCCACGTCGATATTGTCCACGCCGTTGCCGAACTGGGCGATGAGGCGCAATTGCGGGCCCGCCTGTGACAGCAGGGCCGCGTCGATCCGGTCTGTGACGGTCGGCACCAGGACCTCCGCCGTCTTCAAGGCGGCGACCAGATCCGCCTGGCTCATCGGCTTGTCCTCGACGTTGAGGCGCGTCTCGAAGAGCTCGCGCATCCGCGTCTCGATGCTGTCCGGCAGTTTCCTCGTCACGACGACGAGCGGCTTCTTGCGGTTCGGCATGCCCCAACCTCTGGAATCCCTGCGGTCCGCCCTGACGAACCACCCGGCCGGTTGATTCCGACCGGCCATCAAGCCTGTCTTAACCCTGAACGGCGACACTGGCTTCCGGCGGGACCTGTCTACCAGAAGGGTCGCGCCAGACAAAGCCGTCGGTCCCCCCTCGAGACCTGTCTTTCGAAGGGGCCGGCGTCGGTGCGGTGCGTTTCGGATGCCGGTGGGTAGCGTATGAGTGCTTTTCGCGTGAGCGCGGCTCTGGTCGCCGTGATGGCCGCCTTCACCGGTGCGCCGGTTTCCGCCGCCGAGATCACCGGCTCGCTGGGGTCGCAGACCCGTCTCCCGGTCCCCCGTTTCGTCAGCCTGAAATCCGAACGCGTCAACGCGCGGATGGGTCCGACGCGCGAGCACCAGGTCGTCTGGATCTACCAGCGCGCCGGCCTGCCCGTGGAGGTTACCGCTGAATTCGACAATTGGCGTCGCATCCGCGACCATGACGGCACCGAGACCTGGGTCTTCCATTCCATGCTGTCGGGGCGGCGCACCGGCATCGTCATGCCGCGCGGCAATTCCTCCGAACTCGTTTCGCTGATGAATCGTCCCGGCGGTGACCGGGTCGTCGCGCGCCTGGAACCCAAGGTCCAGGGAATGGTTAGGGCCTGTAACGGCAACTGGTGCCGCATCACCGGCCAGGGTTTTGACGGCTGGATTGAACAGACGCGACTCTGGGGCGTCTACCCGAACGAAAAGGTCGAGTGACGCGGCGCGCCGCCCTCGCTAGGGTCCGGCCCTCACCCGCCGCCGGAGCGCCGATGTCCCTGCCGTCCCGTCTCGACCGCGCCGCCTTCCTTGCCCGCTTCGCCGCCGTCTGGGAACATTCGCCCTGGATCGCCGAGGGGGCTTTCGACCGCGGCCTCGGGGCGACCGAGGACACCGCCGAAGGCCTCCATGCCGCGATGGTCGCGGTGATGCGTGCGGCCGCCGACCCGGCGAAGCTCGCCCTCATCCGCGCCCATCCCGATCTCGCCGGCAAGCTCGCGGCGGCCGGTCGTCTCACCGCCGAATCGACCGGCGAACAGGCCTCGGCGGGGCTCGACCGGCTGACCGATGCCGAGAGGGCCGAGTTCATGCGGCTGAACGAGGCCTATCAGGCGCGCTTCGGCTTTCCCTTCATCCTGGCGGTGAAGGGTCGCAGCAAGGACGAGATCCGGGACGCGTTCATCGCCCGGTTGCGGAACGATCCGGCCGCCGAGTTCGCCGAGGCGCTCCGCCAGATCGAGCGCATTGCGCTGCTGCGGCTGAAGGACCTGCTGCCCTAAGGGTAGGCCGCACTTCCGAAGTCTCGCGTTCCGTCACGCCCGGGCCGCTCAGCCCGCGATGACTCGTTCGAGCACCGCCCGCGCCCGCGCCTCGACGGAGGAGCGCGCCACGTGCCGGCCGCCATCCACCACCCGCCGGCCCGAGATCCAGACCTCGCGGACGGCGCCGGCCGAGGGCCCGAAGATCCAGGAATCCAGCACCGCATCCCCCTCGCGGCCCGCGAAGGCCATGTGGTTGCCATCAAGCACGACAAAGTCAGCCGGCGCGCCGACCGTGATCCCCGCAGCGCCAAGCCCCAGCGCCTGCGCGCCTCCGGCGAGGCAGTCGCCGATGAGCGTCCGGCCGGTGGAGCGGCCACGATCCGCCATCGCCGTGCGCCGCTGGGTGGCGAAGCGCTGGGCATAATCCAGCATCGCCAGTTCGCCGGCGGCGGATATCGCCACGTTGGAATCCGTGCCGACGCCGAACCGGCCGCCGCGCCCGCGGAAATCAACCCCGCCGAACAGGCCGTCGCCGAGATTGGCCTCGGTGACCGGGCAGAGTCCGACCACGGCGCCCGCTTCCGCCATGATCCGCCGCTCGGCCGCGTCGGCATGGGTGGCGTGGATCAGGCACCAGCGCTCCGACAGCGCGACCGTGTCGGCGAGCAGCGCGATGGGGCGCGTCCCATGCGCGGCGAGGCAGTCCTCGACTTCCCTGACCTGTTCGGAGACGTGGATGTGGAGGGGACCTTCCGGGAAGGCATCCGCCAGGGCCGTCAGTTCGTCCCGCGTTACCGCCCTGAGCGAGTGCGGCGCGATGCCGAAATGGCCGCGGGCATAGGCGCGCGCGGCCGACCGGCCGCCTTCAGCCACGCGGGCAAAGAGGTCGCGGTCGCAGATGAAGCGCCGCTGCCCCTCGCCCGGCGGCAGGCCGCCGAAGCCGGAATGGGCGTAGAAGACCGGCAGCAACGTAATGGCCAGGCCGGTCGCTTCCGCAGCCGCGATGCAGCGCCGCCCGAGTTCGGCCGGATCGGCATAAGGCTGCCCATCGCGGCCATGATGCAGGTAGTGAAACTCGCCGACCGTCGTGAATCCCGCCTCCAGCATCTCGACATAGGCGAGTGCCGCGATCGCCTCGACGTCTTCCGGCTCCAGCGCCAGGGCGAATCGATACATCCAGTCGCGCCAGGTCCAGAACGAATCCTCGCCCGTGCCGGCCACTTCGGTCAGTCCCGCCATGCCGCGCTGGAAGGCATGGGAATGGAGATTCGGCAGGCCTGGCAGGACGATGCCGGTAAGCCGCGCCGCGCCTGCAGCGGCGGGCCCTTCGATGATCGCGGCGATGCGTCCATCGGGCCCGACCGCCACGGTCACGTTGTCGCGCCAGCCCGTCGGGGTCAGCGCCCTGTCCAGATGGAGCTTGTCCATCGCCATCTCCATGCTACGGTTTTTCGCCTAGCATTGTTGGGCGGGGAATACGACGTGCCGAGAGAATCCCATGCGCGTTGATCGTCTCTATCGCGACGCGCGGCTGGCCACGATGGCCGGAACCGGCGCGGACCAGGGCCTCGGCCTGATCGAGGACGGGATCCTCGCCACCGTCAGCGGCCGCATCGTCTATGTCGGCCCCCGCGCCGATGCGCCGCGGCTCGATCCGCAGGAGACGATTCGCTGCGAGGGCCGCTGGATGACCCCGGGCCTCATCGATTGCCACACGCATCTCGTCTATGCCGGCAGCCGCGCCCATGAATTCGAGCTGCGGCTGCAGGGCGCCAGCTACGAGGAGATCGCCCGCTCCGGCGGCGGCATCGTTTCCACGGTGAAAGCGACCCGCGCGGCGAAACCCCGCGATCTCACCGACGAGAGCCTGCCGCGCCTCGATGCGCTCATCGCCGAGGGTGTGACGACCGCCGAGATCAAGTCCGGCTATGGCCTCGACCTCGAGACCGAGGAGAAGCAGCTCCGGGTCGCCCGGTCCCTCGCCGAGAAGCGCGACGTCGGCATTGTCACCACCTTCCTCGGCGCGCACGCCCTGCCCCCCGAGGCGAACGGCGACAAGGGGTCTTACCTCGACCTCGTCTGCCACGAGATGATCCCCGCCATCGCCCATCACGGGCTCGCCGACGCGGTGGACGCCTTCTGCGAGGGCATCGCCTTCTCTCGCGAAGAGACGGCGCGGGTCTTCGCCGCCGCCGAGAAGCACGGCCTGCCGGTGAAGCTCCATGCCGACCAGCTCTCCAACCTGCACGGGGCGAAGCTTGCCGCCGATCATGGCGCGCTCTCGGCGGACCATCTCGAATATACCGACGAGGAGGGGGCCGCCTCCATGGCCAAGGCCGGCACGGTGGCCGTGCTGCTGCCGGGCGCCTTCTACTTCATCCGCGAGACCCGCGTGCCGCCCGTGGAAGCCTTCCGCCGCCACGGCACGATGATGGCGCTCGCCACCGACTGCAATCCCGGCTCCGCGCCGCTGACCTCGCCGCTCCTGACCATGAACATGGGCGCGACCCTGTTCCGCATGACCGTGGCGGAATGCCTCCTCGGCTTCACCCGCAACGCGGCGAAGGCGCTCGGGCGCGATGATATCGGGGTTCTGGAACCCGGTCGGCGCGCCGATCTCTGCCTGTGGTCGGTGGAGCGCCTCGCCGAACTGGTCTACCGGATCGGTTTCAATCCGCTCTTCGCCCGTTACAGAGGCGCCTGATGACCGCTTTCATCCGCGCCGGGGGGAATTCCCTCGGCTTTTGGCGTCAGATTGCCGCCGGTGCCACGCCGGGCCTCGACCCCGCGACGCAGGGCGCCATCGCCCAAGGCCACGCCCTGCTCCTCGCCAAGGCGCGCGGCAACGATGCCGTCTATGGCGTCAATACCGGCTTCGGCAAGCTCGCCAGCGTCCGGATTCCGGCGGAAAAACTGGCGCAGCTGCAGGTCAACATCGTCCGCTCGCACCAGGCCGGCATGGGCGAGCCGCTGGAAGAACCGATCGTCCGGCTGGTTCTGGCGCTGAAGGCGGCGAGCCTCGCCCATGGTGCCTCCGGCGTGCAGCCGGCCACCGTCGCGTTGCTGGTGGCGATGCTGCGCGAGGGCGTGCTGCCGGTCATCCCGGCCCAGGGGTCGGTCGGTGCCTCCGGCGACCTCGCGCCGCTCGCCCATATGGCGGCCGTGCTGATCGGCGAGGGCGAGGCGGTCTGGCGCGGCACGCGCATGTCCGCTGGCGAGGCGCTGGCCAAGGCTGGCCTGTCCGCCGTCGTCCTCGGCCCCAAGGAAGGCCTCGCCCTCCTCAACGGCACCCAGGTCTCCACCGCCCTGGCGCTGCACGGCCTCTTCCTCATCGAGAACGCCTTCGCCGCCGCCCTCGTCACGGGGGCGCTTTCCACCGACGCCATTGCCGGCTCGGACACGCCCTTCGACGCGCGCATCCACACGCTGCGCGGCCAGCCCGGCCAGATGGCGGTCGCCGCCGTGCTGCGCGCCCTGATGGAGGGCAGCATCATCCGCCGCTCGCATCTGGCCGATGATCCGCGCGTCCAGGACCCCTATTCGATCCGCTGCCAGCCGCAGGTCATGGGCGCCGCCCTCGATGTCATCCGCTCGGCGCAGGCCATGCTCGTCCACGAGGCCAATGGCGTCACCGACAATCCCCTGGTGATGGCCGACGATGGCGATGTGCTGTCGGGCGGCAATTTCCACGCCGAGCCGGTGGCCTTCGCCGCCGACATGCTGGCGCTTGCCGTCTGCGAGGTCGGCAATCTCGCCCAGCGCCGCTGCGCCATGCTGGTCGACCCGGTCCTGTCCGGCCTGCCGGCCTTCCTCGTCCGCGAGCCCGGGCTCAATTCCGGCTTCATGATCGCCGAGGTTGCGAGCGCGGCGCTGGCCTCGGAAAACCGCCAGAAGGCGGCGCCCGCCGTCACCGACACGATCCCCACCTCGGCGAACCAGGAAGACCACGTCTCCATGGCGACCCACGGCGCCCGCCGCCTCGGACCCATGGCCGAGAACCTCTGCCGCATCATCGGCATCGAGGCGCTGATGGCCGCCCAGGGGATCGACATGCGGGCGCCGCTGACCACCAGCCCCCTGCTGAAGAAGGCCCATGCGGCCATCCGCGCCGTGGCGCCGGTCCTCGACGGCGACCGGCCACTCTCGGCCGAGATGGAGCGCGCCGCCCGCCTCGTCGCCACCGGCGGGCTGACAACCCCCTTCGGGCATGTTGTCGAGCGCCTGTTCGGAGATAGGGCATGACCCCCGTCACCGTCATTCCGGGCGATGGCCCGCTCGTTCTCGGTCAGCCCCATGTCGGGACCATGATCCCGCCGGAGGTCTCGGTGGCGCTGAACGACTGCGGCCGGTCGGTTCCGGATACCGACTGGTGGCTCGACCGGCTCTATGCCGGCATCGCCGCACGCACCGGTGCCACCGTCATCCGCCAGGAGATATCGCGCTTCGTCATCGACGTGAACCGCGACCCTTCCGGCGTCTCGCTCTATCCGGGGCAGAACACCACGACGCTCTGCCCCACCACGACCTTCGACGCCGAGCCCATCTATCGCGAGGGCCGCGACCCCGACGCGGCGGAGATCGACCGCCGCAGGCGGCTCTATTTCGCGCCCTTCCATGCCGCCATGGCCGCCGCCATCGAGACGACGCGCATCCGCCACGGCTATTGTGTGCTCTACGACTGCCACTCCATCCGCTCGGTGGTGCCGAATCTCTTCCCCGGCACGCTGCCGGTCTTCAACATCGGCACCAATGGCGGCGCCTCCTGCGCCCCCGCGCTGCGCGACGCCGCCATCCGTGCGGCCGAGGCCTCCGGCCGGACCTTCGTCGCCGATGGCCGCTTCAAGGGCGGCTGGATCACCCGCCACTACGGCGCCCCGGAACGGCGCGTCCACGCCGTGCAGATGGAGCTGGCGCAATCCGCTTACATGCTGGAGGCGCCACCCTGGACCTATGAGGAGACCGTCGCGGCGAAGACGGAAGCCGTCCTCGACCGGATCGTCGCCGCGATCCTCGCCGCTGCTGCCCATCTGGAGGCCCGCCCATGACGACCCGTCTCGACAATTCGCGTCTCATCCGGGCACCGCGCGGCCTGGACATGTCGACCAAGACCTGGGGTGCCGAGGCGGCGCTCCGCATGCTGATGAACAATCTCGACCCCGAGGTCGCCGAGCGTCCCAACGAGCTGGTCGTCTATGGCGGCATCGGCCGCGCCGCGCGCGACTGGGAGAGCTTCGACCGGATCGTCGCCTCGCTGCGCTCGCTTGAGCCCGACGAGACCCTGCTCATCCAGTCCGGCAAGCCCGTCGGCATCTTCCGCACCCACGTGGATGCCCCGCGCGTCCTCCTCGCCAATTCCAACCTCGTCCCGGGCTGGGCAACCTGGGACCATTTCCACCACCTCGATAAGCTCGGGCTGATGATGTACGGCCAGATGACGGCCGGGTCCTGGATCTATATCGGCAGCCAGGGCATCGTTCAGGGCACCTACGAGACCTTCGCCGAGGTCGCCCGCCGGCACTTCGGTGGGTCCCTGAAGGGCAGGTGGATCCTCACCGGCGGCCTCGGCGGCATGGGTGGCGCCCAGCCGCTCGCCGCCACCATGGCGGGCGCCTCGATGATCGCGGTGGAGTGCCAGCCGAGCCGTATCGAAATGCGGCTGAAGACGCGCTATCTCGACGCCGAGGCGCGGACCATCGACGAGGCGCTGGAGATCGTCGACCGTTCCCACAAGGCGGGCAAGCCGATCTCGGTCGGCCTCCTCGGCAATGCCGCCGAGATCTTCCCCGAGATGGTCGCCCGCGGCATCCGCCCTGATGTCGTGACCGACCAGACCTCGGCCCATGACCCGCTGAACGGCTACCTGCCGGCCGGCTGGAGCCTCGCCCGGTGGGAGGAGGCGCGGGAGCGCGATCCGAAAGCGGTGGAGGTCGCCGCCAAGCAGTCCATGGCGACCCACGTGAAGGCCATGCTCGACTTCCACCGCATGGGCGTGCCGACGCTCGACTACGGCAACAACATCCGCCAGATGGCGAAGGACATGGGCGTCACTGATGCCTTCGACTTCCCCGGCTTCGTGCCGGCCTATATCCGCCCGCTGTTCTGCCGTGGCATCGGCCCGTTCCGCTGGGCCTCGTTGACCGGCGACCCCGAGGACATTGCGAAGACCGACGCGAAGGTGAAGGCGCTGGTCCCGAACGATCCGCACCTCCACAACTGGCTCGACATGGCAAAGGAGCGCATCCAGTTCCAGGGCCTGCCGGCCCGCATCTGCTGGGTCGGCCTCGGCGACCGCCACCGCCTCGGGCTCGCCTTCAACGAGATGGTGGCGAGGGGGGAGATAGGGCCCATCGTCATCGGCCGTGACCATCTCGATTCCGGCTCCGTCGCCTCGCCCAACCGCGAGACCGAGGCGATGAAGGACGGGTCCGATGCCGTGTCGGACTGGCCGCTGCTGAACGCGCTGCTCAACACCGCCTCGGGTGCCACCTGGGTGTCGCTGCACCATGGCGGCGGCGTCGGCATGGGCTATTCGCAACATTCCGGCGTCGTCATCGTTGCCGACGGCACGCCCGAGGCGGCCGCGCGCCTCGGCCGGGTGCTGTGGAACGATCCCGGCACCGGCGTCATGCGCCATGCCGATGCCGGCTACGACATCGCGGTGGATTGCGCTCGGGAGAAGGGATTGAAGCTGCCGGCGCTGGGGATCGGGGTGTGAGGCGAGGGCGCTGAAGAGATGGCCCCACCCTGACCCTCCCCCTCAAGGGGAGGGGGGCTACCGCGTCGCGGAAACGCGGCGCCGGCTGGGCCTGGCCCCGCCCTCTCGGTACGGGCGGGACGTCGAAGTCCCCCTCTCCGCGCGCAGCGCGGGGAGGGTGCGGGTGGGGCCTGTTCGAACCGACGCGCCTACCCCTCGTAGCGTCCCACGATCGAGATCGAGCAGACGTTCTGGTGCGGGAAGCCGCCGAGATTGTGGGTCAGGCCCAGCCGCGGCATGTCCTTGCGCTGGCGCTCGCCGGCGCGGCCCTGCATCTGCAGATACATCTCGTAGATCATCCTGAGGCCCGAGGCGCCGATTGGATGGCCGAAGCACTTGAGGCCGCCGTCGATCTGGCAGGGGATGGTACCGTCGGCATCATAGAAGCCGTCGAGGATGTCGTGGATCGCCCGGCCTTCGGCAGAGATGTGCAGGTCCTCCATGGTGACGAGCTCGGTCACCGAGAAGCAGTCATGCACCTCGATCAGGCTGATCTCCTCGCGCGGCTTCGCGATGCCCGCCTCCTGATAGGCGCGTGTGGCGGCGATGCGGGTGGTGGCGAAATAACTGCCGTCCCAGGAATTGTGCTGGGCCTCCGTGCCGTTTGACACCGAGACCTGCAACGCCTTGACCGAGACGAGGTCCCTCTTGCCGAGGCTGCGGGCGATCTCCGGCGTCGTCACGATGGCACAGGCCGCCCCGTCCGACACGCCGCAGCAATCGTAGAGCCCCAGCGGTTCGGCGATCATCGGCGAATTCAGCACCGTGTCGATGGTGATCTTGTTCCGCAGGTGCGCCTTGGCGTTGCGGCCGCCATTGTCGTGGCTCTTGACCGAGACATGGGCCATGGCGCGCTTCAGGTCCTCCGGCGCCGAGCCGTGCTTGGCCCGGTAGGCGGCGGCGAGCTGGGCGAAATAGCCCGGGGCCGAGGCGTTGGGCCAGGTCATGTTCGGCAGGGTGCCGCGGCCGCGCTGGGGCAGACCGCCATAGCCGGTGTCCTTGAGCTTCTCGACGCCGAGGGCCAGTGCGATATCGGCGGCCCCCGAGGCGACCGCATAGACCGCGCCGCGGAAGGCCTCGGTGCCGGTGGCGCAGAAATTCTCCACCCGGGTCACCGGGATATAGGGCAGGCGCAGCGCCACCGCGAGCGGCACGGCCGACTTGCCGACATGCTGCTCCTCGATGGCGGTGCCGAGCCAGGCGGCGTCGATCTGCTTGGTCTCGATGCCGGCATCGCCGAGGGCCTCGACATAGGCCTCGACCATCAGGTCCTCGGCGTTCATGTCCCAGCGCTCGCCGAATTTCGAGCAGCCCATGCCGAGAATGGCGACCTTGTCGCGAATGCCCTTGGCCATGGCTCAGGCCCTCCCAGAGGTTTCGGTCACGGCGGCCGGCGCCGCCTTCCAGAAATAGCGGCGGAAGCCGCGCTGGCTGTCCATGTCCTTGACGCGGAACATCATCCGCATGGGCTGGCCGACGGCGAGATCCTTCTCGTCCACATCGGTGAAGTCCATCATCCAGCGTCCGCCCTCCTCGAACTGGATCATGCCGTAGCAGGCCGGCGGATCGGGCGAATAGGTCAGGCGGTCGGCAGTGTAGGAGTTGATCGTGCCGGTCTTGGCCGCGAAGGGCTCCGGCACCTGGGTGTCAATGGCGGTACAGTTGGGATTGACGCAGACCCGCGTCTTCGGGAACTGCAGCGTGCCGCACTGGGTGCATCTGCCGCCGACGAAGGCGGTCACTGTCGCCCGGTTGCGCCACAGGGCCGAGAGCGCGGTCTGCTTGTCGGCCTCGGCGCGCATGCCGCGCTCCATCGCGATCGTGTCGTTGAAGGCGAGGAATTTCGAATAGTTCGCCTCCTCCTTGCGGCGGGCGAGATGGCCCTTCACGCCAAGCCGTGCGGGAAGGTCGGCGATGGCGTCGGTGACTTCGAACAGCAGGACGTCGGCGCCCTGGCCGAAGCCGACGACCATGATCGTCTCGCCGGGCTTGGCCTCCTCCAGCGCCGCCACCAGCATGACCAGGGGATGGGCGGCGCCCGTCTCGCCGCAGACAGCGTGGAGATTGTCGGCCACCGCCGCATCCGGGATGCCGGCAGCCTTGGCAACGGAGTTGGCGACCTTCGCGAGCACGGCCGGCATGCAGAAGCGCGTCACCGCTTCCGGGCCGAGGCCGGCCTTGGCGAGGCAGGCCTTCACCACCGGCGGCACCAGCGGCATGTAGCCGGCATCGCGGATCCAGCGCTCCTCCCACTGGTAGTCGAATTCCGATTCCGGCGTGCGGTAATGGTCGACGAAATCGGCGGTGCGGGTGGCTGACGCAAGGAGCGTCGCGACCGGCCGGCCCGCGCCGACCAGAAGCGCCGCGGCGCCGTCGCCGGCGGTCATCTCCAGCGGGCTCGCCGCCTTGACCGGTCGCTTGTCGCTGGCCAGGACCAGGGTCGCGGGTCCGCCACGCAGCGCCGTCATCAGCACCGAGGTCGCGGCGCGCTGGGTCTGGCCGGCATCGGCGGTCGCGAGGTCCTGGCCGAGATTGAGGGCCTCGGCCACGACGCCGGAATTCAGCCGGTCGAGGAAGGGGAAGGTGGTCGAGGCCATCTGCACGGCCTCGACGCGGCTCGCGTCCTGTCCCGTGAGACAGTCGCGCGCCGCCTCCACCGCCATGGTGACGGCGTCCTCGTCCCAGTTGGCGATGGCGCGCTCGCCCTTCCCCTGGCCCTTGAGGGCGGCGTTGAACCAGCCATGGGCATCGGCGATGGCTTTGCGCTGCAGGCGCAGGCGCGGGATATAGGCACCGAAGGCGAGAATTCCGAAGGTCATCAGATCAGGTTCCGATCAACAGGATAGGGCGGGCCTCGACGGATGCACGCCCGTCGTGCGGCCCCTGCCTTGGTGTCCGTCCATCACACCGGATCCCACGAGAAGATATCGGCCGAGCGGTCCAGCGGATAGAAGGACGACTTCAGCGCCGGCATGGCGTGGGTGGCGAGACTGTCGCAGGTCCAGCCGCCGTCGCGATGGACCGAGCGGATCGGTCGTGACTGGCCCATCAGCACGATCTCGTTCATGCGCACCGCGAAGATCTGGCCGGTGACGTCCTTCGCCCGGTCGGAGGCGAGGAAAGCCGTGAGCGGCGCCACCTTTTCGGGCCCCATGGCCTGCAGACGGGCGACCCGCGCCTTCTCGGCCTCGGTCTCGGTCGGGATCGTGCCGATGAGGCGGCTCCAGGCGAAGGGGGAAACGCAGTTGGAGCGCACATTGAAGCGCGCCATGTCCAGGGCGATGGATTTCGACAGGCCGACGATGCCGAGCTTGGCCGCGGCGTAGTTGGCCTGGCCGTAATTGCCGACAAGGCCGGAGGTCGAGGTGAAATGGACGAAGGCGCCGCTCTGCTGCTCGCGGAAGATGCGGGCCGCGGCATGGGAGACGTAGAAGGTGCCCATCAGGTGCACCTTGATGACCAGCTCGAAGTCCGCGACGCTCATCTTGTGGAAGATCGCGTCGCGCAGGATGCCGGCATTGTTGATGACCGCGTCGAGGCCGCCGAAGGCATCCATCGCCGTCTTGACGATGGCATTGGCCGAGGCCGGCTCCGCCACGCTGTCGAAATTGGCGACGGCCTGGCCCCCCGCCTTGCGGATCTCGGCGACCACCTCTTCCGCCGGGGCGGCACTGGCGCCCGAGCCGTCGGCGGCGCCTCCGAGATCATTGACCACCACCTTGGCCCCTTCTGCAGCGGCGGTCAGTGCGATCTCGCGGCCGATGCCCCGACCCGCGCCCGTGACGATGACGACCTTGCCGTCCAATGCGCCCGTGCCCGCCATGCTGATCCTCTTGGCCAAGTCCCGTTCTCGCCTGATCGGCGACCGAGGCGGCACCATAGTCCGATCGTCAATTGAACGAAATCCCGTTTCATTCGCCGAAACGCCTGTCTTAGGATAGAGGCTCGCCGCGGGGCTTCGAGTCGCCGCGCCCGGATCAGGAGACGCGCGCCATGACCGCCACCGCCGCCTATTACAGGGAAGAGCATCACCTCTTCCGCGACGCCTGCCGCCGCTTCATCGCCGAGGAGATCGCCCCCCACCACGCGCGCTGGGAGAAGGAAGGCGTCGTCGACCGCGAGGCCTGGCGAAAGGCCGGCGCGGCCGGCATGCTGCTCACCAACATTCCCGAGGCCTATGGCGGCGGCGGGGCGGATTTCCTCACCAGCGCCATCATGATCGAGGAGATGATGGGCCATGTCTTCACCGGCCCGGGCTTCCGGCTGCATTCCGACATCGTCGCCCCCTATATCCTCAACAATGCCTCCGAGGACCTGAAACGCCACTGGCTGCCGAAGATGGCCTCGGGCGAGGCCATCGGCGCGCTGGCCATGACCGAGCCGGGGGCGGGCTCAGACGTCCAGGCCATCCGCACCACGGCGATCCGCGACGGCAACCACTATGTCGTCAACGGCCAGAAGACCTTCATCACCAACGGCCAGCTTGCCGATTTCATCCTCGTCGCCGCCAAGACGGACCCCAAGGAGGGCGCCAAGGGAGTCAGCCTCATTCTGGTCGAGGCCGACCGCGAGGGGTTCAAGCGTGGCCGCAATCTCGAGAAGATCGGGCTGAAGGCGCAGGACACCTCCGAGCTCTTCTTCGACAATGTCCGCGTCCCGCTGACCAACATTATCGGCGAGGAGGGGCGCGGCTTCGCCTATATGATGACCGAGCTGCCGCGCGAGCGCCTGCTGGTCGCCATCTCCGCCGTCGCGGTGATGGAATCGGCGCTGAAATGGACCGTCGACTACACCCGCGAGCGCAAGGCCTTCGGCAAGTCCATCGCCGATTTCCAGAACACCCGCTTCAAGCTGGCAGAGGTGAAAACGGAGGTCACGGTCGCCCGCGTCTTCCTCGACGACTGCATCGCCAAATTCCTGCGCGGCGACCTCGACGTCACCACCGCGGCCATGGCCAAATGGTGGCTGACCGAACTGCAGGGCCGCGTCGTTGACACCTGCCTGCAGCTCCATGGCGGCTACGGCTTCATGTGGGAATACCCGATCGCCCGTGCCTATGCCGACAGCCGCATCCAGCGCATCTATGCCGGCACCACCGAGATCATGAAGGAGATCGTCGCGCGGTCTCTTTGAAAAGGACCCGCTTTCCTGATGCAGGCGGAAGACCTGCGATTGGTTTCGAGGATACGCCCATGCCCATCGACTACGACACGCTGAAGAACTGGCACTTCCCCGATCTCGAGCACCGCTATCAGGCGAAGGACACGATCCTCTACGCCCTGGGGGTGGGCTGCGGCGCCGACCCCATGGACCGCACGGAGCTGCCCTTCGTCTACGAGGACGGCCTCAAGGCCCTGCCGACCATGGCCGTCGTGCTCGGCTATCCCGGCTTCTGGCTGAAAAATCCGGCCACCGGCGTCGACTGGCGCAAGGTCCTGCACGGCGAACAGGGCGTCGTCATCCACCGGCCGCTGCCTGCCACCGGCACGGTGATCGGCCGCACCCGTGTTACCGAGATCGTCGACAAGGGCGCCGGCAAGGGCGCCCTGCTCTTCTCCACGCGCGACGTGATCGACAAGGCTTCGGGCGACCTCCTCGCGACGCTCACCTCCACCACCTTCATCCGCGGCGAGGGCGGCTTCGGCGGTCCCTCGGGGCCGACGCCCGAGCCGCACCCGCTCCCCGACAGGGTGGCCGACGAGGCCGTCGATCTGAAGACCCTGCCGCAGGCGGCGCTGATCTACCGTCTCTCGGGGGACGACAACCCGCTCCATGCCGATCCCGACATCGCCCGCGGCGCCGGCTTCGAGCGGCCGATCCTGCACGGCCTGTGCACCTATGCGGTGGCTGGCCGCGCCATCCTCAAGGCCTGCTGCGGCAATGATCCGGCCCGGCTCCGGCGTCTCGATGTCCGGTTCTCGGCGCCGGTCCTGCCCGGCGAGACCATCCGCACCGAGATCTGGCGCGACGGCGGGGTCGTCTCCTTCCGCGCCCGGGTGGTCGAGCGCGACATCGTCGTGCTGACAAACGGCCGCGCCGAGGTCGCCTGACCCCGGCGGGCCGCAGCGCCGTCAGGCCGGCGTCAGGCCGGCGTCAGGCCGAGCTTGCGCACGTTCTCGATCCAGATGGGCCCTTCCGAAGCGTAGATCCGCTTGAAGTCGGCATGGCCGAGGACAGGGTCCTCGATGCCGAAGGTCTCGTTCAGCTTGCGGATCCGCTCGGTCTGCGCGGCTTCCAGCATCAGCGCCGACACGGTCTCGACCAGAGGCTGCGGCATGGAGGACTGGCCGAGGAAACCGACCCAACTGAGCAGCCGGAAGACCGGATTATCGAGCCCCTGCTCGGCAAAGGTCGGGGTGTTTGGCAGCGCCCTCATCCGCCGGGTCGAGGGGATGGCGATGGCGGTCCCGGCATTGGCGTCGAGAACCGCCTTGGCGGCGGTGAAGCTGCCGAGCGCGATCTGGCTGTTGCCGGTGAGCACATCCTGCCACATCGGCGCCTCACCCCGATAATTGACCACGGTCATGTCGAGGTTGAACTGCTGGTTCAGCGCATTGCAGACGATATGGGCCATCGAGCCGGCGGCATAGGAACCGAAGCTTATCCGGTTCTTGCGGGCATGCTCGACGAATTGCGCGATATTCGACGCGCCCGTCGCCTTGGCGGCGACCAGCGGCAGGCTGCCGGTGGGCAGCAGCGCCAGCAGGGAGAAGTCCTTGTCCGGGTCATAGGCCAGGTTCTTGAACATGACGCGGTTGCCGAACAGCGTCGTCGAAATGGTGATCATCAGGGTGTGGCCGTCATCCGGCGCGGTCTTCAGCGCCTGGGCAGCAATGCCGCCGCCGGCCCCCGGGCGGTTCTCGACCACGACGGTCTGGCCGCTCTTGGTGCCGATATACTCGCCATAGGCGCGGGCGAAGGCATCGGTGATGCCACCGGCCGGGAAGGCGCAGATGATGCGCAGCTGCTTGTTGGGCCAAGCCGCGCCCTGCGCACGGGCAATCAGCGGGGTCGCGAGGGGAGCAAGAAGACCGGTGGCGACGAGGCCCCGGCGGGTCATTGAAAAAGACATGGTTGTTTCCTCAATCGATGAACGGGCTTCTGCGTCCCGTATGTTTGCGACGAAAGCCTAGCCGCAGGGACCGTCCCGCGGCCTGCGACCGATTGTCAGCCCCCTGGGAGGCCCCGTCAGCTCGGCGTAATGCCGAGCCGGTTGACATGGTCGAGCCAGATCGGTCCCTGGGTGTCGTAGATGTGGCGGAAGGTGCGATGATCCTGGGCGGTATCATCGATCCCGAACGTGGCGGTGAGCCGCTGGATGCGCTCGGTCTTTCCGGCCTCGACCATGAGATCGGAAATTTGCTGCACCATCTCGCCCGGCATGGAGGCCTTGCCGAAGAAGCCGGCCCAGCTCACCAGGTCGAAGACCTTGTCGGTCAGCCCCTGTTCGGCATAGGTCGCAACCTCCGGCAGCGTCTTCATCCGTCGCGATGTCGGCACCGCTATGGCCGTCCCCGCGCCGCTGTCGAGCGTGCCCTTCGCTGCCGTGTAGCTGCCCATCGCCACCTGGCTGCTGCCGGTGAGCAGGTCCTGCCACATCGGCGCCTCGCCCCGGTAATGGACGATGGTCATGTCGAGGTTGAACCGGCGGTTCAGTTCGGCGCCGACAATATGGGCGAAGGAGCCGGCGGCATAGGAGCCGAAGCTGGTGCGGTTCTTCCGCGCGAAGTCGACGAACTCGGCGATGGATTTCGCACCGGTCGCCCTGTGCGCCACCAGCGGCAGGTGCCCCGTCGACATCATGGCGAGGAAGGCGAAATCCTTGTCCGGATCATAGGGCAGGTTCTTGAACATGACCCGGTTGCCAAGCATGGTCGAGGAGATGGTGATCATCAGCGTGTGGCCATCGTCCGGCGCACCCTTCAGGGCCTGGGCCGCGATGCCGCCGCCGGCACCGAGGCGGTTCTCGACCACGACGGTTTGGCCGCTCTTCTGCTGGATGTAGTCGCCATAGGCCCGGGCATAGGCGTCGGTGATGCCGCCCGCCGGGAAGGCGCAGAGGATCCTGACCGGCTTGCTGGGCCAGGCCGAAGCCTGGGCCTGGCCGATACGGGGTGCAGCCAATGTGGCGACGGCGCCGGCGGCGATGAGGCCGCGGCGCGATAGCAGGTGGGGCATGGTCGTTTCCTCTGGACGCGATCTCTCTCGTGGGGGTCGATCCTCCCGCGCCGCCGTTTCTCTGGTGGCAAGGCGCGAACGTTACGGCGCGGTGCTCGCGACCCGCCGGAATGCTCTCACGCGGCCCCCGATGCGTCAAATGTATGAAACCCCGTTTCATCCCCTGAAACCGGACTGATGCATCCCTCCTTCGGCTAGTCGCCCTTGGTGTCGCCCGGCGCCCAGAGCGTGGCGCGGAACCTGTCGGTGAGCGCTCCGGCGATCAGCGCGGCCGTATCCTGCAGGGGACCAAGGAAGTTCCTGACGGCATCCTCCACCGAGATGGCGCCGTGCAGCATCATGATGTTGATGCTGGCGAAGACCTCGTCGCCGTCGCGCACCGGCACCCCCATGGCCCAGACCCGGCCGTCGAAGACGTCCTGGCTATAGGCCTCGTCCATCAGCGCATAGCCCCGCTCGCGCACCTCGGCGAGCAGGGAGGCGAGCTTTTTCGGCTGGCGGGCGAGTTCGGTCGATCCGCCTGGGATGGCGGCGAGCAGGGCGATGATCCGCTGCTGCTGCTCCTCCGGGCAGAAGGCGAGATAGGCCCGGCCCATGGATGTGGCGAGCAGCGGAAAGCGGAAGCCCGGACGGCGCGAGAACAGCATCGATCCCGGCTCGCGGGTCGTCTGGGCGACGATCATCGCGTCGCGGTCGAGAATGGCGATGTCCGAGGGCCAGCCGATCTGCTTGCGGAACTCGTGCATGATGGGCTCGGCGACGCCGCCGATCCACAGGTGCTGGTCATAGCCCTGGGCGAGCAGCAGGCAGCGGCCGGTCGGCAGATATTCGGTCCGCTCCGCATCCCGCATCACATAGCCTTCATGCTCCAGCGTCTCGAGCATGCGCACGATGGTCGCCTTGTTCAGACCCGTCGCCTTGTGCAGTGAACCCACCGTCGAGCGCCGCTCGGCGTTCAGGACGCGGAGGATTTCGAGGCCGCGCGAAAGCGCGATGACGGGTTCGAACGACGGCATGACGGGTTCCTGATCATCCCCCGGCGCAGTGGCCCCGCGGGATTCGTCGAGCCTAGCATAAGTGGACCGGCCCATGACCCGCGACACGGGTCGCGGGCCGGGACCGTGGAGCTCAAGCCGTGCGGCTGGCCCGGTCCTTCTCGTTGGCTGCGCGGATCATCTCGCTCATGGCCTGCCATTCGCCGTCCGAGAGCTTCGACAGGTCATAGAAATTGCCGCCGGTGGCGTTGTAGCGCGCGCCGTCGATGGCGATGGTCTGGCCGGTGAGGTACTCGCAGCCATCGGCCATCAGGAAGGTCGCGAGGTTCTTCAGCTCCTGCATCTCGCCGTTGCGGCCCATGGGGCTGCCGGCGCGGCCCTTGTCCTGCTCGGCGGCAAGGCCCGGATTGAGCCGCTCCCAGGCACCCTTGGTGGGGAAGGGGCCTGGCGCGATGGCGTTGAGGCGGATGCCGTAGCGCCCCCACTCAGCGGCCAGCGACTGGGTCATGACGGCGATGCCGGCCTTCGACATGGCGGAGGGCACGGTGAAGGGTCCGCCGTTCCAAATCCAGGTGGTGAGGATGGAGATGACGGAGGCCTTGTGGCCGCCGGTGATCCAGCGTTTGCCGCAGGCCAGGGTCACGTAGAACGAGCCGTGGAAGACGATGCCGGCGATGGCGTCGAAGCCCCGCGGCGACAGGTCCTTGGTCGGGCTGATGAAATTGCCGGCCGCATTGTTGACGAGGCCGGTCAGCGGCCCGGCCGTGAAGATCTCCTCGATCATCTCCTCCACCGCCTGGGCGACGCGGATATCGACCGCATGGGTGATGACCTTGCCCCCATGGCGGTCCATCAGCTCCGCCGCGGTCTCGTCGAGCACGCCCTTGCGCCGCCCGCAGATATGCACCGTCGCGCCGAGCCGGAGATAATCCTCCGCCATCTCCCGGCCGAGGCCGGTGCCGCCGCCGGTGACGAGAATGCGCTTGCCTGCGAGCAGGCCGTCCTTGAACATCGTCTGCATGCGAAATCCTCCCGTCGGGCTCAGCGGCCCTTGAAGTCCGGCTTGCGCTTGCCCTTGAAGGCCGCAACGCCCTCGTCGAAATCGGCGCTGCCGAAGGCCACGACCTGCGACAGCGCCTCGGCCTCGAGGAACCCCTCGATCGGCAGCTCATAGGCGCGGCGCATCAGCCGCTTGGTCAGGGCGAGCGACACCGTGGGGCCGCGGGCGAGGGTCTCGGCGAGTTCCATCGCCGTCGCCATCAGCGCCTCCGGCGCTGTCAGCCGTGCGACCAGCCCCATGGCATGGGCCTCCTCGGCGGAAACCTCGCGGTTGGTCAGCAGTATGTCGCTCGCCCGCTGGTAGCCGACGGCCCGCGGCAGCGTATAGGCGAGGCCGAGATCCGCCGCCGCGCCGAGGCCGGGG
Organism: Phreatobacter sp.; assembly: GCF_022843985.1. Taxonomy (GTDB): domain Bacteria; phylum Pseudomonadota; class Alphaproteobacteria; order Rhizobiales; family Phreatobacteraceae; genus Phreatobacter. Next base: position 42,654 of record NZ_JALHMP010000007.1, on the reverse strand, counting down.
AAGCCCGCCTTGAAGCGGGCGTCGCGCGAGGCGACGATCAGATCGGCGGTCAGGGCCAGTGACAGGCCGGCGCCCGCCGCCGCCCCGTTCACCGCGCAGATGATCGGCTTGTCGGCGGTGAGCAGCGGCACCAGCCACCGGTAGGTCCGTGTCATCCGGGCCTTGACCACGAGCGGCCCGCGGTCGTCCATGGACCGGATGTCGCCGCCAGCGCAGAAGGCGCGGCCGGTGCCGGTGATGACGATGGCGCGGACCTCGGGATCGGCGAGCAGCGCCGGCAGATGCTCCTCGATCCCGGCCTTGATCCCGGCGGACATGGCGTTCATCGACTTCGGCTCGTTGAGCACCAGGGTCGCGACGGCCCCCTCCCGTTCGACACGCACCGAGGGTTCGACGGTGGTCGCAGTCATGGTCAGTCCTTCTGGTCGCGGCGGTCCGGGCCCATGCCGCGGACGAAGCGTCATTTCAGTGGACGAAATCGGCCGGCGAAACGCCAGTCCCCAATTCGGGCGGTGCTGTCAGGGCCGGGACAGGACCAGGGGGCGATTATCGGGCGGCGTCTTGGTCCAGCGGCCGTCCTCCTCCCGCCTGAAGGACAGCGTGCCCGTCCGGCCGCCGAAGACCAGCAGCTCGCGCTCAAGCCGCCAGTGGGAGAGGCCGAGGGCGGCGATGGAGCGCTCGCAGCCGGCGGCGATCTCCACCGCGAACCGCTGTTCCAGCGCTCCCGCACCGGCCGCCAGCTCCTGCTTCAGAAGCAGCGCGCAGAGGCTGCGCCCCGAAGGCTGGCCGAGGCTCCAGGCCCCGGCGATCTCGTCGGCGGTCGGCAGTGCCTTGCCGGCAAGGGCGAGGCTCGTCAGGAAATAGACATTGGGATCGCCAGGGCGCAGCGCTTCGAAGATGCCGACCTCGGTCTCCTCGAAATCGAAGGCCGGCTGGCCGGCCCTGTCGATCCAGCGGATCGATCCGGTCGGCCCCACCAACCAGGCGACGATCGCAGTCACTGCCGGAAAGGTCGCGGCGCAACCCTCGCCAAAGGTCAGGGCCCTGGCGGTCCCCGCCCGTTCCGCCCGCAGGGTGACGGCGCATTTGCGGCTGCCCGCCGGATTGGAGAGTTCCCAGGTGCCCACCGCCCTTTCGATCAGCGCGCCATCGGGCTGGGCCGCCGGCGCCTGAGCGCGGGCAGCCTCGGCCGGGGCTAAGAGGATTACCAGGAGAGCAAGCGCTTGCAGCATGTCGGGATTAGAAGCGTGATTTTCCGGGCGCGTCCACCGGATGGATGCGGTCATGACGCCGCCAGTCCGAGGCAGGCCGTGTCGGCGGCCCCCGCCCGGCGGGAGATGATGGCCGCCTTGCGCCGGACGCCGGTCGACGGCGCCCGTGCGTCGCGGCGGATCGGGTTCGGCAGGATCGATACCAGCAGCGCCGCCTCGCCCATGGTCAGGCGCGATGCCGGCTTGCCGAAGGCGCGCCTGGCGCCGGCCTCGATGCCGAACTCGCCGCCCGGGCCCCATTCCGCAATGTTGAGGTAAATCTCCATCATCCGCCGTTTCGACCAGACGAGGTCGATCATCAGCGCCAGCGGAATCTCCAGACCCTTGCGGATGATCGCCGTGAACCCGGTGTCGCCCTGCCAGAGAAACAGATTGCGGGCGACCTGCATCGGCAGGGTCGAGGCGCCGCGCGAGGGGCCGTCCTCGTCCTCGATCACCGCCATGAGTTCGCGCCAGTCGACGCCGCGGTGGCGGCAGAACCGGGCGTCCTCCGAGGCGATGAGCACCGCCGGCAGCGGCCGCGCCACCGCCTCCAGCGGCACGACGCTGCGCTCATAGCCCTGCAGCGTCACAAGGCGCCAGATCATGCGGGTCGAGACCGGCGTCACCACCGTATAGAGGAGCGTCAGCACCAGCGGCGTCAGGGCCAGCAGGACGGCAGCGAACACGAAACGGCGCAGGAGGCGGATCATGGCCATCCGGAACGAGGTAACGCCCATCCCCGGCGGGGAGCGGCCGATGGTGCGCGGCGTCGACGGCTGTCCCGCCGGCTGGATCGCGGTGACCATCGCAGCCGGGGGGCGCCTGATGCCAAACGTTACGATAGCGCGAAACTTTGCCGAACTGGCGATGGGTGTGGAAAAAATCGCCGTCGACATGCCCATCGGCCTGCCCGGGCGCGCCGGGCCAGGCGGCCGGGGTCCCGAAGCCGCGGTCCGGCGGCTGCTGGGCCGGCGCCGGTCCTCGGTCTTCTCGGTGCCCTCACGCGCCGCCGTCTTCGCCGCCGACTATGGGGAGGCCTGCCGGATGGCCCTCGCAACGTCTGATCCGCCGCGAAAGATCTCGAAACAGGCCTTCTTCCTGTTCCCCAAGATCCGCGAGATCGACATGCTTCTGCGCGACGGCCCGGCCATGCGCGATGTCGTCTTCGAGACCCATCCGGAGGTCGCCTTCTGGCACGCCAACGGCGAGGCGCCGCTGCAATACCCGAAATCGAAGCCCGAGGGCCTGCGGGAACGGCGCGATCTGCTGGAACGCCAGGGCTTTCCGCCCGCCTTTCTCGATGCTCCCGTCGGCCGCGGTGCCAAGCGCGATGACTTTCTCGACGCCTGTGTCAATGCCCTCGTCGCCCGGCGCCTGCTCGCCGGCACCGCCCGGCCCTTCCCCGACCCGCCGGGCCGTGACGGGCATGGGCTGCCCGTCGCCATCTGGGCTTGACCCCGCCGGCCGAACCGGGTCCCGTGCCTCTCCCATCAGGACCCGACCATGCTGACCACCGACGACATCCGCGCCGCCCATGCCCGTATCGCGGGGCGGGTCCGCCGTACGCCGACCATGACCCTCGGTGCGGACACGTTCGGCACGCCCGTCCCCGTCGTCATGAAGCTCGAATTCCTCCAGGTGACCGGCACGTTCAAGGCCCGCGGCGCCTTCAACACCCTCCTTGCCGGACCCATGCCGGTGGCCGGCGTCTGTGCGGCGTCCGGTGGCAATCACGGCATCGCCGTCGCCCATGCGGCTGCGGTGCTCGGCATGCCCGCCCGCATCTTCGTGCCGGAGATCTCCTCGGCGGCGAAGATCGCCCGAATCCGCGAGACAGGTGCCACTCTCGTCGTCGGCGGCGCCCGCTATTCCGACGCCCTGGCCGCCTGCGAGGCCTATGCCGCCGAGACCGGCGCCCTCTCCGTCCATGCCTATGACGCCTGGCCGACCATGGCCGGTCAGGGCACGGTCGGTATCGAATGGGAGGAGGATGCCGGCGGCCTCGATACGGTCCTGGTGGCGGTCGGTGGCGGCGGCCTGATCGGCGGCGTCGCCCGCTGGTTCGACCGGCGGGTGAAGGTGGTCGGTGTCGAGCCGGAAGGCTCGCGGGCGCTCCATGCCGCGCTCGCTGCCGGCGGTCCGGTCGATGTCGACGTGCAGTCGATCGCCGCCGATTCGCTCGGCGCCCGCAATGTCTTTGCCCGCGTCCACGCGACGGCGGCGGCCTATGTCGACCATGTCGTCCTCGTCCCCGACGCCGCCATTCGCGATGCCCAGAAGCGGCTCTGGCTCGGCCTGCGGGCGGCGAGCGAACCGGGCGGCGCGGCGGCACTCGCCGCTCTCGTCTGCGGCGCCTATGTGCCGGCTGCGGGGGAAAGGGTCGGCGTTCTCGCCTGCGGCGCCAATGTCGACCTTGCCGCCCTCTCCGATGTCGTCACCACGGCCTGAGAGGTGACCGATCCGTGATCGGCGGGCCGCCATGAAAAGGTGGTTTTTGCGACCCACCATGATAGCCTGAAATTTGCAGGAGACCTCGAACCGGAGCGGATCTTGAGCGACGGCATGAACAGGGATCGGCCCCGGGCCCCCAACGAACATCAGCTCGCTCTCGGTCACGCGATCGATCGCGCCAAACTCGTCATCCTCTGGGAGCGGGTCTGGCCGCGTCTCGTCCTCTTCCTCGCCATTTTCGGCGGCGTCCTTGCCGTGTCCTGGCTCGGCTTCTGGCAGGTCGTGCCCTACTGGGCGCGTTTCGGCGGCGTCCTCTTTGTTCTCGGCCTCCTGCTGCTCGCCGCCCTGCCGCTGGTGACGATCCGCCGGCCCTCCGACCAGGAGGCGCTGCGCCGCATCGACCGTGCCACCGAAGGCGGCCACCGGCCGGCGACCGCCCTGGCCGACGATCTCGCGACCTCCGACGATCCCTTCGCCAAGGCGCTGTGGGAAGAACATCGCGCCCGCGTCGCGGCCGCCGCCGGCCAGCTGCGCACCGGCATTCCGACGCCACGCATGCCCAGTCTCGACCGCTATGCCATCCGCGCCCTGGCGCTGCTTCTCATCGTCCCTGCCTATTTCCTGGCCGGCGACGAGCGCACACAGCGGCTGATGACGGCCTTCGACTGGCGGGCGCCGCCCGTGCCGGTCAACTACCGCATCGACGCCTGGGTCACGCCGCCCGCCTATACGGCGCGCCCGCCGGTGATCCTGCCGACCCGACGCATGGCTGAAGCCGGCGCGGCGCAGGCCGCCCATGCCGCGGCCGAGCCCGACATGTTCCGTGTCCCCGTCGGTTCCGTCATCACCCTGCGCGTCGCCGGTCTCGCCGATGTCGCAGTGAAGCCCGAGGGCGGCGTCGCCCCGGCGCCGGTGCCCGAGCGTGCCGCCGAAGCGACGGCCCAAGCGACGGCCCAAGCGACGGCCCAAGCGACCCAGCCTCAGGCCGATCTCGCCGAAACCCGCTGGACGATCACCCAGAACGGCACGCTCCAGGTGACCGGGACCGGAGCCCAGCCCCTTACCTGGCGGTTCGAGGCCATTGCCGACACGGCGCCGTCCATCGCCTTCGAGCGTGCGCCGCAGACCGACCAGCGCAACCAGTTCGTCCTCTCCTACAAGGTCGAGGACGATTACGGTGTGAAGGAAGCCGAGGCGACCCTGTCGCTGGCGCCGTCCGCCCTCGCTCTGCAGCGCGAGGGGGCAAGGCCGCTCGCCGATCTGCCGCCCCTGCCGTTGACCTTGCCGCAGGCGCGCACCCGCTCGGGAAGCGGCCAGACGTCACGCGATTTCGTTGCACATCCCTTTGCCGGCCTGCAGGTCGCGGTGAAGCTCAGGGCAAAGGACGATGCCGGCAACGAGGGCTTCTCCGAAACCGTCTACGGCACGCTGCCCGCCCGCGTCTTCTCCAAGCCCGTGCCGCGGGTCCTCGTCGAGCAGCGCCGTATCCTCGCCCTCGACGCCCATGCCGCGCCGCGCGTCGCCCGCGCCCTTGAGGCCCTGACCACGGCGCCCGACCGCTTTGGCATCGAGACCCCGGTCTATCTCGGTCTGCGCACCGCCTATTTCCGCCTCGTCCGCGCCCGCGACGATGCGGCCCTGAGAGATGTCATGGACTATCTCTGGGACATCGCCGTGCGGATGGAGGACGGCGACGTCTCGGAGGCCGAGCGCTCGGTCGCGCAGGCGGCGGAAAGGCTGCGCCAGGCCATCGAGCGCGGGGCATCCGAGGAGGAAATCCGCCGGCTGTCACAGGACCTGCGCCAGGCCATGGACCGGCTGATGCGCGAACTGACGGAACAGGCCCTGCGCAACCGCCAGGACGGCAACCAGCAGCAGCAGGCCCAGCGCGATCCCAATGCCCGCCAGGTTCGCCCGCAGGACCTGCGCGACATGCTCAACCGCATCGAGAATCTGGCGCGGAGCGGCGCCCGCGAACAGGCCCAGCGGCTGATGCAGGAATTGCAGCAGATGCTGCAGGGCCTGCAGGCCGGACGGCAGCAACAGCAGCAGCAGGGCCAGAACGGCGAACAGGGTGAGCAGGGCGAGGGTCCGCTCGACCGGCTCGCCGACATGATCCGCCGCCAGCAGCAGCTGCGCGACGACACGTTCCGCCGCAACCAGGAACAGCGCCGCGCCCAGCGGGGCCAGCAGCGCCCCGGCCAGCGCGGCCAGCAGGGGCAACAGGGCCAGCCGCAGCCCGGCCAGCAGGGTGAACAGGGGCAGCAGGGCGAGCAGGGCTACGGCCAGCTCGGCGACGCCCAGCGCGAGCTCCGCGAACTCCTCGACCAGCTGCGCGAGCAGCTGGGGCAGCAGGGCGAAGGCCAGGGACAGTCGGAATCAGGCCGCCAGGCGCAGGAAGGCATGGGCAATGCCGGCCGCGCCATGCGCGAGGCGGAAGAGGCGCTCGGCCGCGGCAATGGCCAGGGCGCCACCGACGCCCAGGGCCGCGCCCTGCGCAGCCTGCAGCAGGGTGCCCAGGGCCTCGCCCAGCAGATGCAGGAGGGCCAGGGCCAGGGGCAAGGACCGGGTCAGCCCGGCCAGCCGGGCGGCCGCCAGGGACAGGCCGGCAACCAGGATTACGATCCCCTGGGACGCCCCACCCGCGGCCGCGAGGCCAACGAGAATTCGGATGTGCGCGTTCCCAATGCCGGAGAGGGAGCCGCCCAGCGCGCCCAGCGCGTGCTCGAGGAGCTGCGCCGCCGCCTGTCCGAGCAGGACCGCCCGCAGATCGAGATGGATTATATCGAGCGGCTGTTGCGCGGCCTGCAGATCCAGTAGCGGTCAGGCTTCCGCGGCGGGCAGGTCCCAGGCCTCGCCGGGGCGGATGGCGCGGAACAGGTCGGGCGCGATCCCCCGTTCCGCCAGCGCGGCGCCCAGCGCCAGGCGCGGCTCCTCGATCGCCTCGTTGGTCAGCTGGACCGTGCCCCAGTGATGGGCGAGGGCACGCCGCGCCCCGCAATCAATCATCACCTGCACGGCCTCGGCCGGGTTCATGTGCTGGTCGCGCATGAACCAGCGCGGCTCGTAGGCGCCGATCGGCAGGATGGCGAGGCGGAAGCCGCCGAAGCGACGTTTCGCCTCGCGGAAATGGTGTCCGTCGCCATAGCCGGTATCACCGATGTGATAGACGAGGCCGCCCGGTGCCTCGACGATGAAGGCCGCCCACAGCGCCTTGTTGCGGTCGAACAGGCCGCGCGCCGTCCAGTGCCGCATCGGTGCCAGATGCACCGCCATGTCGTTGCCGATCGCGACGCGGTCGCCCCAGTCATGCGCCTCCGCCCGGATCGCGGGGTCGAAGGCCTTCATGATGGCGTCCTGACCGAGGGGGGTGATGACCCGCGGCTGGTGGACCGCATGGAGACGGGAGAGCGTCTCCACGTCGAGATGGTCGTAATGGCCGTGGCTGACCAGGACGAGGTCGATCTTGGGCAGGGCCTCGAAGGCGACGCCCGGGGCATTGACCCGCTTCGGCCCGGCGAAGGAGACCGGCGAGACCCGCTCCGACCAGACCGGATCGAACAGGATGTTGAGCCCGCGCGTCTGCATCAGGATCGTCGCATGGCCGACATAGGAGAGGCGGATCGCGTCCCCCTCCACCCGCGGCGGCGGCACGTCGGTGCGATCGAGCGGCCAGCTCTCCGGCCAGCGGGCCCGCTCATCGCCGCCGAACTGCCAGCGCAGCAGCTCGGTGAAGGGCTTGGGCGGCACGCCATGGGGATCGAAGAAGCGGGTGCCGTCGAAATGGTCGCTCACCGGTCCGGTATAGTAGGGCTGGCTGCGATAGGCGGCGGCGCCGGTCGCGCCGCCGATCACGGGGATGGCGGCGAGCACGCCGAGAAGGCGGCGGCGGGTGAGCTTGCGGTGGGCGGGATCTTTCGGGGGGCGCATCCCGCCAGCTAGCCGCCGGTCATGGGCGGAAAGAAGGCGATCTCGCGGGCGCCGGCCAGCGGCGCATCCGGCTTCACATGGACCTGATCGATGGCCGCGCGGATCACCGTGCGATTCTCGAAGGCATGGGCATAGTCCTCGCCCCGGCCGATCAGGTGGGTGACCAGGTCGGCGACAGTGACGACCCCGGCCGGCACCTCGATCTCCTCGGAGGGTTTGCCGATCCGCTCGCGCACCCAGGCGAAATAGAGGACCCTCATGGCTCGTCCTCCTCGATGAGATGGCCGGCCCCGGCGCGGAAATAGTCATAGCCGGTGTAGAGCGTCAGGATGGCCGCGCACCAGAGCAGCCCGATGCCGATCATCGTCACGCCCGAGACGATCTTGTCGCCGGCGGGTCCGGCGATGAGGAAGCCGACGGCGATGAGCTGCAGCGCCGTCTTCCATTTCGCCAGCCGCGTCACCGGCACCGAGACGCGCAGCTCGGCGAGGAATTCGCGCAATCCCGACACGAGGATCTCGCGCGCCAGGATGACCATGGCGGCCCAGAGCGACCAGCCGAGGATCGTCCCGTCCGCCGCCAGCATCATCAGCACGATGCCGACCAGCAGCTTGTCGGCGATCGGGTCGAGCATCCGGCCGATCGCCGAGTGCTGCGACCAGGCCCGGGCGAGGTAGCCGTCGAAATAGTCGGTGATGGCGGCGATGATGAAAATCGCCAGCGCGACCCAGCGCAGCCAGATCCCGCCTTCATAGATGACCTGTGCGAAGAGACAGGCGGCCACCAGCGGCACGGCGAGGACGCGGCCGTAGGTGAGAAGGTTCGGGACGCTGTAGGTGCCGCCGCCGCGAGGGCGGGCGATCGGATCGGCCGAGCTCATGATGTTGTGATGAACGAGGGGGCCGGCCGGGTCAATGGAAACCCATGTCGCGGGGCACTCCCACTGGACAGAACGTCGTGAGCGGCTAGAACCGGCGCCATGACAAAGACCACAGCGATCGTCGCGCATGCCGTCGGCCGTCCATGGCTTTCCGGCGCCCTTGTCGTCGCTGCCGCCGCGATCGGCACGATTCTCGGCGCCCTTTTCTTCGAATTCGTCGTCGGACTGCCGCCCTGCCCGCTCTGCCTGGAGCAGCGCGTCCCCTATTATGCGGTCATCCCCGCGGCGGCCCTGGTCGCCTTCATGGCCTGGCGTCGCTGGCCTGCCCCCTTCGTCCGGCTCGGCTTGGTCGGTCTCGCCGCCCTGATGATCTGGGGCGCCGGTCTCGGCATCTACCACGCCGGGGCCGAATGGGGCTTCTGGCAGGGACCGACCACCTGCGCCCAGCCCACCGTCATCGCCCGCAACCCGGCGGAGCTTATGCGCCAGTTACAGGCCGCCAAGCCGCTGGCCGACTGCACGGTTGCCGCCTGGCGGTTTCTCGGCCTGTCGCTGGCGGGCTGGAACGCCCTGATCGCCGCGGCCCTGGCGCTGGTGGCGCTGGCCGCGGCCAGCCGGCCGCGGGAACGCGGGTGAAGCCTCACGGCTCCAGTTCGGTGTCCCAGTAGAGATAGTCCATCCAGCTCTGGTGCAGATAGTTGGGCGGGAACAGCCGGCCGTTGGCGTGCAGGTCCTGGACCGTGGGCGCAAACGGCAGGTGGGACAGCTGCAGGCCCGATTCCCTCAGCGACTTCGACCCCTTGCGCAGGTTGCACGGCGAACAGGCGGTCAGCACATTGTCCCAGGTCGTCTGCCCCCCCTTGGAGCGGGGCACGAGATGGTCGAAGGTCAGGTCTTCGGTATGGCCGCAATACTGGCAGCGGAAACGGTCGCGCAGGAAGACGTTGAACCGGGTGAAGGCGGGGTTGCGCGACGGCTTCACATAGGTCTTGAGCGACACCACGCTCGGCAGCCTCATCTCGAAGCTGGGCGAGTGAATCGCCTTCTCGTAGGTCGAGACGACGGTGACGCGGTCGAGAAAGACGGCCTTGATCGTATCCTGCCACGACCACAGCGACAGGGGATAGTAGCTCAGCGGGCGGTAATCCGCGTTGAGCACCAGGGCCGGCCATGAACCGGGGGAGATGGCGGCCGAAACCGGCATGTCCCCAGGTGATACGGCGACCGTCAAGATGAACTCCTTGCGATCGGGCGGCTCGGCGATTCGCGAGCCGCGAATTCAGGCACTGAGCGATACTATGGGGATCGTGTCGCTCTTGTGAAGCCCAAAGGACCGGCGATCACGCCGTCGTGGCGGGAACGGCCGCCCGCTGCTTCAGGGCGGCATAATGCGCCCAGAGCAGCCGCGCCGCCACCGCCCGGTGCGGCCGCCAGCGCTCGGCGATGGCGATCATCTGCCGGGCATCCGGCCGCGCGGCGAGGCCCACGGCATCCTGTACCGCCGTCTGCAGGGCGATGTCGCCGGCCGGCCAGGCATCGCCATGGCCGAGGCAGGTGAGGAGATAGACGTCGGCGGTCCAAGGCCCGATGCCCTTGACCCGTGTCAGGGCGGCATGGGCGGCCTCGGCCTCCATTGCCGGCAGGGCGTCGAGGCCCAGCGTGCCGTCCAGCACCGCCGCGGCCAGGGATCGCAGTGTCCGGATCTTCGGCCTCGACTGGCCGGCGGCGCGGAAGTCCTCGTCGCTCGCCGCGGCCAGCCGTTCCGGCGTGATCGCGCCGAAGACGGCGACAGTCCGCTCCCAGATGACAGCTGCCGCCGCGATCGAGATCTGCTGGAATACCACGACATGGACCAGCCCTTCGAAGCCGGCCGGCCGCCGCCGCAGGGGCGGCTGACCATGGCGGGAATGGAGGCGCGCCATGACCGCGCAGCGGCCCGCTAGGGCCGCCAGCCGTGCGTTCAGGTCGTTCTCCGTCGCGATGAGGTCCTCGGCCATCTTGCTCCCCGTGCCCACCTCGACCATAGGCTGACGCCATGACGGTCGCCCACCCCCCGCCCGCGCGCCAGCCGGTCCTGCGCTTCGCGCCGAGCCCCAACGGTCTGCTCCATCTCGGCCACGCCCGTAGCGCGCTGGAGAACGAGAGGATGGCGGCAGCCCTCGGCGGGCGGCTGCTGCTGCGCGTCGAGGATATCGACCGGGCGCGCTGCCGGCCGGAACACGAGGCGGCCATGATCGCCGACCTTGCCTGGCTCGGCCTCGCCTTCGAGACGCCCTATCGCCGCCAGTCGGACCACCTCGCCGATCACAGGGCCCTGCTCGCCAGGCTTGCCGCCATGGGCCTCGTCTATCCCGCCTTCGAGAGCCGCGGCGACGTCAAGGCCCTGGCGGCTGCCGCCGCGGCGGCGACGGGAAAGCCCGTCGCGACCGATCCCGACGGCGCGCCGCTCTATGCCGGCCGGGGGCGTGAGATGCCGGCGGAGGAAGCGGCGGCCCGGATCGCGGCGGGCGAGCCCCATGCCCTGCGTCTTGCCATGGACGCGGCGCTGGCGCGGCTCGACCGGCCGCTGACCTGGACCGAGGTTGACGTGGCGGGCCTTCCCCTGCGCACCGTCACAGCCCATCCGCAGCGCTGGGGCGACGTCGTCCTCGCGCGCAAGGACCTCGGCACCAGCTATCATCTCGCCGTCGTTGCCGACGACGCGCTGCAGGGAGTGACCCATGTGGTGCGGGGTGCGGACCTGTTCGAGGCCACCGCCGTCCACCGCCTGCTGCAGGAACTCCTCGGGCTGCCGGCGCCGCTCTATCGCCATCACCCGCTCGTTCTCGGTGCGGACGGGAAGAAACTGTCGAAGAGCGATCAGGCCGAGGGTTTCCGGGCCCTGCGCGCCGCCGGAATCAGCGCCGAAGAGGTCCGCGCGAGGCTGGGGTTCTGAGGCGGCCTACCCTCGCCCTCAGATCGTCCGGCCCGCCGCCGCCCAATAGGGGTCGCGCAGCCGGCGCTTGAAGATCTTGCCCGAATCCTCCCGCGGCAGGTCGTCGCGAAACTCGATGTGCCGCGGCAGCTTGTAGTCGGCGATCCGGGTGGCGAGCGCGGCCCTCAGAGCCTCCGGGTCGATCTCCACTCCTGGCTGCGGCGCGATCACCGCCATGATGCTCTCGCCGAATTCGGCATGGGGAATGCCGAACACGGCGCAGTCGCGCACCTGCGGCAGCGCCAGCAGCGCCGCCTCGATCTCCGCCGGATAGATGTTGACGCCGCCGGCGATGATCATGTCGCGCTTGCGGTCGCAGAGGAACACGTAGCCGTCCGCATCCACGAACCCGACATCGCCGCAGGTGATGAAGCCGGAATGATCCACCTCGCGGCGCTTCTCCGGCGCCTTGTGATAGGTGAAGTCGGGATAGCCGGCGATGCGGCAGAAGAGTTCGCCGACGGCGCCCTGCGGCAGGGCCTTGCCGGCATCGTCCAGCACCCGGATCTCCGCCCCGGGCGACAGCCGGCCGACGGTCCCCGGTTTCTTCAGGGCGTCCTCCGACGTGGCGAAGGTGACGGGACCGGTCTCCGTGCCGCCGTAGAATTCGTGGATCACCGGGCCCCACCAGGCGATCATCGCGCTCTTCACCTCGGCCGGACAGGGCGCCGCGGCATGGATGACGAAGCGCAGCGAGGACAGGTCGTAGCGCTGGCGGACCTCTTCGGGCAGCTTCAGCAGCCGCACGAACATGGTCGGCACCATGAATACCGTGTCGATGCGGTGGGTTTCGATCAGCCTCAGCATGTCCTCGGCGTCGAAGCGTGGCATCAGCACCAGCACGCCGCCGAGCCGGCCCGCGCGGATGCCGAAGGAATTGGGGGCGGAATGGTAGAGCGGCCCCGGCAGCAGCGCGCGCACGCCGGGCCTGAGGCCGTAGACGAGGGCGCGCAGCGCCTCCGTCGCCTTCGCCTCCTCCGGCGTCGGCGCCAGGCGCTTGACCCCTTTCGGCTTTCCGGTGGTGCCGGAGGTGTAGATCATGCTCATCGGCGCCGGGCGGGCCGGCCCGTCGAAGGGCGCTTCACCGCCGAGCCAGGCATCGAGATCGCGGCTGCCTGCCGGGGGCTCGCACGGCCCGGGCGACGGGAAATGCCGTGCCACTTCGGGCGGCACCGGCGCGGTGAAGACGGCGAGGCCGCCGGGCCGGTCGCCGGCCATCGGTGCCAGCAGGTCCGCATGGCCGATCAGCACCTTGGCCTCGCAATCCGCGAGGATGTAGCGGACCTCGTCGGGCTTGAGGTGCCAGTTCACCGGCACCGCATAGGCCCCCAGCATGGCCGCGGCATAGGTCGCCTCCAGAAAGGCGATGTCATTGCGCATCAGGATGGCGACGCAGTCGCCGGGTCCGACGCCGAGCCGGTCGAGGCCGCCGGCGATCCGCCGGGCGCGCGCCTCGACGGCTTCGGGATCGCGCTGGCGCCCGCCGCTGACGATGCCGCGCGACAAGCCGTCCGCACCTTCCGCCATCGCCGCCACTCCCTTGCCGGCCCGAACCGTCAGTTGACTGCCCGCGCCCGTCCCTCCCAATGGGGACGCCTCAGTTCCGTCTTCAGGATCTTGTTGGCCTGCGACAGCGGCATGGCCTCGCGCACCTCGATGGTCTGCGGGCATTTGAAGCCGGCGATCCGCGTCTTGCAGTGGGCGATGATGGCCTCCGCCGTGGCGCTCTGCCCGGCCTTGAAGGTCACGACGGCATGCACCGCCTCGCCCCAGAGGGCATGCGGTACGCCGATCACCGCGCATTCGCGGATGGCGGGATGGGTCAGGACGGCATTCTCGACCTCGATCGAATAGACGTTCTCGCCGCCGGTGACGATCATGTCCTTGATCCGGTCGGAGACATAGACATAGCCGTCAGCGTCGAGATAGCCAGCGTCGCCGGTGTGCATGTAACCTCCGCGCAGGGCCTCCGCGGTCATGTCCGGCTGGTTCCAGTAGCCCTTCATCACCGTTGCTCCGGCGACGATGATCTCGCCGATCGTGCCCACTGGCACGTCGCGATCGTCCGAATCGACGACGCGCAGGTCGCAGCCGACGATGACGCGCCCGCCGGAGGCGAGGCGGTGGGTCCTGGCGGGATCGAGCGTGTGGTCGTCGGGCTCTAGGTAGGTGCAGGCCGGCGACAGCTCCGTCATCCCGTAGGCCTGGGCGAAGCGCACCTTCGGCAGCCGCTTCATCAGCGCCTCAAGCGTCGCCACCGGCATGGGCGCGCCGCCATAGCCGATCATCTCCAGCGAGGAGAGATCATAGGCATCGAGGTCGGGCTCGTTGAGGATCATCGTCATCATGGTCGGCACCATGGAGGTGAAGGTGATCCGGTGGTGCTGGATGGCCTCCAGCACGCCCTTTACCGTGAAGCGCGGGATGACCACGTGGGTGGCGCCGAGAAGGGTGTTGGTGAAGACGCGCGAGCCGGCAGCGGCGTGATAGAGCGGGCCTGCATGCAGGCCGACGAGGCTGCTGCCGAGCCTGGTGTGCACCATGCCGCCGAACGAATTGGCCATGCAGTTGATGTGGGTGAGCATGACGCCCTTGGAGCGCCCCGTCGTCCCGCCCGTATAGAAGAGCACGGCGATGTCCTCGCCGCTGCGGCGGGCATCGGCGACCGGCGCCTGGGCCGCCAGCCCCGCCTCATAGCCGATCATGCCGGCGGGCAGGGCGCCCTCGCCGGCGAAGACCACATGGCGGAGATCCGGGCATTGCGGCCGCAGCGCCTCGGCCATGGCGGTGAACTCGTCGCCGACAAGCAGGACCTTGGCGCCGCAATCCTGCATCAGGAAGGCGGTCTCCGGCTCGGCATAGCGGGTCGAGACCGGCACGGCGATGCCGCCGGCCCAGAAGGCGGCGAAGAAAAACTCGAGATAGCGGTCGGAGGAATGCGACAGCATGGCGACCCGGTCGCCGGGTCCGATCCCGAGACTCTGCAAGAGGCCGGCGAGGCGCGCCACCCGGTCGGCGAACTGATCCCAGGTCCAGCGCCGCGCGTCGAAGACGACGGCGGTCTTGTCGGGAAAGAGCCGCCGGGCGCGGTGGATGGCGAGGGTGAGCTGCATCGTCATGGCGCGCATCCCCGCGCATCCCCACGATGCCATGCCTTTCGCGTCATGCTGCCTGCCCTGGTCCGCGCCGGTCTTGTCGCCGGTTGCCCTCACCTCATGAAGCGATGTTTCTCACAATGAAACAGCACTTCGCAAGCAAGCCGGATGGCCGAGGGCTGAAGGACTCCGCGGGTTCAGATGTTGTAGCTGAAGCCGTCGGTCGATTCGCGCGCCAGGATCTGGTCCATCGACCGGGAGGGCTCCGCACAGCCGGCCGTGCCGACAGGCTTGGCGGGAACCCCGGCCACGGTTGTATTCGGCGCGACGTCGTGCAGGACCACCGAGCCGGCCGCCACCCGGGCGCAGCGGCCGATCTCGATATTGCCGAGGATCTTGGCGCCGGCGCCGAGCAGCACGCCACGGCGCACCTTGGGATGGCGGTCGCCGGCCTCCTTGCCGGTGCCGCCGAGCGTGACGCCCTGCAGGATCGACACGTCATCCTCGATCACCGCGGTCTCGCCGACGACGAGGCCGGTGGCATGGTCGAGGAAGACGCCCCGGCCCATGGGCACGGCCGGATTGATGTCGGTCTGGAAGACCTCGGAGGAGCGGCTCTGGAGATAGAGGGCGAAATCCCCGCGGCCTTGCCCGAGCAGCCAGTGCGCCAGGCGGTGCGTCTCGATGGCGTGGAAGCCCTTGAAGAACAGGACCGGCTCGATGAGGCGGTCGGCGGCCGGGTCGCGGTCGATGACCGCCGCGGCATCGGCCCGCATGGCCGTGGAAATCGCGGGCGCCGCGGCCAAGGCCTCGGTAAAGGCGTCGTGCAGCACATCGGCTGGCACGTCGCCGGTGGCCAGACGGGCGGAGATGCGCCGTGCCACCGCATCCTCGAAGGACGAGGCACGGCCGATCGTGCGCAGCACCAGGGTCGCCAGTTCCGGATTGGCCCGGGCCATGGCATCGCCCTCGCTGCGCAGGCGATGCCAGGCGAGATCGGCCGTGTCGGCTGGCAGGGGGATGATGGTTCCCGTCGCCTGGGTCTTCGCCATGGAACGAACCTCCGCAGCATGGTTGAAGGGGAATAAGGGCACTGTCCGGCCCCGATTCAAGTCAATTTGGCGGGATAGAACGGCTGTCTCCGTTCGCCGTTAGCGATGGGATGCGCGTTCTGTGAGGACAGGTCTCCAGAGGAGAATGATCTCATCCGGCAATGCCTGGCATGGAGCAACCATCGCCGGAGGCGACACGCCTCACACCGCCATGGCCTGTTTCTCGCGCCGGCGCTGCACCGAGGAGGGGATGCGCAGGGCCTCGCGGTACTTGGCGACGGTGCGGCGGGCGATGTCGATGCCCGAGGCCTTGAGCTTGTCCATGATGGCGTCGTCGGAGAGCACGTCGTCGGGCGTCTCGGCGTCGATCATCTGCTTGATGCGGTAGCGCACCGCCTCCGCCGAGTGGCTCTCGCCGCCCACTTCCGAATTGGCGATCGAGGAGGTGAAGAAATACTTCATCTCGAAGATGCCGCGGCTGGTGGCGATCGACTTGTTGGACGTCACCCGCGACACGGTCGATTCATGCATGCTGATGGCGTCGGCGATGGTCTTCAGGTTCAACGGCCGCAGATACTGGACGCCGAGGGCGAAGAAGGCATCCTGCTGGCGGACGATCTCGGTCGCCACCTTCAGGATGGTGCGGGCGCGCTGGTCGAGGGCACGGGCGAGCCAGGTCGCAGTCTGCAGCGCGTCGGCGAGAAAGGTCTTTTCCGTGTCCTTCTTGGCGGTCTTCGACACCCGGGCATAGTAGCTCTGGTTGACCAGGACCTTAGGCAGGGTCTCGCTGTTCAGCTCGACGATCCAGCCGCCGTCGGGACCTGCGCGCACCAGGACGTCCGGCACCAGCGGCTGCACCGGGGCGAAGCCGAAGGCGAGGCCCGGCTTGGGATTGAGGCGGCGGATCTCCGCCACCATGTCGGCGAGATCCTCGTCGTCGACGGCGCAAAGCTTCTTCAGCGCCGCATAGTCGCGCTTGCCGAGCAGGTCGAGATGGCCGACCAGCGCCTGCATGGCGGGGTCGAAGCGATTCTTGTCCCTGAGCTGGATGGCCAGGCATTCCGCGAGGTTACGCGCCGCCACGCCCGAGGGCTCGAAGCTCTGGATCACCTCGAGGACGCTGGTGACGTCCTCGACCTCGGCGCCGAGCCTGTCGGCGACCTCCTCGATGGTAACGGTGAGATAGCCGGCATCGTCCACGGCATCGATCAGCATCTGGCCGATGAGACGGTCGGCTTGGGTCTCGACGGCCAGCGTCAGCTGGTTCGACAGGTGGTCGGCGAGTGACAGGTCGGCGGAGACGAAGGCCTCAAGATTGTAGTCCTCGTTATCGCTGCCGCCCGAGCCGACATTCGACCAGGACGAAGTCATCGGGTCGGAGGCTGCGTCGGCATGCCGGGTCTCCGGACCCTTGTCGTCGGGGAAGACGTTTTCAAGGTCCGTGCCCAGCCGCCCCTCGATCTCGGTGCGGCTGTTCCCCATGTCGTCGCCGAGCCAGTCGCCGGCCTGGGCGTCGCCGGGATCGGCAGCGGGCGGCGCATCGGGCATCTCGCCCTCGACGGCGGGGTCAGGTGCCTCGGCGCGTTCGAGCAGCGGATTCTTCTCCAGCTCCTGCTCGACATAGGCGACGAGGTCGAGATTGGACAGCTGCAGGAGCTTGATGGCCTGCATGAGCTGGGGCGTCATGACCAGCGACTGGCCGACGCGGAGCTCTAGTCGGGCTGACAGGGCCATCGTCTGGGGCGCATCCCTCGGGTTTCTTGCACCGCATCATAGAGGGCAGGCGGCGCGAACAGCAAGGTTCATGCCATGGTTCCGGTGACTGAGGCGTTAAGAGCGTCCGTCGGGCCGCGGCCGCGCCGTCACAGCCGGAATTCCTCGCCGAGATAGAGGCGGCGGACGTCGGGGTTGGAGACGATCTCGTTCGGCGTGCCTTCCATCAGCACCTGTCCCGAATGGATGATATAGGCGCGGTCGATGAGGCCGAGCGTCTCACGCACGTTGTGGTCGGTGATGAGCACGCCGATGCCGCGCTCCTTCAGGTGGCGGACGAGGTTCTGGATGTCCCCCACGGCGATGGGGTCGATGCCGGCGAAGGGCTCGTCCAGCAGCATGAAGGAGGGTCGCGTCGCCAGGGCGCGGGCGATCTCGAGGCGGCGGCGCTCGCCGCCCGACAGGGCGATGGCCGGGCTCTTGCGCAGACGGGTGATGGTGAATTCCTCGAGCAGTTCGTCGAGGTCGCGCTCGCGCTTGGCCTTGTCCTTTTCGGTGACCTCAAGCACGGCGCGGATATTGTCCTCGACATTGAGGCCGCGGAAGATCGAGGCCTCCTGCGGCAGATAGCCGATGCCGAGCCGTGCCCGCCGGTACATCGGCAGCGCCGTGATGTCGTGGCCGTCGAGCTCGATATGGCCCCTGTCCGCCTCGACGAGGCCGGTGATCATGTAGAAGACGGTGGTCTTGCCGGCGCCGTTGGGCCCCAGCAGGCCGACGGCCTCGCCGCGCCTGAGGTCGAGGCTGACGCCGCGCACCACGGCGCGGCCCTTGTAGCTCTTCCACACCCCGTGGACCGACATCACGCCTTCGCCGGAGCGCGGCTCGTCCTGGCTGCGCGCCACCGCGGCCGGCGCGGGCTTGTCGAGTTCGGCCACCTGGGCGGCCATTTCCTTCACCAGCCAATCGCCGTCGACGGCGGCGGCCTCGTGAGCCGGCCTCCGTCCCAGAAAACCGGAGACGCGCGTGATGAAGGACACGGCAGGCCTATCCGCGCGGGCTGCGCGCCTGCGGCCGGGCCGGCGCGCAATCGGGATTGTTGGCACCGCCCCCGCCGCCGCCGGTCCCCTGGAGGATGCCGGAGACCCGCCCGCCCGAGGGCGCGGCGTCGATCCGGACGCGGTTCGCCGTGAGATCGGCATGGAGCCGCGCGCCGCGCAGGATGTTCTCGCACTGGGTCAGCGTGACATTGCCTTCCATGATCGCCTCATTGCGGCGGGCATCAAAGGAGCCGCGCTCGGCGGTGGCAGTCTGGTTCTTCGAGCGGACGATGACACCGCCCTGCATCTCGAAGCGCCGCACGTTCTGCTGCTCGGCGGGGGCGCCGGCCGCGCCGCCCTGGCGCGGCGTGGTGGTCGCCGGCCGGCCGGCGGCGCCATTGGCATTGTCCTCGTAGAAGATCACGAGACGGGCCGTCTGCAGCGTCGATTCGCCCTGCTGGATGCGGACATTGCCGGTGAGCACGGCACGCTTCTCGGTATCGAAGACTTCCGCCCGGTCGGCCTCGAAATTGATCGGGTCGCTGCGGTTCTGGGTGAACCCGACGAACGGACTGCCGGCCTGCTGGGCGGAGGCGGCCGGCGCGAAGAGCGCGGCGGCGATCAGCGCGGCGACCAGTGGCCGCCGGTCGAAAAAGAGCGCGGCGGTGCCGGCCAGCGTCATGGTCAGTCTCCGGAACGGCTTGGCGCAGGCGTGGGCTGCGACAGATCGGTAATGGTCGGGTCGGGCGGTTCGGGCATGAAGTTACCACGCACCGTGCCTTCAAGCACGATCACCTTGCCGTTGTCACTAATTTGCATGCGCTCGGAGGTGATCTCGCCGCGCGGTGACGTCAGCTTCACCGGACCGTTGGAACCGATCGTTCCCGCCCGGGTGTCGATCATCGCATGGCCGAGTTGTCCGGTCTGTCCGTTCGACGTCGTCACGGTGACGTCCTGGTTGAGCTCGACCCGGCCCGTCTTGGTGTCGAGCATGCCGGCCGCCGAGGTCACGCGGGCCGTACCGCCGCCCTCCAGCTGCATCTCGGAATCGATCGCCGTCAGGGCGACAACATTGGCCTGGGTGATGTCGTGCTCGGCCCGGGTCGCGGTGACGCGGTAGAAGCGGTTGTCGGTCGTATAACCGGTCAGCCGCGGCGCCTCCATCGTCACCTTGGAGCCGGACAGGGAGACGGCGGCGACGGAGACCGGCAGGTTCAGCGCCTTCAGCGGATCCCACCAGGACACGAAGCCGACGGCGCCGATGATGAAGACGGCGAGGATCGGCACCAGGACGCGCATCCGCCGCACCCGCCGGGAGTGACGGAAGGCGACGCCGAACGCCGCCTCGCGCGCGGCGTGGCTGCCCTTGCCGCCGGTGGCGGCGCCGTTCCATTCATCCGTACGGCGTCCAGCCATCATCTGCGTCCGTCTTCACGCCGTGCTTCCACGGCTCGCCGCCGCCCGCGCCGCGGCACAGACCATGACTCTATGGCCCCACCATGGCGAGTGCAAAGGCGGACCTGTCCGGAAGGGCGGCGCTGCTCAGGAATGCGCGAAAATGTCGATCTCCGGCCAGCCCGCGAGGTCGAGATCGGCGCGCGTCGGCAGGAAGGCGAAACAGGCATCCGCCAGGGCGGTGCGGTTCTCGCGCGCCAGCATCGCGTCGAGCCTGTCCTTCAGCGCATGCAGATGCAGGACGTCGGAGGCCGCATAGTCGAGCTGGGCCGCAGTGAGCGTGTCGGCGGCCCAGTCGGAGCTCTGCTGCACCTTCGACATGTCGAGGCCGAGCAGCTCGCGCGACAGGTCCTTGAGGCCGTGGCGATCGGTATAGGTCCGCACCAGCCTTGAGGCAATCTTGGTGCAGTAGACAGGCCGCGTCGTTACACCGAAGGCGTGTTTCAGCACTGCAACGTCGAAACGGGCGAAATGGAAGAGCTTGGTGACCTTCGGATCGGCGAGCAAGGCACACAGGTTTGCCGGCGCCGCCTGCCCGGGACGGATCTGCACCACGTCGGCGCTGCCGTCGCCCGGCGAGAGCTGCACGACGCAGAGGCGGTCGCGCTGGGGAACGAGGCCGAGCGTCTCGGTGTCAATGGCAACGGTGTCGACCTGATAATGGCTGAGGTCGGGAAGGTCGCCGACATGCGCGCGGATGGTCATGGTGATCCTCGGGCGGAAGGGGTCCGCGGCAGGCCAGGCTCCGTGCGCCTTGCGCTGGCGCATGGACTTGGGGCCGCATCAGGTCCTATAGGGCGATAGACCCGAGAAATCCAATGACCGCCACACCGCTGAAGCTCTACGCCTTCGACGCCGAGGATCTGGCCGTCCTGTCTGCCCATCTGCAGGACGCCGTCCTCAAGCCCACCGACATCGCCTATCTGGCGCGCGAGGGCCGGTTCGCCCTCGTCTGCAACCGGTTCGACTGGACCGCCGCCGAGGGCGGCGAATGCCAGCGCCGCCGCACCGGCCTGCATTTCGAGCGGGTCACCGCCGTCAAGGCGCGCGCCGTTCCCAAGGGTGAGGACGCTGTCCTGGAACTGCTGACCATCCATTTCGAGCCCGAGGGCGAAGAGTCCCCCGGCGGCACGGTCGAGCTGGTCTTCGCCGGCGGCGGCGGCATCCGCCTGGTGGTGGAATGTATCGAGGCGGCGATGGACGACCTCGGCCCCATGTGGGCGGGCCTGGCGACCCCGAAGCACGACTAGACGCCCGTTAAGGCCTGCGCGGTCCGGCGACCTCGGCGGCGATTGTCGCCACCGCCTCCACCGTGGCGGCCTCCGGCGTGATCCGCCAGGAGGCGAAGAAGTCGAGATCCGGCAATTGCACCGTGGTGCGCAGCGACCGCAGGCGCCCCGCGGCCAGTTCGCCCCCGGCGATCGCCTCCGGCACCGCGGCGATGCCGAGCCCGTCCTCGGCCATGCGCAGGATCGTCGCCATGGACGAGGAGGCATGGATGCGCACCGGCGGCAGGTCCGGGGCCGAGAACATCTCGCGCAGGATCAGATAGGGGCGGGTATTGCGCGAGAAGGTGAGTATCGGATGGGCGGCGAGGGCCGCGAGCCCGATCGGCGTGTTGGGCACGTCGAGGCCGGGGCCCGCCAGGAAGGCGAGGCGATAGGTCGACAGCGGCAGGTTCTTCAGCTGCGGCGCCGCCAGCGCCCCCAGCACGAAGACGAGGTCGAGTTCCTGCGCCACGAGCCGGTCGCGCAGGTGCGGCGTGATATCCACCTCGATCTCCAGCGCCAGACCCGGATAGGCCTTGGCCATCCGTTCGACGAAGCGCGGCAGCCAGGTGTGGACGATGGTTTCGGCGACGCCGAGCCGCAACGTGCCGCGGATCGCCGCCCGGTCGGCGACGGCATGCAGCATCTCGGCCCGCAGCTTCAGGAGGCGCTCGGCATAGTCGATCACCCGCCGCCCGGCATCGGTCGCCACCACCGTGCGCTTCTCGCGCACCAGCAGGCGCTGGCCGATCTCGGCCTCCAGCTGGGCGATGCGCTGCGACACCGCCGGCTGCGTCGTCCGCAGCTTCACCGCCGCGCGGTTGAAGCTCCTGAGGCTGGCGACCCAGACCAGTGTTTCGAGGGCCTTGAAATCCACCATGCCACCCTCGATCGATAAGTGGAGTTAATCGTAATCGATCCAAACTTCGGATTGGACCCGATGCAAGCGGAATGATGCACTGTCCTCACGGGGACGTTCTCCCGGGGGGGGAAATTCATGGCTGTCGCCCAGTTCCGCGCACCCGCTGTCCGCGACGTCAGCGATCCCGCCGAGGTCCGCCGCGCCATCCGCCGGGGCGACATCAGTGGCCATACCGCCGGTCTGGCGCCCGGCCGGGTCCAGGGAAATCTCGCCATCCTGCCGAAGGATCTCGCCGGCGATTTCCTGCGATTCTGCACGCTCAACCCCAAGCCCTGCCCGGTGATCGGCCTGTCAGAGCCTGGCGATCCCACGGTCCCGGCCCTCGGCATGGACCTCGACCTCCGCACCGATATTCCGCGCTACCGCGTCTGGAAGGACGGCGTGCTGGTCGACGAGCCGACCGACATCCGTTCCTGGTGGCGCGATGACCTCGTCGCCTTCGTCATCGGCTGCTCCTTCTCCTTCGAGGAGGCGCTGATCCAGGACAGCATCCCGATGCGCCATATCGGGTGCAACACGACGGTCCCGATGTGGCGGACCAACATCGCCTGCGCCCCGGCCGGACCTTTCGCCGGCCCGATGGTTGTGTCGATGCGGCCGCTGAAGCCGGCGGATGCCATCCGCGCCGTGCAGATCACCTCGCGCTTCCCCGCCGTCCACGGCGCGCCGGTCCATATCGGCCTGCCCGAAGCCATCGGCATCCGCGACCTCGGGGCGCCCGATTACGGCGACCCCGTCGAGGTCAAGGCCGACGAATTGCCGGTCTTCTGGGCCTGCGGCGTCACCCCGCAATCGGTCATCGCCGCGGCGAAGCCACCCTTCGCCATCACCCACGCGCCGGGCTCCATGCTCGTCACCGACCTCACCAACAGCCGGATCGCCGCCCTGTGACCAAGCCCGCCCCGCCGCCGCACCCCGGCTTCGGGGCTTTCGGCAAGATCCACCGCGAGTTCTTCGATGCCTTCGACGACGGCAGCTGGCAGCCGGTCGCCGGCTATACCGGCGTCGAGGAGAAGATTCTGTCCGGCAGCCTCGACCCGGTGACGCGCCGGGGGGCCGTGACGCGGCTCGGCCGCTGGGCCCCCGGCGCCGCGGTGGACCATCCCGTGTCGCACGACTGGTGTGAGGAGGTCTTCATCGTCTCCGGCTCCCTCAAGCTTGGCACGCTTGCTGCAAAGGCCGAGGCCGTGCGGTTGCCCTTCGGAACCTATGCCGTCCGGCCGCCGCACATCATTCATGGTCCCTTCTTCAGCGACGAGGGCTGTCTGCTGATCGAGTTCCTCTACTACCCGCCGGCTCCATAAGAAAAGTCCAGAGACCACGCCGACCGACCACCGCCGCCGCCGTGCGGCCCATCGACGAAGGAGAGACCACGATGATGCGCTTGCGAACCGCCGCCACGGCGGTGGCCCTGTCCCTGTCCGGCGCCCTGCCGGTCCTCGCCCAGGCCGTTCCGGCCGGCCCGCCGGTCAATGTCCAGATCGTGACCCAGCCCGGTCCGGCCATGCCGCAGTTTACCCGCGTCGACCAGCCGCTGATCCGCGACGGGCTCGCCGCCAAATCCAACGGCCGCATCCGCGTGACGCTGGCCTCCTGGCCCGAGCGCAACCTCAACGGCCCGGAAATCCTGCGTCTTGTCCGCTCCGGCCAGGTGGATATCGGTGCCGTGCCGCTGAACACTGTGGCGGGCGACGTTCCGCTCCTGGATGTGATCGATCTCGCCGGCCTCAATCCGAGCCTCGACCAGGCGCGCAAGGTGGCTGCTGCCATGCTGCCGGAGGTCAACAAGGAGCTCGAGCGCTTCGGCGTCCGCATCCTCGTCATGTATCCCTTTGCCGCCCAGCAGTTCTTCTGCCGCGGCCAGGTGACCAGCCTCGCCGACCTGCGCGGCAAGCGCATCCGCACCGGTGGCGGGTCCTCGAACGACTTCGTCACCCAGATCGGCGGCCAGCCCACCGGTATCGGTTTTCCCGAAGTCTATTCGGCGCTGGAGCGCGGCGTTGTCGACTGCGCCATCACCGGCACCGGCTCGGGCAACTCGGCCCGCTGGTATGAAGTCACGCAGAGCCTCTACGCCCTGCCGCTCTTCTGGTCGGTGTCCGCCTATGTCGTGAACATCCAGTGGTGGAACCGCCTCGATCCCGCCGTGCGCGCCGCCATGGAAGCAACCATGAGCGAGGTCGAGGAGGCCCAGTGGAAGCTCGGCCTCGAACAGACCGAGGACGGCATTTCCTGCAACATCGGCGACCGCGCCGCCTGCAAGCTCGGCCGCGTGCCGGATGCCAATCCGATGCGCGTCTACCGCCCGGTGGCGGCCGATACCGACGTGATGCGCACGACCCTGACCTCGACCATCCTGCCGAACTGGGTAAAGCGTTGCGGCGCCCGCTGCGGCGAGATCTACAACCGTATCGTGGCGCCGATCACCGGCGTCGCCTATGCCGGCAACTGATCGCCGCCATCA
Source organism: Phreatobacter sp. (assembly GCF_022843985.1). Lineage (GTDB taxonomy): Bacteria > Pseudomonadota > Alphaproteobacteria > Rhizobiales > Phreatobacteraceae > Phreatobacter. Next base: position 18,157 of record NZ_JALHMP010000007.1, on the reverse strand, counting down.
CCAGCGTCACGCGGGCGCAGAGCCTGCCCGCGTGACCCGGACGCAGGAACGAGGGCGCGCCCCGTCGGGAGCGCCGCCGGTGAGGCCCGACCGGGCTTCGGGGGAGCCGCGATGCTGAACACGATGATCGACGTCGCCAGCCTCGGCCGGCGTTCCCTGGCCCGGCTCGGCACGATCATGGGCTATGTGGCCGGCTGGGGCTTCATCGCCACGGCGGGCCTCATCACCTTCGATGTGCTGGCGCGCCGCTTCCTTGGCTTTTCCTCCCAGGCGACGACGGAACTGTCCGGCTATGCGCTGGCCTTCGGCATCGCCTGGGGCCTGTCCCATACCCTTGCCATGCGCGCCCATGTCCGCATCGACGTTGTCGTGAACATGTTCCCCGCCCGCATCCGCTACTGGCTGCACCTGACCAGCCTCGCCTTTCTCGCCGTGCTGGTCGGCTACCTCTTCTACGGCGCCTGGACGCTGGTGGAGGAATCCCTCCTCTTCAACGCCACCGATATCAGCGTCATCCGCACTCCACTGGCGATCCCGCAGGGACTCTGGGCCTTCGGCATCGGCGCGTTCTTCCTGCTGATCCTCGCCATGCTGCTGGAAGGGTTCCTGCTCATCGTCGCCGGCCGCGGCCACGAGGCGGAACAGATGCTGCACAGCCGCTCCTACCAGGAGGAGGTCGCCGAAGCGCTCGAGGCCGTGGGCGAACCCGTCCCCGATGACCCCCGATCGCCGGCCGCGCCCGCGAAACCCGAGGTGAAGCCGTGATCGCCGTCGTCTTCCTTCTCATTCTCGTCGCCATCATGTTCGGCATGAGCTTCACCGGCCACGCGCCGTCCGGTGAGCTGATGGGCGAGATCATGTTGCTGGTCGGCCTGTTCATGCTGTTCTTCGGCATGGGCATCTATGTCGGCGCGGCGCTCGGCGTGCTCGGCCTCATCGTCGGCTATGCCTTTTCCGACCGCCCCTTCTGGCTTTTCATCGGCCAGACCATCTGGAACCCGTCCTCCTCCTTCGTGCTGGTGGCCGTGCCGCTCTTCCTGCTGATGGGCGAGATCCTGTTGCGCGCCGGCCTTTCTGACCGGCTCTACAAGACGCTCAACATCTGGCTGAACCGCATGCCGGGTGGCCTCCTGCACACCAATATCGCGGCGTCCGGCGTCTTCTCGGCGATCTCCGGCTCGTCCGTCGCCACTGCCGCCACCATGGGCTCGGTGGCGCTGCCCTTCTTCAAGGACAAGCCCTACGACCCGAAGATGGTGCTCGGCTCGCTCGCCGCCGGCGGCGCGCTCGGCAATCTCATCCCGCCGGGCATCACCTTCATCATCTACGGCCTGATCACCGAGACCTCGGTCGGCGCGCTCTATGTCGCGGCCATCGGGCCGAGCATCCTGGTCGTCGCGCTCTTCATCGCCATCATCCTGTTGAAGGCGAAGACGGCCGCACCGCGCGATCCCGACGGCCCCCGCTACAGCTGGGGCGAGAAGATGCGCAGCCTGGTCGACCTCGCGCCCACCGCCGTGCTCATCCTCATCGTGCTGGGCACCATCTATGGCGGCCTGGCCACGGCGACCGAATCGGCCGCCCTCGGGGTCGTCGCGGCCATCGTGCTGGCCGCCCTCGACGGCAAGCTCTCCTTCAAGATGCTCAATGATTCGGCCGAGGCCACGGCGCGCAACACGGCACTGATCGGCCTCATCCTGTTCGGCGCCTATCTGCTCAACTATGTCTTCACCGCCCTCGGCGTGCCGCAGGCCCTCGCCCAGCTCGTCTCCCAGATGCCGCTGCCGCCCTGGGCCATCATGCTGCTGATCATCGGCTTCTATCTGGCGCTCGGCACCTTCATGGAGGGCTTCTCCATGATGATCACGACGATCCCGGTCATCTTCCCCGTCGTCGTGGCGCTCGGCTACGACCCGATCTGGTTCGGCGTCATCGTCGTCATGCTGGTGGAGATCGCGCTGATCTCGCCGCCCGACGGCACCGTGCTCTATGTCCTGCAGGGCATGCGCAAGGATGGCGGGCCGATCACCGACGTCTTTTCCGGCGTGCTGCCCTTCATGCTCGTCTACATCCTGGCGGTCGGCGTGCTCATGGTCTTCCCCGCCATCGCCACCTGGCTGCCGAGCGTGATGCGCTGAGACAACGCCGCCGCCGCCAACCGGTTCAGATTGCGTTCAGTCGCGCCCGCGCATGGATGGGGTCCTCACAACCCTCCGGGGCGTGCGGGCGCGGCTCGCCGGATTCATCCTGCGCGACAATATCGCGTGGCCGATGGCTTTATTCGGAAACGAACCGTCGCTATAGCTCGGCCCCGGATTTTTCAGCGGATGAAGGCTGGAATGCGCCGTTCGGCGCGGCCGGCCCAGGAATGAAAGCTCGGATATGACGCGTGTCGCGATTGTGGGTGGCGGGCCGGGTGGGCTCTTCACCAATTACCTGCTCGACCGGTTCTGCGACGGTCTCTTCACCGCCACCCTGTTCGAGGCCTCCGACCGCCTCGGCGGCAAGATCGCCACCGACAGCTTCGAAAAGGGCCCCTCGCTCTTCGAGCGCGGTGTCGCCGAATATTACGACTATTCCCATTTCGGCCCCGACCCGCTGAAGCGGATCATCACCGAGGTGATGGGCCTCGACGTCGTGCCGATGGACGGCAAGGGCGTCATCCTCGAGGGCAAGATCCTCAACAACCGCCGCGACATCAAGAAGCATTTCGGTGACAAGACGCTGAAGGCCATCGACGCCTTCCACGCCACCTGCCACGAGCTCTGCTCGCCCGACGAGTATTACGAAGGCTATTCGGGCGACGACAACAAGCACCCCTGGGGCGGCAAGACCTTCCGCGAGGTCCTCGACACGGTCGAGGACGAGATGGCGCGCAAATATATCGAGATCGCCTCGCGCTCCGACGTCGCCACCGAGGCCCAGCTGACCAATGCGCTGAACGGCCTGAAGAACGTCCTTATGGACGATCCGAAATACCTGCGCCTCTATTCCGTCGTCGGCGGCAACGAGAAGCTGATCGAGGGGCTCGCCGCCCGCGTCTCCGCCAAGATCATGCTGGAGAGCCGCGTGGCGAAGATCGCCCGCAACGACAGCGGCACCTACACGCTCACCGTCCGCCGCAAGGGCCGCGACGAGACGCATGAGTTCGACCATGTCGTCGTCGCCGTCCCCAACTACTGGGTCAGCCAGATCGAGTTCGCCGGCCGCGAGGAGCGCATGGCGATCCAGAAGCACCAGGCCCGCTACGACAATCCGGCCCATTACCTGCGCGTCACGATCCAGTTCAAGAAGCCGTTCTGGAACGAGCACTTCCAGGGCCATTACATCATGACGGACGCCTTCGGCGGCGCCTGCATCTATGACGAGACGGCGCGCCACCCCTCCAAGCACGGCGTTCTCGGCTGGCTCATTCCCGCGACCCATGCCCTCGCCCTGTCGAACCTCGACGACGAGCGCCTCGTTCAGCTCGCCCTTGATTCGCTCCCCGCCGAGCTCATCGCCACGGCAAAGAAGCAGATGATGGACGCCAAGGTGCAGCGCTGGGTCGGCACCATCTCCGGCCTGCCCGGCGGCCATCCTGCCCCCGAGCTGCGCGAGCGCCACCAGCCCGACGGCAAGGTGCTGCCGAACCTCTATCTGGTCGGCGACTATCTCTTCGATTCGACCGTCAACGGTGCCTATGACTCGGCCAATTTCGTCGTCGACATGATGATGGGCAAGCTGCGTGGCGCCGCCTATTCCGGCGCCCGCAAGAAGGCCGCCCTGGAGAAGCAGAAGGGCGTCATCGAGGAGGGCTTCGTCGAGTCGACTCTTACCGACGACTATCACGACGAATATGCCGAGGGCCTCTCCTACGAAGAGAGCTTCCGCGAATATTTCGACGAGCAGTACAATGCCGACCTCTACGAGTGCATCTTCGGCATCAAGCCGCCCTACACGCTGCTCGACGTCGGCTCGGCCTCGGGGCTGACGCTGAAGTGCTTCGCTGATATCGGTATCGACGCCTGGGGCATCGAGAATTCGCGCCATGTCCATGCCCAGACGCCGAAGGACTGGCTGCACCGCAACCTGCTCGGTGATGTCACCAAACTGCCCTTCGAGGACCAGTCTTTCGACGTCATCTACGACACCTGCCTTTGCTACGTGCCGGAAGAACTGATCGACAAGGCGATCCAGGAACTCTACCGCGTCACCCGCATCGGCATCTTCTTCGGCGGCATCACCGCCGACATGACCCGCGAGGTCATCGAGTATCACGACGTTTTCGACGGCGTCCTGACGCTGGAATCGACCTGGCAATGGTCCGAGCGCTTCCAGCGCCATGGCTGGCGCCCGGCCGTGCACGACCAGAAGATCCTCAAGAAGGCCTGGAAGATCGAGTGCGACGCCAACGAGGGCGACTTCCCCTGGTATCCTGACATGGAGACCATGCGCTACTGCTTCTATGCCAAGCCGGATGCCGGCAAATGGGTCGAGAAGCTGATGGCCGGTCGCCAGAAGGGCCCGACCTCGAAGGTGCGGGCGGTGGCCGGCGGTCGCTGACCGCCCGCCCGCGCGACCGACCACCGGAAGGCCGGACCCATCGGGTCTGGCCTCACCGCCGCCATTCAAGGTTTCGGCGCCCCGCGCGATTTCGGGTGCATCTGGCTGCGGAATGATGCATGACCTGCGGGGTGCGGGCCGGCACGCCAGGCCCTCGTCCCCGACCTGCAAATGATCCAAGATCCGTCATGAGCCAGGACAAGAACTACGTCGAGCCCGACGACGAGGAGGACGAGGAGGAGGAGGACGTCAGTGCCGACGACCTCCGGCTCATGGCCCGCTTCCTGGCGCCCTTCGCCGCGCCCTACAAGACCACCATCGCCCTTCTCGTCGTCCTGATCCTGACCGAGGCGGCCCTCAACTTCTCCTTCCCGCTGGTCACGCAATACCTCATCGACGAGGGCCTGATCAAAAAGGAATGGCGCGCCCTCCTCAATTCGCTCCTTTTCATGGGCGCCGCCGCCATCGCCGTCTCGGTCGTCGCCCTGATCGCCGACTTCGTCTATACCCGTCTCTTCGCCGACATCACGCGCGACATCCGCCAGCGCCTCTTCGACCATGTCCAGTCGATGTCGATGCCCTACTTCCACACCACGCCGACCGGCACCGTGCTGTCGCGCTTCTCCGGCGATCTCGTGGCGCTCGAAGGCGCCCTTGTCGCCTTCGTGCCCGGCTTCGTCATGCCCTTCATGGAGGTCATCTACGCCACGATCCTGATGTTCATGTTCGACATCTGGCTCGGGCTGATCGCCTCACTCGTCTTCCCGATGATCCTGTGGTGGCCGCGCATCTTCGCCCGCAGGGCCTTCCTCTTCGCCTATGACAAGCGCCAGACCGAGGGGCGGCTGATCAGCGCCGTCCAGGAGAATGTCTCGGCCCAGCCGGTGATCAAGGCCTTCGGCATGGTGGGGCGCGCCCGGCTGCACTTCGCGGGACTGAACGGCACCTGGGTCGGCATTGCCCGGCGCACCAACTTCTCGTCCGCCCTGGTCGAGCGGACGGCGCAGACCGGGCTCTACGTCATCCACATCGCCGTCTTCGCCCTCGGCGCCTACTGGGCCTTCACCGACCGCATCACCGTCGGCACGATCATCGCCTTCGAGGGCGTCTTCCTGTCCATGGGCTATGCCCTGACCAACGTCACCCAATATGTGCCCACCATGGCGCAGGCGGCCGGCTCCATCCGCCACCTCAACGATCTCCTCGCCCAGAAGCCCACCATGGTCGATGCGCCGGACGCCGGCAGCCTCGCGCCCTTCCGGCGCGAGATCGTTTTCGACAAGGTCGCCTTCTCCTATCCCGGATCGTCCTTCCGCACCGAGAACCTCTCGGTCACCGTGCCGAAGGGCTCCTTCCTCGGCATTGTCGGGCCCTCGGGCTCGGGCAAGAGCACCTTCCTCAACCTGCTGATGCGCTTCTACGACCCGCTCGAGGGCCGCGTCACCATCGACGGCACCGATATCCGCACCGTCACCCAGGCCTCGCTCCGCGCCCAGATGGCCGTGGTCTTCCAGGAGAGCTTCCTCTTCAACACCTCCATCGCCGAGAACATCCGCATGGCCCATCCCGAGGCCACGATGGAGGAGATCATCGCCGCCGCCCGCCAGGCCGAGGTCCACGACTTCATTTCAGCCCTGCCGCAGGGCTATGAGACGACCGTAGGCGAGCGCGGCGGCCAGCTCTCCGGCGGCCAGCGCCAGCGCGTCGCCATCGCCCGCGCCCTCGTCCGCAACCCCGCCGTCCTCATCCTGGACGAGGCGACCAGCGCGCTCGATGCCGAGACCGAGTCGAAGCTCAACGAGACCCTGCGCCGCATCGCCGAGACGCGCACCGTCGTCTCGGTCACCCACCGCCTCGGCTCGGTGGTCACCGCCGACCGCATCATCGTCCTCGACCACGGCCATATCGTCGAGACCGGCACCCACGGCGAGCTGATCCGCGAGGGCGGGCTCTATGCCACCATGTGGTCGCGCCAGCAGTCGGCGCGCCAGGCCGTGGCGGCGGTCGACGATGATGAAGAGGAAGAATGAGCCAGGACCGGGCGCCGTTTCGGCGCGCCGGCCGCTTCTTACAGCGCGCCGATATCCGGGGCGTGCGGGTTCTTCATGCCGACGACATGGTAGCCGGCATCGACGTGGTGGATCTCGCCGGTGACGCCACGGGAGAGGTCTGACAGGAGATACATGCCGGAATCGCCCACCTCGTCGATGGTGACGGTGCGGCGCAGCGGCGAGTTGTATTCGTTCCACTTGAGGATGTAGCGGAAGTCGCCGATGCCGGAGGCCGCCAGCGTCTTGATCGGGCCGGCCGAGATGGCGTTGACGCGGATCTTTTTCTCGCCGAGGTCGGCGGCCATGTAGCGCACGCTCGCCTCCAGCGCGGCCTTGGCGACGCCCATGACGTTGTAGTGCGGCATCCACTTCTCGGCGCCGTAATAAGTCAGGGTGAGCAGCGAGCCGCCGTCCACCATCAGCTTCTCGGCCCGCTGAGCGATGGCCGTGAAGGAATAGCAGGAGATCAGCAGCGACTTGGTGAAATTGCCCTCGGTCGTGTCGACATAACGGCCGGTGAGCTCGTCCTTGTCGGAGAAAGCGATGGCGTGGAGCAGGAAGTCGAGCTTGCCGAAGACCTTCTCGGTCTCGGCGAAAACGGCGTCGATGCTGGCGCTGTCGGTGACGTCGCAATGGCCGACGACATGGCCGCCGACCTCGGCCGCCAGCGGCCGCACGCGCTTTTCCAGCGCCTCGCCCTGGAAGGTGAAAGCCAGCTCGGCGCCCTGGTCGGCGCAGGCCTTGGCGATGCCCCAGGCGATGGACCGGTTGTTCGCCACCCCCATGATGAGGCCGCGCTTGCCCTGCATGATGCCTGCCATGTCATTCCTCATCCGGCATGCTGCCGCAAAATCAGCCCGGACCTATGCCATTGCCGCGCCGGGCGTGCAAGGCGGACGGAAATTCACAGGCTTTCGCGCGGATCGCCCTTGCGACGGTCCTTCAGGACGCGGGCGAAGCCCTCGAGGTCGGCGCTGGCCTCGGGCAGCACGATGCGCACGGTGACATAGAGGTCGCCCGGGCCGCTGTCGGCCGGCAGGCCCTTCCCCCGCAGGCGGAAGGTCTTGCCGGAGGAGGTCATGGCCGGAAGGGTCAGCTCGACTTCACCATCAAGGGTCGGCGCCCGCACCTTCGCCCCGAGGATCGCCTCGTCGAGGGCGATGGGGAGGTCGAGCCTGAGATCCTTGCCCTCCGTCTTGAAGGCCGGATGCGGCTCGACCGCAACGACGACATAGGCATCGCCCGTCGGGCGGCCGAGACTGCCGGGCCTGCCCTTGCCGCGCAGGCGCATGCGATGGCCCTCACGCGTGCCGGCCGGGATCTTGAGGTCGACGGATTCGCCCGATGGCAGCACGACGCGCTGGGTCGAGCCGCGGGCGGCGTCGAGGAAGGGCACCTTGATGGTCAGCGTCACGTCTTCGCCCGAGGGCGGCGGGCCGAAATCCTCGCCGAAGGGGGAATGGGCACGGCCGCCCCGCGCCCCGCCGGACATGCCGGACAGGATGTCGAAGAAGTCGTCCATCGGCGGCGGCCCACCGGCCTGTCCGCCCGGGCGCCCGCCCTGATGGCCGCGCCCCGGCCCGCTGCCGCGCTTGAAGCCGTCGCGGCCGAAGGAGAAGGTCTCGAAGATCGTGTCGCCCTGCGGCCCGGCACCGGGCCCGGGGCGGCCGCCGCCAAAGCCCTCGAAACCGGCGAAGCGCGGCTTGCCCTCGGCATCGATCTCGCCGCGGTCGAACTGGCGCTTCTTGTCGGCGTCCGACAGCAGTTCATAGGCGTTGTTCAGTTCCGCGAAGCGGTCCTGCGCCTTGGGGTCGTTGGGATTGGCATCCGGATGCAGCGCCTTGGCCTTCTTGCGGAAGCCGCGCTTGATCTCGTCGGCGCTCGCCGAGCGCGCGACGCCGATGACGTCGTAGGGATCGCGAGCCATGGTCGTCCTTGGGGTGGGCGCCTGGATCAGACACCCGACGGTGTTGCGGTTCGCCCGTCAATGTGGGGGCGGCAGCCCCCGTTCACAAGTTCGCGACCGGACGGGTTCAGCCGCGCCGCCAGGGCCTGAGTTCGACCACGGCCCAGGGGCCGGTCGTGCGGCAGGCGCGGCCGTCGAACCACACCTCCTTGCCGTCCTTGATGGCGCTGCCGAGGAAGTCGCGGCAGGTCTGCCCGACGCTGCCGTTGCCGCGCTGCAGGGCGGTGATGGTGCCGCTCATGCCGCTCGGCGCGTGGGACCAGGGCAGGCTCGGCGTGTCGGCGCGGTCGGCGAGGGCCTCCATGAGCACCGCCTTGGCGGCCTCCCAGTCGGCCTGGGGAATGGGAAGCGGTCCGGCCGGGGTCACGGCGGGGGCGGTGGCCGGCTCCGCCGGGCGGCGCACCGATCCGGTCGTCACCGCATCGTCGTCGGCGGCGGGCTGGCGCATCTGGGCCGTGCCGGGCGGCGCGACATTGGTGCGCTCCCACAGCGAGGGGAGCGCCACGGTGCAGCCCTGGAATGCGAGGACGGCCAGGGTCATGACGAGGATCGTCCGTCGGTTCCGGCATGGCCGATCGCGCAGCGGAAGGCATGGGCGCGCCACCCCGCTTTCGCTATAGACATGGCGAACGCCACCCGTAACGCCCATACGCCTGCAACTCCGGAGCTGACCCGCTCTGGCCCGCAGTCAACATCGGAGTTCGTTAATGTCCGGTTCGGATCAGGACGATTTCACCACGACCGACGAGCCTTTCCTTCTTTTCGACCAATGGCTGGCCGATGCCGGCCGTTCGGAGCCCAACGACCCCAATGCCATGGCGCTCGCCACCGTCGATGCCGAGGGACTCCCCAATGTCCGGATGGTGCTCCTGAAAGGCGTCGATCCCCGGGGTTTCGTCTTCTACACCAACACCGAGAGCCAGAAGGGCACCGAGCTCGACGGCCAGAAGAAGGCGGCGGTGGTCTTCCACTGGAAGTCGCTGCGCCGCCAGGTCCGCGTGCGCGGACCCATCGAGCGGGTCGCGGACGCCGAGGCGGACGAATATTTCGCCTCGCGCCCGCGCGGCAGCCGCATCGGCGCCTGGGCGAGCCAGCAGTCGCGGCCGCTCGAGAGCCGCTTCGCGTTGGAAAAGGCCGTCGCCGGTTATACGGCCCGCTATGCCGTCGGCGAGGTGCCGCGCCCACCGCACTGGACCGGCTACCGCATCCTTCCCGTCTCGATGGAGTTCTGGCACGACCGGCCCTTCCGGCTGCACGACCGGGTGCAGTTCACCCGCCCCGACGCGGCCGGTCCCTGGGCACGCAAGGCCAGACTCTATCCCTGATTGAGCAGCGGCCATAGGCAGACCGGCCCGATGGCTCTATGAAAGGCGCCGGCCCCCGCGCGGGGGCCGGCATGGACCAAGGAAGCCCCCGTGAACCAGATCCGCAGAACATTGCTCCTCACCGGTGCGAGCCGCGGCATCGGCCACGCCACCGTCAAGCGCTTCTCCTCTGCCGGCTGGCGGGTCATCACCTGCTCGCGCCAGCCTTTCCCCGAGAACTGTCCGTGGGAGATGGGTCCCGAGGACCATATCCAGGTCGACCTCGCCGATGCCGACGACACCGAGCGGGCGATCGACGAGATCCGCGGCCGCCTCGTCGGCGGCAGGCTGGAGGCCCTGGTCAACAATGCCGGCATCTCGCCCAAGGGCGAGGGCGGCGCCCGGCTCAACTCGCTGCACACGCCGCTGAAGGTCTGGCAACAGGTCTTCCAGGTGAATTTCTTCTCCTCGATCCTGCTGGCGCGCGGCCTCTTGAAGGAACTCGCCGAGGCCAAGGGCTCGGTGGTTAATGTCACCTCGATCGCCGGCTCCCGCGTCCATCCCTTCGCCGGCGCGGCCTATGCCACCTCCAAGGCGGCGCTCGCCGGCCTCACCCGCGAGATGGCGGCCGATTTTGCCCCCCATGGCATCCGCGTCAACGCCATCGCCCCCGGCGAGATCGACACCTCGATCCTGTCGCCCGGCACCGAGAAGATCGTCGAGCAGATCCCCATGCGCCGCCTCGGCACGCCCGACGAGGTCGCCAAGATCATCTATGTGCTCTGCACCGAGACCTCGAGCTATCTCAACGGCGCCGAGATCCACATCAACGGCGGCCAGCACGTCTGACGGCATGGCGGCTGGCTGCGACGGACGCAGGTCCGGCGTGCAGCGCAGGACGAGCCTTTACCCTGCCATCGCCCGCAGACGCTCCGCCGTTTCCGCATCCGCCGGCAGGAAGGCCTCGATGGCGAGTTCCGCCAGGGTCACGTCCACCGGCGTGCCGAACACCGTTGTCGTGGTGATCAGCGTCAGCAGGCCCGATTCTGTCTGCAGCCGCACCGGAATGAACAGCTCCCCCGCCTCCTGGCCCTTTTTCGGATGCGGCTGGGAGAAGGGTACCGGATAGGCCGAGACCTCCGCCAGCAGCGCCTCCAGCACCGGATCGGCGGTGAGCTCGATCTGGCGTCTGAGCCGCGCCAGGACATGGGCGCGGACCTCCCCCAGATTGACGATGCGCGGAGCGATCCCCTGCGGATGCAGCGAAAGCCGGATCATGTTGATCGGGCCTGTGAGAAGCTCCGGCGCCGAGCCCTCGAGGAAGGGGCCGATGGCCCGGTTGTGGGCGACGATGGTCCAGTGGCGGTCGAGCGCCACCGCCGGATAGGGTTCGTGGCCGGCCAGCACCAGGTCGACGGCCCGGCGGGCCGCGGCAATGTCGGGATCATCGAGCCGCCGCTCGGGAAAGACCGGCGCGAAGCCGCCCGCCACCAGCAGCAGGTTGCGCTCGCGCAGGGGGATCTCCAGCCGCTCGGCGAGTTTCAGGATCATCTCCCGGCTCGGCGCTGCCCGCCCGGTCTCGAGGAAGCTCAGATGGCGGGTGGAGACCCCGGCATCGAGGGCGAGGTCCATCTGGCTCAGGCGGCGGCGCTGGCGCCAGTCGCGCAGGTATTCGCCGACGGCGCGGGGGGCGGGCGAGGGGGATTGCGGGGCGTTGCCTGGGGTCATGATACGAGCCTAGCCGCGGCCGGCGCCGCCGGCCAATGACCTCGGAGGTAATCGACCCGCTGCTGCGGCAAGGCGATCGTGGCCACCGACGCGGACCGGATCCCCCCGCCGCGATGCGCCTCGAGGAGCCCGCCATGTCCTATGCCTTCGCCCTTTTCCGTGCCGCCGATGCCCCGACCTTCCTGCGCCGGGTGCTCACCCTCGATGCCGTCGCCTCCGGCGCCGCGGGCCTGATGCTGATCGTCGGTGCCGACGCGCTCGCTCCCTTGCTGAACCTGCCCGTGCCGCTGCTCAGGGGCGTCGGCCTCTCCTTCATCCCCTTCGTCGCCCTCGTCGTCTATGCCGCGACGCGCCAGCCGGCGAGCCGCCCCCTCGCCCTGACGGTTGCAGCCCTCAATGCGATCTGGGTCGTCCTCTGCCTCGGCCTGCTGCTGTCCGGCCTCGTCGCGCCGAACCTCTATGGCACGATCTTCATCGCCGCCCAGGCCGTCTTCGTCGGCGTCCTCGCCGAACTGCAGGTGATCGGGGCCCGCCGCCTCGCCGCTTCATGAATGCGCAACCCCGCGGGGCTGGTGACTAGAGCCAGCCCTTCTTGCGGAAATAGAGATAGGGCAGCACGCCCGACAGGATCATCAGCGAGATGGCCATGGGATAGCCGAAGTCCCAGCCGAGCTCGGGCATCTGCTTGAAGTTCATGCCATAGATCGTGCCGACCAGCGTCGGCGGCATGAACACGACCGAGAGCACCGCGAAGATCTTGACGATGTTGTTCTGCTCGATGCCGATCAGCCCGAGAGTCGCATCGAGCAGGAAGGTGATCTTGTTCGACAGGGAATCGCAGTGCTGGGTCAGCGATTCGCTGTCCCGGCTCTGGCTCTTCAGCAGGGTGCGCAAGTCCTTCGAAACCTTGCTGCCTTCCACCTCTGTCGACAGGAAGAGCAGCAGGCGGTGCAGCGAGACGAGGCTTTCGCGGGCCTTGGAGACGAGTTCGCCCTTGGTGCCCAGCGTCTGCAACACGTCCTGGAAGGCCTTGTCGCGGCGCCCGGCGCCCTTGCGGAAAATGTCCGCCGAGACCTGTTCGATTTCCTCGCTCACCTTCTCCAATATGTCCGCGACCCGGTCGATGATGCTGTCGAGAAGGCCGGTGAGGATCGATTCAGGCGTCGGCTGCACCGCGCCCGGCTTCTGTGCCCGGTTTAGGAAGAGGTTGATCGGCTTCGGCGTGTCGTAGCGCACGGTGATCAGCCGGCCCGGCGCGAGGACAAAGGAGATCTGCGTCAGCTTCGGGGTGCCGAGCTCGGTGTTGCAGAGCGTCGTCGCCGTCATGTAGCGCACGCCGTGATCGACATAGAGACGGCTCGACGGCTCGATTTCCTGCATCTCCTCGCGCGTCGGGATCTCGATGCCGAGGCAGCGCTCCAGCGCCTTGTCCTCGCTGAGGGTCGGCTGGAACATGTCAACCCAGACGACCTCCGCCGGCACCGCTGCGGCGGTCGTTTCGACGCGGACCAGCGCCTCGTTCACCACGGCATAGGCATTCAGCATCCGGCGTCGCTCCGCAATCGGCCCGCCCCGTCGGCTTAACCGCTCCGGTCGCGGTTGGAAAGGCGAGCCGGCGTGACGCCCTTGGGTGACGCCGGCATGACGGTCCCGGCCGGCGGGCGGGATTGCCGGCACCATCCGCGCTGCTCTATCGAGGCCGGATGGATCTGTCCGCTGCCTCCCAAGCCGCCGCCACCGGCTTTTTGCTCGGTCTTGGCCTCATCGTCGCCATCGGCGCGCAGAATGCCTTCGTGCTCCGCCAGGGGCTGATGCGCCGCCACGTCCTGGTGGTGACGACGCTCTGCGCCGTCTCCGACGCATTGCTGATCGCGGCCGGTGTCGCAGGCCTCGGCGCCCTGGTCGCCCGGTCGCCGGCCCTTCTCACCGTCGCGACCCTGGGTGGCGCGGCTTTTCTGCTCGCCTATGGGGCCCTTGCGGCGCGGCGCGCCCTGCGTCCGGCCCGGCTCACCGCCGCCGCCACGGGGGAGGCCAGCCTCGGCCGTGTCGTGGCGGCGACGCTGGCTTTCACCTTCCTCAATCCGCATGTCTATCTCGACACCGTGGTGCTCGTCGGCTCCCTCTCGGCCCGCTACGAGGCGGACGCCCGCATCGCCTTCGCCGGCGGCGCCATGACCGCCTCGTTCCTGTGGTTCTATGCGCTCGGTTTCGGGGCGAGGCTGCTCGCACCGGTTTTCGCGCGGCCTTCGGCCTGGCGGGTTCTGGACGGGCTCATCGCCGTCATCATGGTGGCGATCGCCGTCTCGCTCCTCAACGCCTGGCGCGCCGGCTGACAAAAAAGGGCCGGTCACGAGGACCGGCCCGAAGTCGTTCAGGAGAGGCATGCGGGAGGTCTGAAAGAGGCCGGCAGGGCCGGCAAATCCGTCAGTCCATGGAGGGCGGGTACCGGTCGGTCCGGGGACCTGCGGCAGGCTTGCGGGCCTTGATGAAGGGCGCGGCAGCGGCGACCGCCGATATGCCGATGGTCCGGTAACGATCCTCCAGTGGTTCGCGGGCCGGTCTCGGGGTGGCATTCGGGGCCGCCATGGCGGTTTTCATCATCGTCTCCATTCGTCGCGGGCGGGTTGCATGGGCCGGCCCCGACGAGGACGCAGGCTAGAGGCCGGTTGCGGCGGCTCTGGGTTGCGATCATGGAGCGATCGTGGCGGCGCGGCGCCGGCTTCACGGCGGACCCTGCGGTGCTGACGCGGCGCGTCATGGCAGAATTGCAACAGTTTCAGGGCTTTCGGTCCGTTCCACAGCCCCTTTTCGTTGACCTCAGGTCAAGCCTTCGCCACAACCGTGAACGCGGCGGATTTTACCATTGGCACTGCGTCGGCGGTGCCGGTGACGCCATGTCGTGAGAGGGACGAAACATGCGGTGGGGCGTTCTCGCAATCGTGGCGCTGGCTCTGGCCGGCTGCAACAACCAGACGGTCAGCTCGAACCAGCCGATCACCGAACGTGACCGCACGCTGATGGCGCAGGGTCCGCAGGTCGAGATGGACTATTGGCGCATGCCCCTGCGCGTGCCCTATCGCACCAGCGAGCGCCCCGGCACGATCATCGTCGAGACCTCCAGCAAGCACCTCTTCCTCGTCGAGGAGGGTGGCACGGCGATTCGCTATCAGGTGGCCGTCGGCAACGAGGCTTTCGGCTGGACCGGCACCGCCACTATCAAGCGCAAGGCCGAATGGCCGACCTGGACGCCGCCGGCCGAAATGCGCCGCCGTACGCCCGGCCTGCCGGTCTTCATGGAGGGCGGCCCGCAGAACCCGATGGGCTCCCGCGCGCTCTATCTCTACCAGAACGGCCGCGACACGCTCTACCGGATCCATGGCACCAACTCGCCGCTGCAGATCGGCGAGGCCGTCTCTTCGGGCTGCATCCGCATGCACAACGAGCACGCCATCGACCTCTATAACCGCGTCGGCGTCGGCACGAAGGTCATCGTCCGCTGAGCGGCTGTCCCGGCGTGAGCCGCGTGGAAGGGATCACGGCGACCGCGAGGTCGCCGTTTTCATGCGGGAGGGTCGGGTTCGCGACGGCTGACCGGCCTCGGCTCGTCAGCCGCCCTTGGCCGGCTTCGGCGTCTTGATGGCGCCGGCCACCGCCTTCAGGCCGACCTGGCCATAGCGGTCTTCGAGCTTGACGCCCTTGGGCGGGGTCGGTTGGGGCTTGAAGCCCATGGTTTCCTCCTCGGATGGATTGACTCCATCCCCTTTGCTTCCCTGATTCCTTCTACACGATGCCGGCGAAGGACCGTAGAGGGTTGCTGTGCGCTGCAGCAGCGACAATGCAGCGCGGCAGAGAGGGTCGGTGGCTGACCCGACCACCCCTGAGCCGGGCCTGTGAACAGCAAGATGTTGAGGTCGGCCCTGTTGTCCAACGCTAGATGTGGCGTCCGCCACCGATCCGTGGCAGGCTGATCCCTCAATCCGGCAGCCCCTTGGACAGACAGGCGCGATGAAATTCTCCCGTCTGCGCATTCACGGTTTCAAGACCTTCGTCGAGCCGATCGATTTCCTGATCGAGCCGGGACTGACCGGCGTTGTCGGTCCGAACGGCTGTGGCAAGTCGAACCTGGTCGAGGCCCTGCGCTGGGTCATGGGCGAGAACTCGTTCAAGAACATGCGCGCCTCGGGCATGGACGACGTCATCTTCTCCGGCTCGGGCAACCGTCCGGCGCGCAACACCGCCGAGGTGATGCTCACCGTCGACAATTCCCGCCGTCTCGCCCCCGCCCAGTTCAACGATCATGATGTGCTGGAGGTCTCCCGCCGGATCGAGCGCGAGGCCGGCTCGCTCTACAAGATCAACGGCCGCGAGGTCCGGGCCCGCGACGTCCAGATCCTCTTCGCCGACGCCTCGACGGGGGCGAGGTCCCCGGCCCTCGTCCGCCAGGGGCAGATCGGCGAGATCATCAGCGCCAAGCCGCAGTCGCGCCGCCGCATCCTCGAGGAGGCCGCCGGCATTGCCGGGCTGCACGCCCGCCGCCACGAGGCCGAGACCCGGCTGAAGGCCGCCGAGACCAATCTCGACCGGCTGGAGACCATTCTCTCCCAGATCGAGAGCCAGCTCGACGGGCTCAAGCGCCAGGCCCGCCAGGCGGTGCGCTATCGCGGGCTCTCCGCCGAGATCCGCAAGGCGGAAGCGACCCTCGCCTATCTGAAATTCCGCGAGGCCGGCGACCTCGTCCGCGAGGCGGAGCGGCTGGTCGAGCTCGAGACCCGCACCGTCGCCGAGCGAACCACCGGCCAGGCGGCTGCAGCCAGGGACCAGGCGGTCGCCGCGCACCAGCTCCCCGCCCTGCGCGACGAAGCGGCCAGGTCCGGCGCGGCGCTGCATCGGCTCGTCACCGCGCGGGACCAGCTCGACGGCGAGGAAAAGCGCGCCCGGGAGCGCATGGCCGAACTCGACCGCCGCATCACCCAGCTCGACGGCGATCTGGCGCGTGAAAAAGCCCTCGGCGCCGATGCCGAGGGCGTCATGGCGCGCCTCGCCGCCGAGGAGGCCGCGCTCCGCACGGCGGGCGAGGGCGCGAAATCCGCGGAAGCTGCGGCTGCAGCGCAGGTCGCCGCCGCCGAGACGGCGCTCGCCGTCGCCGAAAAGGCCTTTGCCGAGGCCACCTCGGCCCTGGCCGAGATCGTCGCCCGCCGCAACCAGCTCGAACGTGCGATCCGCGATGCCGGCGAGCGGCTGATGCGCCTCGAGGGCCAGCTCGCCGAGATCGATGTCGAGACGGCGAAGCTCGAGGCCGGCTCCGACCATGCCGCCCGCCTCGCCGCGCTGCGGGAGGATCTGGCCGCCGCCACCGCCGCCCTCGCCGCCGCCGAGGCCGAGGCTGTCGCCGCCGAACAGGCCCATGGCGCGGCGCGGGCCCAGGAGGGCGAGGCCCGCCGGCCGCTCGCCGATGCCGAGCGCGTGGTGCAGCGGATCGACACCGAGGTGCGCACCCTCGCCAAGGTCCTCAACGTCGCCAATGGCGCCAAATGGCCTCCGGTGCTTGAGGCGATCACGGTGGCCCGCGGCTATGAGACGGCGCTCGGCGCGGCGCTGGGCGACGATCTCGACGCGCCGACGGCTGCCGACTCGCCGCAGCGCTGGGGCGGTGCCGATCGCCATGGCGATCCGGCGCTGCCGGCCGGCGCCGCCCCGCTCTCCGACCATGTGAAGGCCCCGCCCGAACTCGCCCGCCGCTTGGCCCAGATCGGCCTCGTTGCTCGCGACGACGGCGCGCGGCTCGCGGTGCTGCTCAAGCCCGGCCAGCGCCTCGTCTCCCGGGAGGGCGACCTGTGGCGCTGGGACGGCTTCGTCGTCGCCGCCCATGCGCCAACCGCCGCCGCCCGCCGGCTCGCCGAACGCAACCGCCTCGGCGATCTGGAAAAGGACCTGGTGAAGGCCAGGGACAAAGCCGCCGACCTGCGCCGGCTGGCGGAGGTCGCTGTCGGCCTGGTCAAGGCCTCGGCCGAGCGGGAACAGGCCGCCCGCGACGGCTGGCGCGCCGCCCAGCGCCGCGCCGATGCCCTGCGTGACCAGCTCGCCGGCGCCGAACGGGCCGCTTCCGCCGTCGTCACCCGGCTCGCCGCCCTGGTCGAGGCCCGGTCGCGGCTGAAGGCGAGCATCGACGAGGCCGTGGCCGTCAAGGCCGATGCCATCACCGCCCTGCAGGGCCTCGGGCAGACGGCGCAGCTGGAAGCGGCCCTTGCCGAGATCCGCGCCGAGGTCGCCCTGAACCGGGCGGCGCTGGCCGAGGCGCGGGCCCATGCCCAGGGCCTGGCCCGCGACGCGGAGATGCGCATCCGCCGGCTGGAAGAGATCGGCCGCGACCGCGCCGCCTGGACCGAGCGCCAGGCCGATGCCGGCCGCCAGGTCGCCGCCCTCGACCAGCGCCTCGCCGAGGCGCGCACCGAGGCGAAGACCCTGGCGGAGGCCCCCGACACCTTCGCTGTCCAGCGTCGCGAGATCATCGCCCGCATCCAGGAGGGTGAGGCCGCCCGGCGCGCCGCCGCCGATGCCCTCGC
>NZ_JALHMP010000006.1 GCF_022843985.1 Phreatobacter sp. | reverse complement strand
AGATCAAGCAGTTCCGCCGTATCGCCACCCGCTTCGATAAGACGGCGGAAAACTTCCTCGCCGCCGTGAAGCTCGCATCTGTCCGCATTTGGCTACGCGGTAATGAGTCTACGGCCTAGGAGATCGTCCTGCACCAGATGGCCGCCGCGGCCGACATTGACCAGCATAGCGCCCGCGGGGAGGGCAGAGAACATCCGCGCGTTGAGAATGCCGCGGGTCTCGTCGGTCAGCGGCAGCAGGCAGACGAGGATGTCGGTGTGGGCGAGAAAGGCAGGCAGGCTGTCGGCGCCGGCATAGCAGTCGACCCCGTCCATGGCACGCGCCGAGCGGTTCCAACCGGTAAGCGGAAAGCCGAAGGCTCGGAGTCGGCCGCTCACCCTTAATCCCGGCGGTTCGTCGGGGACGGATTTCGTCCGCCACAGCGGCGAGAAGGCCGGCTATGTGCTGGCCGGACGGCTGAGGCTCTGGCTCGATCACGAGGCCCATGTGCTCGAGCCCGGCGACAGTTTCCGCTTTCCATCGACGGTGCCGCACATGTTCGACAACCCGACCCAGCAGGTCGCGCGGGTGATCTGGGTCACCACGCTGGGGTGACGACCGCCGGTACGCCGACCGTCGGCAACTGCTGCATGTCTCCGGCATGAAGAGGCGTACGCCTCTAGTGGATCGTCGCGAGGAAGGCCTTCAGCCGCGCGCTCGGCTGATCACGGAAAAAGATCTCCGGTTCCGCCTCGCAGTCGACCTTGCCATTTTCCATCAGCACGACGCGGTCGGAGACCTGGCGGGCAAAGGCCATTTCGTGGGTCACCACGATCATCGTCATGCCGGATCTGGCGAGGTCGGCGATGACGTTCAGGACCTCGCCGGTCGTCTCCGGGTCGAGGGCGCTGGTCGGCTCGTCGAAGAGCATCAGGTCGGGCTTCATGGCGAGGGCCCTGGCGATGGCGGCGCGCTGCTGCTGCCCGCCGGAGAGCTTCATCGGATAGGCGTGGGCTTTTTCCGCAAGACCGACGCGTTCGAGGAGGGCCATGGCCGTCGCCTCGGCCTCGGCCCGGCGCTGGCCGAGCACCAGCATCGGGGCCTCGATGATATTGTCCAGCACGGTCATGTGCCAGAACAGGTTGAACTGCTGGAACACCATGCCGATGTTGCGGCGTTGCGCGACAATACGGCGATTGGGCAGCGGCACCAGTCTGCCGCCCCGGTCCTCGAAGCCGATGAGTTCGCCGCCGACATGGATGCGGCCCTTCTGATAGGTCTCCAGCTGGTTGATACAGCGCAGGAAGGTGCTTTTTCCCGAGCCGGATGGGCCGATGATCGACAGGACCTCGCCGCGCCCGACATGCAGGCTGACGCCCTTCAGCACCTCGTTCTGACCGAACCACTTGTGCACGTTGTCGGCGCGCACCAGCGCCGCATCCGCCCCGGTCATCAGCGGCGCTCCATCGCGGCGTCGCCGCGGGGCCAGAGGAAATAGGCGATCTTCGCCGCCAGGGTCGCCGGTTGCTCGTCACGCTCGTGGCGGCGCAGACGGGCCTCGATCAGCCCCTGGATCACATTCCAGATGGTGGTGAGGGCGAGGTAGGTGATCGAGACGACGATGAGCAGCTCGAAGGTCTTGAAGGTCGTCGCCGACATGCTCTCGGTGAGCTGGAATATCTCCTGCACGCCGATGACGCTGGCGAGCGAGGTGGTCTTGAGCAAGTGGTTGAAGTCATTGCCGAGCGGCGGGACGATGACCCGTGTCGCCTGGGGGAGGATGATGCGTCGGGTGAGTTGGAACGTGCCCATGCCGAGTGATTTCGCCGCCTCGATCTGGCCGCGCTGAACAGCCTGGATGCCATTGCGCACGATCTCGGCCATATAGGCGCCTTCGTGAATGGCGAGACCCAGCACCGCCGCCTGGAAGGAGGCGGACATGGTGATGCCGAAGAGGGTGATATCGGAAAAGCGGAAGAAGCCGGCCGCTGCGAGGCCGGAAAAGAAGAAGACCAGCAAAACCAGCACCGGGATGCCGCGGATCAGCCAGACATAGAACGCGCAGACGGCCCTGATGGGGGCAAACTTCGACAGCCGTCCGAAGCCGACGAGAACGCCGATGACCAGGCCGAGGAGCATGGCGAGGACGGCCATGAGGACCGTCCTCCCGAGTGCGATCATATAGAGATCCCCCGGATCCGTGAGCCGGCTCCAGAAGAAGGCCCAGTCAAAGCCCATCAGAGTTCGGAGCCCTGCATGGCCCACTTGTCGATGAGACGCTTGTAGGTGCCGTCGGCAACGATGGAATCGAAGCTCTGCTTCATCGGATTGAGGAGTTCCGTATTGCCTTTGCGCAGGCCGATGCCGGTGCCAATGAGGCCGAAGGGCTCGCCCAGTGGCCTGAAGTCGTTCGGACGCAGGCCGACATAGTAGGAGGCTGCTGTCGTCGTCGTGCCCAGCACTTCGATCTGGCCGGTGGCGAGCTGCTGGAAGGTCTCGGTCGTCGTCGGCAGGACGACAAGATTGATCTCCGGCTTGCCTTCAGCCTTGAGCTTGGCATTGGCCTCGTTGACCAGGTTGTGGATCGTGGTGCCGTTCGGCACGGCCATCTTACGGCCCGACAGGGCCTCCAGCGAGGTCGCCTGCAGCGTCGAGGCCTTGGTCGTGACGAGCCGCTGGCCGGTCCGCGAGAAGGGGATCATGTCGATGATCTCGAGGCGCTCCGGGCGGATGAAGAGCTCCTGCATCAGGGCGTCACATTGCTGCGCCTGGAGCGCCGGAATGAGGCCTACGAAGCGGAGCTGCACCCAGTTGACCCGCAGGCCCATGCGCGCGGCGATCTCGGTGCCGAGTTCGACCTCGAAGCCGGTCGGACGCTGCTGGTTGTCGTAGAAGGCGCGCGGCGGGTTATCGATGGTCGCGCAATAGGTGATGACGCCCTTGGCAGCGAGGGCCGCCGGCGGCTGGAAACGCGCTTGCGCCACCGCCTGGCCGCCGACGAACGGCGTCGCGATGGCCCCGGCAAGGCCGCCGATGACGAGGCGGCGGTCAAGAACGGGAAGGCCCGGTTTTGCGGACTTAGGGGTGGACTCCGACATGACGCTATCCCTCTGTCTTCGATTGGCGTTATTGGTTGTGATACAGGAACGATCAGGATGTTGATTCTTGATGTGTGGTTATGTTTGTTCTGGCGCGGTCATGTCGTATAGACCCCGCCGGTCACGTTGATGCCTTGTCCGGTCATGAAGCGCGCCTGGTCGGAGGCGAGGAAGACGACGACGCCGGCGACGTCCTCAGGTTCCTCCAGCCGACCGAGCGGGGTCTGCGCGACATAGTCGGCGAGCACAGCCTGCGGGGTCATGCCCCGCAACTCGGCCTCCCAGAGGACCTCGCGCGACTGCATGCCCGTTTTCACGAAGCCGGGGCAGACGGCGTTGACGCGGATGCCAGCGGGCGCGAGTTCGCGCGCGAGGGCCTGCGTCCAGCCGAGGACGGCGAATTTGGAGGCGGAGTAGTGGGCGAGTAAAGGAGCGCCGACCTTCGCGGCGAGGGACGCGGTGTTGACGATGCAGCCAGAGCCCTGGGCCAGGAAATGGCGCGCGGCAACCTGATTGGTCAGGAAGACGCCTTTGGTGTTGACAGCGAAATTGAAGTCCCAGTCGTCGTCGGTGAGGTCGACCGCCCGCCGCATGGTGGACACGCCGGCATTGCCGACGAGAAGGTCGCACCCGCCGGCCGTCGTGATGAAACTCTCAAAGGCCTCCTCGACCTGCGTCCGTTGCGTTACATCGATCGCCAGCGCGAATGCCATCCCACCGATCGCAGCCGCGGTCGCCCCGGCGGTTGCCTGGTCGATATCGGCGATACCGACGATCATATTCTGGGCTGCAAGGGCTGTGGCGATGGCCCGCCCAATACCGGACGCCGCGCCAGTAACGAGCGCCTTCCTGCCGGCCAGTTCGGGGTAGGAGGGGGCAGCGGCCATGAATCCTCGAAGCTCCTCGTCGGCTCAATAGATACCAAACAATAACAGCCATCAAGGATGAAATTAATGTTTGATAATGTGCGCTATCGGGCTATGACAGGTCACGGGGCGGAGCTCGGGATGATGGTGGCTGAACATGGTCTGGATCGGTCGGGTGGCGAGGGCAGGGGGGGCGTGAGCCTGCTCGCGCCATCGCGGAAGGCCGCGATCCTCGATGAGCTTGCTGCCGCAGGCACGGTGGTCGTGCGGACGCTATCGACCCGGCTCGCCGTTTCCGAAATGACGATCCGCCGGGACCTGATCGAACTGGAGGCCGAGGGACGGCTGCGACGCGTCCACGGTGGCGCGCTTCCCGTCGCGCATCTGCCGCCGGCCGCCATGGACAGCGAAGAGCCGAGCTTCGCGTCGCGCCTGCGTCGGCAGCAAGAGGGCAAGGAGGCCATCGCCGCCACCGCCGCCGAACTCGTCGCTCGTTACCGCACGATCGCCCTCGATGTCGGCACCACGACCTTCCTGATGGCGCCGCACCTCCGGTCGCTGGCCCATTCCAAGATCTTTACCAACAGTCTGCGGATCGCGGCCGCCCTCGATGGCGCGTCGCCCGACATCTATGTCGCCGGCGGTCTGCTGCGTGCCGACGAGATGTCGACCTATGGTCCTTCGGCGGTGGCGCAGTTCGAGCCGCTCTGGTTCGACGTCGCGGTCATCGGCGTCTCCGGCATCACGCCCGAGGGCCTGTTCGATTATTCCGTCGAGGATGCCGAGCTGAAGCGCGTCTATCTGCGGCGGTCGGGCCTCAGGATTGTTCTTTGCGACGCCTCCAAGTTCCAGCGGATGTCGCTGGTCAATATCGGAGCCCTCGCCCAGATCAACATTCTGGTGACGGACGCCCCGCCGCCGCCGGCCCTGGCGGCCGTGCTTTCGGCCGGCGGCATCGATGTCCGCATCGCCGTCCCATCGAAAGCTCCGGCGTGAGCCGCTGCGACTCATTTTCTCGGGAGTGAACCAATGGTCTTCGCGTGCTTCGGCGAGAAGAAGAAGGTGGTCATCGCCATGGCCCATATCGGCGCCCTGCCGGGGACGCCGAACTATGACGCCGACGGCGGCATGGCCAAGCTGGTGGACGGGGTTCTCGCCGATGTCGAGAAACTGCAGACCGGCGGCGTCGATGCGATCATGTTCGGCAACGAGAACGACAGGCCCTATGTCTTCAAGGCGCCGCCGGAGGGCATCGCGGCCATGACAGCCGTGGTCGAGGCGGTGAAGCCGCACCTCGCCGTGCCGTTCGGGGTCAATTACCTGTGGGACCCGACAGCCAGTGTCTCGATCGGCGCCGTCACTGGCGCCAGCTTCGTGCGGGAGATTTTCACGGGGCTCTTCGCCTCAGACATGGGACTGTGGCAACCCGACTGCGCCGCCGCTGCCCGGCTGCGCCGGACGCTCGGCCGGCAGGACATGAAGATGCTGTTCAACATCAATGCCGAGTTCGCCCATTCGCTCGACCAGCGACCGATCGAGTTGCGCGCGCGCAGTGCCGTGTTCTCCTCGATGGCCGACGCGATCCTGGTATCGGGCCCGCTCACCGGCCAGCCGGCCGAGGCCTCGCAGTTGCGGTCCGTCTGCGAGACGGTCAAGGACGTGCCGGTCTTCGCCAATACGGGGGTTAACATCGACAATGTCGGCGACATCCTGGCCATGGCCAGCGGCGTCGTCATCGGCACCCATTTCAAGGTCGACGGCAACACCTGGAACCCGGTCGAAGGGGCGCGGGTGAAGCGCTTCATGGACCGGGTGGCAAGCCTGCGCTGAGGGGGACGGCCATGGCCTGCGTCCTTGGCATCGATGTTGGCACCACGTCCACCATCGCGATCCTGGTGCACCTGCCCGGCAAGGTTCTGGGTCTCGCCTCACGGCCGGTGACGCTGCACTCACCCCGTCCCGGCTGGAGCGAGGAAGTCCCGGCCGAGTGGTGGGGCAATGTCTGTGCGCTGACGCGCGAGCTGATCGAGACCAGCGGGATCGATCCCGCGGAGATCGCCGCGGTCGGAACGACCGGCATGTTGCCTGCGGTCGTGCTGCTGGGTGCCGCCGGGGAGGTGCTGCGCCCGAGCATCCAGCAGAGCGACGGGCGCTGTGGGACCGAGGTGGAGGAACTGCGTCGGGAGATCGA
The DNA here is from genome assembly GCF_022843985.1 of Phreatobacter sp. Classification (GTDB taxonomy): domain Bacteria; phylum Pseudomonadota; class Alphaproteobacteria; order Rhizobiales; family Phreatobacteraceae; genus Phreatobacter. The sequence continues at coordinate 186,824 of NZ_JALHMP010000006.1, read as the reverse complement.
TGAGGCCGCCTTCATCCGGCGCGCCGGCAACGGCGTCAACCAGCAATTGGTCGCCGCCAAGCTGCGCTGGATCGAGCGTCACGAGCCGGACGTGTTCGGCCGCATCGCGACCGTCTTCGGCTCTTATGACTATGTGAATTTCCGCCTGACCGGTGAGCGGCGGATCGAGCAGAACTGGGCGCTCGAAGCCGGATTCGTCGACCTGGCAACGCACAAGCTGGCCGACGATCTCATCGCCCACGCGCATGTGCCGCGTGCGGCCGTGCCGGCGAAGGCGTTGTCGCAGGAGATCATCGGCGCGATCTCCGCAGCGGCCGCGGCCGAGACCGGGCTTGCTGCGGGAACGCCCGTGGTCGGCGGCGCGGCCGATATGATCGCCTCGGCGCTCGCCGCCGGCGTCACTGAGCCGGGCGATGTCTTGCTGAAATTCGGCGGTTCGGTCGACATCCTCGTCGCCACCGACAGGGTCCAGCCCGATCCGCGGCTCTATCTCGACTACCATCTGGTGCCCGGCCTCTTCATGCCGAACGGCTGCATGTCGACCGGCGGCTCGGCGCTGAACTGGTTCGCTCGGACCTTCGCGGGCGGTGAGGTCGCGGCAGCTGCGAAGGCCGGTCTGACAATCCACCAGCATCTCGATCGTCTCGCCGCGGATCGGCCGGCTGGGGCCGAGGGGCTGACGATCGTCCCCTATTTTCTCGGCGAGAAGACGCCCGTCCATGATGCCGACGCGCGCGGGATCATCGACGGCCTGACCCTGAGCCACGATCTCGGCCATCTCTGGCGCGCCCTCCTGGAATCCTATGCTTTCGCGCTGCTGCACCATCTGGAAGTGCTGCGGGACATGGGCCATGAGCCGAAGCGGTTTCTCGCTTCCGACGGCGGCTCGCAGAGCGCGCTCTGGATGCAGATTGTCGCCGACGTCATCGGCGCCAGGGTCGAAACCCTCGCCGGCCATCCGGGGTCCTGCCTCGGTGCGGCCTGGACGGCGGCCATTGGTGCCGGGCTCGTCACGGACTGGAACGGTCTCAAGGCTTTCGTCTCACCGGGCCGAAGCTTTGCCCCTGACGGTGCGTCGGCGGCTGCTTACCGGCGGGGCTATAGCCGCTACCGCGACCTCTACCGTCGGCTTGCGGAGCGGCCGGCGTGATCCGCGCCATCGCCTGGGACATTGACGGGACGCTGGTGGACAGCGAGCCGCGCCATCATCGCGCACTGCTGGCGGCATCCCGCGCCCTCGGCGTGGCTCTCGACGACCTGCCCGATCAGGCTTTCCGCGGCGTTCACATGCTGGACGTGTGGGATGTCCTGAAATCGCGCTATCCGCGCCATGTGGGGCGGGAGCCCTGGCTCGAGGCGATCAACCGCGCCTATGTCGCCGATGCTGCGCCGCTGGTGCCCATTCCTGGAGGGCGTGAGGTGATCCAATCCCTCCACGCGGCCGGTTTGTCTCAGGTTTGTGTGTCGAACTCCAACCGGGTCGTGGTCGATGCCAATATCGACGCCCTCGGGCTCGCACCCTACCTCGCGGGGTCTATCAGCCTCGATGATGTGGCCTGCGGCAAACCGGATCCTGAACCCTACCGACGCGCCTGCGCAATGCTCGGCCTCTCCCCCCATGAGGTTGCAGCCGTCGAGGACAGCGCCACGGGCGCGGCTTCGGCGCGCCGTGCGGGGCTGTTCGTCGTGGGTTTCGGTCCGGACCTGGGAGATGGCGCGGCCGACGGCCTCTGTCAGAGCCTTTTCGAGATCCCCCGGCTGCTGGACGAGGCGCGGGCGCTTCGTCCTGTCGCGCTCCGGGCTGGCGTCAGACCGGCGTCAGACGGGTGATGCGGCTCGGATTGACCTCGGCCAGATAAAGCGTGCCGTCAGCCGTGCCCCAGATGCCGTGGGCGCCGTTCAGGACAGGCCGACAGGATCCGACAAGGGTGCCGTCGCGATCGTAGCGCGACAGCCGTGGGACCTGGTCGGTCACGAAGACCGAGCCCCCGGCGTCGCTCCAGACATCCATCGCCCGCGGCAGGTCGGGCCATTGGGCCAATGCCTCTCCCGCGGCCGAAAAGACCTGGAGCCGGTCGTTCTCGCGATCGGTGACGAGGACCCGGCCGTCACAGTCGATCCAGACGCCATGCGGTGTGCTGAATTCGCCGGGATTCTGGCCGCGCCGGCCGAAACTGCCGATGCGATCGCCCGCCGCCGAAAAGTGCTGCACCCGCGAGGCGCCATAGCCGTCGGCGACATAGAAGCTGCCATCCGCCGCGAAGGCGACCGCCGACGGATGCGAGAAGGGCTCGCCCGGGCGCTCCGGCGATCCGATCGTCTGGGTCACCGCTCCGTCAGGGCTGAAGACGACGAGGCGATGGGCGTCGCGATCGACGACGACGATGCGGTCCTTGGGATCGACCGCCAGCATATGGGCGTCAAGAACGTCCTTGGCGCCGAACGACCGGACAACCCGGCCCTGCGGATCGAGTTCGACGACGGGGTCACGCGGCTCATCGACCAGCGGATCGAGCCGCAGCAGAACGAAGACATGACCGCGACTGTCGCAGGCGACGTCGCTGACCAGAGCGTTCCCGCGGTCGAAGGCCCCGAACGGCCTTTCGACGCGGTAGCGCTGCGGTCCCAGCGACACGAAGAGAGCCCTGGTGGCGGTTTCGGCGGACATGGCTGTCGTCCCTGTGGGTTATGCCGGAACTAGATCGAGGCCATCCGCTTAAGCCCCACCAGCCGGTCGCAGACGATGAGAGCGACGATGGTCCCGAGGATGAGCAGCGCCGAGATGGCGGCGACCGTCGGATCGGGGGACATCTCGACCTGGTTGAGGAGCTGGATCGGCAGCGTCTTGGTGCGCACATCGACGAGGAAGATCGAGACGGGATAATTGTCGAAGGAGGCGATGAAGGCGAAGAGCCCGCCGCTGACGAAGCCCGGCAGGATGTTCGGCACCAGAACGGTCCAAAGGGCGGCCGGATAGGAGCGTCCGAGCATGCGGGCGGCGTCCACCATCGCAAAGTCGAACAGCGACAGGCTCGCCAGCACCGTGCGCATGATGAAGGGCATGGTGATGACGACATGGGCGATCAGCAGGGTCGTGTAGGTGTCGCGCAAACCGAAATCACGCGCCGCCTGCAGGAAGGCGATGCCGAGGACGAGGCCGGGCAGCATCAGCGGGGAGGCCATGAAGGTTGCCACCGCCTTGGCGCCGGGAATCATGCCCCGGGTGATGGCGATGGCGCAGAGCGTGCCCAGAACAAGCGAAATGGCAGTGGAAAGGGCGGCGATCTGGCTGGAGAGCCAGACCGCCTGCAGCATCGAGTCGGCATTGCCGAGGGACGCATACCAGCGCAGTGAGAAGCCGGGCGGCGGAAAGGCGAAGACCGCCGAGGACGAAAACGACACCGTCAGAACGATGAGAATCGGCATGAACAGGAAGGCGATGACCAGGCCGAGAACGATCCGGCAGAAGAGGGAACCGAAGAGTGCCATGGCTCAGCGCTTCTCCCCACCCGGGGCGCGGACGAGATAGGACGATGCAAGGATCAGGGCGGCCGATATGACCAGCATGATGACGGCCATGCTCGCTCCGAGCTGGAAGTCGCGAATATTCAGGTAGGCCTTTGCCATGACCTGCGACATGGTCATGAAACGGTCGCCGACAAGCAGGCCGGGCGTCACATAGGCCGCCACTGAAATCGAGAAGACCAGTGTTCCGCCAGCGATGACGCCGGGCATGGTGAGCGGCAAGGTCACGCGCAGGAAGGTATGGAGCGGGCCGGCGCCGAGCGACGCGGAGGCGTCCAGGAGGCGCGGGTCGAGCATCCGCATCACCGAATAGAGCGGCAGGATCATGAAGGGGAGGAAGACGTTGACCATGCCGAAATAGAGGCTGAACTCGGTGAAGACGAGGCGCATGGGCCGCTCGATGAAGCCGAGGTTGACCAGCAGGAAATTGATGATGCCATCGCGGCGCATCATGATCGTCAGGCCGAAGGTCTTGACGACGATCGATACGGTCAGCGGCAGGAAGATCAGCGCGAAAAGGATGACCTGCCAGACGCCCCTGATCCGTGCGAGGGCCCAGGCAGCGGGGTAGCCGATGGCGAGGCAGACGGCGGTGGTGATGCAGGCGAGCTGCAGCGAATTGCCGATGATCCCGATGTAATAGGGGTCGCCGAGCACCTTGCGGTAGCCGGCGAGGCTCAGGCCCTCGCTGTCGACGAAACTGTCGCCGACCAGCATGAGCACGGGGACGGCGAAGGCCAGTGCCATGAACACCAGACCCGGCGCGGCGATCAGTGCCTTGGCATCGAATTGCCAGCGCGAGACCGGCGCGGCCGGCATGGTCAGGTTATCTCGGGCAAGGGTCATCGGCCCGTCTCGGTCGGTGCCGGGAAGACGCGGCTGTCGTCGATTCGCCAGCGCAGCGTCATGGCCGAGCCCGGCGCGACCTGATCGGGCAGCCGGTTGAGTTCGACATGCAGACGGTCACCGTCCTGCGCCGTCTGGAAGTGCAGAAGGGTGCGGGAGCCGAAATAGATGACTTCAGCGACGGTGCCACGCACGGTGTTGTACTCGCCTGCCGGCCCTTCGCCGGCGGCGATCGCCTCGGGCCGCACGCCGACGATGACCCTGCTGCCGGACATGAAATGGCCGGGGGCGCGTACCAGGCCAAAGGGTGTGTCGATCTCGACCAGCCCCTCGCTGCTACCCTTGACCACACCGCCCATGCGGCTCGACTGACCGACGAACTCCATCGTGTAGAGGGATTTCGGACGGGCATAGACCTCCGAAGGCGTGCCCAGATGCTCGATCCGCCCTTCGTTCATGACCGCGATGCGGTCGCTCATGACAAGGGCTTCATCCTGGTCATGGGTGACGAAGATTGATGTGATCCCGAGATTGCGGAGGATGTGCCTCAGCTCGATCTGCATCGTCTCGCGCAGCTTCCGGTCGAGGGCGGAGAAGGGCTCATCGAGGAGGAGCAGGCTCGGCTCGACCACCACCGCGCGGGCGACGGCGATCCGTTGCTGCTGGCCACCCGACAGGGCGGTGACGGCGCGGTCGGCGAAGGCCTCCATCCGGACGAGGCCGAGCGCATCGCCCACCTTCTTGGCCTGCTCGGCTTTGGGCACGCCTTTGGCCCGGAGGCCGTAGGCGATGTTCTCCGCAACCGTGAGGTGGGGGAACAGGGCGTAGTTCTGAAACACCACACCAATATTGCGCTTGTGGGCGGCGACACGCGTGAGATCGCGGCCACCGACCTCTATCGCACCCTGGTCGGGCGCGAGGAGGCCTGCGATCAACCGCAGAAGCGTTGTCTTGCCGCAGCCCGAGGGACCGAGGAGAGAGACGAACTCCGCCCGGCCGACCGAGAGACTCAGCGAATCGAGAACGGTGGCGGCACCGAAACGCTTGGTAACGTTCGATACCGCCAGATAGCTCGGCTCCTGATGCATTTCGGTCGCCGGCGGCATTGCCGTCGCATGCTGGCTCATCGCGAGGAGACTTCCCGCTCGAAGCGCTCGATCATCGCATTGCGGTTGTCGGCGAAAAACTCCCAGTCAAGGGCGACGAGTTCTGGGAAGCTGACCCCCTGCGGCAGCACGGTCTTGGCATTGGTGGGCTTCGACCAGAAGGTGCGGGCGATGAGGGCCTGCGTCTCCGGGTTCAGCATTTCGTTGATGAAGGCCACGCCCAGATCCTGGTTGGGGCCACCTTCGACCAGCGCGACGCCGGCAGGCATGGCGAGTACGCCTTCCTTGGGCATCCCCTGGTCGACCGGTGCGCCCTGCGCCTTGCGGAACAGCGTCGTGCGGGAGTCCGGTGCCATGTAGAGGTCGCATTCGCCGGTCTCCAGCAGCTGCTGGGCCTGCGGCGCGTTGGACGACACCTGGATCACGTTGGGGCGCAGTTCCTTGAGGCGCTCGATGCCAGCTCCCCATTCCTTCAGGGCCTGGTCGAGCGGCTTCTTGGTGGCATAGGCAGCGGCGGCGACCAGCGGGGCGACAGCCTGGGTGATGCGCATCGAGATCATGATGATGCGCTCACGGAATTTGCGGTCCCAGGCATCGTTGTAGGAGGCGAGGCCCTGGGGCAGTGCCCGGGTGTTGTAGGAGAACGAGCACATCGGCTGGCACCAGTTCACCCACATCGCGTCACGCGGCTTGGCGGCAGCCGGGATGTCGGCGAGGTTGGTAATGTCGGCGGGCAGCTTCCGGATCACCTTCTCGCGCTCCGCCAGCACCAGCACCGGATCATCCATCATCGTCACGGTCATCGTCGGACGGGCTTTGTTTGCCCGGATCTTCTCGAGGTTGATCAGCGAGTTGGTCCCCTCGAAGAGGATCTTCATGTTGTGCTTGCGCTCGATCACCGGAAACAGGATGTCGGTGAGGCCCGGCGAGGCCGGACCGCCGACGAAGATCTCACGCGTCTGACCGCGGACGATGTTGGGGAAGCCAGTGACGGCGACAAGGGAGCCGGCAGCAAAAGTGCGGCGCGAAAGGCGGGTCTTGTAGGCCATGCTGCATCATCCTCGGGTTGGGGCGTTGGTCATGGACGGTTTCGCAAGGGGCGTGCCATGTTCCCCCGTGCCGATCTGCGGCTCAGACGAGGCGGCCGTCGACCGCGTTGAACGGCGTCGGGAACCGTTCGAGCGGCGCGATCATGGGGTAGGGGGGGCGGGCGATGAAGCGGCCGCCGCCGGCGGGCCCGGTCACAGTCCGGCCGTCGAAGATCGCCCTGCCGCGCAGATAGGTCGCCACAGGATAGCCCTGGGTCTGATAGCCTTCATAGGGCGTGTAGTCGCCGCCGTGATGCATCAGCTCATTGGTGAGGACGACTGATTTTTCAGCGTCCCAGAGAATGAAGTCAGCGTCGCTGCCGACCGCGAGGCTGCCCTTTTGTGGGAAAAGGCCGAAAAGTTTGGCAGGGTTGGTGCTGGTGAGCCGCACGAAGGTCGGCAGGTCGATGCGGCCTTTCGAGACGCCTTCGGTGAAAAGAACCGGCAGTCTCGCCGCGAGGCCCGGAATGCCGTTGGGCACCTTGTTGAAGGGGGCAGGGTCGCCTGCGAATTTCTTGCCCTTGGGATCGTCGAAACGGGTCGGTGAATGGTCCGAAGAGACCACTTCGATGATGCCGCGCCTGAGATAGCCCCAGAGCGCTTCCTGGTCTGCTTCCGTGCGGGCAGGGGGGCCGAAAATGAACTTGGCGCCCTCGAAACCCGGACGGTCGAGATCCTCGGCGGTCAGGGTGAGATAATGAATGCAGGTCTCGCCCCAGACCTTGAGGCCCCGCGCCTGGGCTCTGGCGATCTCCTCCGCCGACTGGGCCCCGGAGACATGGAAGATCTGGATGGGGACGTCGAGTGCCTCGGCAAGGCTGATGATCCTGTATACGGCCTCGCGTTCGGCGATCATTGGTTTGGCATATGCATGAAATTTAGGCGTTGTTAAATTAGCAGATACCAGTTGTTCAGTGAGCCAGGCGATCAGGTCGTGGTTCTCGGCATGGACGCAGACGAGAGCTTCGTTGCGGCGGGCGGCCGCCAGCACTCGCAGCGCCTGCCGGTCGTCGAGCCTGACGCCGTCATAGGTCATGAAGACTTTGACCGAGCGGCACCCCTCGGCGATCAGGCGCGGCAGTTCGACTTCGAGCACTTCGGGCGTCGGGTCCGTCACCGTCAGATGAAACGTATAGTCGACGCGCGCCTGACGGGCCTTGACGTGGTAGTCGGCGGTGATGGCGGCCAGCGAGCCACCTTTCGGCTGCCAGGCAAAGCAGACAACGGTCGTCGTGCCACCGGCGGCGGCCGATGCGGTGCCGCTCTCCCAGTTGTCGCACATTTCCGGTCCGAGGCCGGTCTGCTCGAGATGGACATGGGTGTCGACGCCGCCGGGCAGGACGAGCAGACCCCTGGCATCGACGATCGTCTGGCAAGGCCCGAGATCCCTGCCGATCGCGGCCACCACACCGTCCTTGATGCCGATGTCGGCCTCGTAGACCTCGGTCGCGGACACGATTTTCCCGCCCCGGACGACGGTGTCCCACGTGGTCATAGCCGCTGCCTCGATACCCGTCCAAAAGATCGGGTGTCAGACTGCGTCAGTGATCCACAGACCGCAAGCGGCAATATGGATAGATCAGGGAATGTCAGGCGCGCTATCGGTCAGCGCGTCACCGGGAGGCCCGCCCGGCGCCAGGCGGAAATGCCGCCGGCGACATGGCTGTCGATCGGCAGGCCGAGCTTCGCACATTCACCGAGGGCGCGGCCGGACCGCGCGCCCGAGAGGCAATAGAGAACGAGCCGCCGGTCTTTCGGCAGCCGCGCACTTTCCCGTGCGAAGCGCGAAAGCGGCAGGTGGATGGCGCCGGGAATATGGCCGGACCGCCATTCGCTGTCTTCGCGTACATCGACCAGCACGACTGCCCCGCTTTCGGCGAGAACCTTCGCCTCGTCGGGATCGAGTTCCTGCCCGGCCGGGCGGCGCAGCAGCCATCCAAACATCCGTCTCTCCTGGCGTTCATGTTGAGGCGCGGCCGCCCTGGCGGGCCGAGGCGTCCCCGCTGGCGAACAGGCTCAGCGCCACATAGGCGAGAATGGCCGTGCCGATGGCGCCCACCGTCCAGATCGCCGCAATGAGCACCCAGTCGATCGGGCCGCCGGCATCGCCGATGCCCGAATGGGTGACGAGCCACATGATCAGCAAGGCGATCACACCACCGACAATGCCGACCAGTTCGGCCCAGACCAGCCGGCGGCTGGACAGGCCGCGCTCACGCAGGACGATCGCCAGAAAGAGCGTCAGGCCGCTGACCGCGAGGCCGATCAGCAGCCACAGGAACGGCCCCAGCATTTCCTGGAAAACCGAGATGAACACCCAGAGATCGAGATCCTTCATCGGTTGCTCCTCAGGCCAGGCCGCGCAGCATGGCGGTATAGGTGGGCTTAAGGGCCACTTCCTTCATGATCCAGGTCACCCACAGCTCCTCAAGGGGGGCGATGATGCCCGGGAAGGAGGGGACGAGGTTGTCGTTGTAGTCGAATTCGACCAGCATCGCGCGACCGATCCGGGTGATGAGGGGGCAGGAGGTGTAGCCATTATAGGCGGCCTGGCTCCGACCACCGGCAATCGCCGCCACAAGGTGGTCAACGGCCACCGGCACCTGCCATTTGACGCTGGCCGCGGTTTTTCCTTTCGGCACGCCGGCGACGTCGCCGAGGGCAAAGACATTCGGAAAACGGGTATGGCGCAGATTGGAGCGATCGACCTCGATCCACCCGTCGGCAGCCCACGGACCGGACTGCCAGGGCAGGGGCGAGTTGCGCACCGCCGCGGGAGCACGCATCGGCGGCACGACGTTGATGAAGTCGTATTTGATCTCCGCAGTGCCCGTCGGCGTGCGGAAGCTGGCGATCTTCTTGCCCGGTTCGATCGCGGTCATGACGTGGTCTTGGACTGTCTTCACGCCGCGGTCGGCATAGAGCATGCGGACCTTCTCCGCGACGATTGGGACGGAAAACAGCACCTTGTTGTGCGCGGCGTAGATTAGCTCCGCCTTTCCGCGATTGCCGCGTCGGCGCAGGATGTCGTCGGTGATGAAGGTGTATTTCAGCGGCGCACCGGCGCATTTCATTTCCGTCGCCGGACGGCCGAACAGGCCGACGCCGCCCTTGTCGGTAAAGCGCGACAATTCCCGATAGGTGGCTTCCGCGCCCTCCGGGCTGAGATAGACGCTGCCGATGCCGTCGCGACCGATCAGGGCGGTGTCCATGCCGGCAATGGCGGCATAGGCCAGTTCCAGTCCCGTGGCGACGATCAGGTAGTCATAGGGGACGGCGCGACCGGATTCCGTCACGACCTTGTTGCCGACCGGATCGAACTCGCGAACCTGTTCCTCGATCAGCGTCACCCCCGACGGCACATAATCCTTCGTGGCCGAGATCACGTAGGAGGGACTTTTCAATCCGGCGCCGACCAGCGTGAAACCGGGCTGATAGAAATGCTCCCGGCGACGGTCGATCAGGATGATGGACGCGCCGTCGAGCCGGCGGGCGAGCCGGGAGGCGGCCGCGAGACCGGCGGCCCCTGCACCGGCGACAACGATGCGCGCCTGCGTCCTGACCTTGGGCTCCTCGGCGGCGGCGCGTGTCGCCATGGCCGGCAATGTGCCCGCCAGCATCGCCATCTTCAGCAGTTTGCGGCGATCGAGGCCGCGCCTGCTTTCATCCCTGATTGCATCTCGACCGTTCATCGTTGTCTCCCCAGACGTGGCGGCTTGCTGCGGCCTTGTGGCGTTCGGTCGCGGTTTTCGGATGGGACACATGCACGTGTCTCGCTGGTTCCGCCGCCAAGGCCCCTTGATATTCGCATATTTGAATATATTACATGGATGCTGTTACCTGAGCACCCCGGGGGACGTCAAGCATCTACCGCAACGACGCCACGACCGCGGTGATCCATCTCAAACACCTCACAGGGGGAGTTCCATGACCATCGACAACGCCGTCCTCAGCTTCGCCGGCCTGATGATCCTCATCTCGTTGGCCCTCGCCTATCTCGTTTCGCCATGGTTCCTTGCCTTGAACGCCTTCGTCGGCGTCAACATGCTGCAGGCCGGGTTCACCGGGTTTTGCCCTGCCGCCATGATCTTCAAGGCGATGGGCCTGAAGACGGGTTGTGCGTTCAAGTGAGGATGGGACGATGTGCGTGCGCCATTTCCTGATCTCCGGCATCGTCGGCCTGGCCGCGGCGGTTGTGCCCACCGCGGGTCTCTTCGCGGCCGAAGAGGTTGTCCGCCCCGTCGCCGTGGTGGACAGCAAAGCCGTCTATGGACGGATCGAGAGCCGGTTCGTCGTGCCTGCCCGCTCGCGCATCGGCGGGACTTTGGTCGAGCTCGACGTGACCGAGGGATCCGTGGTGGAGGCGGGACGGCCCATTGCCCGCGTTGTCGACGAGAAGCTCGCGCTGCAACTGAACGCCGCCGATGCGCGCATCCGCGCCGTCTCCTCGCAGCTCGACAATGCCAAAGTCGAGCTTGAGCGGACAACCGCACTCCTGGCCCGTGGCGCGGCGACGCAGCAGCGCGTCGACCAGTTGCGCACCCAGGTCGACGTCCTCACCAACCAGATGAACCAGGCGGAGGCCGAACGTGCGGTCGTCCTGCAGCAGGCAACCGAGGGCTCCGTCGTCGCACCCGCCGCCGGGCGTGTGCTGACCGTGCCGATGCGCCGTGGATCGGTGGTGCTGCCAGGCGAGCAGGTCGCTACCATCGCCGCAGGCGGACTCTTCCTGCGCCTCGCCATCCCGGAACGGCATGCGCCACTCTTGAAGGTGGGAGCGACCGTCGAGATTGGCGACGGCGACTCGCGCCTCGCGGGGCCAGCGACGCGCGGCACCATCGAGAAAGTCTATCCCCAGATCGAATCCGGCCGCGTCATCGCCGATGTCGCGGTGGATGGTCTGCCCGACCGGTTTGTCGGTGAGCGGGTGCTGGTGCGCGTTCCCGTGGCCACCCGTCAGGTCCTGGCGGTGCCCGACGCTGCCGTGGTCCTGCGCGCCGGCATCGACTTCATCCGCGTTGCGACCGCGACGGGGGAACGCGACGTCGCGGTCATCACCGGCGGGGTGGTTGACACGCCGGCCGGTCCCCGCCGCGAGATTCTCACCGGGCTCAGGTCCGGCGACCGGGTGATCCTGCCGTGACCGAGACACCGAAACTGGGCATTGCCGGCGCCCTGACCCGCGCCTTCATCACCTCGCCGCTGACCCCGCTCTTCCTGCTCGCCTCGCTCGTGCTCGGCATGGTCGCACTGGTGACGCTGCCGCGCGAGGAGGAGCCACAGATCTCGGTGCCGATGGTCGACATCCACGTGCGCGCCGACGGACTGAAGGCCGAGGATGCGGTCAAGCTGGTGACCGAGCCGCTGGAAACGCTGGTCAAATCGATCAACGGCGTCGAGCATGTCTATTCGACGACCCGTGACGACGGCACGCTGGTGACGGCGCGCTTCCTCGTCGGCACCTCGGCGGATGCGGCGATCCTGCGGGTCCACGAGAAGCTGCGCGCCAATCTCGACCGCCTGCCGACCGGGATCCCCGAGCCGCTGATCGTTGGCCGTGGCATCGACGACGTGGCCATCATGGTCTTGACGCTGGCGGCCAAACCCGGCGCCGTCGATCGCTGGAGCGCCAACGACCTGACGCGCGTCGCCCGCGAATTGCAGGTGGCGATTTCCCAACTCGACAATATCGGCCTGACCTATCTGGTGGGCCAGCAGCCCGAGGAGATCCGCGTCGAACCTGATCCGGAGCTTCTGGCCCGCGCCGGGCTGACGCTGCAGGCGCTGGCCGCCAAGGTGGAAGCCGCGAACCGGGCTTTTTCCGCCGCGACGATCCGTGACGGTAGTCGCCAGATCGGACTCGTCGCCGGACAGACGCTCAGCGGCCTGCCCGAGATCGGCAATCTCCTCGTGACGACGCGCGACGGCCGCCCGGTCTATGTGCGCGACGTCGCGCGCGTCCTGCTCGCCACCGAGACCGCCGAAACGCGTGTCTCGCATCTGGCGCGCAACGGGCAGGGCGGCTTCGACCGGGCGCCGGCCGTCTCGCTGGCCATCGCAAAGCGGGCCGGGGCCAATGCGGTGACGGTGGCCCACGACATCCTCGCCGCGGTGAAGCGGCTCGAAGGCAATGTCGTGCCTGGCGATATCGCCGTCCATGTGACGCGCGACTACGGCGAGACCGCCAACGAAAAGGCCAACGAGCTGCTGTTCCACCTCGCCCTGGCGACGATCTCCATCGTCCTGCTGGTCTGGGTGGCTATCGGCTGGCGCGAGGCCCTTGTTGTCGCCATCGTCATTCCCGTCACGATCCTCCTGACGCTCTTCGCCGCCTGGATCATGGGCTACACGCTCAACCGCGTCAGTCTCTTCGCGCTGATCTTCTCGATCGGTATCCTCGTTGACGATGCGATCGTCGTCATCGAGAACATCGCCCGCCACTGGGCGATGAAAGACGGACGGCCGCGCGTTCAGGCGGCGATCGATGCGGTGGGCGAGGTCGGCAATCCCACCATCGTCGCAACCCTGACCGTGGTGGCGGCGCTGCTCCCCATGCTCTTCGTCTCGGGCATGATGGGACCCTATATGAGCCCTATCCCCGCCAATGCCTCGGCGGCCATGGTCTTCTCATTCTTCGTCGCGGTCATGGTGACGCCTTGGCTGATGCTGAAGTTCGGCAAGGCCCATGGCGGCGGCGACCATGCCGGTGGCGGCCACGGCAGCGACGATGGCGGGCTTCTGGGGCGTGCCTATCGGCGAGCGGCGGTGCCGATCCTCGCCTCCAAGGGCCGAGCCTGGATGTTCCTCATCCTTGTCGGCGTTGCGACGCTGGGCTCGATGGCACTGTTCTACACGCAGCACGTCACGGTGAAGCTGCTGCCCTTCGACAACAAGTCCGAACTCGGCGTCGTCGTGGACCTGCCCCGGGGGACGTCGGTCGAGGAAACTGACCGGATCCTGCAGGAGTTGGCGGCGCGCCTGTCGGGGGTCGCCGAAATCGACTCGATCCAGAGCCATGCCGGCACGGCCGCGCCCTTCAACTTCAACGGGCTGGTGCGGCATTCCTACCTGCGCAACGAGCCGCAGATGGGCGACCTGCAGCTGAACCTCGTGGCCAAGGACAGGCGCAAGCGCGCCAGCCACGATATCGCGCTCCAGGTCCGCGAGACGCTGCGCGCGGTCACCCTGCCACCGCGCACGGCGGTAAAGGTGGTCGAACCACCGCCCGGACCGCCGGTCATGGCGACGCTGCTCGCCGAGATCTACGGGCCCGATGCCGAGACGCGGCGGCAGGTGGCGACCAAGGTGCGCGAGGCCTTCGCCTCTGTGCCCTTCATCGTTGACGTCGACGACAGTTTCGGCACTGCCGCCGAGCGGCTTCGGCTGACGGTCGCCGATGATGCGCTCGAATTCCACCGCGTCGAGCAATCCGACGTCTTCAACACGATCCGCATGCTCTTCGGCGGCACGACGGTTGGCTATTCACACCGCGGCGGCGGGCGCCAGCCGATCCCGATCCGGCTTGCACCGGCCAAGAGCGGTCTCGTCATCGACGAGCGGGCGCTGGCCACTCCAGTTCCGGCCAATATCCTGCCGGGTGACCGGTCCGTGGTCGAACTCGGCGACGTCGTCCGCCTGACCCGCGAGACCACGTCGCTGCCAATCTACCGCCGCAACGGTCGCGCCGCCGAGATGGTGACGGCCGAGTTGGCGGGGGCCTTCGAGGCGCCGCTCTACGGCATGATCGCCGTGCAGCGCGCCATCGATGCGGCGGACTGGGGTCTTGTGCCCAAGCCCATCATCGCGCTCAACGGCCAGCCCGTCGACACGACGAAGCCGGTGCTGCTCTGGGACGGCGAATGGGAGGTGACCTGGGTGACGTTCCGCGACATGGGCGCCGCCTTCATCGTGGCGCTGCTCGCCATCTATATCCTGGTCGTGATGCAGTTCGGTTCATTCAAGGTCCCGCTGGTCATCCTGACGCCCATCCCGTTGACCTTCATCGGCATCATGGTTGGCCACTGGCTGTTCAATGCGCCATTCTCGGCGACCTCGATGATCGGCTTCATCGCGCTCGCGGGAATCATCGTGCGCAACTCGATCCTGCTGGTCGATTTCATCCGCCACGCCCGGACGCCCGGGCGCCCGCTCACCGACGTCCTGCTGGACGCCGGAGCCATCCGCTTCAAGCCGATCCTGCTAACGGCGCTCGCCGCCATGATCGGGGCGGTGACCATCCTGACGGATCCGATCTTCCAGGGGCTGGCGATCTCGCTGCTGTTCGGGCTGGCGTCATCGACGCTGCTGACCGTCCTGGTGATTCCGGCGATCTATGTGGTGCTGCGCGGGGATCGGGGCAGGCTCGCCTGAGATGGACAGGTGGCTCAGGTGCCAAACGACAACGGCCCGCGCCCCGGTTCCGACCGGAGCGCGGGCCGCTCTCGATGCATGTCACTGCGTGCGCTTGCCGTCAGCGGCGAACTGCCGGAGGTAGGCGGTCAGGTCGGCGATCTGCGTGTCGCTGCGAATGCCGGCAAAAACCATGCGCGTGCCCGGCGTGACTTCGCGCGGGTTGCGGATGTAGACGGCGAAATTCTCCGGCGACCAGACTTTCTCCGCCACGGCCGGGGTCTTGAAGGCCGGTGAATAGTTGAAGCCGGCGACGGTGCCTGCCTTCCGGCCGAAGAGGCCGTTGAGCTGCGGGCCGACCACGTTGCGCGCCGTTTCGCCGACCTGATGGCAGGCGCGGCACTGGGCGAAAACCCGCTCGCCGGCTGCGGCATCGCCGGCTGCTGGCGCAGCGGCGGCGGCCGGCGCCGCGGGTGCGGTCGGCGCAGGAGCCTGCGCCATCAGGGGGGACAGCATGGTGGTCGTCGCAACGAGGGCGGCGAGGGCGGCGATGCGCATGGGCGAAATCCTTTGCGTGGGAACGTGGGATGGCGGAGGCCGCCATCACGGTCTTTGTACTGCCGGGGCCATAGGGCCGGATCACGTGAACATGTCAGCGATGATGCCGGCATACCAGCCCATGTTCTCTTCCTGGGTCTGCTTGCGCAGTTCGGCCGTCTCGCCGGTCTTGGAGATGAAGGTCTCCACCGCCGTGATCTTGCCGTCCTTCGCCTCGTAGCGGCCGCCGACCTTCACGGTATCGTCGGTCTGGATGAGGCTCCAGCAGGTGTTCGCGTAGCGGGCGGGGAAAGTGCGGGCACCTGCGAGTTCGCCGCGGACCATGAGGGCGGCGACCTTCGCCTGGCTGTTGGCCGAGAAACCCGATTTCGGCATGTCGCCGGCAATGCAGGAATCGCCGAGAACATAGATGTTCGGATCATTGGCCGACTTCATCGAGGCGGGATCGATGGGGCAGAAGCCGGAGGCGTTGGCGAGGCCCGCATCGCGGGCAATGGCTCCGGCCATCTGCGCCGGGATGACGTTGACGAGGGCGACCTTGTCATAGGTCTCGAAGCCGGTGACGACAGTGTTGGTCTTTGGGTCGACCGACTTGATGCCGTCATGGATCTTCGGCCCGATCCATTCGACCATACCTGGGTAGTGCTTCTCCCAGCCCTCCTGGAACAGCCCCTGTTTGGAAAAGCTTTCCTTCGGATCGAGGACAATGATCTTGGACCGCGTCCGGCCGGTGGCCTTCAACTGGTGCGCCATCATTGAGACGCGCTCATAGGGGCCTGGCGGGCAGCGGTAGGGATTGGGCGGCGCGATCATGACGATGACGCCTCCGTCGGGAACGGCATCCAGCCTGGCCTTGAGCAGCCGGGTCTGCGGTCCGGCGCGCCAGGCATGCGGCATCACCTCTTCATGCTCGCGGCCCCAGCCGGGGACGGAATCGTATTTCAGGTCGATGCCGGGCGACAGGACGAGGCGATCGTAGCCGAGGCGCGAGCCGTCGGCGAGGACGACCTCCTTCTTCTCCCGGTCGACGCGTATCGCCATCTGCTGGTTCATCCGGAAGCCGTTGGCGGCAGAGACCTTGTCATAGGCGTGAGTGATCGATTCGAAGGAGCGATAGCCGCCGAGATAGAGATTGGAATGGAAGCAGGTGGTGAACTGGCGCTGTGGCTCGACCAGCACGACGTCGATGGCATTGCGGGCGTCCTTGGCGATATACTTGGCCGCCGTCACGCCGCCGGGTCCGCCACCGACCACGACAACGCGCGCGCGGGCCTGGCCGAGAAGGGCGGGTGCGCCGAGGGTCAGGGCCGCGATGGCGCCGCCCGTTGCGAGGAAATGTCTGCGATGGATCGTCATGTGTCGTCCTCCCATTGTTGTTCTGGCTGGTTGTCCCGGCTTGTTAACGGTTGGTCTATCCGATTTTGAGGTAGGCGTAGCCCTTGCCCTGCAAGGCCGCCACGGTGGCGACGCCCGAGGGGACGAAGGTGATGAAATCGGCCTTCCTGACCTTTGAGCGGTCGATGTTGAGCCGCTGGAAGGTGATGTCGCACAGATGCGCCTTCAGGCCGTTCTTTGCCTGGGCGAGAACGCGGTCGAAAATCTGGGGCACCATGGCCTCGTCCCGCCAACTGGTGCCTTCCAGGCTCTCCAGGAAGAACTTGACCCCCGCGCCGTGGGCGACGATGACGATTTGGACGGCGAAGGGATCGGCGCCATAGGCGGAAAAGTGATTGCTGATATTGGTCAGCATCTGGACGAAGCGCGGCGGGTCGCCGAAGTCGCAATGGTAGAGGCAGGCGACGTCCGCCTCCTTCTTCAGGTCGGAGAGTTGCAGCATCGGGGTCGCGCGCACGGGCGTCATGGTCACGGCCGATGCGAGGGCGGCGCCTCCCAGGAGAATTCTGCGATCGATGCCCGCCATGGTCTGCTCCGTTTCCGCGTCCCTTGGCCGCTATTGGCTTGGTTTGAGGCTGCCGAAATAGGCGGCGAGGGCCGCCACTTCCTCTGACGACAGCCTGACCGCCATGGCCTGCATGACCTGGTTCTCGCGCTCGCGCCGGCGGTAGCTGTCCATCATCGCGACGAAAGCCTCCTCAGGGAGGCCGATGATGGCGGGAATTCCCGCTACCTGGCGCCCCGAGATCTGGTGGCAGGTGACGCATTCGGCCGACAGGTACTCGCCGAGGGCAAGATCTCCGGCACGCCCTGTCGCCGACAGCGCGATAGCCATCGGCAGGACTGCGAGCCAGGCCAGCGCGGGGGATCGTCGGCCCGTGGTCATTCGACCCTCGGGCCACTGCGCCCCTCGGGGGTGACGTCGATCATCCGGGCGCGGCCGGTTACCTTCGGCGCCGTGGGGCGGCAGTTGGTCATGCAGGGGTTCGGGGTCCAGAAAGCTCGCTCCGTCGTCTCGCGATCGTCGTCGTAGAAGCCGCCGACATTGGGCATCGGGATGGAGGTGAAGTTCTCGCGCGTCAGTTCGAAGCTCTCCGGCACCAGATCGTTGAGGTACATGATATAAGCGGTGAGGGCGTAGACCTCGTCATTGGAGAGCGACTGCGCGTTACCGTAGGGCATGGCGCGGCGCACGTAGTCGAACGTGGTCGAGAGATAGGGCCAGAAGGACCCCAGTGTCTTTTCCGGGCTCTCGCCCTTCAGCGATCCACGACCACCGGCGAGAACCGGCCAGCGCCCTGCACCCTCGCCAAACTCGCCGTGACAGGCGGCACATTGGGTCTGATAGATGTCTTCGCCTTGCTTCACGCTGCCACTGCCTGGCGGCAAGCCCTGTCCGTCCGGACGGATCGCGATCGCCCAGGCGGCGACCTCGGCCGGGTGGGCCTCCCGGCCGAGCCCTGTCCTCTGCGACGCGGCAACAGGTGCAGCGGCGGCAACGGTGCCGGCGGCGGGGGCCGCCGGGCGCTGCTGTGCGAGGACCATCCCGGTTCCGGCGAGCCCGATGCAGAGGGTGGCGGCGGCGAAGACCTTAGCCGATCTCGACATTTTCGGTCTCCCCATTGGCGCGGACCAGCCAGGTCTGGATGCCGTTGTTGTGATAGATGGAGTTGACGCCTCGGATCTTGCGCAACTCGTCCTTGGTGGGCTGGACATAGCCCGTCTCGTCGATGGCGCGGGACTGGATCATCAGTTCCTGGCCGTTCCAGTCGAAGTCGACATAGAACCGGGTCAGGGACATGGGCAGGACCGGCCCGTCGATCCGTGCCGTTTGCCAGTTGCGGCCACCGTCCATGGAGACGTCGACCCGGCCGATCTTGCCGCGGCCGGACCATGCGAGCCCGCTGAGGACGTTGGGCCCCTTGTGTTTGAGCGGGGCCTGGGGCGAGGGGTTCGTCACCACGGATTTGGCGTCCATGATGAAGGTGAAGCGGCGGGAGCGCCCGTCGGCGAGAAGGTCGGTGTATTTCGACGTCTCTTCGCGGTGATGCCAGGGCTGGTCGCCGACCTCGATCCGGCGCAGCCACTTGACCCACATATTGCCTTCCCAGCCGGGAACGACCAGGCGCAAGGGGTAACCCTGCTCGGGCCGCAGCATCTCGCCGTTCATCGACCAGACGACCAGACAGTCCTTAAGACCTTTCTCCAGCGGGATGGAGCGTGTCATGGCGGAGGAATCGGCGCCCTCGGCCAACAGCCATTTCGCGTTGGTCTTGACCCCCGCCTCGTCCAGAAGGGTCTTCAGCGGAATGCCGGCGTACCAGACATTGTGCACCATGCCATGGGTGAACTGGCAGCCGTTAAGCTGGGCACCGCGCCATTCCATGCCGGAATTGGCGGCGCATTCGAGGAAATAGGCGTGGTTCTGACGACCGGGAAAGCGCTTCAGGTCCTCGACGGTAAAGACCATTGGCTTGTCGACGAGGCCATTGATCATCAGTCGGTGCTTGTTCGGATCGATTTCGGCGATCCCGCCGTGGTGGCGTTCGAAGCAGAGGCCGGACGGCGTGATGATGCCGTCAAGTTCGTGCAACGGCGTGAAATTGACCGAGGATTCGCGGCTCGCAGTCAGCCATTCGACGTCGCGGCGCACCACATGTTTCTCGAACTGCGAGGGCGAGCCATATGGCCGGGCCTGAACGCCGTCGCCGAGCACCCGTGCCCAGTCCTGGACATCGGTGATGAGCGGGTCCGGTGTTGCGGGCGGAGCGGCCCTCACGCCGGTCGCTGCAGAGGCGAGGCCGGCGCCTGCCAGGCCGGCGGCACCGAGGAAGCCTCGCCGGTTCAACCGCGCCGTCTCGCGCGTCATGCCGGTTTCCGTCATGGCGTTCTCCTGGGGGATGGTGTCCTGGTCATGCTCCGGTGACCTTCACGGCGGAGTTGGGTTCGATGCGCACGGTCTTGTGCCGCGCCACATGGGCCTTCACCACGTCCCAGATCGGCGGACCCTGGGTCCCCTGGTTGACGCTCGCCCAGCCGGCGACGGTGTAGGGCCTGGAGGCTTCCAGCGGCCGGCCGCTCTTGAGAAGGGTGAGGTCGGAAATCCGCCGGCCCATCGGGGCGGAGACGTCGATGGCGTAGCCAACGCCGCCTACCCGCACCATGTCGCCGCCGCCCTGGAAATAGGGATCGGGATGAAAGATGTTGTCGGCAACGTCCTCAAGGACGTCCTTGAGTTGGGCGCCCGTCATCTCCATCCGGTAACAGGCCGGATAGGTGATCGCGGTGGCATTGGCGATGGCGTCGAAGGTGATGGCGTCGCCGGGCAGCAGCGTCCCGCCCCAGCGGAAGCCCGGCGTGAGCGCGATCTCCGCATCGCGTTCGGCCAGCATCGCCTGGGCGATCAGATCGTCGAACGTGCCGTTGAAATTGCCGCGCCTGAACAGAAGGCTGTCCGTCCGGCCGATCTCCTGGGCAAGTTCTGTTGCGAAGGGCTTGCGGATGGTGTGGACGAGCCCGGCCATGGACGGATCGGGGGTGATGGCGTCGGAGAAGACCGGTAGGAGCTTGTAGCGGTACCCGGTGACCTTCTTGTCGCGGATGTCGAGGTCGAGGCGGGACACGAACTTGCCGTGCGAGCCACTGGCGACGAGGATGGTCCTGCCGGCAGTCACCACGCCCGGCATGGCGTCGTGGGTATGGGCGGTCAGGATCACGTCGATCCCGTTCACCCGCGTGGCGAGTTTGGCGTCGACGTCGAAGCCGTTGTGGGACAGCAGGACCACGACATCGGCGCCTTCGGCGCGCGCTTCGTCGACCTGTTTCTGGATATCCTCCTCGCGCAGGCCGAACTCCCATTTCGGGATCATCCAGCGGGGATTGGCGATCGGCGTGCGCGGAAAGGCCTGACCTATGACGGCGATCTTCGCGCCGCCCTTCTCGAAGGTCTTGCGCGGCTCGAACACCGCTTCCTGCCATTCGTTGTCGCGCACGTTCTGCGCCAGGAAGGCCGCCTTCGACTTTTCCGCGAGTTCCTTGACGCGGTCCTCGCCATAGGTGAACTCCCAGTGCGAGGTCATGGCCTCGACGCCGAGGGCGTTCATCACCTGGACCATGTCGTCGCCTCGGGTCTGCAGCGCTGTCCATGACCCCTGCCACGTGTCGCCGCCGTCGAGCAGGAGGACCTTGTCTGCCCCGCGCTCGGCCCGTATGGCCGAGATCAGCCGCGACACCCGGTCCATGCCTCCCATCCGGCCGTATGTGCGGGCCAGTGCGGTGAAGTCGTCAGAGGTGAGGGCATGGGCTTCGGCCGTTCCGCCGGCGATCTTGAAGAAGTCGCGGAAGGCCTGGTCGGTGAGGTGCGGCGGCTTGCCCTTGGCGGGGCCGACTCCGAGGTTGATCGACGGCTCGCGGAAATAGAGCGGCACCAGCTGGGCGTGGATATCGGTCACATGAAGGATCGTCACCTGACCGAGAGGCTCGAACCGGAGAATGTCCTGCTCCGACAGGCGCTGCTGGGCCGCGGCGCGACCGAGCGGGCCGAGACCCGAAGCCACCGCCAGGGCATGGGCAGCCGCCGTCGCATGCAGGAAGTGCCTGCGCGAGATCATGGGAATGTCCTGTCGCTTGAAGGAGGCTGCGCGGGCGCCGGCGGCGCCCGGCCCTTGCCTCAGCTCACGGTGATGCGGCTGGTCGCCGTATATTCCGAGCCGTCATCGTCCTTCCAGACCATCTTCAGCTCGCCGTTTTCCGACGGCCTGAAGAAGAAGGACTGGTAGGGATTGGCGGAGATCGCGGCATGCCAGTCGGCCTCGAAGACCGGCTTGCCGTTGAACGTCGCCGTGAAACGATTGATGATCTTGCGCGGGATCGGCTTGCCGTCCTGGCCGCGGCGCTGGCCGCTCTCCATCTCGTGAGAAATGAGCGTCTTCACCTCGACGGCATCGCCGGCCTTGATGTTGCCGGGCACGCGAACGCGGGGGGTGGGTCTCGTTGCCATGGTTCTATCCTCCCTCAGCCGCCGCAACCGCCGATGGTGACCTTCACCTCGGCCTTGGTGGTGAACAGCGATCCGTCCGACATCTCGGCGACCGCGACAATGTTCTGCGTCTGCGCCAGGCGCATGCGGGTGGAGGCCGAAGCCCGTCCCGAAAGCGGCGAGAAGCGGAAGGTGAAGACGCCGGGCAGGGGGTTGCCGTCAGCATAGACGTGCACGGCCTTGACGTAGTTCTGCTCGGTCATCGGGCTTTCGACGTCGACCGTGATGGGAACCACGAGGCCGTTCTCGGCGATCTGGGGAACGTCAAGCTTGACCCGGCCATCGGCGATGGTCTTGCCGTCATAGAGCTTCTTGATTTCCGCCTCGACCGCCTTGGCATCGGCCTTCGACAAGCGCGGCGCGATGACGGATGCTGCGGCGGCAAGGGCTGCCATATGCAGCACGCTGCGTCTCGTCCGATAGACGACTGGACCCGCCATGGGGACCTCCTTCGTGGTTTCCAACCTGCGCCGGCTCTCTTGCGGAACCGCTCGATCTTCTTCTTGACGCCGCAGGTCGCACCTGCAAGCTTCGACATATAGGAATATAGTTTTTCGTGAATGTAAAGCGCGAAAGACGAAGCCTTACGGATCGCCCCGCCAGAGGGCGGCCAGGGACGAAGCCGAAGGAGACAATCATGAATCGAATGGGGAGGTTAATCGCCCTTGTCGTGGCGGCTGCCACCTGCGCCGGTCTCATGGGAGCCATGGCGCAGACGCAGGACGAGAGCGAGCGGGAAATCGAACGCTACCGGGCCATGATCAACGATCCGATGGCCAATCCCGGATATCTGGCAGTGGACCGCGGCGAAGTTCTGTGGGCACAGGCGCGCGGCACCAAGGCGGTGTCACTGGAGGCCTGCGACCTTGGCGAGGGGCCCGGCAAGCTCGAGGGGGCCTATGCCAAGCTGCCGCGCTACTTTGCCGATGCGGATCGGGTCATGGACCTCGAACAACGGCTCTTATGGTGCATGGAGAAAATCCAGGGTCTCGACACGGCCGACGTAATTCGTCGCCGCTTTTCCGGTCCGGGACGGGCCTCCGACATGGAGGATCTGGTCGCTTTCATCGCCAACAAGTCAAATGGCACGCCGATCCAGCCGCAGAATGCCCATCCGCGTGAGCGGGAGATGACGGCGATGGGAGAGGCGCTGTTCTACCGGCGCGCCGGCGTCCTGGACTTCTCCTGCGCCACCTGCCACGCCGAGCCGGGCAAGCGGATCCGCCTGCAAGGCTTGCCGGATTTCTCGACGCCCGGCAAACAGGCACAGGAGACGATGGGGTCCTGGCCGACCTATCGCGTCTCGCAGAGCGCGCTCAGGACCATGCAGCACCGTCTTTGGGACTGCTTCCGCCAGCAGCGCTGGCCGGAGCCGGCCTATGCCTCGGACGGCCTGACGGCTCTCCAGATGTTCCTCAATGTCCAGGCGGCGGGCGGTGAGATCACCGTTCCCTCCATCAAGCGCTGATAGGAGGCCCCCAATGGTCTCGTTCTCATCGAAACTGATCCGCACACTGCTCGTTTGCGGTATCGCCCTGACCGTCACATCGGTCGACGCGCAGGATCGTCCGCCGGTCGATCCGGCCAAGGTCGATGCGCTGATCGACGGCATGTTCACCCGCGTCTCGCCGGAATGGCGGGCTCGGGCCGTGCTCGACGACACCCAGCGCACCTGCACCGACCGTCGCAACCAGGTTTCCGGCGCCGAGGCAGAGGCCATCCAGGCGCGCGAGCGCGCGAGCGTCGTGCTGCCGCCGGACGGCAACTTCCTCGGTGACTGGCGGAAGGGCTTCCAGGTCGCGAACAATGGCCGAGGCTTCCAGTTCTCCGATCCGGCAGGGACGGTTGCCGGTGGCAATTGCTATGCCTGCCACCAGATGAGCCCCAAGGAGGTCAGCTTCGGGACGCTCGGGCCCAGCCTCGCCGGTTACGGACGCGAGCGGAACTATGACCCGGAACTGATCCGCGACGCCTATATCAAGATCTTCAACGCCCAGGCGGCGGTGGCCTGTTCGAACATGCCCCGGTTCGGCTCTTCGAAGGTGTTGACCATCGAGCAGATTAAGGACGTCCTGGCCTATCTGTTCGACCGGCAGTCGCCGGTAAACCAGCCCTGATCGAGACCCGCTCATGCGCCTGTTCCACTGGCTCATCCTGTTGGCATCGCTTGCGGTCGGAACGGCTGCAAGTCCCGCTCGGTCGCTCGAACTGCTGATGTTCGAGCGGGCGGGATGCCCCTGGTGTGTCCGCTGGAACCGGGAGGTTGCTCCCGCCTATGAAGCGTCGGAAGAGGGGCGTCTGGCTCCTCTCCGCCGCATCAACATGGACCGGGGGCAGCCCGAGGGATTGGCACTCAAGTTGCCTGTCCACTACTCGCCCACTTTCGTCCTCATGCACGAGGGCCGCGAGATCGGGCGCTTGATCGGCTATATTGACGCGTCGACGTTCTGGGGCTTGTTGACCAAAATGGTTCGTGATCATCGCGAACGGGCCGGGTCCGCGGCGCCGTCGATGCCGGCGCAGGGAAGGCCAGGATGAACGAGACGATCGTCCCGAAATCGATCGAAGACGCATTGCGCGACGGCGAGGAATACTCCGTCGAACTCGAACAGCTCATGCGGAACGCGCGTGACGCCAGCGATTTTCTCAAGGCGCTCGCGCATGAGAGCCGGCTGCTGCTGCTTTGCCTGATCGCCGAGAAGGAACGCTCTGTCGGCGAACTTGAGACGATTCTGTCGCTGCGCCAGCCAACGGTGTCGCAGCAACTGGCCCGGTTGCGCTTCGACGGTTTCGTGACGACGCGGCGCGAGGGCACCTCAGTCTATTACAGCCTCGCCAATGAAAATGTTCGGCAGGTGATCCGCGTCGTCTACGATATCTTCTGCAACAGCGGCGCGAAGGCTGCGTTGTGCCGACCCGGAACACCGGGCGCACCCTAACGACAAGGGCGCCGTCGCCACGCGCCCGTGGGAGGATGGATGCAAGGACTTGCGGCCATCACCGTGGGGCTGACCGGTCTCGCCGTCGGCCTCGCCTGCGGCTTCACCGTCCAGCGGGCGAAACTCTGCACATTCGGAGCGGTCGAGGACGGGCTGGTTGGCGGCAACTGGCGGCGGCTGCGGGCTTTCGGTCTGTCACTCGCGCTCGCGATCCTTGGCGTGCAGGCGCTGGTCCTTGTTCTCGGCTTCGACCCGGGAACCACCACCTATGTACCCGCCCGCCTCGCGCTCGCCGGTACGCTGGCCGGCGCGATCCTGTTCGGGCTCGGCATGGCGCTGGTTGGCACCTGCGCCTTCGGCTCGCTGGTGCGCCTTGGGACGGGTGACCTGCGCAGCCTGGTGACACTGCTGATCTTCGCGGTCCTCGCCTATGCCGTGCTGCGCGGCATCCTCGCCGGCCTGCGCATCGGTACCATCGAGTCGGTGGCCATCTCCCTGCCTACGGGTGCAATCGGCTCCTATCCCGCACTCATCGATGGCTGGATCGGCCCGCCTGCGGGCCAGTTCCTCGGACCGCTGATCGTGATTGTCCTCATCGCAGCGGCGCTGGCCGACGCGCGCCTGCGCCGGTCGCCCCGCCTCCTCACCGCGTCCGTCACCCTCGGCCTCGGCGTCGTTGTCGGCTGGGCGGTGACCGGTCCCCTGGCCGACCCCTTCGCCGAGCAGATCCGGGTGCAGAGCCTGACATTCGTGGCGCCAGTGGCGCGCGCCCTGTTTGCCCTCGCTACAGGGGAGGGCCTCCTCCTCGACTTCGGCGTCATGAGCGTCTTCGGAGTCATCGTCGGCTCGGCGGCAGCGGCGATCCTGGCCCGCGAGTTCCGCTGGGAGGCTTTCGATGACCAGCGGGAAATGCGCCGTCACCTGACAGGTGCCGTTTGCATGGGCCTAGGCGGCGTGCTCGCCGGCGGCTGCACGATCGGCCAGGGCCTCACCGCCGGCTCGTTGCTGGCGGTTTCCTGGCCGGTGGCGGTGATCGGCATGGTTCTCGGCGCGCGGATCGGCATCGCAATCCTGCTCGAAGGATCGATGCTGGAATGGCTGAGGGCCCTCCTGCGCCGGTCCGACCGTCGCCGGTCCGCCGCCGAGTGATGCTCAGGCCGCGGGGATGAAGCGGTAGGCGGCGCCGCTCTGCTCGACCCGGCCGAGCCCGCCGCGCGGCAGATGGTAGGCCGCGAGCGGCAGTTTGTCCGACACGAGCTTGCCGAGGAGGCGGCGGCGGCTGGCTGCGGCTGTCGGTCCGTCCTGGTCGAAACCGGCCGTCCAGTCCGGCCGCGCGAAGGACAGGACAGGATGGGTGAGGGCATCGCCGACCACGACGAAGGGCTCTCCGCCGACCCTGACCTCGAAAGAGACATGGCCGGGCGTGTGCCCGGCTGTGTCGATCGCCGCGATGCCCGGAACGGGTTCGTCACCCGGCCGGAAGCGCTTGAGCTGCGGCTCGAGAGCCTTCAACACCCGCTGCGCACCGGCGGCGAAGGCGTGGCGATCCTCGGGCAGCCGCGAGAAGACCCCCGGATCGAACCAGAAGTCCCATTCCGCCTGGGCCAGATGGTAGACGGCATTGGGACAGGCCGGCGTGTCGAAATCGTCGAGTGCTCCCCAGAGATGGTCGGGATGGGCATGCGTGAACAGCACATGTTTGACCTTCGCGGGGTCGATGCCGGCGCTTTCCATCGAGTCGGGCAGTCGGCCGGTCGTCGGCAGGAAGTTCCGGCCGGCCCCCGAATCGAACATGACGAGATCCTCGCCATACGCGACAACCGGGACATTGAGCCCGTTGGTCACCTCGTCGGTGGGCAGGCCGGCCGCGGTCAGCAGGCTCGACACCTCGTCGCGCGGCGCGTCTCGTGCCAGGAGGCTTCCGGGGAGGGTGATGCTGCCGTCTGTGAGGATCGACAGTTCGGCACGCCCCATCCGAGCCTTGGCGATCTGTGCGTGGCCCGGCCGGGACGCAGCGATCAGCCCGGCCGTCGCGCCGAGCAGGGTTCGTCTTGTGAGCCGCATGTCCGTCCTCCCGTGTTCTTTGCCACAGGGTAGCGGATCACAGATGCATTCGCATATCGAAATATATGGGGGCTCGCGGGCGCAGGGTCGGATGGCGAGCCGGGCAGCAGCGGCCAAAGCCGCCGCATCTCGCGCACCATCCGAATGTCGCGATCCACCCTGGCGATCAGGGCTGAGCCCGTGGTCGCCAATGGCGACCACGCCGCGCTACATCACAGGGCGAGGCCAAGGCCGATCAGGTGGTCGGCACCGGCGCGCACCCGGGCCTTGTCGCGCACTTCGAGAATCAGCCGGGGATTGCTGGTGAGCCTTGCCAGTGTCCGGAACAGTTGCGGCCAGACGATCGTGCCCTCGCCGGGATTCCAGTGGCGGTCGGCATAGCCGTCCGAATCCTGCAGATGGACGTGGTTGAGCATGTCGCCGGCGGCGCTGACATAATAGTCGACGGGCGGTGCCCCGTTGCTCGTATGGGCGTAGTTGGCGTGGCCGGTGTCGATCGAGACGCGGACGGCGGGGCTGTCGAAGGAGCGGGCAAGGGCGACCCGGTCGGCGGGATCGCAGTCCTCGATGTTCTCGATGACCAGCACGACACCCATGTCCGCGGCACGGCGCACGGCTGCCGCAAGCGTGTCGTGGGTCCGCTCGACGACCTGCAGGCGGGCGCCCGGATTGTAGTCGAGATTGTTGTGGTCCCAGGTCGTGTAGGGCGAGTGGATGACCATCTGCGTCGCGCCGAGTGCCGCGCAGACGTCGAGGCCCTGGTCCATACGCCGGGCGACGAGCCGGCGCACGTCGGGATCGAGGCTGGCGATGCTGAAGCCCCAGAACGGCCCGTGGATGCCGAGGCGGCCCGTATGGCCGTCGAGCTCCTTCCGGATCGCCTCGGCGAGCGGTTTCCAGTCGCCGTTCAGCACCTCTGCCCAGAAAAAGTCCTGCAGTTCGAGGTCGCGCTGGCTTTCGATGATCCAGGAGCGGTGCTGGCGCAGGCCTTCGAGAGGCAGGGCGACGCCGAGAACGGGAAGAGACATGGCAGGGATCCGGTGGGAAGCGGCCGTCGGGCCGGGGACGCAAGTGGTCATGTCCCGCCTGCACGACAGGGCGATGACGGGACGTCACCGCTGCTTACGGCCGTGCCCTGCTGATGGCAATCCTGGGCCGGCTAAAAGATACTGTAGCCGCCGTCGATGACCAGGGTCTGGCCGGTCATATAGGCGGAGGAACGACTCATCAGAAAGACCGCCATACCGCCGAAATCGGCCGGTGTGCCGAAACGGCGAACGGGAATGCGCGGCGCGACGGCCTTGACGAATTTCTCGTCAGCCAAGGCTTTCGCCGTCATGTCGGTCTCGATCCAGCCCGGCAGGATGGTGTTAGCGGTAATGCCGTGGCGCGCCAGTTCCACGGCGATGGCGCGAACGAAGGCGTTCAGGGCCCCCTTCGACGCTCCGTAATGCTCGTTGTAGGCGGCACCTTCGATGGAAGCGACCGAGGAGGTCGCGACGAGACGGCCGAAGGGATCCCCCGCCTTGGCGCGCTCGACCATGTGGCGGGCGGCAAGCTGGAAACAATGGGCGACGCCCTCGACATTGGCAGTCATGACGGTCCGCCAGTCCCCCATGTCGCGGTCGATGAAGGGGCCCTTGGTCGGGCCGGTGATGCCGGCATTGGCGAAGAGGCCGTCGACCCGACCGAATTCCGCGAGGGTTGCGGCGAAGGCCTCTTCCACCGCCGACCTGTCGGCAACGTCGCAGATTCTGGCGGAGACCAGACCGCCCGTCGCCTTCAGGCGGGTGACTGCCGCCGCGTTCTTGTCGGCGTTGCGTCCCCAGATGGAAACCGCGCAGCCGGAGCCGGCCAGTGCCTCGGCCATGCCCAGCCCGATGCCGCCATTGCCGCCGGTGACGATGGCGACGCGGCCTGAGAGATCGAAAAGGGCAGCCATGGGTGCTTCCTCCCGGACCGTGAACCGTCCCCATCGGGCGCGCCTGCCGGAGGGCCCGTCAATTCGGCCGAGCGGAAGAGGCCCGTTGCCTCGTCACCGCGCCGCGAAGGCCGCGGGATCGCGGCGGCGCATGAACCAGAGGACCGCCGTCGCGGCGGCCACCATCCAGACCTTCCCGAGGACGAGGCCTGGCAGCAGGCTCACCGAGCCGAAGGCGAGCCAGAGGAAGAGCGTCGAGTCGATGACCGTGCCGACGAGGCTCGAGGCCCAGACGGCGGCGATGAGCCGCTTTCTGGCCAGCGGCGTGTAGATCGCGGTATCGGCGAGTTCGGAGAACAGAAAGGCGGCGGCCGAGGCGAGGGCGAGGGCCGGCGACGCCACCGTCCAGGACAGGGCGGCGCCGGCGACGATGCCGCCGAGCGACCAGAGGAGGCCGAGCCGGCGCTGGACGAGATCGCGCAGCACCAATGCCAAGCCGATCATCAACACGCCGCTGGGCGCCATCAGGCCGAAGCCGACGGGGATGAGGCAGGGGCCGTTGGGAACGCAGACGGTGCCAACGTTGCCGATGAGCCAGTTGGCCGCCGGAATCGTGGCGATGAAAGCAGGGAGGGCGAGATAACCGAGCATGACCGTAGGCAATCTGGTGGGGAAAGGCGCCTCCTTAACGCCGCGCCGGCCAAAGGTCACCCCTTCATCTGCCGCAGCACGCGGCTTTGCGCCGCGGGACAGTGACCGCACGCGGCAAATGGCCTAAACGGACGCCATGAGCGTTTCGACACCTTCCGTCGCCGCCGCCGAGGCCCGCCGCGGGCTGCGCCGCCGGCTGGACGATTTCGCGGCCACGCTGACCAGCGCGATCCAGCGCCTGTTCCGCCCGGTCCGTCCGCATGCCTCGCCGTCCCTGCGGGTCTTCCAGAGCGGTGCCGAAAGGTTCTGCGCGGGATTGGTTGCCTTGGCCTTGATCCTCGCCGGCATGGCCTATCTCGACCCGGTATTCCAGGGCGTTCGCGCCTATACGTCCGGCGCCGCCGCCGGGGTCTGGGAGGTCGTCACCGATATGGGGAAGTCCAGCTGGGTGCTGATCCCCAGCGGTGTGCTGGTCCTCGTGATCTTCGCCGCCGTCACGCCGGTGCGAGGCTTCGCCGACAAGGTCATGCTCGCCCTGGCGGCGCGCCTCGCCTTCGTCTTCATCGCCGTCGGCGGTTCGGGTCTCATCATCACCATCGTGAAGCGCATCATTGCCCGCGGGCGGCCGCGCTATTTCGAGGAATTCGGCGCGCTGCACTTCCAGTTCCCGAGCTGGCAGTCGTCCTTCGCGAGCTTTCCGTCAGGCCATTCGCAGACGGCCTTCGCCATCGCGCTCGCCTTCGCGGCGCTGTTTCCGCGCTGGCGCAACGGATTCATCGCCGCGGCGGTCATCATCGCCTTCAGCCGTGTGGCAGTGGACGCCCATTATTTCACCGACATCGTCGTCGGCTCGCTGTGGGGCGCGTGGTTCACGGTGATGACGCGCGAGTGGTTCGCGCGACGCGCGCTGGTGTTCACGCCGGGGCCCGAGCGCAGGCCCTTCCCGATGCCGGCCCGGCGGGTCCGGCAGGCGCTTGGCCGGATCGCCAGGCGCCTGCGCGGCTGACGTCAGCCGACCGCCTTGATCCGTTCGAATCCGGCTGCGAGATCGGCCTGAAGGTCGGCGACATCCTCGAGGCCGATCTGGAAGCGCAACGCCGGTCCGCCGGGGTTCCAGGTGGTTGCCGTCCGGTAGGGGGCGCAGTCGAACGGCACGACCAGGCTCTCGTAGCCGCCCCAGGAATAGCCCATGCCGAACAGTTCAAGGCCGTCGAGGAAGGCGCCGAGCTGCTGCTCGGAGAGCGGATGCAGGATGACCGAGAAGAGCCCCGAGGCGCCCTTGAAGTCGCGTTTCCAGATGGCGTGGCCGGGATGGGAGGGGAAGGCGGGATGCAGCACCGTCTTGACCTCGGGACGCTCCGCCAGCCAGGTGGCCATGGCCATGCCCTGGCGGTTGGCCTCGTCGAGGCGCAGCTTCATGGTGCGCAGGCCGCGCAGGGCGAGGAAACAGTCCTCCGGTCCGGCCCCGATGGCGGTGAGGTCGAAGGTCTCCTTCAGGGCCGGCCAGGCGCGCTCATTGGCCGTTACCAGGCCCATGAGAATATCGGAGTGACCGCCGAGATATTTCGTCCCCGCCTCGATGGCGATGTCGACGCCGCGCTCGTGCGGCGGAAAATAGAGCGGCGTCGCCCAGGTATTGTCCATGACGACGAGGGCGTCCTTCGCATGGGCGACCGCGGCGATGGCGGGAATGTCCTGCATCTCGAAGGACTGCGACCCCGGCGCCTCGGTGAAGACGACAGTGGTGTTCGGCCGCATCAGCGCGCCGATGCCGCCACCGATCAGCGGGTCATAGTAGGTGGTCTCGACGCCGAAGCGTTTCAGCACGCCCTCGGCATATTGCCGGGTCGGGCGGTAGACGGAGTCGGTGACCAGCATGTGGTCGCCCGCCTTCAGGCAGGATTGCAGCGCGACGGCGATGGCGGCGAGGCCTGAGGGGACCAGCACGGTTCCGGCGGCCCCGGACAGGTCGGTCCAGGCCTCCTCGAGAGCGCGAGTCGTCGGTGTCCCTTTGGTGCCATACACATATTTCTGGCGCCGCGACTTCAGCTCTTCGTAAGTGGGGTAGAGGACCGTCGAGCCGCGATAAATCGGCGTGTTGACGAAGCCGAATTGCTCGGCCGGCTTGCGACCGCCCAGCACGAGCCGCGTGCGCTCCGCCAGGCGCTTGGGATCGGAAGGGCCAGCCATATCTGCCTCGAATTGTTGGGAAAGTGGGCGTTTTGAAAGAGTCTGTCCCGGAGTTGGGAGCGGCATTTCCACGGCGAAATGGGCGTCCGTCAAGCCCTTGACCCCGCCCACGAGATGGCCTGTGATGCAGAAATGCGGTGTCTTCGGGGTCAACGTCCCCGACGACGGTGCCTTTTGGGTGCCCGCAAAGGACAACAAATCGACCACATTCAGAGTGGGAAAGGCTGCCACCATGAAACGTATCGTCTCCACCCTTGCGCTTGGAGCAGCACTGGGCTTCAGCGCCACGGCCGCCCTGGCCCAGGCGCCCTCGACGCTTCGCAACATCCAGAACAAGGGCTTCGTGCAGTGCGGCGTCAGCCAGGGCCTCGCCGGTTTCTCCCAGCCAGACAGCGCCGGCAACTGGACCGGGCTCGACGTCGATTTCTGCCGTGCCCTCGCCGCGGCCATCTTCAACGATCCCTCGAAGGTTCGCTTCTCGCCGCTCTCGGCCAAAGACCGCTTCACCGCCCTTCAGTCGGGCGAAGTGGATGTTCTCTCGCGCAACTCGACCTGGACGATCCAGCGAGACACGTCGCTCGGATTGAACTTTGCCGGCATCAACTATTACGACGGCCAAGGCTTCCTGGTCCGCAAGTCGCTCAACGTGAAGAGCGCCCGCGAACTCTCCGGCGCCTCGGTCTGCGTGCAGACCGGCACCACCACGGAACTGAACGTCGCCGACTTCTTCCGCGCTAACAATCTGAAGTACGAGCCGGTGGTCTTCGCCACCGCAGACGAGACGATCAAGGCCTACGATTCCGGACGTTGCGACGTCTTCACGACCGATGCGTCGGGCCTCTATGCCGAGCGCGTCAAGCTCGCTAAGCCGGATGACCACGTGGTCCTGCCCGAGATCATCTCGAAAGAGCCGCTGGGTCCGGTGGTCCGCCACGGCGATGATCAGTGGTTCGACCTCGTGAAGTGGACCCATTTCGCCATGATCACGGCGGAGGAACTCAACATCACCAAGGCCAATCTCGATCAGATGTTGCAGTCGACCAATCCCGAGATCCGCCGCGTACTTGGCGTCGAGGGCAATTTTGGCGAGGCTCTTGGCCTCAGCCGTGACTGGGTCGTCCGCATCGTGCGTCATGTCGGCAACTATGCCGAGATTTTCGACCGCAATGTCGGCCCCTCGACCCGCCTCGGCATCTCGCGCGGCCTCAACGCCCTGTGGACCAAAGGGGGCCTCCAGTACGCGCCGCCTATCCGCTGAGCGCGCTTAAAAAAACGGCGCCTAGCGACTAGACACGATCATCGTCCCGGGTCCACGATCCGGGACGGTCCTCCGGCGAAGACAACCGCTTTCCACTGAGAAGGCACTCGCCGGGCCAGAGCAGGGGATGGCGAACATGACGGACGGCACATTGCCGGCTCGCGCGACCGATGCGCCCAAAGTGGCGTTTTTCAACGATCCCAAGACGCGAAGCCTGATCTTCCAGGGGCTCGCGCTCGCTCTGCTGGTCTTCGTCATTTTCACCGCGGTCACCAATGCCGTGACCAACCTGCGCAACCAGAATATTGCCGGCGGTTTCGGCTTTCTCGATCAGACCGCCGGTTTCGGTATCTCGCAGACGCCGATCCCCTGGTCGGAATCGATGTCTTACGGGCGGGCCTTCCTGATCGGCCTGCTGAACACGCTCCTGGTGGCGATCGTCGGCATCTTCTTTGCGACCCTGCTCGGCTTCGTCGTCGGCGTCGCCCGGCTTTCGCCGAACTGGGTGATCTCGAAGATCGCCTATTGGTATGTCGAGGTGATCCGCAACCTGCCGCTGCTGTTCCAGATTCTGTTCTGGTACCTTGCGGTGCTTGCCTCGATGCCGACACCGCGCAATTCGCACTCGCTTTTCGGCCTGTTTTTCGCCAACCAGCGCGGCATTACCGTGCCACGCCCGATCTTCGAAACCGGTTCCGGCTCTATCGGGATCGCCCTCGTCATCGGCATTGTCGCGGCTTTCGCGGTGCGGTCCTGGGCCTTCAAGCGGCAGGCGGCTACGGGGCAGCAATTCCCGGTCGCGGCGAGCATGGCTGGTCTGATCCTCGGATTGCCGATCCTCGCCTATGTCGTCGCCGGCATGCCGGTATCCTTCGACTATGCCCAACAGGGACGCTTCAATCTGACCGGCGGCATGACGCTGATCCCGGAATTCGTCGCCCTGACGCTGGCGCTGGTGGCCTATACCGCCGCCTTCATCGGCGAGATCGTGCGCGCCGGAATCCAGGCGGTGAGCTATGGCCAGACCGAAGCTGGCCGCTCGCTGGGCCTTCCCGAGGGCCGCATCCTCAATCTCGTCGTCGTGCCGCAGGCGCTGCGGGTGATCATTCCCCCGCTCACCAGCCAATATCTGAACCTTGCAAAGAACTCGTCGCTGGCCGTCGGCATCGGCTATCCCGACATGGTTTCCGTCGGCGGCACGATCCTCAACCAGACCGGTCAGGCGATCGAGATCATCGCCATGTGGATGGGCTGCTACCTGACGATCTCGATCGTCACCTCCATCTTCATGAACTGGTACAACCAGCGCATCGCGCTGGTGGAACGGTGAGGGCGCAGCCATGACCACGTCCTTCACGCGCTCCGACCTGCTTCTGCCGCTGCCGCCGCCGGCGAGCCTCGTCGGTCCCTGGGGTTGGGCGCGCGCCAACCTGTTCTCCAGCCCGTTGCAGGCCCTGCTGACACTGGTCGGCGGCTATATCGCGGTTTTGGCGATCTGGACCTTCGTCGATTTCACCGTTATCCGCGCCGTCTGGACCGGTGCCGACCGCGATGCGTGTCTGGACGACAAGGTCGGGCGTTCCGTCGGCGCCTGCTGGCCCTTCGTCTGGGCCAAATTCGGCCAGTTCATGTACGGGTTTTACCCCGTGGAGGAGCGCTGGCGGGTCAATCTGACCTACGGCGCTGCGATCGCCCTGCTGGTTCCGCTGCTCATCCCGTCGGTACCGCAGAAGCCGCTGAACGCCGTCCTCTTCTTTGGCGCCTTCCCGATCCTGGCGTTCAACCTCCTTTATGGTGGTTCCATCATCAATCCTTGGCTCAGCGTCGGCGGCTGGCTGGCAATCCTTGGCGGCCTTGCGCTCGTCGCCGGCTATCTGATGAGCCGTGTCGAGGGCCCCCCCAATGTCGTGTTCCTTCAATGGGGCGGTGCTGCGATCGCCGTCGGCACCCTCCTTCTGCTGCTGGTGCGCACCGGCCTTTTCGCAGATCCCGCGCTCCCGATCGTCGAGACGCGGCAATGGGGCGGGCTGCTTGTCACCCTGGTGGTGGCGACCACTGGCATCGTCGCCGCACTGCCGATCGGCGTCGCCCTGGCGCTCGGCCGACGCTCGAAGATGCCGATCATTCGCTTGCTGTCGGTGGCGGTGATCGAACTGGTGCGCGGCGTGCCGCTGATCACAGTGCTGTTCTTCGCCACCTATATGCTGCCGCTCTTCCTGGAGCGCTCGCCCGACGCCATGGTACGCGTGCTGGTCGGCGTCTCGGTCTTCTCCGGGGCCTATATGGCCGAGACCATCCGCGGTGGCCTGCAGGCCATTCCGAAGGGCCAGTTCGAGGGGGCCATGGCCCTCGGGCTGAACTATCCGCGCATGATGAGCCTGATCGTCATGCCACAGGCGCTGAAGCTGGTGATCCCGGGGATCGTCAACGCCTTCATCGGCCTGTTCAAGGACACCACGCTGGTGTCCATCGTGGCGATCTTCGACCTGCTCGGCGGCATCAGGGCCGGCTTCACCGACCCGCAATGGGCCAGCCCTGTGACACTTTATACCGGCTTCGCTTTCGCGGGGATCATCTACTTTGCTTTCTGCTATTTCATGTCCCGCTACTCGATCTTCGTCGAGAACCGCCTCAACACCGGACGCCGCCGCTAAGAACGGCCCACCGTCAAACTGGATCCTAGGAGTTCTGAATGGCCAGTGCTTCCGTCGCGAAGATGCCGACCACGACCAACGAAATCGCCGTCTCCATTACCGGTATGCACAAGTGGTACGGCGAGTTCCACGTCCTGAAGGACATCAACCTCACCGTGCAGCGCGGTGAGCGCATCGTCATCTGCGGGCCCTCGGGCTCGGGCAAGTCGACCATGATCCGGTGCATCAACCGGCTGGAGGAACACCAGCAGGGCACCATTGTCGTTGACGGTATCGAATTGACCAACGACCTGAAGAAGATCGACGAGATCCGCCGCGAGGTCGGCATGGTGTTCCAGCACTTCAACCTCTTTCCGCACCTGACCATCCTCGAGAACTGCACGCTGGCGCCGATCTGGGTCAAGAAGATGCCCAAGAAGGATGCCGAGGAAGTGGCCATGCACTATCTCAAGCGCGTGCGCATTCCCGAGCAGGCGCTGAAATATCCCGGCCAGCTTTCGGGTGGCCAGCAGCAGCGCGTTGCCATCGCCCGCGCGCTCTGCATGAGCCCGAAGATCATGCTGTTCGACGAGCCGACCTCCGCCCTTGACCCGGAAATGGTCAAGGAGGTGCTGGACACGATGGTAGGCCTCGCCGAGGAGGGCATGACCATGCTCTGCGTCACCCACGAAATGGGTTTTGCCCGGCAGGTCGCGAACCGGGTGATCTTCATGGATTACGGGCAGATCATCGAGATGAACGAGCCGGCGCCGTTCTTCTCCAACCCGCAGCATGAACGCACCAAGCTCTTCCTCAGCCAGATCCTGCACTGAGGTGAAGGTATGACCCGATGGAGAAGGGCGCCATACGGCGCCCTTTTTTCGCGGGGTGTCGATTGCAGAAGTGGCTGGCCGGGTCAGGCCGGCCCGGTCGCCACCGGGCAGTCGTCGCGGGCGCCCCATTCGGCCCAGGAGCCGTCATAGAGCCCCGCCGGCTGCTT
Organism: Phreatobacter sp.; assembly: GCF_022843985.1. Taxonomy (GTDB): domain Bacteria; phylum Pseudomonadota; class Alphaproteobacteria; order Rhizobiales; family Phreatobacteraceae; genus Phreatobacter. The sequence continues at coordinate 150,263 of NZ_JALHMP010000006.1, read as the reverse complement.
GCCGACCGCATCGATCGCCAGCCAGAGGATGGCTGCCGAGACGCCCGAACCGCAGGTGGTGATGACGGGCCGATCGAGATCGACCCCGTTCTGCGCGAAGACCTCGCGGATGCGCTCCTGCGAAACGAGGCGGCCGTTTTCGAGGAGGCCGGCGAAAGGCACGTTGAGGCTGCCCGGCATGTGGCCGGACTTCAGGCCGGCGCGCGGCTCCGGCGTCTCGCCGCGGAAGCGGTCGGCCGGGCGAGCGTCCACCACCTGGACCTTGCCGCTCGCCAGCGCCTTCTTGACGTCGCCGAGATCGGCGACGGCGCCGTGGTTCTGCCGGGCGGTGAGGTGGCGCGCCTCGCGTGGGCGGGCCGGTCCAGCTTCCAGGGCCCGGCCCTCCGCAACCCATTTCGGCAGGCCGCCGTCGAGAATGAAAACCCGCTCCACGCCGAAATTGCGGAACATCCACCAGACCCGCGGGGCGGAGAACAGGCCAAGACCGTCATAGATCAGCACAGATTTGCCGTCACCGATGCCGAGCTTGCGGCAGGCTGCGGAGAAGACCGTAGCCGGGGGCATCATGTGCGGCAGATCCGACTCGGCGTTCTTCACCGCGTCGATATCGAAACGCTGGGCGCCCGGAATATGCCCCGCCAGGAACTCTGCCTCCGCGTCGCGCTTCATGGTCGAGAGATAGTAGGACGCGTCGAGGATCACGAGGTCGGGAAAGTCGATATGGTTGGCGAGCCAATCGGTGGATCGCAGCCAGGACGAAGGAAGGGTGCTCACAGGGGTCGTCTCCTCATGCGAACACGACGCGCACGCGCCGGTTCAGCTTGCCCTTTTTTTCGATGGCCGAAACCGCCATCCGCCCGATCTCGCCAGTGCGGCGCACATGGGTGCCGCCGCAGGGCTGGAGATCGAGGCCGGCGATCTCGACCAGCCGCACCTTGCCAGAGCCCATCGGGGGCTTCACGGCCATGGTCTTGACCAGCCCGGAATTGGCTTCGAGTTCGGCATCGGTGATCCACCGGTCGGTCACGGCGGCATCCTGTCCGATCAGTTCGTTGAGCTTCTCAGTCAGGGTGTCGCGGTCGAGCCCGGATTCGGGGATGTCGAAATCGAGCCGGCTCTCTTCGGCGCCGATCGATCCGCCCGTTACCGGATAGGGCAGAACGACCGAGAGGAGATGCAGGCCCGTATGCATCCGCATGCGGGCGTGGCGCGTCGGCCAGTCGATCCGCGCCACGAGGCGCGTTCCCACGGCCGGAGGTGTCGCTCCGGGTGCGATGACGTGGATGATATCGCCCTTGGTGTCGCCGTAGACGGTTGTGGTGACGTCCAGCGCCGTCCCCGCGACCAGCAGCGAGCCATTGTCGCCAGGCTGGCCGCCGCCGGTCGGATAGAAGACGGTGCGGTCGAGTTCGACACCGAAGGCGCCGTTCTTTTCGGTGATGGCGGTGACTACCGCCTCGCACTCGGCGATGTAGGCATCGTCACGAAAAAGGAACTCAGTGGGCATCAGGTCACCGGCAGGAGGTCGACGAGGGGCAGGGCCGGCTGTTCGAGCAGCGCGGGAACGGCGAGCCCCTTGCTGCGCAGGAAGGTGGGGTCGTAGATCTTCGACGCATAGCGGAAGCCATAGTCGCAGAGAATGGTCACAATCGTGTGGCCGGGACCCATGTGGCGGGCAAGACGGATGGCCCCGGCCACATTGACGCCCGAGGAGGGGCCGACGCACAGGCCCTCGTGCTCGAGCAGGTCGAACATGACGGGGATCGCTTCGGTGTCGGGGATCTGGAAAGCGACGTCCACGGGAGCCCCGGCAATATTGGCCGTCACGCGGCCCTGGCCGATCCCCTCGCTGATGGAGGAGCCGCTGGATTTCAGTTCGCCGCTGGTGAACCAGGAGTACATCGCCGCGCCCATCGGATCGGCGCAGCCGATCGTCACGGCCGATGATCGGTCCTTCAGGGCCATGGCAGTGCCGGCGAGCGTACCGCCCGATCCGATGGCGCAGATGAAGCCGTCGATCCGGCCCCCCGTATCGCGCCAGATTTCCGGCCCGGTGGTTTCGACATGGGCCAGGCGGTTCGCGACATTGTCGAACTGGTTGGCCCAGAAGGCGCCGTCGGCATTCTCCCGCGCCAGCCGTTCGGCGACCCGTGCCGAAACCTTCACGAAATTGTTCGGATCGGCATAGGGCACCGCGGGGACCTCGATGAGACGCGCGCCAAGCTGGCGCAGGGTGTCCTTCTTCTCCTTCGACTGGGTCTCCGGAATAACGATGACACAGGCGAGCCCCAGGGCCCGGCCAACCATGGCGAGGCCGATGCCGGTATTGCCCGCCGTCCCTTCGACGATGGTGCCGCCAGAGCGTACCAAGCCCTTGTTCATGGCGTCGCGAACGAGATAGAGCGCCGCCCGATCCTTGACGGACTGTCCGGGGTTCATGAACTCGGCCTTGCCGAGGATGGTGCAGCCAGTCGCCTCGCTCGCCCGCGCGAGGCGGATGAGCGGCGTGTTGCCGATAGCGTCGACGACATTGGCTGCAAAGGACATGCGCAGGCTCCGCTCCCGGCGGGGACGCTATCCGAGCGCCGCCTGCCGCTCAACCCCGCGCCTGGTCGCCCGGGCGCCGGCCAGGCTCAGTCGCGGCGATAGACCATCTGCTTGACGTCGATGCCGCCGGTCCGGAAACCGGCCTCGCAATAGCAGAGGTAATAGAGCCACATCCGGCGAAAGCGCTCGTCGAAACCGAGCGGAACGAGGCCCGTCCACGCCGTGGTGAAGCTGCCGGCCCAGGCGTTGAGGGTGCGGGCGTAGTCCTGTCCGAAGCCCAGTTCGCTTTCGATTTTCAGGCCGCTCCGCCGGGGCAGGTCGCGCATGTGGGTCGGCGTCGGCAGCATGCCGCCCGGAAAGATATAGGCCCGGATGAAGTCGATCTCGCGGACATAGTCGCTGAAATAGGCCTCGTCGATGGTAATCACCTGCAGCCCGGCGCGGCCACCCGGCCGCAGGCAGCCCGCGACCTTGTCGAAATAGGTCTGCCAGTATTCCTTGCCGACCGCCTCGAACATCTCGATCGAGGCGACGGCATCGTAGCGACCGCGCTCGTCGCGGTAATCCTGCAGCTTGATGGTAACGCGGTCGGCGAGGCCGGCTTCCGCCATCCGCCGCGTCGCATGCGTGAACTGCTCCTCCGACAGGGTTAGGCCAGTGACATGCGCGCCAAACTCGCGGGCTGCGACCTCGGCAAACCCGCCCCAGCCACAGCCGATTTCGAGGACGTGATCGCCTGGCTTGAGCACGAGGTCGCGCGCAAGACGGCGATATTTGGCGAGTTGGGCCTCGTGCAGCGTCTCGTCGCCGCGTTCGAAAAGCGCCGATGAATAGGTCAGGGAGGGGTCAAGCCATTCCCGGTAGAAGGCATTGCCGAGGTCGTAATGGGCCGCAATGTTGCGCTTGGCCTGGGTGCGGGTGTTGCGGTTGCGCCAGTGCCGGTAGCGCTGGAGCACACGCGCGACCGGATTGAAGCGGGTGAGGTTGCGGACCGCCTCCATGTTGAAGGCGAAGAAGTGAAGGAATCCCGAGAGGTCAGGCGTGTCCCACTCGCCGCGGATATAGGCCTCGGCGAAGCCGACATCCCCGTCCAGGATGAGCCGGCGCGCGAATTTCAGGTCGTGCACGACCATCTCGGCGCTCGGTCCGGCGTCCGCGCCGCGGAAGAGCAGCCGCCGCCCGTCTGGCAGGCGCAGCGTCAGCTGGCCGTAGCGAATCTTCAGGGGATAGCCGAGAGCCAGGCGCATCAGCGAGGGCAAACCCGCCGTGGCGCGGCGCAGGCTCTCCTTGGTAACCTCGATGGTTTCGGCGAAACGGGCGGAGGGCCGGCTGGTCATGCTCATCGGGACGACGCTCTTCCGTTCATTCGGAATGTTTCGAGGGCGCAGGACACCGGCGATCTCGCGGACCGTTCCACACCAAGCGGACAAGCCGCTTGGTCGATCCGCACGGGAGGTCGATCTCTGGCGTCATTGCTAGACTAGGCAATTTCTTCAATCCTTCAATGCCGCTGGGGTTCCCATGTCGGGAATGCGGAAGGGGCAGGGGGAAAGTCCAGGACAAGGCGCTCATGCGGCGGAGGGGTCGCGGATTTCGGCCAGGGCATCGAGGGCCCGCCGGCGCGCCGCGTCGTGATCAACCACCGGGTGCGGATAGGTTTCGCCGAGGCGGATCCCGGCCTTTGCGAGGACGGGCTCAGGCGCCTCCCAAGGTGCATGGATCGCATCCTTCGGCAATGCGGCGAGTTCGGGCACCCAGCGCCGGACGTAGTTGCCGTGCGGATCGAATTTCTGACCCTGAAGCATCGGGTTGAAGATGCGGAAATAGGGCGCCGCGTCGGCGCCCGAACCGGCGACCCATTGCCAGCTCGCGGGATTGTTGGCGACGTCGGCGTCGACCAAAGTGTCCCAGAACCAGCGTTCGCCGGCGCGCCAGTCGATGAGCAGGTGCTTTACCAGAAAAGAGGCGACGACCATGCGGACCCGGTTGTGCATCCAGCCGGTCTGCCAGAGCTGGCGCATGCCGGCATCGACCAAAGGGTAGCCGGTGCGGCCGCGCCGCCAGGCCGCCAGAGCCGCCGCGTCGTCCCGCCACGGAAACCCGTCGAAACGTGGCTGGAAATTGGTCTCGGCGAGGTCCGGAAAGTGGAAGAGAAGATGATAGGCGAATTCCCGCCAGCCAATCTCCGCGAGGAATTTCGTCAGGTCCCGGCTGCCGTCGAGGCCTGCCGCCATATGGGCCTGGCGCCAGATCTGCACCGGGGAGATCTCGCCGAAGCGCAGATGCGGTGACAGCCGCGAGGTGGACGGCCGGTCCGGTCGGTCACGGGCCTCGGCATAGCCCCCGAGCGCCCCAACAAGGAAGGCGGCGAGGGCGGTCTGGGCGCCGGCCTCGCCGGGCGTCCAGGCCTCGGGAAAGCCGCTGGCCCAGTTGGGCTTCGTCGGCTCCAGGTCCCAGGATGCCAGATCTTCGCTCGCCAGGCCGCCGTTGAACGGAGCGAGGGCGGTCGGCCTGCGCAAGGGCTCACGGATGTCGCCCAGGCGTTGATGCGCACGCCAGAAGGGCGAGAACACCTTCATCGGATCTCCCGCGCCGGATTTTACCTCCCAGGGCTCGCGCAGAAGATTTCCCGGCAGGCTCGCCACCGCGATGCCGCGCGCGGCGAGTTCCGCCTTCAGCGCCGTGTCGACGGCGATGCCGCCGGCATCGTAGCGCCGGTTCCAAAACACCGTCCTTGCGCCGCTGGCCGCGATCACGGCGGCCATGACCTCCGAAGCGGCTCCCGATCGCAGAATGAGGCGCTGGCCCATGCTCCGCAGGGCTTCGTCGAGGGCGCGCAGGCTGCCGGCCAGCCACCAGCGTGCGGCGGCCCCGAGGGGGCGCTGCCGTTGGCCAGGATCCTCGCGGATGTAGAGACAGATCACCGGTGCGCCTGAAGCCGCCGCCCGCGCGAGCGCCGGATGGTCCGCCAGACGGAGGTCATCCCGAAACCAGACGATGGCAGGAGCTTGCGACATGAACGCCTTACGGGTGCCCGGCGCAGCCGGTTCACCAGCGGGATGGTGAATTCGTCAGGGTCTCAGATCCGCGAACTCGTCCGGTAAAACGGCTCGTGGCGTGCGGGATCGATATAGTCGGCATAGAAGCGCCTCACATGGGGCAGCAGCGCCTTGGAGAGCACCCGGCGCTCGACCTCGTCGTCGGCCAGCGCCTTGGCGAGATCGTCGTGCAGAGCCTTCAAGGCCGCATCGCGGTCGACGCGGGTGAAGCGGCCATCGGTATAGATGATCTCGCCGTCGCACATGACCGTCCGTATTGCCGCGGGCTTGGCACGCTGGACCAGCGCGTCGATGACCGGCGTTTCCGCATCGAGATAGGGGTAGGCGACAGCATTCCAGTCGTAGAGGACGAGATCTGCGGCCTTGCCGACCTCGAGCGCGCCGATGGTGGCGCCATAGGGCGTCGTGGCGGCACCGCCTGTCGTGGCCATGCGCAGGACCTGCGGGACGGTCGGCACCTCGGTCTCGTCCATGCCGGGCACCCGGTGGGTCCGCAGAACCATGCGCAGTTCCTGCAGCATGTCGCGGTCGTCGTTGATGCCTGCTTCGTCGATGCCGATGGCGGTACGGATGCCGCGCGCCTCGAACGCGTTGAGTGCTGCGACGCCTGACCGCAGGCGGAAATTCGACGAGCAGTTATGGCAAATGCAGGCGCCGGCCGCGGCGACGCGGTCGAGATCGCTTTCGCTGAGCCACACGCCATGGCCGATGGTCAGGCGCTCGTTGACGAGGCCAAACCGGTCGATGTGTTCGAGGGCCGTGCCGCCGCTCCGGCGGCGCGCATATTCCTTCTGATAGGCGGTCTCGACCAGATGCATGTGCAGCGGGGCTGCATGTTTAGCCCCCATGTCGGCCAGCGCCGCGAGGGCCCTGTCCGAGCACCAGTGCAGATTGGCGGGGGCAAGCTGGATGCGGACGCGGCGCTTGCCGGCGTGGCGGGCGAGCAACGTCTCGAACAGCCCCATGACCTCGTCGAGGCTGGTGCGGAACCGGTCGAAATAGCGCTTCATCGGATCGCGCAGGGGCGCCGGCAGGGAGGCGACAAGCTCATCGTCGGCCCGGTAAACGAGCCGGTTCTGGTCTCGCACCGAATAGCAGTAGGACAGGCGCATGCCGATGTCCTCATAGGCACGGATCACCTCAGAGCACTTGGCGTCGACCTCGGGGAGGGTGCCCGGCAAGAGGCTCTGGATGTGCTGAACAGTGGTGACGCCCGAGCCGACCATCTCGAAAGCGGAATAGAGCGTGTCGAGGTAGAGATCGAGATTGCGGATCACCATCCGCGTGATGAACCACAGTTCCAGCGGCATATCGGGCGAGCCGAGCTGGACCGGAGTGAGACCGACATGGTGATGGGCGTTGACGAAGCCTGGCAGCATGACCTCCGTCCCGGTGCCAACCACCGCGACGGTGGGATGGCGGGCCTGAAGCGCGTCGAACCGGTCCACGGCGACAATGACGCCGTCCTCCTGGAGCACGGCGCCGTCGTCCATCCCATGGCAGGCGAAGCGGTGGGCGACACCCGTGATCAGGCTGCGGCTGCGGATGATGGATGTGGTCATGGTGATTCCTGTCGCACACGGGCGGCGGCAGGCGACCATCCCCGATCGCGCCGCGCAAGACTGCCGCTGCGGCCGTAAGTCTCACCACACGCCGGACGGGGCCTTGGCCGGACACAAAAAACCTCCGGGGCGCATGGGCGCTCCGGAGGTTTTTGAATTGGCTCCCCGGGCCGGATTCGAACCAGCGACCAACCGGTTAACAGCCGGTTGCTCTACCACTGAGCTACCGAGGATCACGTGCTCGTCGTGAGAGCGGCGCGAATAACACAGGTGCTTCGTCATTGCCAAGGGCCAATCGTCGCCGGGTATCATTTTGATCGGCCTTGCCATTGATCCGCCGGCTTGCCGGGGCCATCACTGCCGAGATGGAAACCGTCACCACGCCCGATCGCCAAACCATCCGTCCCGATGCAGCCCGTCCGCCGGTCTCGGCCGTGGTCTTTGGTCGGCGCTTCCGGTTGCCGCGCACGCGTCTGCGACGGCAGGTACTCGGCTGGTCTTTCATCGCCGGCGGGATGTTCAGTTTCCTTCCCATCCTCGGCGCCTGGATGTTCCCCGTCGGTTTCGTGATTCTCTCCGTCGACAGCGCCCGCATGCGCCGCTCGCGGCGACGGCTGACAATCAAAATCGGTCGCCGCTGGCCGCGGGTGAACGCGGCGTTGCGTCCCGCAAAGAGCTGAGTGGACGTGACGAGAAGGGGGTGGAGGCCTCGCCCGGAATCGAACCGGGGTGCAAGGATTTGCAGTCCTCTGCGTAACCACTCCGCCACGAGGCCATCCCGTCATCACCGGCCAAGCCGATGCGGAGTAGTTTCGCTCTAGCATGGGGGCAGGGGGCTCGCAACAACCCAGGGCCGAAGTCAGGCGCCTTGCGTTTCTGGCTGTACCACCGGTAAACACGACCCGACGAGACGGCCTGCCGGCATCGTGGCGGTGTGGCGATCGAGGGATTGAGCCCATGATGGATTTTGCCAGGGCGCGCCGCACCATGGTCGACACCCAGATCCGGGTCAATGATGTGACAGACAGCCGCATCGTCGATGCGCTGATGGCCGTTCCGCGGGAGAACTTCGTCCCCGACGCGCTGCGCCCGCTCGCCTATCTGGACGACGACCTCGCCGTGAAGGGCGAGACTGGAAGCCGCACGGCGCGCTATCTGGTGGAGCCGATGGTTCTGGCGCGCATGATCCAGGCGGCAGAGATCGGTCCGGCCGACAGGGTCCTCGATGTGGGCGCAGCCACCGGCTATTCCAGCGCAGTCCTGGGGCGGATCGCCGGTTCGGTCGTCGCGCTGGAGGAGGACGGCGACCTGGTTGCGCAGGCCCGCCAGGCGCTTGGCGGCGAATCGCAGGTCGTGGTCGTCGAGGCAGGGCTCGGTGCGGGGGCGCCGGATCGCGCCCCGTTCGACGTCATTCTCCTGCAGGGTGCCGCCGAACTGGTCCCGCAGAGCCTCCTCGCGCAACTGGCCGAGGGCGGTCGCCTCGTGGCGATCGTTGGCACGGGACGGGCTGCGAAATGCTTGGTTCATGTCAGGATCGGGCAGGAGTTCAGCATCAGGCCGGCTTTTGACGCCGCGATTCCCCTGCTGCCGGGCTTTGCGGCGCCGCGCGGTTTCGTCTTCTGACATCGCGACAGGTGTTGCCGACTTGTCCCACCGGGACAGTGAAGCGTGGACTAGACCGCCTGAAGGGGTTTCCTCAGCCCGCGGTTTTCATTAACCCTTGGGTCCATAGCCCGGAGGTCATGGCGGATCGCTCCGGGTTGGCGCCAAATAGCAGGTGTTGTCCATGACCGGAGCCACGATGTTTCGTGCGCGCTCCGCGACGGTAGTGTCCGTTGCGCTCGCTTCCATTGTCTTTGCCGCTCCGGCCGTACGGGCCCAGTCCATCGAGCACACGCTCGTCCAGGCCTATCGCAACAATCCCGACCTGAATGCTGCCCGTGCAGGCGTGAGGGTGGCGAATGAAGGCGTTCCCGCGGCGCTTTCGGGCTATCGCCCCTCCGTGAATGCGACGATCACCGCCGCCGGGCAGTATACCGAATCGAGCGTCGGCCCTTCGGCCTATCTCGGAACGGGTCCGGGGTCGGCGCGCACCGTCCGGTCACTGCCCCGGGCGGCGACTCTGTCGGTCACCCAGCCGCTGTTCGACGGGAACCGCACCACCAATTCGGTTCGACAGGCCGACCAGAACGTTCTGGCGGCGCGCGAAACCCTGCGGAACACCGAACAGACTGTCCTCCTCGCCTCGGCCACTGCCCATATGAACGTCCTGCGCGAGCAGGCGGTCCTCGACCTGCGGCGCCGCAATGTCGAGGTTCTGCGTGAACAGCTGCGCGCCACCCGTGACCGATTCAATGTCGGCGAAGTGACGCGCACCGACGTGGCGCTGGCGGAATCGGCGCTGCAGGCGGCTATTGCGGTTGCCACCGGCGCTGAAGCCGATCTCGCCAATGCGCGTTCCGTCTACATGCAGCAGGTGGGCGTCCAGCCGGCCCGTCTCACGCCGGCCCGTACGATCGAACGGCTGCTGCCGCGCAATCTCGATGCCGCCGTCATCGCCGGTCAGAGTGAGCATCCGGCCATTCGCGGCGCCCGCCACGGCGCGGATGCGCAGTTGCTGCAGGTCCGGATCGCCGAGTCGGCCCTCTACCCGACGCTCGGCCTGTCGGCGAGCCTGACCCGCGCCGCGGAGCAGTCCGCCTCCAGCGGCCAGTCGCTGTCGGCGGCCGTCGGCATGACTCTGACCATTCCGATCTTTGCGAATGGAGGCCGGGACTACGCGGCCATCCGGGCGGCCAAGGAGACCTATGGTCAGCGCCGCATCCAGATCGAGACGGCGGCGGCGAGCGTCCGGCAGGCTGTCACCCAGTCCTGGGCCGCGCTCGAAGCATCGCGCGCGCAGATCCAGGCGGCCGAGGTGCAGGTGCGGTCGCAGGACATCGCCGTCAATGGAATCCGCGAGGAATACAAGGTCGGCCAGCGCACCATCATCGACGTTCTGAACGCCACCCAGACCCTGACGGAAGCCCGTGTCGCGCTGGTCCGTGCCCAGCGTGACCGGGTCGTTCTGTCCTATTCGGTCCTTGCCGCCATGGGTCGGCTCAACGGCAGCCGGCTGGCGCTGCGCACCGAGATCTTCGATCCCACCACCCATTACAATCAGGTCCGCGACCAGTGGATCGGCGTTCGCACGCCGGACGGTCGCTGATCCGGCCTGTGGCCGCGCCGACTTTGGCTGTGGATCGGCGAGCCGCGCGTTGGCTACAGATGCTGCGGCGGTGCATAGTCGTCGGTGTTGATTCGGAAGCGATTCGGCCTTTGGGCCATTTTTTGCCCTTCGCTTCTGATGCGTGCGACGGTTGAGGTGGGCGGGGATGTCACAGGCGGCCAAGGCGAACGAACCGTCGATGGAGGAAATCCTGGCGTCGATCCGCCGGATCATCGCTGACGACGAGCCTGCCAAGGCGCCGGCTGCCAAGGCTGCGCCGCCACCCCCGCCCCCGGCGCCCGAACCGGCGGCCGAGGAAGCACCGAAGTCCCAGGACGACATCGACGCGCTGCTCGCCGGATTCGATGCCATGGACGAGGAGCCGGAACCCCCGCCGCCGCCTCCCCCGGCCCCGCCGAAGGCGGCGCCGCCGGAGCCCGACATTTTCGAGCTGAGCAAGGCTGACGCTGTTCCCGAGCGCATGGGCATCATCAAGCCGATCTCCCAGCGGGCCGACCTCGACTTCATCGATTCCCCGCCGGCCCCGGAGCGCTACGCTCCGCCGCCTCCCATGGCGGCATCGGCGCTGCTCTCGGCCGAGGCCAACGCCGCCGTCGGCGCCGCTTTCGGTTCCCTGGCGAGTTCCATGATGGTTGGTGGAAACCGCACCATCGAGGATCTGCTGCGTGACATGCTGCGCCCGATGCTGAAGACCTGGCTCGATGACAACCTGCCGCAACTCGTCGAAAGGCTGGTGCGGGCCGAGATCGAGCGCGTGTCGCGCGGTCCCGGTCGCTGACCGGGCTCAAGCCTTCTGCAAGGACTGCAGCCGCGCGCGGAAAACCAGCGCCATGACCGGCGTCAGCGCCGCCGCGATCAGGAAGATCGGCTCGGGGCCAAAACGGTCGAACATCACGCTGGTGCAGAGGACGCCGAGCGTCTGACCGGCGAAGAAGCAGAAGGCGAAGGTGGCGATGGACGCGCCGCGGGCGTCCGGATTGATCTGTGTCGCCATGATCTGCAGCGCGTTGTGAAACAGCGCGAAGGCGGCGCCGCACAGTACGATCGCCACACCCACGAGCCAGAGCCATGGCGAGAGCGCGATGACCACGAAGCTCAGGCTGAAAGCTCCACCCGCCAGGACGAGGAGGCTCGCCTGGGAGAACCGCGCCAGCAGCATCGGCGCAAAGGACGAATAGGCGACGGCGCCGACAGCCGACAGCGCCGTCATGATGCCGATGACCGTGAAGCTCACGTCGAACTTGTCGTGAAGATGGGCGCCGACGAAGGTGAAGGCACCGATATAGAGCACCGCTTCCACCGTCACCGTCGCCAGCACGAGCCGGCCGAGCGGGCTGCGGACGCTAGCGAGGATCTGGCGGAAGGAGCCGGCGAGGCCGCCGCTGGGTACCGCTGTGCGGCGCGACAGGACCGGATTGCTGCGCAACTGGATGGTGAGCGTCAGACCGGCGGCGATCATGAAGCCCCCCACCATGACGAAGGCCGCCGGCCAGCCGAAGGCATCGGCGAGCAGGCCGCCCACGGCCTGGCCGCTGATGGCGCCAGAGCTCATGAAAATCATGTAGCGGGCCAGCACCGCCTGTCTCTGGGCCAGCGGTATCGTGTCGCCGATGAAGGCCAGGCAGTTGGGAATGATGGCAGCGCCCGTCAGGCCCGCCAGGAATCGAAACAGGGCGATCTGCTCCAGCGAGGTTGCGAAGGCGCAGGCGAGGGTGAAAAGCCCGCAGAGCGTGGCCCCGAGGGCGATCATGCGCACCTTGCCATAGCGGTCGCCGAGCGGGCCGGTGACCAACTGGAAGCCGCCATAGGCGAGGCCGTAGGCGGTGACGACGATGGCCGCGGCGCCGGGCGTGGTCTGGAAGGCGTCGGCCAGCTTCGGCAGCAGCGGATCGCAGAAGCGCAGGCCCGCCGAGGAGGCGAAGGAGGCTGACCCCAGGAGGAACAGGGCCCGCCACGGCACGGCATCGGGAGGCGGCACATCGGCGGCGTGCTGGGTCATCGACAGCCTATGTGCCCTGTTTCCGCAATGCGGCAAGTGACGGCTTCGCATGGCAGAAATGTTGACTTCTCGGTCCGGGCGCGGCTTTGGTGCGCTCCCATCGCTGGAACGCCGCCGGACCGTCATGCTCGAGAAGACCTATTCACCCAAGGATATCGAGGCCCGTATCGCGGCCGCATGGGACAAGGCCGAGGCCTTCAGGGCCGGGAGGCCCGACCGCGCGGGCGCCGAAACCTATGCGATCATGATCCCGCCGCCGAACGTCACGGGCTCGCTGCATATGGGCCACGCCCTGAACAACACGCTGCAGGACGTGCTGTGCCGCTACGAGCGCATGCGCGGCAAGGACGTGCTGTGGCAGCCAGGGACGGACCATGCCGGCATCGCGACCCAGCTCGTGGTGTCGCGCCAACTCGCCGAGAAGCAGATCCACATGCGCGATCTCGGCCGCGAGAAGTTCATCGAGAAGGTCTGGGAATGGAAGGCCGAGAGCGGCGGCACGATCGTCAACCAGTTGAAGCGTCTCGGTGCCTCCTGCGACTGGTCGCGCGAGCGTTTCACCATGGGCGTGCATGGCGAGGCTTCCGATCAGATGGTCCGCGCCGTCACCAAGGTCTTCGTCGACCTGCACAAGGCGGGGCTGATCTATCGTGACAATCGTCTGGTGAACTGGGACCCGGAATTCCGTTCGGCCATCTCGGACCTCGAGGTCGATTCCCTCGAGGTGAAGGGCCACCTCTGGCATTTCCAATATCCGCTCAAGGACGACCCGACCCAGTTCATCACGGTGGCAACGACACGGCCCGAGACCATGCTCGGCGACACGGCGGTCGCCGTTCATCCCGATGACGAGCGCTATCGGCATCTCATCGGCAAGACGGTGGTGCTGCCGCTGGTCGGCCGGCAAATCCCCATCGTCGGTGATACCTATTCCGATCCTGAGAAGGGATCGGGTGCGGTGAAGATCACGCCCGCTCACGACTTCAACGACTTCGAGGTCGGCAAGCGGCACGACCTGCCGCTCATCAACATCTTCGATGCCTCGGCGGTGGTGAACGAGAACGCTCCCGAGGCCTATCGCGGCCTGCCGCGTTTCGAGGCGCGCAAGAAGGTGGTGGCGGACCTTGAGGCGCTCGGGCTGGTCGCGAAGATCGAGCCGCATACCCATATGGTTCCGCATGCCCAGCGCGGCGGCGCCGTGGTCGAGCCCTGGCTGACCGAGCAGTGGTATGTCGACGCCGCAACGCTCGCAAAGCCGGCTCTCGAGGCAGTGCGCCGGGGCGAGACGCGCTTCGTGCCGGAGCGTTTCGCCGGCGATTACTTCCGCTGGCTTGAGAACATCCAGCCGTGGTGCATCTCGCGGCAGCTCTGGTGGGGCCACCAGATTCCCGCCTGGTATGCCGAGGATGGCGCGGTCTTCGTGGCCTCCACCGAAGCGGAGGCCCAGGCTCAGGCGGACGCGCATTTCGGCCGGGCAGGGGTGGCGCTGACCCGCGACCCCGATGTGCTTGATACCTGGTTCTCGTCCGGACTGTGGCCCTTCTCGACACTGGGCTGGCCCGACGGGACGCCGGAACTGAGGCGTTTCTATCCGGGTTCGACCCTCGTCACCGGCTTCGACATCATCTTCTTCTGGGTGGCCCGCATGATGATGCTGGGTCTCCATTTCATGGGGGACAAGCCCTTCTCTGATGTGGTCATCCACGGCCTCGTGCGTGACGACAAGGGTCGCAAGATGTCGAAAACGCTCGGCAATGTGGTCGATCCTCTCGGCCTCATCGACGAGTTCGGCGCCGATGCGCTGCGTTTTGCACTGGTGGCCCAGGCCAGCCAGGGGTCCGATGTCAAGTTCGCGCGTTCGCGCGTCGAGGGCTACCGCAACTTTGCGACCAAGCTCTGGAATGCCGCACGTTTTGCCGAGATGAACGAATGCCAGCGCGTGGCAGGCTTCGACCCTGCCGCCGTGAAGACGACGCTGGCCAAATGGATCGTCGGGGAGACCGCGAAGGCGGTGGCCGAGACCGAGGCGGCGATCCAGGCCTATCGGTACAATGAAGCCGCTGGCGCCACCTACCGTTTCGTCTGGAACATCTTCTGCGACTGGTTCCTCGAATTCGCCAAGCCGGTCTTCACCGGCAGCGACGAGGCCGCCAAGGCCGAGGTGCGGGCCGCCACCGCCTGGACCCTCGATCAGATCCTGACGCTGCTGCACCCGTTCATGCCCTTCATCACCGAGGAATTGTGGGCCTTGACGGGGGAGACGGGCCCCGCGCGCGCGGACGTCCTGGCACTCAGCCCCTGGCCGCAGCTCGACGGGCTCGCCGACGAGGCGGCGGAGGCGGAAATCGGCTGGCTGGTCGATGCGATCACCGCCATCCGCTCCGTCCGCGCCGAGATGAATATCGCGCCGGGCACACAGGTGCCACTGGTCCTGCTGTCGCCGTCGGAGAAGACACAATCTCTCTCAGCGCGTTATGGTGATCTTCTCAACCGTCTTGCGAGGTTGTCCGGCATCACGGCCGCCGCCGAGGCCCCGCAGGGCTCCGTGCAGATCGTCGTGCGCGGCGAGACCCTCGCCCTGCCGATGGCCGGACTGATCGACGTCGCTGCCGAGCGCGCCCGCCTTGCCAAGGCGCTGAAGGAGGCGGAGAGCGACATCGTGCGCTGCGATGCGAAGCTCACCAATGCCAATTTCATGGCGCGGGCCGCCGAAGACGTGGTGGCCGAACAGCACGAGAAGCGCGCCGAGGCGGCGGAGCGGCGCAAGAGCGTCGAGGCCGCGTTGCAGAGACTTGCAGCGCTCGGCTGAACTCGCGACAGGGCGGCTCTTTCGCCTGGTGTCGCATCGGACAGATCGGCGTGCACAGCACGCCGGCCTTTTTCGTGTCCTTTTGGCAACAGACTGGAACGGCTCGCATCGGCGCGATCCGTTCACCATGTTTTGCCGCAATCCCGCCACAGGCCGAAGCGCAAAAAATTAGCGGTAAATGTCCCGTTCCCGCTTTGGCGTGGAACCTTCCCATGGCCGCCGCGTCAATGACCCCTGCATTTCGTTTTCAGTGTTCGCCCAGCGTCCCGTCCACTCAATTTCATGCGGGAGTTGTGCGATGAGCGGCCCCACTTTCGACAAGTCCAAGCTGCCCAGCCGGCACGTGACGGAGGGCCCATCGCGGGCGCCGCACCGGTCCTATCTCTATGCGATGGGGCTGACGACCAAGCAGATCCACCAGCCCTTCGTCGGCGTCGCCACCTGCTGGAACGAGGCGGCACCCTGCAACATTGCCCTGATGCGTCAGGCGCAGGCGGTCAAGAAGGGCGTTGAATCCGCCCAGGGTACGCCGCGGGAATTCTGCACCATCACCGTCACCGATGGCATCGCCATGGGCCATGCCGGGATGAAGTCATCGCTGCCATCCCGCGAGATCATCGCGGACTCGGTCGAACTGTCGATGCGTGGCCATGCCTATGATGCCCTGGTCGGCCTTGCCGGCTGCGACAAGTCGCTGCCCGGTATGATGATGGCCATGGTGCGCCTCAACGTGCCCTCGATCTTCATCTACGGCGGTTCGATCCTGCCGGGTACATTCCGGGGCCGTCAGGTGACGGTCCAGGACCTGTTCGAGGCAGTCGGCCAGCATTCGGTCGGAGCCATGTCCGACGCCGATCTCGACGAGCTGGAGCGGGTGGGTGCCCCTTCGGCTGGCGCCTGCGGCGCCCAGTTCACGGCCAACACCATGGCGACCGTGTCGGAAGCCATCGGCCTGGCCTTGCCCTATTCGGCCGGCGCGCCGGCGCCCTACGACATTCGCGACGCCTTCTGCTACGCGGCGGGCGAGAAGGTCATGGAACTCATTGCCCGGCGGATCCGGCCGCGCGACATCGTTACCCGCAAGGCGCTGGAAAATGCCGCGACTGTTGTCGCCGCGTCGGGCGGCTCCACCAATGCGGCCCTTCATCTGCCGGCCATGGCGCATGAATGCGGCATCAAGTTCGATCTTTTCGATGTCGCCGAGATCTTCAAGAAGACGCCCTATATCGCCGACCTGAAGCCGGGCGGGAAATATGTCGCCAAGGATCTGTTCGAGGCCGGCGGCATTCCGCTGCTGATGAAGGCGCTGCTCGACGGCGGCTATCTGCACGGTGACTGCATGACCGTGACCGGCCGGACCATGGCCGAGAACCTGGCTTCGGTGAAGTGGAACCCTGACCAGGATGTCGTCTATCCGACGACGAAGCCCATCACCAAGACCGGCGGCGTTGTCGGCCTCAGGGGCAACCTGGCGCCGGACGGGGCGATCGTGAAGGTCGCCGGCATGAAGAAGCTGAAGTTCAAGGGGCCGGCGCGCTGCTTCGACCGCGAGGAAGAGTGCTTCAAGGCGGTGACCGACCGCACCATCCGCGAAGGTGAGGTCATCGTCATTCGCTATGAGGGCCCGAAGGGTGGACCGGGCATGCGCGAGATGCTCGCGACCACAGCCGCGCTTTACGGCCAGGGCATGGGCGACAAGGTCGCGCTCATCACCGATGGCCGTTTCTCGGGTGCGACGCGCGGCTTCTGCATCGGCCATGTCGGGCCTGAGGCGCAGGTCGGCGGCCCTATCGCGCTGCTGCGCGACGGCGACATGATCGAAATCGATGCCGTCAAGGGAACGCTCAAAGTTCGCCTTACGGCCGCCGAAATGCGGGCGCGTAAGAAGGAATGGACCGGTCCGAAACCGACGGAATACGGCTCGGGCGCCATCTGGAAATTTGCCCAGCAGGTCGGACCTGCGGTTGACGGCGCGGTGACCCACCCGGGCGGCGTCGGGGAAAAGCACGTCTATGCGGATATCTGATCGTCTCAGCGTGCATGTCGTCCTGGTGGCGACGGTCATGGCGGCGGCTCTGCCGACGGGCGGCGCGTGGGCGTTCGACGGCCAGCCTGCAGGCGATGCCCGCTCCGCTCTCGACGCCTTCCGCGCCTATGGCCGGGCCCTGCGCGATGGCCGGACCGCCGAGGCCGTAACGGCGCTGCAATATGCCGCGAGCGGCGGCCATGCGGCCTCCGCCTGGCGCCTCGGCCGGATGTATATGGAAGGAGAGGGTGTCGCCCGGTCCGACCTGAAGGCATTCGAGACCTTCCGCCAGATCACCATGACGCGGCGCGAGGAGGGACCGAACTCCCCCGATGCGCGGTTCATCTCCTCCGCTTTCGTTGCCATGGGCAATTATCTGGTCGAAGGCATCCCCAACACCTATGTCCGGCCCGATCCGGGCAAGGCCGTCGAACTCTATTTTTACGCCGCCTCCACCTACGGCGATGCCGATGGCCAGTTCCGCCTCGGGCGCATGCTGCTCGAGGGCAAGGGCGCCCCTCGCGATCCGCGTCAGGCCGCCCGCTGGCTGCAACTCGCAGCCCAGAAGAGCCATCACCAGGCACAGGCGGTCCTCGGTCACATGCTGTTCACCGGCCGCGATGTGCCGCGGGCCGCGCCGCGCGGACTGATGTTCCTGACGCTCGCCAAGGAATCGGCGAGCGAGAACGAGCCGTGGATCAGCGAAATGTACGAGGAGGCCATGCGGCAGGCCTCCGACGACGAGCGCAGTGTGGCGCTGCGCATGGTCGAGTCCTGGATCAAGACCGTCCGGCGGTGACGGAGGCCCGGCGATGACCGAGGTCTCCTCGCCTCCATTCACGCCGCGGTCCATCGATCATCCGCGAGAAGAACTCGGCCTCTTTCCGCTTCTGCGCACCATGGTGCGTAACCCGCTGGAGACGTGGCCGCAGCCGCTCTTCACCGAGCCACTGTTCTGGCAGCGCTTTGCCGGTCGGCCGCTGCTCTTTGTGATGGATCCCGCCCTCATCGACGAGGTTCTGGTCGCCAAGGCTCAGGTTTTCCCCAAGGCGCCGATTATCCGCCGCACCATCGGCCCTGCCGTCGGCAACGACTCGATCTTCACCGCGGAGGGGGCCCATTGGCGCTGGCAGCGCCGCGCCGCTGCACCGCCGTTCCGCCATGCGACGATCCTCGGTTTCGTTCCTGCCTTTGGCGAGGCGGCCGCGCGAGCCGCCTCGGTGTTCACGGACAGGGCCGGCGAAACGGTCGACATTGCCGAACTGATGATGGCGACGACGTTCGACGTCATTGTCGAAACCATGCTGTCGGGTGCGGCCAGCTTCGACACCCGGCGGTTCGGTGCAGAGATTTCACATTATTTCGATTCGGTCGGCTGGATCGCCGCGCTATCCATTCTTCGGGCGCCGTCCTGGGTTCCCTATCCCGGCAAGCGGCGAGCCCGGGCCGGCAATCTGTTCCTGAGGCAGGAAATGGTGAGGGTCATCGCCGCGCGCCGGGCGCGGCCCGGCATGACGCCGGACCTTCTCGATTTTCTCATTGCCGCCGCGGATCCCGAGACGGGCAGGGCGATGACGGACGAAGAACTCGCCGACAATCTCCTCACCTTCGTGGTGGCCGGCCACGAGACGACCGCCCTGGCGCTCACCTGGGCGCTGTGGCTCATCGGCAATGCGCCTGAGGTCGAGGCTCGTCTTCTGGCCGAGATCGCGGAGGTCGTGGGCGATGGGCCTGTCGAGGCCAGCCATGTCGACCGGCTGGTCTATGCCAAACAGGTGGTGCAGGAGGCCATGCGCCTCTACCCTCCGGCGCCGCTCATCCCGCGCATCGCCGCCGCAGACGTCACGATCGGCGGCGAAAGGGTGGCAGTCGGCACGCCGGTCTATGTGCCGGTCTATGCCGTCCACCGCCACCAGATGATCTGGGAGCTGCCCCAGGCTTTCGATCCCGAGCGATTCGCTCCAGAGCGCGCCCGCGCCTTGCATCGCGGCGCCTTTCTCCCATTCGGCGCTGGTCCCCGCATCTGTATTGGCGCTGCCTTCGCCCTGGCGGAAGCCGTGGTGATCCTCGCAACGCTGATGCGCGCGATCCGTTTCATCCCGATCGGCGGCCACCACCCTTTGCCGACCATCCGCCTGACGTTGAGACCTGACGGCGGCATGCCCATGCGGGTGGAACGGCGTCAGACGCCGATCTCGCACCAGACCGGCACGTGATCGCTTGGCTTCTCCCAGCCGCGCACGTGGCTGTCGATGCCGGCCGTAAGCAGCCTGTCGGTGGCCTGCGGCGACAGCATCAGGTGGTCGATGCGGATGCCGTTGTTCCGCGGCCAGGCTCCGGCCTGGTAATCCCAGAACGAGTAAAGGCCGGCGGAATCGTCGCACGCCCTGAGCGCGTCGGTGAAGCCGAGCGCCGCCAACTGGCGGAACCTGCTCCGACTTTCCGGCTGGAACAGCGCATCGCCGATCCAGTCCTTCGGGTTCTTGGCGTCGTCCGGCATGGGAATGACATTGTAGTCACCACAGAGCAGGAACGGCTCCTCCAGCGCCAGGCGGTCCCGCGCATGGCGGATCAGCCGGTCCATCCAGGCAAGCTTGTAGGTGAACTTCTCCGTGCCGACCGGATTGCCGTTGGGCAGGTACAGGCTGGCGACGCGGACGGCGCCCGACGGCGTCGACACCACCGCTTCGAGATAGCGCGCTTGTTCGTCGGCCTCGTCGCCCGGCAGGCGGGGCGTCACGTCCTCCAGCGGCAGCTTGGAGAGGATGGCGACGCCGTTATAGGTCTTCTGCCCGTGCACAGCGACATTGTAGCCGGCGCTTTCAAAGGCCTCCCGCGGGAAGGCTTCATCGACACATTTCAGCTCCTGCAGGCAGACGATGTCGGGATCGCGCGCCTTCAGCCAGGCGAGCGTGTTCTCGACCCTGATCTTGACGGAATTGACGTTCCACGTGGCGACGATCATGACGGGTCCTGCGATTCTTGCCAGGGGCAGTGTAGCGCCAGCTTGGGATGCGGTCGCCCCTGCCACGACAGCCGCCGACAGGAGACGGGATCATGTGGATCGACAGTGAAGAGGGGCTGAGGGCTCTCTACGGGCCGGCCAGCGAGGCCGCGCTCACCAAGGAGGTGCCCGCGCTGACCCCCGAATATCGCGCTCTGGTCGAAGCATCGCCCTTCTGCGTCCTCGCCACCGCCGGGCCCGAGGGGCTCGATGCGACGCCGCGCGGCGATCCGCCGGGCTTTATCCGTGTTGTCGACGCCACGACCTTGCTCATCCCTGACCGCCGCGGCAACAACCGCATCGACAGTCTGCTGAACATCGTGCGGGATCCCCGTGTCGCACTGCTGATCCTCGTACCGGGCGTCGCCGAGACCCTGCGCATCAATGGGCATGGCCGCATCACCACCGATCCGGCACTGCTGGAGCCAGCGGCCATGGACGGCAAGGTGCCGCTCACGGGCCTCGTCATCACCGTGACGAGTGTCTATTTCCAGTGCGCCAAGGCGTTGGTCCGCTCGCGGCTTTGGGATCCGGCGGCGCAGCGCGCCCGGTCGGAACTGCCGACCCCTGGCCAGATGCTCAAGGGCGCGGGGGCAGCCTTCGACGTCGAAGCCTACGACAAGGCGCTGCCGACACGGCTTGCGGCGACGCTCTACTGATCAGACGGTGAAACTGGTGCCGCAGCCGCAGCTGGCTGTGGCATTGGGGTTCTGCAGCTTGAAGGCCGAGCCGATCAGGTCGTCGACCCAGTCGAGCTGTGTACCCGCCAGGTAGGGCAGGGAGATCTCGTCCACCAGCACCGTCGCGCCGTCCTTGACGATGGCGAAATCGTCGGCGTTGCGGGTGGTGGTGAAGTCGAACTTGTACTGGAATCCCGAGCAGCCGCCACCCTCGACCGAAATGCGCAGCATGGATCCCGGCGGTTCGCTCACCATGATCTTGGCGATACGGGCTGCGGCCCGGTCGGTGACCGTCACCGCGGGGGCGAGGGTGTCGACATCGGTGGTCATGAGCTTGTCTCCCCGGTTCAAGGCCGGAAACACAGGAAAGGACAGCCTCCCGCCTTGCGGCAGAGCCTTCTCATAGGTATGTGCGCCCGTGGCCCTGGTCAATCGTCCCGGAGCCTTTGTGCGGAAACTGTTGGCCGGCCTTCAGTCCGGTGAGGCGGAACGTCCGGGGATCTGCATGGCTGTGGCGAGCTATTTCTATCCGCCTCTCGCGCCCTATGCCTGCGATTCCCGCACCTCCCGGGGTCGGCTGGTCGCCGAGCCCCCGTCGCCGACCCGGACGGAGTTCCACCGCGACCGCGACCGTATCGTCCACGCCACCGCGTTCCGGCGGCTGAAGCACAAGACCCAGGTCTTCGTCTCGCCCGAAGGCGACCATTACCGTACCCGGCTGACCCATACGATCGAGGTGGCGCAGATCGCCCGCTCGCTGGCGCGCGCGCTCGGGCTGGACGAGGACCTGGCCGAGACCCTGGCGCTCGCCCATGACCTCGGCCACACGCCTTTCGGGCATACGGGCGAGGATGCGCTCGATGAGGTGATGCGGCCCTATGGCGGCTTTGACCACAATGCCCAGTCGCTCCGCATCGTGACCCGTCTCGAGCGCCGCTATGCCGGCTTCGACGGCCTGAATCTCAGCTGGGAGACGCTCGAGGGGCTCGTCAAGCACAACGGCCCGCTGCTTGCCGCCGACGGCACGCCCACGGAACGCTACCGTGACCGCGGCATTCCCGTTGCCATCCTTGAATATGATGCGCTTCAGCCACTCGACCTCGCCACCCATGCCAGCGCCGAGGCCCAGGCGGCGGCCATCGCCGACGACATCGCCTATGACGCCGCGGACATCGACGACGGGCTGCGGGCCGGGCTCTTCACCCTTGACGATCTCGGCGACGCCGTGCCGCTGGCGCGGCAGTTCCTCGACGAGATCCGCGCGCGCCATCCGGCGCTGGAGAAGCCGCGGGAGATCAACGAACTGACGCGGCGGGTGATCACGCGTCTGGTGGAGGACGTCATCGCCGAGGCGACGCGCGCCATCGGCGAGGTTGCCCCGGAGAGTGCCGAAGACATCCGTCGCTGCGGCCGCACCCTGGTGCAGTTTTCGGCGCCCATCCGCACCTATGACGAAGGGATCAAGGCTTTCCTCTTCGCCAATGTCTATCGCCACCCGCGGGTCGTGCCGATCCGCCGCGATGCTGCCGGCGTGGTGCGCGACCTGTTCGCCGCCTATTTCGAGCATCCGAGTGCCATGCCCCCGCAATGGTCTGCCGGCGTGGCACTGCTCGACGAGGCGCGCCGCGCGCGCCGTGCCGCCGACTATATCGCGGGGATGACCGACCGATACGCACTTGACGAACACCGCCGCCTGTTTGCCCAGACCCCCGATCTGCGCTAGAGGCGACCGCTTCTGGTCAGGTATCGGCATGAACATCTTCGCTCTTTTCACCCAGCACGTGCGCACGGCCGTCGCCAGCCTCGCCTCCGAGGGCATCGTCCTGTCGGAGGCCGCCCTCGACCGGATCGTGGTGGAGGCGCCGCGTGATCCGACCCATGGCGATCTCGCCACCAATGCCGCCATGGTTCTGTCGAAGGAGGCGGGCCTGAAGCCGCGCGACCTGGCGGAGAAGATCGCCACGCGACTCGCCGCGGTCGCCGACGTCGCCCGCGTTGACATTGCCGGCCCGGGCTTCATCAACCTGACGGTCAAGGCATCGGTCTGGCCGCGCGTGCTCAAGTCGGCCGTCGAGACAGGCGAGGCTTTCGGACGCGCGACCCTCGGCAAGGGCACCAAAGTCAATGTCGAATATGTCTCGGCCAACCCGACCGGCCCGATGCATGTCGGCCATTGCCGCGGCGCCGTGTTCGGCGACGCGCTGGCCAATCTGCTCGACGCCGCCGGTTTTGACGTCACCCGCGAATATTACATCAACGATGCCGGCGCGCAGGTGCAGATCCTCGGTCGCTCGGCCCATCTGCGCTATCGCGAGGCCCTCGGCGAGACCATCAGCATCCCCGAAGGCCTCTATCCCGGCGACTATCTGAAGCCTGTCGGAGAGGCGCTGAAGGCGCGCCACGGCGACCGCCTGATGCATGTTCCCGAGGCCGAATGGCTGCCCATCTGCCGGGACGCGGCGATCGCCGCCATGATGGACGAGATCCGTGGCGACCTTGCCGCCCTCAATGTCCGTCATGCCGTGTTCTTCTCCGAGCGTTCACTGCAAGTCCCGGTGGACAAGGTGCGCGCCGCCATCGAGAGCCTGCGGGCCGACGGGCAGATCTACGAGGGCGTGCTGGAGCGGCCCAAGGGTGCGGATGACGACGAGTGGGAAGAGCGCGAGCAGACGCTGTTTCGCTCGACCGCCTTCGGCGACGACGTCGACCGTCCGCTGATGAAGTCGGACGGGACCTATACCTATTTCGCTTCCGACATCGCCTATCACAAGGACAAGGCCGATCGCGGCTTCCTTGAACAGATCGACGTCTGGGGCGCCGACCATGGCGGCTATGTCAAGCGGATGCAGGCGGCGCTGAAAGCAATCAGCGGCGGGCGCGCCGCCCTGGACGTCAAGCTGGTTCAACTCGTTCGGCTGTTCCGCGACGGCGAGCCGGTGCGCATGTCGAAGCGTTCGGGCGATTTCGTCACGCTGCGGGAGGTGGTCGACGAGGTCGGACGGGATGCCGTCCGATTCATGATGCTTTACCGCAAGAACGACGCCACGCTGGACTTCGACCTTGCCAAGGTGAGGGAGCAGTCCAAGGACAACCCGGTCTTCTACGTCCAGTACGCCCATGCGCGCGGCCGCTCGATCCTGCGCAACGCAATGGCCGCGATGGCCGATCTCGATCTTTCTGCACCGGCGCTGGCCGCGGCGCCGCTCTACCGGCTGGACGACCCTGGCGAACTCGCCATCGTCCAGCGCCTCGCGCAGTATCCGCGGCTGATCGAAGCCGCAGCCCAGGCCCATGAGCCACACCGCGTCGCATTTTACCTTTACGAGCTTGCGTCCGACCTCCATTCCCAGTGGAATCGAGGGAAAGATTCGCCGCATTTACGCTTCATTATGGAAAATGATCGACAAATAACGACGGCGCGCCTTGCGCTGGTCCAGGGTATCGTGACCGTTCTCAGATCGGGACTCGCGATCCTCGGCGTCGAGGCTGTCGAAGAAATGCGTTGATCGCGCCGCGCGTAGTCGTTTGCGGCGCCCACCGATGGCGGGGCCCATGGCCAACGAGAACAGTGTGCGTAGCTATCGCGATTACGATTCTTACGACCGCGAGGCTCGCGAGTCCGGGCCGGCCCTGTCTGATCAGCCTGTCAGCGATCCGTTGGCGGATCTCGCGCGGATCATCGGGCAGGACGACGGCTATGCCGACCTGCTGAAGACGGTGGCCCGCACACGGGATACGGTGGCCGATCCTGACTTTGGCGCGTCCGACGTCGCCGATGGCGAGATTGCCATTCCCGCTATGCCGCTGCGTGCGCCTGCTTCGGACGCGCCGGGCATCGACTGGGAAGACCTTGAGGCGGAGCTCGCCAAGCACCGGGAGGCCGCTGCCGTCACCGGATACGACGATGGCGCGGCCATTGACGCATTGCGCGGTTCGCACGAGGCATGGCCGGGCGAGGCTGCAGCAGCAGATGATCTCGAGCGGCGGCTCGCCGCGGAGTTCGAGCGCTCCTTCGGCGAAGGGGAACGCCTTCGCGACGCCAATATGGGGGGCTATGTGGCTGCCGGCGCCGCTGGTTTGGCCGGAGCAGCAGGTGCTGCCTATGCCATGCGGGGCCATCAGCGTCGCGATGCCGACGTCTATGCGCCACCGCAGGCGGCCTCCGCGGCCGTCGCCGACGATGTCTATGCCTATCCCGATGATGCGCCGCCGCGCCGGCGCCGTGCCGGTGTCACCGCCGTTGCCACGGTCCTTGCACTTGCGTTGATCGGTAGCGGGGGCGTCTACGCTTATCGCGGCATGGTGGGTTCCGGTTCCCCGGTCGGAGAGGCCCGCGTCGTGCGCGCCGATACCGCCCCGGTGCGCATTGCTGCGCCGCAGGCGCAGGAGGCGAAACCCGCGGCGGTTCGCACTGACGGTGCCGAGCGCGTCCTGACGCGCGAGGAGCGCCCTGTCAGCGTGCGCGAACAGGCCGCCCAGGTTCAGGATCCGCCGACGCCAGCGCGCGTCATTCCGCTCTTTCCGGCACCTGCGGCCTCTTCCGGCGCTGTCACCGATCCCGGGCAGCCCGTCGTGCGCCATGTCAATGCTATCCCGGTTGCCGCACCAGCCGCCGCGCCGTCGGCGGCCGCTCCGATCCAGGCGCGCGTTGCCGAAGAACCGCGCCGGGTACGAACGGTTCAGGTCGGACCTGACGGCACCATCATGACGCCGAGCGCGCCGCCGCCGCGGCCTGTCGCCCCCGTCGCGCCGCAGCAGGCCCTGTCCGTGGTTCCGGCTGCGGCTCCCGCGCTCGCGGACGCCGACTCCCGTTCCTCGCCGGTGCCGGCACCGCGTCCGGTGCAGACGGTGCGCGTTGCACGGGCCGAGCCGGCCGCCACGACCTCGGTCGAGCCCAGCCGCGCACCTGCCCGCCAGACGAACCAGGTGCAGCCCCTCGATCTCGGACCGCAGCGGACGGCTTCGGTCTCCACCGGCTCCACCTCCGGCGGCGGGACCTTCGTGCAGATCTCATCGCACCAGTCGGAGCAGGAGGCCCGTTCGGCCTTCACGTCGGCAGTCCGGCGCTTTCCGATGCTGCAGGGTCAGACGCCGAATGTCCGCACCGCGGAAATTCCTGGTCGCGGCACCTGGCATCGACTCCGGGTCGGTCCGTTCTCCCGCGACGAGGCCCAGGGGCTCTGTCAGCGGCTGAAGGCTGCCGGCGGATCCTGCGTCCTCAACTGATCGCCGCCGCAAGGCCATGGCCCAGAAGGCTCTGATCCTCGGCTGTGCCGGCACCGTCCTTTCGGTGGATGAGGCGGCCTTCTTTCGCGACATTGATCCCTGGGGCCTGATCCTGTTCCGGCGAAATTGCGCCGAGCCTGATCAGATCCGCCGCCTTGTCGGTGATTTTCGCGCCGCCGTCGGGCGCGCCGACGCGCCTGTCCTGATCGATCAGGAAGGCGGGAGAGTGCAACGGCTCTCGCCGCCGTTCTGGCCCAAATATCCGCCGGCGCGGATCTTTGCCGGTCTTGCCGCCAATGATCCGCTGCTCGGCCGGGCCATGGCGCGGCTCGCCGGGCGGCTGATGGCCCATGATCTCCTCAGCCTCGGCATCACTGTCGACTGCGCCCCCGTGCTCGACGTGCCGGTGGCGGGTGCCCATGATGTCATCGGTGACAGGGCCTTTTCGCTGGTTCCGGCCGAGGTTGCAGCGCTGGGGCGCGCCATGGCCGAGGGCCTGCTCGCCGGCGGCGTCCTGCCGGTGGTCAAGCATATTCCAGGTCACGGCAGGGCAGGGGCCGACAGCCACGCCGCGCTCCCCGTCGTCGATGCGCCGCGCGAGGCGCTGGACGATGACTTCCTGCCGTTCAGGACCCTGACCGACATGCCGCTCGCGATGACGGCCCATGTGGTCTACACCGCGATCGATCCGCGCCGTCCGGCGACAACGTCGCGGCGGGTGATGCAATCCGTCATCCGTGGTGCCATCGGCTATGACGGTCTCGTTATCACCGATGACCTGTCGATGAACGCGCTCGAAGGGACGCTTCGCGCGCGCGCGCGCCATTCCTATGCGGCGGGATGCGACGTCGTTCTCCACTGCAACGGCAAGCTTGACGAGATGATGGCAGTGGCCAGCGAGGCGCGCGGGCTCGCCGGCCGGGCCCGCCGACGGGCCGAGGCCGCCCTTGGCCGCATCCGGCACCTGCCGGAACCGCTGGATCAGGTCGAGGCGCTCGCACTGTTCCAGGACATGTTGGCGCGCCAACAGACGGAACCATCGTCCTCAGGCTTTGCCGCCGGCCATGCGCTGAGCGTATGATCGGTCCATGCGGACCGGCCTGGTCCCGCGGATCGGAATTCCCATGGCCCGCACGACCATCCCCTTCAGCAGCAATGTGCTGCCCTTCGAGACGCCGGTCGATCGCGGCACCGCCGAGCCGGCCTTCGTGGTCGATCTCGATGGATTCGAGGGCCCGCTGGACATGCTGCTGGCGCTTGCCCGCACCCAGAAGGTGGATCTGGCGAAGATTTCCATCCTGGCCCTGGCCGACCAGTATCTTGGTTTCATCGAGGAGGCGCGGAAACTGCGGCTGGAACTCGCCGCCGACTACCTCGTCATGGCTGCCTGGCTCGCCTATCTGAAGTCCCGCCTGCTGATCCCTGAGCCCGCCAAGGGTGACGAACCCTCAGGGCCGGAACTGGCGGAGGTGCTGGCCTTCCGGCTCCAGCGCCTGCAGGCCATGCGCGATGCCGCGGGACGGCTGATGACCCGGCACCGGCTCGGCCGAGACGTCTTCGGGCGTGGCGAACCCGAACCGATCGTCGCCCTGGCCGGGCGCCGCTGGGAAGCCAGTCTCTATGATCTCCTGACCGCCTATGCGCAGCAGCGCGAGAAGTCGGCGCTCTCCCACGTGACCATGGAGCACCGCTCCGTATTGTCGCTGGCCGAGGCGCGCGAAATTCTCGAGCGGCTGGTCGGCGCCGCGACCGACTGGACCGCGCTCGACACGTTCCTCATCGACTACCTCGTCAGCGACGCCAAGCGAGCAACTGTCCTGGCCTCCAGCTTTGCCTCCACCCTGGAACTGGTTCGCGAAGGCGTGCTCGAACTGCACCAGGACCGACCACTCGGCCCACTCTTCATGCGAAAGCGCAGGGGAGAGCCGGCTTCCAACCCGCCGGAGACATGATAGAAGCCGCGCATGGTCGATGAGCGCAACATGGACGATCCGGCTCAACTGCGGCTCGGCGCGCCGGTCGGCATGGCCGACGGTCCGGTCGATCAATTGCGGATCGTCGAGGCATTGCTCTTTGCCGCAGCCCAGCCGCTTGACGAGGCCGCCCTTGCCGAGCGCCTGCCGCGCGGCGCCGACCTGCGTTCGCTCCTCATCACCCTCCAGGCGTTCTACGCACCGCGGGGCGTCAATCTCGTGAAGGTCGCGGGCAAGTGGGCCTTCCGCACGGCGGAGGATCTCAGCTTCCTTCTCCACCGGGAGACGACGGAGGAGCGCAAGCTGTCACGCGCGGCCCTCGAGACTCTCGCGATTGTCGCCTATCACCAGCCCGTGACCCGGGCGGAGATCGAGGAAATCCGTGGCGTCACCGTGGCCAAGGGGACGATCGACCTGCTGATGGAAACGGGCTGGCTGCGCATCCGCGGGCGCCGCAAGGTTCCCGGTCGCCCTGTCACTTTCGGCACGACGCCGGCCTTTCTCGACCATTTCGGCCTCGAAGCGATCGGCGATCTCCCCGGCCTCGACGACCTGAAGGCGGCCGGTATGCTGGACGGACGGCTGCCGCCCGGTTTCCGCATTCCCATCCCCAATGACGACCTCACGCTGCGTGACGACGAGGAGCCGGACGACGGCGGTGAACTCGACCTCGGGCTGACGCCGCTGTCTGAGCGGGGGGCGCCGTGAACCGCACATTGATGGATACGGTGTCGGGCTGGGGACGGCGCGGCACGGCCGGGACGTCGATCGCCTCGTCGCTCACGTTCGAGGATGTCGTCCATGGCTATGGGTCGGTGCGGGCGCTCGCTGGCATATCGCTTGTTGTCGCTCCGGGAGAGGTGCTCTGCCTGCTCGGTCCCTCCGGCTGCGGCAAGACGACACTCCTGCGGATCGCTTCGGGGATCGAGCGGCCGTTGGCCGGGCGCGTGCTGATCGATCGCCGGGAGGTTGCTGGCCGGTCGACGTTCTTGCCGCCCGAGCGGCGCGGCATTGGCCTTGTCTTCCAGGATTTCGCCTTGTTCCCGCACCTCAGCAATCTCGCCAACGTGATGTTCGGCCTCAAAGCGCTGCCGAAGGCGGATGCGGAGCGTGCGGCCCGCCTTGCACTCAGCCGCGTCGGTCTCGCCGATCATGCGCTCGACTATCCCCATACGCTCTCGGGTGGCGAACAGCAGCGCGTAGCCCTGGCGCGAGCGATCGCGCCCCGGCCGAGCATCCTGTTGATGGACGAGCCCTTTTCGGGACTCGACAGCCGCCTGCGCGATGCGATCCGCGACGAAACCCTCGCCGTGATGCGCGAGACCCGCGCGACTTGCATCGTCGTGACCCATGATCCGGAAGAAGCCATGCGGATGGCGGATCGGATCGTGCTTCTGCGCGAGGGGCGGATTGCCCAGATCGGTGCGCCCCGCGACCTCTACCAGGCGCCCGCCGATCTCGACACGGCGCGGTTCTTCTCTGACGTCAACGAGGTGCCCGGCATCGTGAAGGGCGGACGTCTGATCACGCCGGTGGGCTATTTTGCCGCGCCCGGCCTCGCCGACGGCTCCCAGGCGGTGGCGGCTATCCGTCCGCAATCGATCTTGCCGAAGCCAGCCGGCATGTGCGTGCCGGGACGGCTGATCTCGCGGCGATTCCTCGGAGAAGTCGAGCTTTTGGAGATCGTTGTGCAGGGAGTGGACGCTCCGCTGAAGGCGCGGGTGCGTTCCGCCGAGGGGCTGATCCCGGGTCGCGATGTCGGTGTTGACGTTACCGCGTCCGAGGTTCTTGTTTTTGCCGCACCCGCCGCATAGTTTCCCAATCCAACGGTCGTTCCAGGGCCGCATGAAACAATCGCTTCGGCAGATCCGCCTCGGGACGCCGGAACCAAACGGTCAAGGAGTAGGTCATGGGTACGTTTAGCGCCTGGCACTGGATTGTCGTTGCCATCGTGGTGCTGCTGCTGTTCGGCCGCGGCAAGATCTCGGAATTCATGGGCGATGCCGCCAAGGGCATCAAGGCCTTCAAGAAGGGCCTGTCCGAGGAGGACAAGCCGGAGACGCCGCCGGCACCTCCCGCATCGACCATCGATCATCAGCCGGCGCCGGCCCCTGCCGCGGCTCCTCCCGTTGCGCCCGCGCCCGCTGCCACCGCGTCCGAGCAGGCACCCGCCACGGCTCCCAAGGTCGGCTGAGGCGCCAGGTCTTCGCGGCGCCGGGCCCGCTTACCTCCTAGGCCCGCGCATGCGTGTGGACGGTGAATTGCCATGTTCGATCTGAGCTGGGGCGAAATTGCACTGATTGGCATTGTCGCGCTGATCGTCATCGGCCCGAAAGAGCTGCCCGGAGTCCTACGGGGCATGGGGCAGGCTCTGGCCAAGCTGCGGCGCATGGCTTCGGACTTCCAGTACCAGTTCAACCAGGCCCTTCAGGAGGCCGAGGTCGACAAGGTGAAGTCCTCGATCAACAGCGTGACCGACGCCGTCAATTCCACGCCCACGGCAACGTTCAACCCGATCGACTACGCCCGCGACCAGATCAAGTCCGCTGTGGACGATATCAAGGGGCAGCCGGCTCCCGGGACCGTCGGCCCGCCGGCGCCTGATCCGCTCGCCCAAGCGGTTCCGGCGCCACCGACCTACACCGCGGATCCGGCTGCCATCCAGAACGCTTTCAAGCCGGCACCTATCGAGCCGCCAACGGCTTTCACATCGCCTGTATCGACGCCGGCTCTCGGCGCGGCTCCGGTCGATCCGCCATCGGGCTTCATGGCCGCAATGCCGTCTCCCTCAGCCGCGCCCGTCAGTGAGCAGCCGGCATCGACGGCTCCTGCGGCGCCTGCCGGGCAAGGCGTCAGTGCGTCGCCGGCCGACAACGTCACCGAGACGGCCAAGCGCCCCGGAGAGACCAAGGCATGACGTCCGCTCCTGCCCACGAGGACAAGCTGAAGGCGGATGAGGATGCCATCGAGGCGTCGAAAGCCCCGTTGATGGAGCATCTGATCGAATTGCGGTCGCGCCTGATCAAGGCGATGGCCGGTTTCCTGGTCTGCTTCATCTTCTCCTTCGCCTTCTCCAAGCAGATCTTCCAGATTCTCGTGCTGCCCTATGAGTGGGCCGCCGACTATCTGAGCATTCCGCGTGCGGAAGTGCGCCTGATCTACACGGCGCCGCTCGAATATTTCTTCACGCAGTTGAAGATCGGCATGTTCGGCGGTGCTTTCCTCGCCTTTCCGATCATCGCTATCCAGCTGTATAAGTTTGTCGCGCCGGGGCTCTACACCCACGAGAAGGCCGCGTTTCGCCCCTATCTGATCTGGACACCCGTCTGCTTCTTCGCCGGTGGCATCTTCGTCCTCGTCTTCGTGATGCGGGCCCTGATGCTGTTCTCGCTCGGCATGCAGCAGGCCCCGAGCGATACGGCGACGGCAATCCAGTATCTGGGTCGTGTCGAGGATTACCTCAGCCTGATCATGACGCTGATCTTCGCCTTCGGCATCTCCTTCCAGTTGCCAGTCATCATTGCGTTGCTCGGTCAGATCGGCGTCGTCGATAGCGATTTCCTGCGCGGCAAGCGACGCTACTTCATCGTGATCGCCTTCGTCCTCGCCGCCGTCCTCACGCCGCCTGACGTCATCAGCCAATTGTCGCTGGCCATTCCGCTCATCGGGCTCTACGAGGTCGGCATCCTCATCGTTGCCCGTATGGAAAAGAAGCGGGCGGCTGAAAAGCGGGAAAACGACGGTGACGGCGACGGCGAGGCCACGGCTCCCGCTTCCTGACGGAGCGGGCTTACCGGGCGCCGCTCTTGTGCCTTTCGGCGCGACGCGATGCGGGAACCTTGCGGGGAGAATCTATGTCGATCGTCGACAGCATCCGGACCACCGTTCTTGTTCCGGTTCATCGTGAAGGCTATCCCTTCATTGCCATCGCAGGTGTCGGCACTCTGTTGCTGCTGTGGTGGGGCGCCTGGCTGGCCTGGCCGATGCTGGTCCTGACGGTCTGGGTGATCTTTTTCTTTCGTGATCCCGTCCGGGTGACGCCTTCCCGCGATGGGCTCGTCATATCGCCGGCTGACGGACGCATCTCGCTGATCTCCCGGGTGACGCCGCCGGTCGAGCTCGGCCTCGGCACCAGTCCGATGCTTCGCGTCTCGATCTTCATGTCGGTCTTCGACTGCCATGTGAACCGCGCGCCGATCGGCGGAACCATCGAGAAGATGGCCTATCGACCGGGCAAGTTCGTCAATGCCGATCTCGACAAGGCCTCCGAGGACAACGAGCGCAACGGCCTTGTCATCCGCAACAGCTACGGTGCCTTCGGCGTCGTGCAGATTGCCGGGCTGATCGCGCGCCGTATTGTCTGGTGGGTCGGCGAGGGTCAGCCGCTCGCCGCTGGGGAGCGTTTCGGCATGATTCGCTTCGGTTCGCGGGTTGATGTCTATTTCCCGGAGGGGGCCCAGCCGCTCGTCGCAGAGGGTCAGCGCGCCGTCGCCGGTGAGACCGTGCTGGCCGACATGGCGTCGGATGAACCGCAGCGCACCGTCCGGATCGGCTGACTCGCCCTCCAATTCAGGCTAGGTTCGAGCCATGTCTTCGCTTTTTCAGCCCTTCACGCCGGATCGCAACGAACCGCCCCGGCGGCGGTTCCGGCCGGTGCCGATGCGCCTTCTTATCCCAAACCTCATCACGCTCCTGGCGCTCTGCGCTGGGCTGAGCGCGATCCGGATGGCCCTGGAGGGCAAGTTCGACATTGCCGTCTATCTCGTCCTGCTGGCGGCGATACTGGATTCGATGGACGGGCGCATCGCCAGGCTGCTGAAGGGGACGTCCAAGTTCGGTGCTGAACTGGACAGCTTGGCGGATTTCGTCAGCTTCGGCGCCGGGCCAGCCCTCATCCTCTACCTCTGGGGCATGAACAATGCGGGACCGATCGGCTGGATCGCCGTCCTCGTCTTTTCAATCTGCGGCGCCCTGAGGCTCGCGCGGTTCAACGTTCAGGTCGATGACCCGAACCAGCCCGCCTGGATGGGGAATTTCTTCACGGGCGTTCCCATCCCGGCCGGCGCGGTTCTGCTGCTGCTGCCGATTTACCTGGAGCGCAGCGGCCTGCCGAACCTCCTCAGCCCGCCTCTCGTGACCACTGCCTATACGGTCGTCATCGCCCTGCTCATGGTGTCGAAAGTGCCGGTGTTTTCTGGTAAAAAAATCGGTGCGCGCGTGCCGCGAGAAAGCGTTCTGCCGATCTTAGTCGCCGCGATAGCCTTCGTTGCGCTGCTCTTCAGCTATCCATGGGAAGTGCTGGCGGTCGGCTCGCTCGCCTATCTGGTCTCGCTGCCGATCGTGGCCTTGCAGGCCCGCAAGATGGCGATGGAGGAAGCCAAGACCACACCCGCGCCCGCGGTCGAAACGGATTCGCCCGCACCCTGAGGGGGATCTTCAGCCGCGACGCCAGTTGGCGATCGCGGCGACCCGCTCGCAAAGGGCAGTTTCGGGAAAACGTTTGCGCAGGATCGCGAAAGCCTCCGCATCCGACAGGTCCCCGCGGCGTCCGAGACTGGCGATCATCGGATCGATGTCGTCGGCGCGGCGGCCGGGTTCTGCGGCTAGGGGCGGAAGATTCTGCATCAAGGTCGTCTCCAGGTCTCTCCCACCCGAAAAGCAGCGACGCTTTTCGTCAGGAAACCAGTCCACACGCGATTCGATGCACGGTACTTGTTCATTGTTCCCGGCGAAGGTTAATACGCGGTAACCGGCGGCAGGTTCCCGGCGCGATCATGCGGGTGCCGCTTGATTCTTGCAGGCCTTCCTTTTGGCCGTGCCTTGTCCGGTTCTGCACAATTTCTGTGCTTGCGACGCCAGGGAGCGGTGACCAAAATCGCGCTTCGCGAGGACCATTTGCAGATGCTGGCGAATGTCGCCGATACGTCGACTTCAGGACAATTCGCCTGGCGTTCCGCCGGTGCGCGAATGCAGCGGACCTATGGTGCCGGCCGTCTCGCACTTGGCGTGCGTGATGGGCGCACGGCGATCCGCGAATGCTACCAGGAGGCCGGCCTGCGTATCCGGATGCCACGGGTCGAACCTGGCGGGGCGCTCGAGGCGGTGGTGATCAACACTGCGGGCGGCATTACCGGTGGCGATCGTTTCGTGCTCGATATTGCGGCCGGCCCCGCCACACGCGCCGTGGTCACGTCGCAGGCCGCCGAGAAGGTCTACCGCTCCTCCGGCGGCATCGGTCGCTTTAACACCACGATCACAGTCGCCGCGGGCGCCGACCTCGCCTGGTTGCCGCAGGAGGCCATCCTTTTCGACGGCTCGGCCCTGGAGCGAAGTCTGACCGTTGACATGGATGCAGGCGCGACCGTTCTGGCGCTCGAAAGCGTCGTTTTCGGGCGGCTGGCCCGCGGTGAACGCGTTGAAAAAGCCTATCTCTTCGATCGCTGGCGCATCAGGCGCGGCGGCCGGCTCGTCTATGCGGAGGGCCTCAGGTTCGAAGGCGGCGTTGCGCAGGCCCTGACGGGCAGGGCCTGCGGGGCAGGGGCGGTGGCGGCCGCGAGCCTCATCCTCGTCGCGCCGGATGCCGAGCAACGGGTCGAGGCGGTGCGGCTTCTGCTGGAGCAGGTTCATGTGCAGGGTGTCGAGGCTGGTGTTAGCGCCTTTGACGGTCTCCTGTCGCTGCGCCTGCTGGCGGCAGATCCATTTGCGCTCCGCACCGCTCTGGTGAACATTCTGGTGCTGCTGCGCGGGCCGGTCCCGCGCGTGTGGTCCTGCTGAGGAAGGCCGATGAATCTCTCGCCGCGTGAAAAGGACAAGCTCCTGGTCTCCATGGCCGCCATGGTCGCGCGACGGCGTCTGGAACGCGGCGTGAAGCTGAACTATCCGGAAGCCATTGCCCTGATTACCGACTATGTCGTCGAAGGGGCCCGCGACGGGCGCGCCGTCGCCGACCTGATGGAAGCGGGAGCCCATGTCATCTCGCGTGATCAGGTCATGGATGGCATCGCCGAGATGATCCATGACATCCAGGTCGAAGCGACCTTTCCGGACGGCACCAAGTTGGTCACCGTCCACGAC
Source organism: Phreatobacter sp. (assembly GCF_022843985.1). GTDB lineage: Bacteria > Pseudomonadota > Alphaproteobacteria > Rhizobiales > Phreatobacteraceae > Phreatobacter. Next base: position 115,075 of record NZ_JALHMP010000006.1, on the reverse strand, counting down.
CCCATCCGCTGACCCAGTACAGGCCCGATACCATGCGCTCCCTCCGCCTCGTCCTTCCCGCTGCCGCGCTTGTCGCCATGGCCTCCGCCGCCGAGGCCCATACAGGGGCAGGGCACGGCCATGCCTTCACCTCAGGTTTCGCCCATCCGCTCGGCGGCATGGATCATCTCCTCGCTATGGTGGCGGTCGGTCTGTGGGCGGGCCTCGCCGGGGGGCGGGCCCTGTGGCTCTGGCCGGCGAGCTTCGTCGCCGCGATGGTCCTCGGCGGTGTCCTCGGCATGGCTGGCATCCCCATGCCCCTGGTCGAACAGGGGATCGTCGCATCAGTGGTGGTCATCGGCCTTGCGGCGGCGCTCGCTCTCAGCCCCAACCTCGCGGTGGGCTGTGCACTTGCGGCGCTTGCGGGCCTGTTGCACGGCCACGCCCATGGCACAGAGGTCCCCGCGGATGCATCGGGTCTCGCCTATGCGAGTGGCTTCGCCATGGCGACGGTGCTGCTGCATGCCTGCGGCATCGCCGTCACGGTTCTCGCCGCCCGGTTCAGCATGCCGCTGGCAGCGCGCGCGGCCGGCGGTTTGACGGCGGTGGCGGGCGTGGTTCTCGCCGCCCGCTTCTTCTGATCCAACGTCACAGGGAGCGTCGCATGCTGGAACTGCGCCCGAACTGCGAATGCTGCGACCGGGACCTTGCTCCCGATGCCCCGGACGCGTTGATCTGCACGTTCGAATGTACGTTCTGCGCCGAATGTGCCGGGGATCTCCTCAAGGGTGTCTGCCCGAATTGCGGCGGCGATCTCGTCCGTCGACCGATCCGGCCGACGGCCAAGCTGGCACGCTTTCCCGCCTCGACGAAGCGGGTCTTGAAGGCTGAGGGCTGTCAGGGAGTTGCACGATGAAACCCGGCGAGATCATTCCGGCCGAAGGCACGATCGAGCTCAACCAGGGTCTGAACAGCATCGTGCTGACCGTGTCCAATACGGGTGACCGCCCGGTCCAGGTCGGCTCGCACTACCATTTCTACGAGACCAATCCCGGCCTTGCCTTTGACCGCGAACAGGCGCGGGGCATGCGGCTCGACATCCCGCCCGGAACGGCCGTTCGCTTCGAGCCCGGCCAGACGCGTGAGGTGACGCTTGTACCCTATCGCGGATCCCGAACCGTCTATGGCTTCCGCCAGACGGTCATGGGCAAGCTCTGAGCGCAATCCGAGGAGAATTCCATGCCCTACAGGATGACGCGCGGCGCCTATGCCGACATGTTCGGGCCGACCGTGGGCGACAAGGTGCGGCTCGCCGACACCGAGCTCTTCGTCGCGGTCGAGAAGGATTTCACCACCTATGGCGAGGAGGTGAAGTTCGGCGGCGGCAAGGTGATCCGCGATGGGATGGGCCAGAGCCAGGTGACCAACCGGGCAGGGGCGGTCGACACGGTCATCACCAATGTCCTGATCATCGACCACTGGGGCATCGTGAAGGCCGATGTCGGCCTGAAGGAGGGCCGCATCGCCGCCATCGGCAAGGCGGGCAATCCCGACGTGCAACCTGACGTGAACATCATCATCGGCCCCGGCACCGAGGCGATCGGCGGCGAGGGCAAGATCCTCACCGCCGGCGGCATCGACAGCCATATCCACTTCATCTGCCCGCAGCAGATCGACGACGCGCTGATGAGCGGGCTCACCACCATGCTTGGCGGCGGCACGGGACCGGCCTCCGGCACGACCGCGACGACCTGCACTCCGGGACCCTGGCACATCACCCGCATGCTGCAGGCGGCGGAAGCCTTTCCGATGAACCTCGCCTTTGCGGGCAAGGGCAATGCGGCGCTTCCCGATGCCCTGGTCGAGCAGATCGAGGCGGGGGCCTGCGCGCTGAAGCTGCACGAGGACTGGGGCACGACGCCCGCTGCGATCGACAATTGCCTATCGGTTGCCGACGACCACGACATCCAGGTGATGATCCACACGGACACGCTGAACGAGAGCGGTTTCGTCGACGACACGATCGCGGCGCTGAAGGGCCGCACCATCCACGCCTTCCATACGGAAGGCGCGGGCGGCGGTCATGCGCCCGATATCATCAAGGTCGCCATGGTGGAAAACGTGCTGCCGTCCTCGACCAATCCGACCATGCCCTACACCGTGAACACGATCGAAGAACATCTCGACATGCTCATGGTCTGCCACCACCTGTCGCCCTCGATTCCCGAGGACGTCGCCTTCGCCGAGAGCCGCATCCGCAAGGAGACCATCGCCGCGGAGGACATCCTCCACGACATGGGCGCGCTGTCCATCATGGCGTCCGACAGCCAGGCCATGGGGCGCATCGGCGAGGTGATCATCCGCACCTTCCAGACGGCCCACAAGATGAAGGTCCAGCGCGGCAGCCTCCCCGAGGATGTCGGCACTGGCGCCGACAATTTCCGGGTGAAGCGCTATATCGCCAAGGTGACGATCAATCCCGCCATTGCCCACGGGTTGTCGAAGCATATCGGCTCGGTGGAGGTCGGCAAGCTCGCCGATCTCTGCCTGTGGGAGCCGAAGTTCTTCGGCGTGAAGCCGGCCCTGGTCATCAAGTGCGGCACCATCGCCGCCGCGCCGATGGGCGACCCCAACGCCTCCATCCCGACGCCGCAGCCGATGCACTACCGACCGATGTTCGGTGCCTTCGGCAAGGCGATGACGGCCTCTTCGGTCACCTTCGTCTCCAAGGCGGCCTATGAGCGCGGCGTGCACGAGAAGCTCGGCCTCGAGCGGATCGTGCTGCCGGTGGAGAATGTGCGCGGCGGCATTTCCAAGAAGAGCCTCATCCATAACGGCGCGACGCCGCATATCGAGGTTCATCCCGAGACCTACGAGGTGCGCGCGGACGGGGAGCTGCTGACGTGTGAACCGGCGAAGGAGCTGCCGATGGCGCAGCGCTATTTCCTGTTCTGACGTTCGCCAGCGGGCCCTATTTCGGCTATTGCCTCCATCGAGGCTCGGCTGTCGCCTCGCAGGACGCTTTCCGGTTCTGCAAGGCGTCCAGGACAAGAGACACACCATGATCCGCGCTACCCAGGTCCTCACGCCCCGTTCCTTCGCCGAGGCTGCCGTCATCGACCGTGTCGTGCTCGACTATGACGACCGCCACCGGCGGCGGCTCGTGCTGGAGGGCGTCGAAGGCACGGCTTTTCTGCTCGACCTCGCCGAGGCGGTGCCGCTCGTCTCCGATTGCGGATTGCAGCTCGAGGACGGCCGTGTCGTCCTCGTTGTGGCCGCCGCCGAGCCGCTGGTCGAGATCCGCACGACCAATCCGAACCACATGGTTCGTGTTGCCTGGCACCTCGGCAACCGCCATCTGCCAACCCAGATCATGGGCACGCGGCTGAGGATCCGCCGCGACCATGTGATCGAGGACATGGTCCGCGGCCTCGGAGCGAAGGTCGTGCCGATCGAGGCGCCCTTCGATCCCGAAGGCGGCGCCTATGGCCATGGCACGGTGACAGGACATGACCACGGGCACTCACACGGTCATTCGCATAAGCACGATCACGGCCATTCCCACGATCACGGACACGGCCATCACCACGGGCATTCGCATACGCACGCCCATGCGCATGACCCGAAGCCGCGGGATGTGCTCGCCGTCAAGACCGCCGGCCATGTGCACGACGAGTCCTGCGGCTGCGGGCACGACCACGCCCATGACCACCATGGGCATGCCCATGGCCAAGACCACAAACATGGGTGAGTCTCCCGCCGCCCCCGCGGCCCTCTATCGCCTGCTCGCCTGGATGTCGCCGGCCTATCCGGTCGGTGCCTTCAGCTATTCGCATGGCATCGAATGGGCGGTCGAAACCGGCGACATCACCGATCTGAAGACCCTGGTGGACTGGCTCGGCATCGTCCTCGCGGAGGGCTCAGGGCTGGCGGACGCGACGTTCTGCGCCCATGCCCATCGCGCCGTGACCGCCGGCGACGGCACAGCCCTCGCGGCCGTGGCCGAACTGGCGCTCGCCTTTCAGCCGACCCGCGAGCGGCGGCTTGAGACCTCCGCCCAGGGCAATGCCTTCATGGCCGCCACCGAAGCGGCCTGGCCTGCGGCTCCGCTTGCCCTCGTCCGTGCCTCCTGGCCGGAGGCTATTGCCTATCCGGTGGCGGTGGGAGCCGCGACGGCGGCGCACGGGATTGGCGAAGAGACGGCCGTCCATGCCTTGCTGCACGCTGTGGCGGCGAACCTCATCTCTGCCGCGGTGCGCCTTGTTCCCCTCGGGCAGACCGACGGTCAAAGGGCGCTGGCCGCCCTGGAGCCAGTGGTCGCCGCGACCACCACGGCTGCGTCGCGCCTGGCGCTCGACGATATCGGCGGCCATGCGCTGCGGTCGGATATCGCCTCCATGCGGCACGAAACCCAGTATACCCGTCTCTTCAGGAGTTGAGGCACGAGTCCGACAAGGTGGTGACGCTTGCCGGACCACAACGTGCCTGCACAAAGGATTGGACCATGGCCTCACCTCACGGACCCCTGCGCGTCGGAATCGGCGGCCCTGTCGGCTCGGGCAAGACGGCGCTGATGGACGCCCTCTGCAAGATGTTGAAGGGCGAGTTCGAGATCGCCGCCATCACCAACGACATCTACACCAAGTGGGACGCCGAATATCTGATGCGGTCGGGGGCCTTGCCGACTGAGCGGATCATGGGGGTGGAGACCGGCGGCTGCCCGCATACGGCGATCCGCGAGGACGCCTCGATCAATCTCGCGGCGGTGGCCGAGATGCGGGCCAAGTTTCCCGAACTCGATCTGATCCTCATCGAATCGGGCGGCGACAATCTCGCCGCGACCTTCTCGCCGGAACTGGCCGACATCACCATCTATGTGATCGATGTCGCGGCGGGCGAAAAGATCCCGTCCAAGGGCGGGCCGGGCATCACCCGCTCGGACCTTCTCGTCATCAACAAGACCGACCTTGCGCCCCTGGTCGGCGCCGATCTCGGCAATATGGATCGCGATTCGAAGCGTATGCGTGGACAAAGGCCCTTCGTCTTCACCAATATCAAGACCGGAGACGGCGTGGCGGAGGTTGCCCGCTTCGTGCGCGAAAAGGGGGGCCTTGCCGCTGGCTGAGACAGGCCGGACCTGCGGTCGACCTCTTTCCTTAAAACGGTTCAAAGGCCATGATCCCTGGCAATGACGGCCGAGTGGCCGCTGCGCCGGGAGAGCCCCATGACCATCCAACCCCGTTTCATCCGCCTCGCCGCCGCGGACAATGTCGTCGTTGCCGTCGACACGATCGATGCCGGCAAGCGCGTCGACGGTGTGATGGCCGCAGCGCGGGTCATGAAGGGCCACAAGATGGCGACGAGGCCGCTTGCCGAGGGCCAGCCCATCGTCAAGTACGGCCAGATCATCGGCTTTGCCTCGCAGCCCATTGCACCCGGCGACTGGGTCCATACCCACAATTGCGCCTTCGCCGCCTTCGAACGCGACTATGCCTTCGCCCGAGACGCCCAGCCCGAGGACGTGCTGCCCGTCGAGCAGCGCGCCACTTTCGAGGGGTTCCGGCGGCCGGGCGGTCGCGCCGGCACGCGCAACTACATCGCCATTCTCACCTCGGTGAACTGCTCGGCCTCTGTCGCTCGTTTCATGGCCGAAGCGGTCAACCGGTCGGGGATGCTGGACGATTATCCCAATGTTGACGGCGTGATCCCGCTCGTTCACGGAACCGGGTGCGGCCTCGCCGGCGAGGGGCCCGGCTTCGACATCCTCGAGCGCACCATCTGGGGCTATGCCACCAATCCCAACGTCTCCGCCGTGCTGATCGTCGGCCTCGGCTGCGAGGTGTTCCAGATCCCGGGCCTGATGAAGCGCTACGGCATCCATCCGGGGGCGCATTTCCAGTCGATGACGATCCAGGAAACCGGCGGAACGAAGAAGTCGATCGAGGCCGGCCTGGCGCGGATCCGGGAGATGCTGCCGATCGTCAACCAGGCGAAGCGCGAGACGCTGCCGGCCTCCGAACTGTGCCTGGCGCTGCAATGCGGCGGGTCCGACGGCTATTCCGGAATCACCGCCAATCCCGCACTGGGCAAGGCGGTGGACCTCCTGGTGCGAAACGGTGGCACCGCCTGCCTGTCGGAAACGCCGGAGATCTATGGCGCCGAGCACCTTTTGACCCGCCGGGCCGAAAACCGCGCCGTCGGTGAGAAGCTGGTTGACATCATCCGCTGGTGGGAGGGCTATACGGCCAAGCACGAGGGGTCGATGGACAACAATCCATCGCCCGGCAACAAGGCCGGCGGTCTTACCACCATCCTGGAGAAGTCGCTTGGCGCCGCGGCCAAGGGCGGGTCGACGACGCTGCGCGGCGTCTACCACTATGCCGAGAAGATCGACCGCAACGGCTTCGTCTATATGGACACGCCTGGCTATGATCCGGTCGCGGCGACGGGACAGGTGGCGGGGGGCTCCAACATCCTGTGCTTCACCACCGGGCGCGGCTCTGCCTATGGCTGCAAGCCGACGCCCTCCATTAAGCTCGCCACCAATTCCGACATCTACGCCCGCATGATCGACGACATGGATATCAATTGCGGCGACGTGCTGGACGGGGTGTCCCTCGACGACAAGGGGCGCGAGATCTTCGAGCTCATCCTCCGCACGGCCTCGGGCAAGAAGACCAAGTCGGAACTGCTCGGCTATGGCGACAACGAGTTCGTGCCCTGGCAGATCGGCGCGACGATGTGACGATCGGGCTGTTCAGCCCTTTCTCCCACCAAATGCCTTGCGGCTGGCGCCTGCCAGTCGCTATCGTCACGCCCAATCGACCAAGACGCCCCGAACGGCGCCGGCCGCACGGCCTCCCGAGGAACGTTGACGAGGATCCTGTCATGACGCTCACCCGCCGCCATGCGCTGGCTTTTGCCGGTGCCGCCATCGCCACACCAGCGGTTATGCGGACCGCCTGGGGCCAGGTCCCGCAGGTCACGCTGCGCCTGCACCATTTTCTTCCGCCCGTCTCAAATGCCCACCAGCGCTTTCTGTTGCCCTGGTCACGCAAGGTGCAGGAAGCATCCGGCAACCGCATCAAGATCGACATCTTTCCGTCGATGCAGCTTGGCGGCGCGCCACCCCAGCTCTTCGATCAGGCGCGTGACGGCGTTGCCGATATCGTCTGGACCCTGCCGGGCAATACCCCTGGCCGCTTTCCGGCGACGGAGGCGATGGAACTGCCCTTCATCGCCGGCAAGCGCGGCGTCACCAATTCCAGGGTGATGGCGGAGCTCGGCCCGACGCATTTCTACAAGGACTATGCCGAGGTCCAGCCGCTCTGCCTGTGGGCGCATGACCACGGCCTGATCCATTCCAACAAGCAGGTCCGCACCCAGGCCGACCTGCAGGGCCTGAAGCTGCGCTTTCCGACGCGCCAGGCCGGCGAGGCGCTCCGGGCGCTCGGCGCCACCGCCATCGGCATGCCCATTCCTCAGGTCCCCGAGGCGCTCGCCCAGGGTGTGATCAACGGCGCAGTGGTGCCCTGGGAGGTTGTCCCGGCGCTGCGCCTGCACGAGCTCGTCAACCATCATACCGAGATCCCAGGCTCGCCGACCCTCTACACCGCCACCTTCATCCTCGCCATGAACAAGGCGAAATATGAGGGCCTGCCGGCCGACCTGAAGAGGGTGATGGACGACCATTCCGGCATGGTAGCCGCCGTCATGGCCGGCGAAATGTGGGACGAACGCGGCCGGGCGGTGAGCGAGATGGTCAGGGCACGCCCGCGCAACACGGTGACCGTCCTCGCCGAGGACGAGGCGGCGCGCTGGCGCATCGCGACCCGACCGGTCGAAGAGGCCTGGATCAGGGGCGTCCGGGAGCGGGGCCTTGACGGGCAAAAGATCGTCGACGACGTGCGGGCTGCCGTCGCCAAACATATGGCGGCCTGAGCGTATGGCCGGGGAGGGGGCGGCGACGGGCGACGGTGCACCGCCGCCCGGAGTGGTCGACCGTGTCGCGCGGGGACTGGCTGTTTTCGGCGGCCTGCTCATGCTCGCCGCGGCGCTCATGGTCACCACCTCCGTGCTGCTGCGCTGGCTTTTCGCCTCCGGCGTCAAGGGCGACTTCGAAATGGTGCAGATCGCCACCGCCGTGGCGGTCTTCGCCTTCCTGCCGCTGTGCCAGCTGAAACGCGGCAATGTCTTCGTCGACACCTTCACCTTGCGGACGCCTGCCTCGTTCAACCGCTTCCTCGACCGGCTGTGGGACGGGCTCTATGCCGGTTTCGCGCTGCTGATCGGCTGGCGGCTCATCGTCGGCGGGCTCGACGCCATCGGCTCGCGCACGAGTTCGATGGTCCTCGCCATTCCCATCGGCTGGGCGATCCTGGCCGTCGGGGTCATGGCCTTCGTGCTGGCCAGCGCCACCCTGGTCTCGGCGGTGCGCCTGTTGCGGGAGCCCTCATGAGCGGTGCCGCCGTCGCCGCCCTCGGCTTTGCCGGCATGCTGCTGTTGCTGGTGCTGCGAATGCCCATCGGGCTCGCCATGCTGACGGCGGGGTCGCTCGGCTATGCCTGGTTCACCAGCGTGCCGATCTTCCTCAACTACATGAAGACCACGCCCTACCACCTCTTTGCCAGTTACACGCTTTCTGTGATCCCGCTGTTCATCCTGATGGGGGCGCTCGCCGAGAAGTCGGGCCTGTCCACGGCGCTGTTCCGGGCAGCGGCGAGCTTCCTTGGTCATCGGCGCGGCGGGCTCGGCATGGCGCTGGTCGGCGCCTGCACCGGGTTCGGGGCCATCTGCGGCTCGTCGGTGGCCACCACCGCCACCTTCGGTCGGGCGACGCTGCCGGAGTTCAAGCGCTACGGCTATGATCAAGGCTTCGCCACCGGCATGGTCGCGGTGGGCGGCACGCTCGGCATCCTCATCCCGCCCTCGGTCATCCTCGTCGTCTATGCCATCACCACCGAACAGAACATCGCCAAGCTGTTCATGGCGGCGCTGATCCCAGGCCTCATGGCCGCTGTGTTTTATTGCGTCGTCATCGCCATCATGGTGCGCCTCGACCCCAGGGCCGGTCCGGCCGTCGCGCGGGTGCCATGGGCCGAGCGCTGGCGGGCCCTGCTCGGCGTCTGGCCTGTCCTGCTCATCGCCGTCGCCGTCGTCGGCGGCATCTATGGCGGTGTCTTCACCCCGACCGAGGCGGCCTCCGTCGGCTGCATTGCCATGCTCGTCGTTGGTATCGCGCAGGGGAGCCTCGGCTGGCCCGAGATCAAGGCCTCGCTGATCCAGACCGCCGAGACTTCGGCCATGATCTTCATCATCCTGCTCGGTGCCGAGGTCTTCAACGGCTTCCTCGCCCTGTCGCAACTGCCCGCGACCGCGGCCGAAATCGTCACCCAGTCAGGGCTGTCTCCCTATGGCGTCATCATCGGTCTGCTGATTTTCTACATCATCCTCGGGGGTGTCATGGACGAACTGGCCATGATCCTGCTGACACTGCCGATCTTCTTTCCCATCGTCACCGCGCTCGACCTCGGCATGATGCCCGACGACATCGCCATCTGGTTCGGCATTCTCGTGCTGATGGTGGTGGGCATTGGCCTCACCGCCCCGCCGATCGGGCTCAACGTCTTCGTCATCTCCGCCATCGCCAGGGATGTGCCGATCCTGGCCATCTATCGCGGTGTCATCCCCTTCGTCGCCGCGGACATCCTGCGGCTTGCCCTCGTCGTCGCCTTCCCGGCGCTGGCCCTTTGGTTGGTGAACGTTCTGAGCTGAGGGCTAGTCGACGACAACGTCGACGAAAAGTTCGGAAGTGCCGCTGCCGATGCTGCTCGTACCGGTAACGGCGAAGACAAAGCGGTCGGTGCCGGTGAAGCCGGGATAGGGGGTGTAGACGACGCCGGTACGCCCGTCGGCAATCACCCGTCCACCGCGCGGTCGCTCGACGATGTTGAGCGATTCATAGCGGCTCTGTCCGCCGGCCCGCAGGCTGATGCGGCAGGGTTCGCCCGAGACGCTCATGGCGATGTGCCCAGGCTGGCCGAGGACGAAGGGGCGGGCCGCGACGCTGCAAAGCGCAGAGGCCGCAGATGGCATGAGGGCGAGGGCTGCGAGAGCGGCGGTGGCAGCGCGGAGCGTACGGCGCAAGGTCGGCCTCCTTGGCGATGGGCCCTAAGGTCGGGCATCGAAGGTTCCCAGTCCCGAAAATCTGGAAACCTTGGCGGCCCCGTCAAGTCCGGCTGAGCCGTTTCGCGTTGGCCCGGGCCCGTCGGGCTGCCGGGCGGCCTGCGGCAACGCCGATGGCCAGAAGGTCGTGGGCAACATCATCGGTCGACATCCTGCCGCTCGCGGAGCGCAGGGCGAGGCGACCGGCTGCGAAGGCGGCGTCGAGAGACCCCTGGGTCGCCGCGTCCATTTTCTCGGAGATCATCCGCATGGCCTCACCGCGAGAGGACAGGTCCCATGCCGTTGCGGGATCCGACATCAACATCACCCGGTGGGTGATGGTCACCGCCGATGCGAGGGCCGCGGAAGCTGACAGGGTTGCTGCGCCCATCGCGGCCTCGGTGAAGCGTGGCATGTACCAGAAGAACAATGCGATCCCTCGACCGACAAGCCGGCTTGCACGACGTTAAGCCAGTTTGCGAGACTTTGCTTTCCAATCAATGAGGATGCTGGTGCATGGCTGCCGCGCAGCAGGAGTTTTCCCCGAAAGACAGGGATTTCGAGGCCCGCGCCCGCGCCAGTTTCGCGCGGCAGAGCATGATGGCAACGCTCGGCATGAGCCTCGAGACCGTCGCTCCCGGCGCGGTCGAGATGGCGATGCCCTATGCACCGCATATCCTGCAGCAGCACGGCTTCGTTCACGCCGGTGCGCTTTCGGCCCTGGTCGACAATGCCTGTGGCTTCGCGGCGATGACGCTGATGCCGAAAGGCTCCGGTGTGCTGACGGTGGAATTCAAGGTCAACATGATGTCGCCGGGCAGGGGCGACCGTTTCATCGGCATCGGCCGGGTCGTTCGGCCCGGCAGAACGATCATGGTGACGCTGGGCGAGTGCTTCGCCGAGACGGGCGGCGAGCGCAAGCTCATCGCCATGATGACCGCTACCATGATGGTGGTGGACAGCCCCGGCATCGTCGATTGAAGGAGCCCCCATGACTGATCTGACCGTCGAGCGATCCGGACCCGTCACCACTTTCATCCGCACGCGTTCCGCCGCGCGCAACGCGATGAACCCGGAAGGGGCCGTGGCCCTCACGTCGGCGCTGCTCGCCTTCGAGGCCGACGACACCGCCAGCGTCGGTGTGTTGTGGGGCGCTGGCGGGGCCTTCTGTGCCGGCTTCGATCTCAAACATGCCGCGGCAGCCCCCGGCGGCACACCCTTCGGTGGCAATCTCGACATTCCCGATGGCGATGCGGACTGGCCGCGCGGGCCGATGGGGCCGACGCGCCTGCAACTTTCCAAGCCCGTCATCGCCGCCATTGCCGGACCGGCCGTGGCCGGCGGCATGGAACTCGCGTTGTGGTGCGATCTCCGCGTCATGGAGGAAGACGCCTATATGGGTGTCTATTGTCGCCGCTGGGGTGTGCCGCTGATCGATGGCGGGACAGTGCGCCTGCCGCGCCTCGTCGGCCAGGGCCGCGCGCTCGATCTCATCCTCACCGGCCGCAAGGTCGAGGCCGACGAGGCGTTGCGGATCGGGCTCGCCGACCGGGTCGTGGCCCGAGGCACGGCCCGGGAGGCCGCCGAAGCGCTGGCTCACGCGATCGCTCGTTTCCCCCAGGGATGTCTGCGGGCCGACCGGGCCTCCGCCCTCGCTCAATGGGACCTGCCGCTGGACGAGGCGTTGCGCAGCGAGTGGCGCACGTCTTCGGCCATGGCGGTGACGGAGGGCATTGCGGGGGCCGGCCGTTTCGCCGCCGGGAAGGGTCGCGGCGGCGATTTCGGGTCGATCTGATCAGCGCAGGGCCGCCTTGATGACATTGTCCCCGACACCGACCTCGCGCGCGGTGGCGGCGATGGCGTCCCAGGTGCCATCGGAGAGCGGCACCCCATCCTTCAGCTTTTTCGCCCGGGAACGCAGTTCGGCCTCGCCGGGGACGAGAACCTCGCCGCCGGCCTCGACCGGCCGCGCGCTCTTGTAATAGGCGACATAGTCGGTGCATTCGGCCGGGAAGAAGCCGTCGGGATCGACCACTTTCGGGTCGATGTAGATCGACATCATACCGTTGCAGAAGCGCTTGTCCGGTCCGGTCGTGCCGGCGCCGGTCAGGGCTCCGCCGAGAATTTCGCACATGAAGGCGAGGCCCGAGCCCTTGTGTTCGCCGAAAGCCCGGATGGCGCCGGGCCCGTTCATCGGGTCGCGCGGGCCGGGTCCGGACGCGTAGGGCCCGTACAGTATCGCCGGATCGCCGCTCTTCGTGCCGTTCGGCGAGATCAGGGCGTCCGGGGGAATGGGCTTGCCGCCCAAGGAGGCGACAAGGACCTTGCCCTCGGCCACCAGCGAGGTGGCGAAATCGAGCAGGAGCGGCGGTGCGCCCGGCCGCGGCACGCCGATGCAGTAGGGAGCCGTGGACAGCCTGCGGTCGACCCCGCCATAGGGTGCGACCAGGATCGAACCGACCACATTGACGAAGTGGATGGAGACCAGGCCCTCGGCCGCTGCCATCTCGGCGAAGTCGCCGATCCGGCCGAGATGGCCAGCCTTGCGCAGGGCGACGGCGGCGAGGCCGTGCTGCTTGGCCTTGGCGATGCCGATGCGGACCGCCTGGGGTCCGACGGTCTGGCCGAAGCCGTAATGGCCGTCGAGCACGGTGATGGCCGGCGTGTCGACGATGGCGGTCACGGACTTGCCGGCCTCGACGCGGCCTTCCTTCAGCCAGTCGACATAGCGCGGGACCCGGGCGACCCCGTGGCTGTCATGGCCGGTCAGATTCGCCTCGGTGAGATAATGGCCGATGCGGCGCGCTTCGTCGCCGTCGCAACCGGCCCGCTCGAAAATTGTCGCGACGAGTGCGGCAAGGCGCTCTGCATCGACCATGGCCATGGACATCCTCCTGTGTTGTTTTGTGTGATCATGGACGCGGGGAGGGATCGCTGAAAGGGTCGTGCCGGCACGGTCGGCCTGCATCACCGGCGCTTCCGGTCGGGGCTGGCGCCGTCTAGGCTGGTGTTCTCCAAGGAGTTGTCCATGCCCGTCGCCATCCCCGCCCTGGCACCCGGCCGCCTCGCGCGCCCCGACGGTGCCGTCATTCACTACGAGGTCGGCGGGGAGGGGCCGGTCGTCGTCTTCGCCCATGGGCTCGGCGGCAACCATCTGAGCTGGTGGCAGTCGGCGCCGGTCTTCGCCGCGCGCCACAGGGTGGTTGTCTTTTCCCACCGGGGGTTCGCGCCCTCCACGGCGCCGGGCGGCGTCGCCGATCCACAGCTCTTTGCCGGCGACCTGATTGCGCTGCTCGATCATCTCGCGGTCTCCAGGGCCGTGATCATCGGCCAGTCGATGGGCGGCTGGACCTGCGTCGAGACGGCGCTGGCGGCTCCGGACCGCGTCGCCGGCCTCGTTATGGCCTGTACCACGGGTTCCTTCGACTACGACCGATTCGGGGATGCCGGCGTCGCGGCGTGGCGGCAGCAGATGCCGGCAGTGCTCGCCGACCTCTCCGCCCGTGGCATTCATCGGGCCGCGGGGGCCCGGATGGCGGAGGACAATCCGCCGCTCCATGCCCTCTACCAGGGAATCGATCGGCTGACTTTTGGCCTGGACAAGGAGGAGGTCGGCAAACGCATCCGTACCCTGCGCGTCCGTGGCGCCGCCGACGCCGCCCGCATGACCTGTCCGGCACTGTTCGTCATCGGGTCGGAGGATCCGCTGATCTGTCCGCGCGGGATCGAGCTTGTGGCCGAAACCTGGCCGCAGGCCCGGACCCACCTGGTCGCCGAAGCCGGCCATTCCGTCTATTTCGAACGCGCGGCCTTGTTCAACCAGCTGGTTGCCGAATTCCTCGATTCGATCGGCTGGGCCTGATCAGTTTCCGAGGAAGGCGCGGGGCGCCACCGGGGCTTCCTTCATCAACAGGATCGACACGCGCCGGTTGGCAGCCAGATAGGGATCGTCCGGGAACAGCGGCTCGCTGTCGCCCTTGCCGGTGACCGCGAAAATGCGGTCGGGCGGCAGGCCCTGTTCTTCCAGAATCATCCGCACGGCATTGGCCCGGTCGGCGGTGAGGTCCCAGGGGCCGTAGCCCGGGCGACCGAGGACGCGTGAGCCCGAGGTGTGGCCTGTGATGGTGACACGGTTGGACAGCTGGCGCAGGGCCGGGGCGAGGGCGGCGATGAGGCGGCGCGTCCGTTCATAGGGCTCACGGCCGTCCGGCGGGAACATGGCGCGGCCGTCCTGGTCGACGATCTGGATGTCGAGCCCGTCAGGTCGCTCCTCCATGATGATGTTTTTGGAAAGCTCGGCGATTTCCGGGAAGGCCTGCAGGGCCTGGCGCAGGCTGGCCGCGGCGAGCGCCATGCGCCGGTCGGCCAAGGCGTTGATGGCGTCGGGATGACGCTCATCTGTCCGGGGTGCCGGACGATCGGTCGGAGATTCAGGCGAAGAGGACAGGTTCTGGATGAAGGGGCGGGTCGGGATGCCGTGCAATTCGACCATGCCGGTGAGCTGGGTGTTGCTGGTCGTGCCGAAGGCCTCGCGGAACGAGCCGGTCATCATGTGCTTCTTGCGCTCGTCTTGGGCCGATGTGGCGACAATGACCACGAAGAACGACATCAGCAGCGCCATGAGGTCGGCGAAGGTCACGAACCAGCCGTGACCGCCTGCGTGCCCGTCACCCTTGCGTTTTGCCATCGTGTCCTCAGGCCGCTTCGGCCATTTCGTGGCGGTCGTGCTCACTCAAGTAGGCGAGAAGCATTTCCCTCACGATCTGCGGGCTCTTCTGGTTCCGGATCTGGATCACGCCATCCATGATGATCGAGCGGCAGAGATCCTCTTCCGCCATCTTCAGATGGCATTTGTCGGCGATGGGCATGCACACCATGTTGGCGATGACGGCACCGTAGAGGGTCGCGAGCAGCGCCATGGCCATGATCGGGCCGAGCTTGGTGGGATCCGTCATGTTTGCGAACATGTTGACCATGCCCAGCAGCGTCCCGATCATGCCGAAGGCAGGCGCGCAATCGCCGATCGAGCGATAGATCTTCTGGGCTTCATCCAGCTCCGCATAGACCTTGTCCTTGTCGGTCTCCATGGCCTGGCGAATGAAGTCGACATCGTAGCCATCAGCGATGTAGCGCACGCCCTGGGCCAGGACCGGATCCGACACATCCAGCTTCTCGAGGGCGTTCGGTCCCTGCTTGCGGGCCACGTCGGCAATCGTCGCGATCTCTTCGACGAGTTGCCGCGGGCTGATGGAGCGCATCGCCATGGCCGCCTTGAAGCCCATGGGAATGCCATGCATAACCACGCTGAGAGGATAGCGGGTCAGTGTCGCCGCAAAGGCTCCGCCAAAGATGATGATGACGGCGTGTTTGTCGGCATATTGCGCGAAATTGCCGCCATCGATCATGATCAGTCCGACGAGGACGGCGACACTCGCGACCAGGCCGAGGACTGTGGCGATATCCATCGAAGACTCCGAACGCGCACCCTTGCTGGTACCGGACTGTAGAAGCCGGCGCCTAAGACTTGTTTAAGGTTGCCAGGGTGTTGCCGGTTTTCAGACGACTTGCGGAACCTGCCATCCGGAGGCTAAAGGGCTTGGGTCGTGCACGGAGATCGGATGCCATGAAGACAGTGATCCTCAGGGGGTTGACGATCGCCGCCATGGTCGGTCTCGCCGGCTGCGCCCAGACGCAGACCTCCGCGCCTCCCGGACCGCCCGTCGTCAATGCGACTCCGCCGCCTCTGCCGCCCGATCCGGCTCTGGGTCCGCACGCGACCCAGGGCGCAGCCCAGCCACAGGGCGGCCGCCGGACACGCTGAGGCGCCACCATTTCGCCACGGCTTGCCGGTCCACTGCGTCAACGCGCCTCTGCACGGTTTCGGGGGCCCCTGGCCTTCCGTCTTCCTCGCTTCGCCCGGTCCGACACGGCCAACGAGGTCCGGCCGATGGGGGTGCCCGGAGCACAGGACTGGCAGTCGCCCATCGGAATGATGCCGCCTCGAGTGCCGGTGGCCTGAACGGACCCCTTCATGATCCAGCACGTGACCCTCGCTGCCTTCGCAACTCTCCTTGCCGGCTGCATGACGGCGCGCGAGAGCCCCGTCACCGTCGTGCAGCCGGTTCCCGTCGCACGAGTCGAGACATCGGCGCTTCCAGCGCCCGCACCGGCAGACCAGGCTGCAACTTCGGCCGCGTCGTCCCCGTCATCGGCCCAGCCGCTCTCCAGCCGCAGCGCGGTGACAGCGCCGTCCCGGGTGGAGGTCGACGGGATGCGCACTGCGCCCGGAGCGCGCGAGAGCACCTCGCTCAGCAATGTCTCGCGGGTGTCATCGGGTGCGCCGACCGGGGGCAACGCACTGGGGGGTACGATCATGAGCGGCCAGGGGGCCGGCGTGATCCCGACGACGATCGACCGCAACAGGGAGCCGGTGCGCCGTGCCTCTGTCCCCCGCGATCCGGTCGGCCCCGGGACGCCGGCTCCGGTTATCGCTCCGGAATTGCGCGATACGACGGGCCGTTCGATCCGCAACCGGCAGGAAGTGCGGTTCTGAAAGGCGTTCCGACCGCAACGGACGTCGTTGCGCGCAGGGCCACGCGCGGGCTATAGGGCGGGCTCATTCGACATGAGGTTCGACGCGCGTGGCCGATGACAACAAGAGCGGACTGGGCGAAACCGTCCGCGTGGTGATCCACGCGCTGCTGATCGCCTTCGTGATCCGTACATTTCTGTTCCAGCCGTTCAACATCCCCTCGGGATCGATGAAGGACACGCTCCTCGTCGGCGACTATCTCTTCGTTTCGAAGTTCTCCTACGGCTATTCGAAGTTCTCCTTCCCGTTCTCGCCCAACCTGTTCGACGGTCGGATCATGGGGTCCGTCCCCACTCGCGGCGATGTGGTCGTGTTCCGTCTGCCACGCGAGCCCGACGTCGACTATATCAAACGGGTGATCGGCCTTCCGGGTGACCGGATCCAGATGATCGCCGGCCAGGTCCACATCAACGGAACGCCCGTCCAGCGCGAGCGGATCGAAGATTTCGTGGACACTGAAGACGGGCGGCAGGTGCGCACCCGCCGCTATCGCGAGACGCTGCCGAACGGCGTCGCCTATACGACGCTCGACCTCTACGAGAATGGTTTCTACGACAACACGCCGGTCTATGACGTGCCGCAGGGCCACGTCTTCGTTCTAGGCGACAACCGCGACAATTCGACCGACAGCCGCGTCCTGAGCCAGGTCGGTCCGATCCCTGTCGACCATCTCATCGGCCGGGCGCAGATCCTGTTCTTCTCGCTGGAGGAGGGCGAGCGCGCCTGGGCCTTCTGGCGCTGGCCCTGGTCGATCCGCTGGACACGGTTCGGAAATCTCGTGAGGTGACGGGGGCCGTGGCGCCAGGTCGCAAAGCCAAGGCCCAGCGGGCGAGCGTCGAGGAGATCGAGGCGCGGATAGGCCATGTCTTCGCCGACAAGGGATTGTTGGGCCGCGCGCTGACCCATCCGAGCGCCGTGTCCGGCATCGAGAAGCGCTCGGGCTCGTACCAGCGGCTGGAATTCCTTGGTGACCGTGTGCTCGGCCTGGCGGTGGCGGCCATGCTGTACAAGGCCATGCCGGAGGATGACGAGGGCAACCTGTCGCGCCGCCTGTCGGATCTTGTCAGGGCGGAAACCTGCGCGGAGGTCGCCGTCGCGCTCGGTCTTGGCGACGGCGTCCATGTTGGGCCGACCGAGAGCCAGACGGCGGTCGGCCGGCGGCCCGGCGTCCTCGCCGACCTCTGCGAGGCTGTGATCGGCGCCATCCATCTGGACGCGGGATGGGCGGCCGCGGAGGCCTTCGTCATCCGCAACTGGCGCAAGCGTCTCGTCGCCAATGCCCCGGTGCAGCGCGATGCCAAGAGCGCCCTGCAGGAATGGGCGCAGGGCAGGGGCTATGCCACGCCGGTCTACCGGGTCGTGTCCCGCACCGGACCTGACCACGCGCCCGTCTTTACCATGGCCGTGATCATTCCCGGCCTCGCCGATGGAACCGGGGAGGGTGCCGCTAAGCGGCAGGCCGAGATCGCCGCCGCGACCGCGGTCCTGGTGCGCGAGGGTGTCTGGCCGGCTAACCCGCAGCGAGAGGGCGCGCCATGAAGGAGGTTTCTACCCGCTGCGGTTTCGTCGCCATCATCGGCGCGCCCAATGCCGGCAAGTCGACGCTGGTCAATGCCCTGGTCGGCGCCAAGGTCACCATCGTCTCGCACAAGGTGCAGACGACCCGGGCCCTCGTCCGCGGCATCGCCATGGAAGGGGCCTCGCAGGTCATCCTGGTCGATACGCCAGGCCTCTTCTCGCCCAAGCGCCGTCTTGACCGCGCCATGGTGTCGGCGGCGTGGGGGGGCGCCGCAGACGCCGATCGCGTGCTCGTCCTGGTCGATGCCAAGAAGGGCGTCGACGAATCCGTCGACGCCATCCTCGGCAAGATCGGCGACATCCGCCAGCCGAAGGATCTGGTGCTGAACAAGGTCGATCTTGTCGAGCGGCCGAAACTCCTCGACCTGGCCACGGCCATTAATGGGCGTGCGACCTTCGACCAGACCTTCATGATCTCCTCGACCACCGGGTCCGGTGTCATGGACCTGAAGCGTCATCTCGCGGCTGTCGTTCCCGCCGGGCCCTGGCACTATCCGGAGGACGAGATTTCCGACGTGCCCGCCCGCATGCTTGCCGCCGAGATCACCCGCGAGAAGCTCTATCACCGCCTCCACGACGAGTTGCCCTATGACGCCACCGTCGAGACAGAGAGCTACGAGGAGCGAAAGGACGGCTCGATCCGGATCGAGCAGACGATCTATGTGGTGCGCGAAGGGCAGCGCAAGATCATGCTCGGCAAGCGCGGCGATACCATCAAGCTGATCTCGACTTCGGCGCGCGAGGAACTCTCGAAGCTGTTCGAGACCAAGGTGCACCTGTTCCTTTTCGTGAAGGTGCGCGAGAACTGGGGCGATGATCCCGAGCGCTACGAGCGCATGGGTCTGGATTATCCGAAAGGCAGGTGAGCCATGCTGTCCGTCAAACCTAAGAGCGCGACCACGCTCTACCGCTATCTGACCGGCCCCGACGATTCGGCCTTCTGCCATCGCGTCAGCGAGGCAATCAACAAGGGCTGGCAGCTCTACGGCCCGCCGACCCTTACCTTTGATGCCGCCAAGGGGCGCGTGATCTGCGGCCAGGCGATCGTCAAGGAAATCGAGGACGTGGCCTATTCGCCGGACCTGAAACTGTCCGACTTCTGATCCATGCACTGGATCGACGAGGGGATCGTCCTGGGCGCCCGATCCTATGGGGAATCGAGCGTGATCCTCGAATTGTTCACCCGCAGCCACGGCCGCCATCTCGGCCTGGTGCGCGGGGGGCGGTCGCGTCGCCAGCAGCCCGTGATCCAGCCCGGCAACACCGTCCATGCGGCATGGTCGGCGCGGCTCGACGAGCATCTCGGCACCTATGCGATCGAGGCCAAGGTGTCGCGCGCCGCGCGCCTGATGGAGGCGCGCGCGGGCATCGCGGGCATCACCCTGCTCGCCGCCTTGGCGCGGCTGATGCCGGAACGCGAGGCGCATGAGGGCATCTATGCGGCCGTAGAACTGATCGCCGACACGCTTCCCGATGTCGCCATCGCCGCGCCGCTGATGGTGCGTTTCGAACTGGAAGTCCTGCGGCTCCTCGGTTTCGGCGTCGATCTGTCGGAATGTGCGGCGACGGGATCGATGGACGACCTCGTCTATGTCTCGCCGAAGACCGGGCGGGCCGTGTCCCGTGCCGCGGGCGAGCCCTGGCACGACCGTCTGCTCGCCCTGCCTGCCTTCCTGCGCGGAGCGGCGGCGATCGCGCCCGACGACGTGCGCGCCGGTTTCCGCCTTACCGGCCATTTCCTGTCGCGCCACGTCTTCGAGCCACGCGGCCTGCCCATGCCCGACGCACGCGAGGTGTTCCTGCGCTTCGTCGCCTGAGCCGGTTTGAAATCGCCCGGCGAAGCCTCTACATGGCGGCCATGAGCAAGAGCGCCTTCGAAGACTGGTTCGCCCGGGACCTCGACCCCGCTGCCTATGATCCGGTGGCCTCGGCCCGGCTCGCGATGAAACCGACTTATCCGAAGCGCTTCTACAAGGATGCGACGGCTGGCCCGTCCGATGCGGGCTGGCGCCTTCTTCTCGACGGACGTCCGGCCAAGACCCCGGGGCGCCATCCGCTGGCCTTTCCGACGGAGAGGCTGGCAACGGCGGTCGCGGCGGAATGGGCGGCCCTCGGCGAATTCATCGAGCCTCTGAAGATGCCGATCACGCGGATCGCCAATTCCATCATCGACGGTGTCCTGCCCGATCCTGCGCCGGTCGCGGCAGAGATCGTGCGCTATGCCTCATCCGATCTCCTCTGCTATCGCGCCGACGGGCCGGCGAGCCTCGTCGCCCGCCAGGCGGCCGCCTGGGACCCCGTCCTTGCCTGGGCCCGCGACGATCTCGGTGCCCGGCTGATCCTGTCGCAGGGCGTCGTCTTCGTCACCCAGCCTCCCGCCGCGCTGGCGGCCCTGGCGGCGGTGCTCCCGGAGGATGACGGTTGGCGCATCGGCGCAACCCATGTGGTGACGACTCTGACCGGGTCGGCGCTTCTGGCACTCGCCCTGCTGCGCGGGCGGCTCGACGCGGAGGTGGTATGGGCGGCCGCCCATGTCGACGAGGATTTTCAAGCATCCCAGTGGGGCGAGGATGCCGAGGCGGCCGAACGTCGCGTCGCGCGTCGCCGCGAATTCGATGCGGCGGCAACCGTCCTCGCCGCCCACTGACCCGTTAGGCTGCGGAGCAGCGCGGCGGACCATTCCCCCCGGTTCCATCCCATCCCCCGACAGTCTCATTGGTTGGCGCGGAGCTTGCGTGCTATCGGACCTGCTGGCTCGATACCGATGAGGGGCGGGGCGCGATCCCCGGCGTGCAATGAAGGACGTCCTTGAAAGGCTTGAAAATCGTCGTGCCGAGGCCCGCCTTGGCGGTGGCCAGAAGCGCATCGATGCCCAGCATGCGCGCGGCAAGCTAACGGCCCGCGAGCGTATTGAACTCCTGGTCGACAAGGGGTCCTTCGAGGAGTTCGACATGTTCGTGCAGCATCGCTGCGCGGATTTCGGCATGGAGAAGTCCCATATTCCCGGTGACGGCGTCGTTACCGGCTGGGGTACCGTCAACGGCCGCACGGTCTTCATCTTTTCCAAGGACTTCACGGTTTTCGGCGGGTCCCTGTCCGGCGCTCATGCCGCCAAGATGACGAAGATCCAGGATATGGCGTTGAAGGCCCGTGCGCCGATCATCGGCCTGTTCGATGCCGGTGGTGCAAGAATTCAGGAAGGCGTCGATGCTCTCGGTGGTTATGGCGAGGTCTTCAAGCGAAATGTGATCTCATCAGGGGTCATTCCGCAGATTTCGCTGATCATGGGGCCCTGTGCCGGCGGCGACGTCTACTCGCCCGCCATGACCGACTTCATCTTCATGGTGAAGGACACGAGCTACATGTTCGTGACCGGCCCCGACGTGGTGAAGACGGTGACCAACGAGGTCGTCACGTCGGAGGAACTCGGCGGTGCCTCGGTCCACGCGGTGAAGTCGTCGGTCGCCGACGGCGCCTACGAGAATGATCTGGAACTGTTGCTGCAGATGCGCCGGCTCATCGATTTCCTGCCCTCCAACAACATGGAGGGCGTGCCGGAAATCCCGTCCTTCGATCAGCCGGACCGGATCGACATGTCGCTCGACACACTGGTCCCGGACAATCCGAACAAGCCCTACGATATGAAGGAGTTGATCCTGAAGACGGTCGATGAGGGCGACTTCTTCGAAATCCAGGCCAAGTTTGCCCCCAATATCATCACCGGGTTTGCCCGGTTCGAGGGCCGGTCCGTCGGCATCGTCGCCAACCAGCCGATGGTTCTCGCGGGCGTCCTCGATTCCGATGCCAGCCGCAAGGCGGCGCGTTTCGTCCGCTTCTGCGACGCCTTCTCGATCCCGATCGTCACTTTCGTCGACGTTCCCGGCTTCCTGCCCGGAACGAGCCAGGAATATGGCGGCCTCATCAAGCACGGCGCCAAGCTGCTCTTCGCCTTCACGCAGTGCACCGTGCCACTGGTCACTGTCATCACCCGCAAGGCCTTCGGCGGCGCCTATGACGTCATGGCCTCCAAACATATCGGTGGCGACATCAACTATGCTTGGCCGACCGCACAGATCGCCGTGATGGGCGCCAAAGGCGCGGTCGAGATCATCTTCCGGGCCGACATGAAGGATGCAGAGAAGATTGCAGCCAGGACGAAGGAATACGAGGAGCGGTTCCTGTCGCCCTTCGTTGCCGCAGAGCGTGGCTATATCGACGAGGTGATCATGCCCCACTCGACCCGTCGCCGGGTCGCCCGGGCCCTTTCCCTGCTTCGGAACAAATCCGCCGACACGCCGTGGAAAAAGCACGACAACATCCCGCTTTGATCGGCTAAGCTCGGACGGTCTGATCTCCATCAAGGACGCGTCACCCAGAACGCGCGACCGTCCCGCGCGTTCGCTCGTGAAGAAGGAGGCCCCCATGTCCATCAAGTCGATCCTGCTCGCTCTCATTGCCGGTGACGGCGCAAAGCCGCAGGGAGCGATCGAGTACGCCGTCTCGCTGGCTGCCGCCCATGGTGCCCATCTGTCGGTGGTGGTCGGGGCTATCAAGGTTCCGGTCGTCGTCTATTCCGGGGTGGCAGAGGTCCAGGCGATCGTCGCCGACGAGAACGACACGCGCACCGACAAGGCGGACGAACTCTGCAACGCCATCCGCTATGCCACCCAGACGGCCGGCGTTGCCTCCACGGTGGAGGTGGTGACGGACGCCATCGACCCGCTGTTCGGCCGGATTGGCAAGCGCGGCCGCCTGCATGATTTCTGCGTCTGCGGCCGGCCGCGGCCGGACGACGTCTGGGCGACCGAACTCGCCGAAACGTTGCTGCTTTCGACAGGGCGCCCCACGATCCTCGCTCCGGACGGGTTTGACGCCGCCCGCGCGTCGAATTCCATCGTCGTCGCCTGGGACGGCTCGGCTGTCGCCGCCCGCGCCATCGGCTCGGCCTCGGACTTCATCGACAAGGCAGGTCATGTCGAGATCGTCTCGGTGCTCGGCGATCGCCATGCCGACGAGTTGGTGGCGGGCGCCGATCTCGCGCCGATGCTCGCCCATCACGGTGTCAAGGTGACGGTGACGAACCTTCCCTACAGCCGGAACGTCGGCAAGACGATCGTCGAGCACGCGCAGAACAACCGGGCGCAGATGATCGTGATGGGCGCCTATGCCCATTCCCGCCTGCGCCAGATGGTGCTTGGCGGTACGACGACGACATTGCTGCAATATTCGCCGGTTCCGGTGCTGATGGCGCACTGAGTCAGGAGTGGTACCGATATTGTATCTTCTCGTCAGGGTTGTGTAGCCTCACCAAGTGGGGGGGCGTGCAATGACTACGAATGCCAGACTTGTCACTCTCGTCGTGGCGCCGCTGATGTTTGTCGGCTGCGTCACGGCATCGCCGCCGCCGATTTCGTCGGAACATGCGTCGCAGCCGCTTCTCGTCCAAGTCTTGTCAGAGCGCATCCAATGCGAGCTGGCCAGCATCTATTCTCTTGGTAGCGTGGTCGCGCGCGACATGGATGCGTTCACGAGCACCGTGGATTTGGAGTTGCGGGTCATTGAGGGCGTCAGTGCGGGCGCAAGTGCTGGCTTATCTGTTGCGTTCTCGGGTGGAAGCGTAGTTCCCTCGGCCGGGTTGGGCTGGGATCGTCAGGCCACGCGTTCCGGGAAGGTCCGCTTCAGCATCGACTTCACGGCTCTTCGCGGACATCCGTGCGCCCTGCCAGGTTCAGCGATGACGACTGCGACGGGCTGGCCCGAATCCGCGGGAACTCTGGGGCTGGCCGAATGGCTCCGGACGGCCGTTCCAGCAATAGCGGTCCGCGCCGGCGATCATGCCGAACTCTCGCAGCTTGACTATTTGTTGCAGTTTGAGGTGCTCGCAGACGCCCGCGGCGGTTTCAGGATCGTTCCGATAAACTTGGCCGCTGACCTAAGCGTGAATGCCAAGTCGCAGGCGACCAATGTGCTGAACGTTGCCATCACCCGTATACCACCTGCTCCTAGGCCGGCGCGCGTCGAAATCGTCAACTGGCCGCCGACCGGCCAAGAGCGGGGCGTTCGGCAGGGGATGGCTGTCCAAAGCCGCCCTCAGCCGCGGGCTTCGGTCCGGTCGCGCTCCCCCGAGGAACGACGCCAGATCAACGAGCAGTTGCGCGAAAACCTGTACCGCTCGGCACCGCAACCGCTGCGCCTGTCACCATTCATCCGCTAGGAGCCTTGGCTTACCATTCAGTTTTCGTCGCGTTGGGGCGCGCGATTGTGAAAAGGGCATGGACGGCCTCGCCGGCGGCTCAGGTCGCCGGCTTCTTGCGTCTGGGGGTGACGAGGGACTCGGCCGCGACCCGGGCGATCCCTGGCGGGCGTTCCGCCTTCAGCCGGACCGAGACCTTTTCGACGGTCCGCCAGACCCTGAGCGCATTTCCGGAGAGGATCCCCTTCAGGGCCGCGTCCGACCAGCCGCGCCGGACGAGCTCGGCGACCAGGTGAGGAAAGCGGGAGGCATCAGCGAGGTCCGGTGGGTTCGGACCGCCAAAGAAGTCGGAGCCAATGCCGATATGCGCGAGGCCCGTGCGCCCGACGATGTACTCGATGTGGTCGCAGAGCTCAGCGATGGAGCCACGCGGCCAGGGGCCGGCCTCCGCCGCACGGCGCGTCACCGCGGCGTCGATGTCGTGACCCGGCGGTGTCTTGCCGTGGACCTGCAGCGGCGCCATCCAGTCGTGACTCTTACGCGAGATGAAGTTCGGCACGAAGGTGGCCATGACGACCCCGCCATTGGCCTTGACCCGGTCGAGCACGTCGTCCGGCACGTTGCGCGGATGGGGGCAGAGCGCCGTGGCGTTGGAATGCGACCACAACAACGGTGCCGCGGCGACGTCGAGCACGTCATGCTGGGCTTTCGGCGAGGCGTGGGCGAGGTCGACCATCATGCCGATGCGGTTGCACTCGGCCACCAGTGACCGGCCGAAATCCGTCAGCCCGCCATGACGGGGCGCATCGGTGGCTGAATCGATCCAGTCCAGCGTCTCGTTGTGGCAGAGGGTGAGGATGCGCACGCCAGCCGCATGCCAGACGCGGAGCGGTGAGAGCGAGCCGCAGAGACCGACGGCGCTCTCGACCGAGATGACGGAGGCGATCTTGCCGGCCCGCCGTGCCGCAGCAATGTCGGCGGCGCGGCGCGCCGGGTGGAAGATGCGGCCATGCACCGTCTCGATGTCGAGGCCGATTGCAATCTGCTCGAGCGTGAAGCGGCCCGGATTGGGGACCGATGTCGGCACGAAGGCGGCAAAGACCTGGGCGCCCACCTTGCCCGTGCGCAGGCGCGGGATGTCGGTGTCGCTTTCCTGGTGGACGCGATCCAGGCCATAGGCCGCGACGTCGCCATCGGCGGCCCGGCGGATCGTGTAGGGCAGGTCGTTGTGACCGTCGAAGAGGACGAAGCGCTCGAGCAGTTCATGGGCCCTGACGAGAGCCGGGTCGGTCCTGCTCATGCGCAGCTCCTTCAGTCCTCGGCGATGATGACCGCCGGAACGCGATCTACGGCCGTCACGCGGCCCCGTTCGATGGCAAGGGCCAGTTTGCCGTGCTTGAGTGCAAGAGCCTTCTCGCCGAAGAGCTCGCGTCGCCAGCCCTTGAGGGCGCCGATATCGGCCTCGTCGTTCTCGGCGAGGCGGTCGAGATCATCGGAGGTCGCGACCACCTTGGCGGCGACGTGGTGTTTCTCAGCCACCATCTTCAACAGGACCTTCAGCAGTTCGACGGTTGCCGACTGCGACTGGCTCTGCGGGCGGTGCTTGTCGATGGGGGGCAGTTCGCGCGGATCGCGGGCGAGGCCCGCCTGCACCGCCTCGACGACGGCCATGCCGTCGCGGGACCGCTCCCACCCCTTGGGGATCGAGCGCATGGCCCCCAGCGCCTCGACAGTCTTGGGGCCGGTGAGGGCGATGTCGAACAGGCTGTCGTCCTTCAGGACGCGGGAGCGTGGCACGTCGCGCGCCTGAGCCTCGCGCTCGCGCCAGGCGGCGACCTCCATGAGGACAGCGAGTTCGCGCGGCTTGCGCACACGGCTGCGGAACCGTTCCCAGGCCCGTTCGGGTTCCTGGCGATAGGTGTCGGGGGAGGTGAGGACCCGCATCTCCTCGGCGACCCAATCGGTGCGGCCGCGCTTCTCCAGCTCCCCGGTGAGCTTGACATAGATATCGCGGAGATGGGTCACATCGGCGATGGCATAGTCGATCTGGGCATTGCTCAAGGGCCGCTTCGACCAATCGGTGAAGCGGCTGGTCTTGTCGAGCTGCGTGCCGTTGGTGCGCTGGACCAACTGATCATAGGAAATCGAATCGCCATAGCCGAGGACCATGGCGGCGACCTGGCTGTCGAAGAGCGGTTCGGGAATCCGCTTCGACAGGTGCCAGACGATTTCAACGTCCTGTCTGGCCGCATGGAAGACCTTCACCACGGCTCGATCGACCATCAGGTCGAAGAAGGGCGACAGGTCCATGCCCGGCGCAAGCGCGTCGACAGCTACGGCTTCGCCGGGGCCGGCCAGCTGGATGACGCAGAGCTTCGGCCAGAAGGTCGTTTCCCGGAGGAACTCCGTATCGACCGTGACGAAAGGGTGCTTTGCGAGGCGCGCGCAGATGGCGGCCAGTTCGGACGAGGACGTGATCAGCATCGCCTCCTCCTTACAGGAGTCGTGGGGCGATGCGAACGGTCTTCAGGCGGAGGCCAGCTGCGCTTCGATGAGAGCGACAATGCGGGGATCGGTGGGTCGGACGCGTGCCGGAAAGGCGCCTACCACCTGACCGTTGCGACCGAGCACATATTTGTGGAAGTTCCAGGTGGGGATATCGGTTGGTCGCTGCGCTGCGATCCAGCGGAAAAAAGGGTGCGCGTCGCGGCCGGTGACGCGATGTTTGCCAGCCATTGGGAAGGTCACACCATAGACGCCCTGGCAGAACGCGGCGATATCAGCCGCGGTGCCGCGCTCCTGGTTGAAGTCGTCCGAGGGCACGCCCACGATGGTCAGACCGCGATCGCGGTAACGTGTCCACAGCGCCTGGAGGTCGGCATATTGCGGGGTGAACCCGCACGAGGAGGCGGTGTTGACCACCATCAGCACCCGTCCCGCATGGTCGGCGAGACGGACGGGATTGCCGTCGAGACCCTCGAACGTGAAGGCATAGGCCGAGGACGAGACCTGCGCGGAGAGCGACGAAGGCAGGGCCGCGAGAAGCGGCGCGGCGAGGAGGATGCGGCGTGTCAGCATGGTTCTGGCTCAAGCTTGGCTCGTCAGTCTAAGCCAGCGAGCGGCGCTGTGGCGGCGCTGTGGATGCATCACACGCAGACGTGAACCGCGTCGCCCAGCGCGTCGCTGCACTGCGGCGGCCGCGTCTAGGCAGCCTGGCGCGAGCCGGTACACTTGGGCGTCTTTTGAGGGAACAGGCCACCCATGACCCATCGTCTTGACGCCGGCGCCGACACCGCCCACTGGGGCTATTTCGACGCCGCCCTGCCACCGCGGCTCACGATCCGCTCCGGAGAGGCGGTGACATTATCAACCGTATCGGGCGGTGCCGACGTCCTGCCGCCTGCGGACTGGGGCATTCCTCCCGGGCTGACAGCCATCCATGAGCGCTTCGGCGGGCCGACCCTTCCAGGCCACATCTGTACCGGCCCCGTCGCGGTGGCAGGTGCCAAGGCCGGACAGGTCCTGCAGGTCGACATCGACGCGATCGATCTGCATTACGACTGGGGCTACACCTTCGTCGCGCCGCTGGTCGGGGCTCTGCCCGACGATATCAAGGCGAAGCGGCTGTTCCACTCGCGCATCGATCGGGCGCGCAAGGTCGCAACCATGCCCTGGGGTCACGAGATTCCCCTCGACCGGCCATTCTTCGGCGTGATGGCCGTTGCGCCGCCGCCGGAATGGGGCCGGGTCAACACGCTGCCGCCGCGCCGCAACGGCGGCAATCTCGACAACAAGGAACTGATCGCCGGCACCACGCTCTACCTGCCGATCTTCGTCGACGGCGCCAACTTCTCGGTCGGCGATGCCCATGGTGCGCAGGGCGACGGCGAGGTGTGCATCACGGCTGTTGAGACCGGCCTGATCGGCACCTTCACACTGACCGTTCGCAACGACATGAGCCTCAACTGGCCGATGGCGGAAACCCCGACCCATGCCCTCACCATGGCCTTCGATCCCGATCTCGACACCGCGGTTCAGGTCGCACTGCGCTCGATGATCGATCTCGTGACGGCGCGGGCCGGACTTGATCGGGACGAAGCCTTCGCGCTGCTGTCTCTGGTCGCCGACGTGCGGGTGACGCAGGTCGTCAACGGCAACAAGGGCATCCATGTGATGCTGGACAAGAAGTGGCTGGCAAAGATCCGCTGAGCTTCACTCCCAGGGCTTGCCGCGGACGATGAGTTCGGCGAGGGCGTCGGTCGCGGCGGCGATGAGCTTCTCGCCCTTGGTGCGGGTCGCCTTGCGCGCATCGCCGAGAACACCGGACGGCGTGAGCGTGGCGAAAGAGCGGAAACGCTGGGCGGGGGGCGCCAGCACGGCGCGCGGGTCGCCGAAATGGGGGCCGACCGCGGCGGCGAGCTTGTCAGGGCGGACAGCGTCGGGTGCCACGGCCATCATCATGGCGGTCTCCGCCTCGCAGGCGTGGAGCACACTGGTCTGGTCCTCGAGGAGCGGCGCAAAGGCGGGCTGGGCCAGTTCGAAATAGGTGGTGGCGGCGACGACCAGCCCTGTTTCGCGTTCAAGATCCGGCAGGAAGGCGTTGAGGGCCGTCATGTTGCCGCCATGGCCATTGACGATCAGCACCCGCTTGAAGCCATGGCGGGCAAGCGACCGGATCAGGCAGAGCAGGACGGCCCGATAGGTCGGAATGTCCAAGGTGAAGGTGCCGCCATGGGCCATGTGATGTTCTGCCATGCCCACCCAAAGCGTCGGCGCGACCACCGTCGGCCGGTGCTCCATGGCCTTCTCGGCGGCGATCCGGCAGACCATGCCGCACAGCGTGGTGTCGACCCCGGTGCCCAGATGCGGGCCATGCTGCTCCGTGGAGGCAACGGGCAGCAGCACCGTCGCCCCGGCGGTAGCCATGGCATTGAGTTCGGGCGCAGTCAGCTTGGCCCATTCGACCACCGGTGTTTGGGCTGTCGTCATCGTCAGAACCTCCTGCTGGCCTCGCTGCAAAGCCGATCGTGCCCGCCGCAACCCTTGGCGTCGAGACCAGAGACATCAGCCCTGCGGTCAAGGCGCGGCTGCTGCGCGAGTTGCTGCAATTCGATGACGAATTGTCGATGAATCGTTGACATCGGAAAATGTCGGCCCGAATGTCTGATGCCGCGCGCGTGGCTGTCGCCGAACATCGACGTTCGTGCCAGAAGAACCGTGGCATCGGTGACGGAGGGCTGCCCGGCAGTGCCCCAGCCGACTCGAGGGACCGGACACCAGGCATGACCCAATCCGCCATCACCCGCCTCGCCACCGACATCGGCGGCACCTTCACCGACATCGTGCTGGAACACGG
Source organism: Phreatobacter sp. (assembly GCF_022843985.1). Taxonomy (GTDB): domain Bacteria; phylum Pseudomonadota; class Alphaproteobacteria; order Rhizobiales; family Phreatobacteraceae; genus Phreatobacter. The sequence goes on along the minus strand of NZ_JALHMP010000006.1, from coordinate 85,213 downwards.
CGATCGCCGCTTCACGACCAAGGTGCTGACGACGCCCCATGCTCCCGAAGAGGCGGTCGTGGAAGGCACGCGGCTGGTCCTCCACCAGGCCGGAATCAGCTTCTCCGACCTCGACGTCTTCGTTCATGGCACGACGCTGGCGACCAATGCCGTTATCGAGCGCAAGGGCGCCAAGACCGCTCTGATCGCGACGGACGGCTTTCGCGACGTGATCGAGATCGCCGACGAGGGCCGTTACGACCAGTACGATATCTTCATCGACAAGCCACGCCAACTGGTGCCGCGTGAACTGCGATTCACTGTTCCCGAGCGCATCGACGTGACCGGCAAGGTTTGGATCGACCTCGATGAGGCGGCGGTGAAAAAGGTCGCCAAAGCCCTCAGGGCCGCCAAAGTTGAGGCCGTCGCCGTCGCCTTCATCCATTCCTACGCCAATGCGGCCCATGAGGAGCGGGTGCGTGAGATCCTTGCGCGGGAAGTCCCGGATATTGCGGTGACGCTGTCCTCGGAAGTCTGTCCGGAGATGCGCGAGTACGAGCGCAGCTCGACGGCCGTCGCCAATGCCTATGTGCAGCCGCTCATGGCCGGATATCTCGGCCGGCTGAAGGCGCGTTTCGCCGACGAGGGCTATGGCAAGCCGATCCACCTGATGACGTCGGGCGGTTCGCTGGCGACGCTGGAGACGGCGGCGCGCTTTCCGATCCGCCTCGTCGAATCCGGCCCGGCGGGCGGCGCCATCCTCGCCGCCTACATCGCGGCCGAGCGCGGCGAGGACAAGGTCCTGTCCTTCGACATGGGCGGGACCACTGCCAAGATCTGCCTCATCCACGATGCGACTCCCTACAAGGCGCGGACGTTCGAGGTCGATCGTCAGTCGCGGTTCATGAAAGGGTCGGGGCTGCCCGTCCGCATTCCGGTGATCGAGATGGTCGAGATCGGCGCCGGCGGCGGCTCCATTGCCCGCGTCGACACGCTGAAACGCATCACCGTCGGACCGGATTCGGCCGCTTCGGTGCCGGGCCCCGCCTGCTATGGCCGCGGCGGCGACCTGCCGACCGTCACCGATGCGGACGTCGCGCTCGGCAAGATCGAGCCGGCCCGCTTTGCCGGCGGCGCCATTGCACTCTATCCGGACAAGGCCGCTACCGCGCTCGATGCCCGTGTCGGCAAGCCCCTGGCGCTGTCGACCGCCATGGCTGCCCATGGCGTCGCCGAGATTGTCGACGAGAACATGGCCAATGCCGCGCGGGTCCATGCGGTGGAACGCGGTGTCGTGGTCTCGGACCACACGATGGTCGCCTTCGGCGGCGCGGCGCCGCTGCATGCCGCCCGTCTCGCCGAGAAGCTGGGCATCGCGCGCGTCGTGGTGCCCGCCGATGCCGGGGTCGGTTCGGCGGTCGGGTTCCTGCGCGCACCGGCGGCCTATGAGCTCGTCCATTCGAAGTTTATGCGGCTCGACAAGTTCGATCTCGCGGAAGCCAACCAGCTGCTCGCGGCCATGAGCGGGGAGGCGACGGCCCTGGCCCGCGCCGCCGCCGGCAAGCGGAAGCTGACCGAAACCCGTACCGCCTTCATGCGCTATGCGGGGCAGGGGCACGAGATCGCCGTCGCCCTTCCCAACCGTGCCCTGGTCGAGAAGGACATGGCGACGATGCGCGACCTGTTCGAGACAGGCTATCGCCAGCTCTTCGCCCGCCACATTCCCGGCGCCGCGATCGAGATCCTGTCGTGGTCGCTGCTGGTCACCACCGACACGGCCAGACCGGCGTTGCTCGGGAAGCCGAAAGCGAGGGGCGGGCCCAAACCCATCGGCGTCAGACCGGTCTTCGACGCCAAGGCCGGCAAGACGGTGAAGGTGCCGATGTATGATCGACTGGCCATGATGCCGGGGACTCGGATCGAGGGGCCCGCCATCGTCGTCGAGGCCGGCACCTCGACCTATGTGACGGCGGCCTTCGACGCTGCGATCGATGCCGGCCTCGGCCTTGTCCTCACCGCCCGCAAGGCGACCAAGCCCGCCGCCAGCTCGGCGGCGCAACCTGCCGCGAAGAAGGGCAAGTGACCGTCATGAGCAAGCTTTCCGATATCGAATTGCAGGTCATGTGGAATCGCCTCATCGCGGTGGTAGAGGAACAGGCGCAGGTGCTGCTGCGCACCGCCTTTTCCCCCATCGTGCGCGAGGCGGGCGATCTTTCCGCCGGCGTCTTCGACCGCGAGGGCAACATGCTGGCCCAGGCGGTGACCGGCACGCCCGGCCACGTCAACTCCATGGCCGAGAGCGTCAAGCACTTCATCCGGGTCTTTCCGGTCGAAACGATGAAGCCCGGCGACATCTACATCACCAACGATCCCTGGATGGGCACCGGCCATCTCAACGATTTCGTGCTGACGACGCCGGCCTTCCATCGCGGCAAGCTGGTGGGTCTCTTTTCCTGCACCAGCCATCTCATGGATATCGGCGGCATCGGCTTCGGGCCTGACGGCACCGACGTCTTCATGGAAGGGCTCTATATCCCGCTCCTGAAACTCGCTGACCAGGGCCAGCTCAACGAGACGCTGATGGCGATGATCCGCGCCAACACGCGCCTGCCGATCGACACCGAGGGTGACGTCTATTCGCTCGCCGCCTGCAACGATGTCGGTTGCGAGCGTCTGTCTGAAATGATGGAGGAGTTCGGCCTCAAGGACCTCGACGTCCTGTCGGACCACATCCTGACGCGGTCGAAGGCGGCCGTGCTGGAGGCCATCGCGGCGCTGCCACAGGGCCAGTGGTGCAACACCATGACGGTGGACGGCTATGACGAGCCGGTGACCCTGGCCTGCACCGTCACGGTCACCAAGACGGGCATCCATGTCGACTATGCCGGCACTGGGGAGGCCTCGAAGCGCGGCATCAACGTTCCGCTCGCCTATACCACGGCCTATACGGTGTTCGGGCTCGCCTGCATCGTCGGCAAGGACATCCCCAACAATGCGGGGTCGCTGGCGCCGCTCACGGTCTCGGCGCCGGAGAACTGCATCGTCAACGCCCTGAAGCCCAAGCCGGTGGCCTCGCGTCACATCATCGGCCAGATGCTGCCCGACGTGGTCTTCGGTGCCCTGCGTCAGGCGGTGCCGGACCGGGTCCCGGCCGAAGGCACCTCCTGCCTGTGGAACCTCAATGTGCGCGGCCAGACGGACGAGGCCGGGCTTGGCAATTACGGGTTCATGATGGCGGTGACGTCGAATGGCGGCACCGGCGCGCGGCCGATGAAGGACGGTCTGTCGGCGACGGCCTATCCCTCCGGCGTCAAGGGGACGCCTGTCGAGATCGCCGAGTCCATCACGCCGCTGATCTTCTGGCGCAAGGAGTTCCGCGAGGACTCCGGCGGGGCTGGCACCCTGCGCGGCGGACTCGGCCAGGTCATCGAGGTTGGCAGTCGCATCGGCAAGCCCTTCGACCTCTTGGCCGCCTATGACCGGATCGATCACCCCCCGCGCGGACGCGACGGCGGCAGGGACGGCGCACCGGGGGCGGTGATGCTCAAGTCGGGCAAGGTGCTGAAGGGCAAGGGCTTCCAGCTTATCCCGCCCGATGATCGGCTGGTGGTGATGACGCCCGGCGGCGGCGGCATTGGCGATCCGGCCAGGCGCGACCGCGCCGCCCTCGCCAAGGACGTCAGCGAAGGGCTGGTCTCGCCCCAGGGCGTCAAGGCCTATGGCGGCTGATGGCCGTGGCCGTCGGCCTCACAGGCTGGCGGCCGCCCGCGCGGCCTGATCGTAGAGACCGGACAGGGCGCGCATTTCGGTGGCGATGCGGCTGAGCACGGCCGCATCCGTGCCGAAGGCCTTGACGCTCTGGATCAGCAGGGCCTCACGGACCTCATGGTAGCGCATCACGGCGTCCGAGCCTTTCTTGGTGACGGAGACCGCCTTCTCCTTGCCGATCTTCTCGCCCTTCACGAGGCCCGCCTTTTCGAGCTTCTTCACCGCATAGGTGACGAGATGCATGTCCTCGACATTGAGGACCAGGGCGATGTCGGCGAGGCGCTTCGGCCGGCCGCGATGATAGACCGTGTGGAGGATCATGTTTTCCAGTGCCGACAAGCCCGGCGCTCCGCCAGCTGCCGCGCAGCGCACGGTCCACCGATGGAATGCGTGGCTGACCATCATCATGCCGAACTCGAACTCGGACAGCGCCGGCAGTTCCCCCGACGCCAGGTGAGCGGAGGAGACAATGGGACCCAGGGAGGACGGAGGCGTCATCGACAGACCTCGAAACTGTGCATCAGCACGGCCTGACAGAGTGGCAAGACTGGGGGCTGAAATCAAACAGAGAAAACGACGACAAAACGTCAACATCATGTTGACACATAGGCCGGCGTGCGGGATCGTCATGCCAATGAGCGTCGGTCAGCGACGACATGGCAGGCGTCTCGGCTGCGCGTGACCGGTGCCCGCGCAATGCAGATTTCGGCCTTGTCAACGTGGCTGAACAGCAGTCCAATTCCAAACAAGGGCGCCAAGCCCGGCCGCCGACAACGGCGGAACATCCAGAGACAGGAACGAGGAGTCCCGCCAATGTTCGATCGTCGTCAATTCGTGGCCGGCCTTGCCGGCACCAGCATGCTCGCGGCCCCGACGGTAGCCCGCGCCCAGGCCGCCAACTGGGACCTTTCGACGGTCTGGCCGGACGGCAATTTCCACACGGTGAATGCCAAGAAATTCGCCGAGGAGGTGAAGGCTGCGACCGGCGGCGCCGTGAACATCACGGTGAAAAGCGGCGGTCAGCTCGGCTTCAGGGGACCGGAGCATCTGCGTGCAGTGCGTGACGGTCTCGTGCCGATTGCCGACGTCCTCAACATCCAGCAGATCGGCGACGAGCCGATCCTTGGGGCCGAGGGTATTCCGTTCCTCGTCGGCTCGGTGGACGAGCTGCGCATCTATCACAAGCACATCCGTCCGGTCTTCGAGCGCGTGGTGCAGAACAACAACCAGAAGAATCTCTATATGGTTCCCTGGCCGACCCAGTACCTGCACATGAAGGTCAAGGCTGATACCCTGGCAGGCCTCGCCGGCCAGAAGGTGCGCTGCCCTGATCGCGGCGCGCAGGACATGGTCAATGCGCTGGGCATGACCGGCGTCGTCATTCCGTGGGGCGAGACCATACCGGCTCTCGCTTCCGGCGCGGTCCAGGGCGTTTCGACCTCGTCCGTGTCCGGCGTCGACGGCAAGTTCTGGGAGTTCCTGAAGTATGTCTATCCGACGAACCATGTCTGGTCGTGCCAGATGGTGAACGTCAACATGGACGCCTGGAACAGGCTTCCCGCCAACCACCGCGCGTCGATCGAGGCGGTGGCCAAGAAGCTCGAGCCGGAATTCTGGGCGGTCTCCGTGAAGGCCGACACCGACAGCCTTGCGCGCCTGAAGCAGGGCGGCATGGAAGTCGTCGACATCCCGGCGCCGATGATGGCCGATATGCGCCGTCGCACCGCCAACATGGTGCAGGATTACATCCGGCGCGTTCCCGCGGCGAAGGGGCCGATCGAGGCCTATCTCGCTGAAGTCAAGCGCTCCTGACACGGATCCTCCGATGGCACCCCACGTTGATCTCAATGCCGGGGCGCCATCGGGCATCCGGTGGTTCCTGACCGGCATCGACCGTCTCGGCCGCTTTGACGGCTGGGCCGGCGCGTTTTGCCTTCTTGCACTCACCTGCCTGATGCTGTCGGAGGTTATCGCGCGCGCGGCGTCCAACTTCTTCGGCATCGGCCCTGGCGTCGTCCCCAACGCTTGGGAATATTCCTCCTATCTCATGGCGGCGGCCTTCACGTTCGGTGCCGCCATGAATTTGCGGGGCGGCGGGCATATCCGGGTCACTCTCGTCGTGGGCAACGCCGGTCCCCGGCTGAAGAAGTTTCTGGAGATTGTCTCCTCTGCGGCGGCCTTCGCTGCGGTCAGCTATCTGACGGTGTCCATGGTCATTTTCACATGGAATTCCTTTTCCCGTGGCCAGGTCTCGATCTCGTCCGGAACGATCGTGTGGCCGCCGATGGCCCTCGTGACGATCGGCATGGCGCTGCTCGCCCTCCAGTTCCTGGCGCGCACCATCCGCGCCGCCCTGGACCTGCCACTGGAAGACCCGTCCATGCGGGCGTCGAACCCCGTCGAATAGCGGCCTTCGCGTCGTCCTGATCCTCGTCTCGTCGAGCGGAGCCCCCTATGGCCGTCGAAGTCATCTTCATGTTCGCCATCCTGTTCGGCCTGCTGGCCGGCGGGCTTTGGATCGGCCTCACTCTTGGCGTGACGGGCACGATCCTGCTGGCGATCTTTCGCGATATTCCGCTGCACCGGCTGGTGCCGCAATACGCCTGGAACATCCTGACGACGCAGGAGCTGCTGGCGCTGCCGCTGTTCATCCTGATGGGCGAGCTGCTGTTCCGCACCAACCTGTCGCGCTCCTTGTTCACGGGCCTTGCGCCCTGGGCCGGCCTGCTGCCGGGACGCCTTATCCACGTCAACGTCATCGGCTGCACGATCTTCGCGGCGATCTCCGGCTCATCCGCTGCGACGACGCAGGTCGTCGGGCGCATCGCCCTGACCGAACTGCTCAAGCGCGGCTATTCGCGCGACATCGCCATCGGCTCGCTCGCCGGCGCCGGCACTCTCGGCTTCCTCATTCCGCCGTCCAATATCCTCATCATCTACGGCGTCCTCGCCGACGTCTCCATCATCAAGCTGTTCACGGCAGGCCTCATTCCCGGTCTGCTTCTGGCGGTCTGCTTCATGGGCTGGATCATGATCCACACGACGATCCGTAAGGACCTCGTGCCCGAGAGCGAGCGCGCGCTGCGCAACCTGTCCTGGGGCGAGCGCTTCGCTTCGCTGAAGGACCTTGCGCCGGCGCTGTTCCTCATCGCCTGCGTGCTGCGCTCGATGTATGGCGGCATTGCAACCCCGTCAGAAGCCGCAGCCGTGGGCGTGCTCGGCGCTGCAGTGGTTGCACTGGTCCAGCGCTCGCTGACCTGGGAGGCTGCCCGCCAAGTCGCTATTGGCTCGGTGGTGACCTGTTCGATGATCGCGTTGATCCTGCTGGGAGCGTCGATCCTTGGCTCGGCCACCGCATTCCTCGGCATCCCCGCCAAGGTCGCTGCCTTCGTACAGGGCCTCGGCCTGTCGCCCTTCGAGTTGATGCTCGCACTGGTGGTGTTCTACTTGGTGCTCGGCTGCTTCCTCGATGGGTTCTCGATGATCGTCATGACGCTGCCCATTGTCCTGCCGATTATCAAAATGGCGGGCTTCGATCCGATCTGGTTCGGCGTCTTCATTGTGCTGGTCGTCGAGATGGCGCAGATCACGCCACCGGTCGGCTTTAACCTCTTCGTCATCCAGGGCATCACCGGAGACAGTCTGTCCTATCTGGCGAAGGTGACGCTGCCCTATCTGATCATCATGATCATCTTCACGATGACCCTGGTAGTCTTCCCAGACATCGTCATGTTCTTGCCCAACCTGATGGCAGGCTGACCGGAATCCAGCCATGGGCGTCCAATCCCCGCGCTTCCTGCCGTGTGGCGACACCGCCGTCACGGTCGAGTTCGGCACCGAGATCGACGACGGGCTCAACGCGCTCTGTCTCGCCTTCGATTCCGCCTTGGCCGATGCGGCGATCCCGGGGGTTATCGAGACCTTGCCGACCTACCGCTCGGTTCTCGTGCAGGTCGACCCACTGGTCATCGACATGCCCGCCTTCGAGGCGCGGGTGCACGATCTCCTTGCGTCGCTGCAACCGAGCGGCGCGCCGCCACGGCGCTGGATCATTCCCGTCGTCTATGGCGGTGAATTCGGAATCGACCTGGAAGACGTCGCCCGGGCCCATGGCATCTCACCCGAGGAGGTCATACGCCGGCATTCCAGCCGGTCCTACCGGGTCGCCATGCTCGGGTTCCTGCCGGGTTTCTGCTACCTGTCGGGGGCCGATCCCTCCATCGCGCTGCCGCGGCGGATCAGCCCGCGGCTCAAGACGCCGGCCGGCACGGTCTCCATCGGAGGCGTCCAGGCCCTGTTCGCGTCCGTCGAGGCGCCGTCGGGCTGGCATCTGCTTGGACGGACCCCGGTGCGCAACTTCCTGCCGGACCGCGATCCGGTATTCCTGGTGGGCGCGGGCGACGAGGTGGTGTTCAAGCCCATCCCCGCGGCGGCCTGGGACGATCTCGACGCGGCGGCGGCCGCGGGCGAATCCGTTGCCGAACTGGTGACGTCATGATCCGACTTCTGGTCAAGGATTGCGGCGCCGGTACCTCGATCCAGGATTGCGGGCGGTTCGGGTACCAGCGCTATGGCGTGGGGCCTGCCGGGGCGATGGACAAGATCGCGCTGGCCGTGGCCAATATGCTCGTCGGCAACGATCCGGAAGCGGCGGCTATCGAGTTCACCGTGCTCGGCGGCACTTTCGTGGTCGAGGGCGGCCCGGTGCGGGTTGCGCTGGCCGGCGCCTATGCCGAGGTCAGGATTGACGGCGAAGCGGTGCCGCCCTTGACGAGTGCCACCGCCGGGGACGGGCAGTCCATCACCGTTGGACCAGCCAAGGCGGGCACCTTCATGGTGCTCGCAGTCTGCGGCGGGTTCGCCGTGACGAAAGATCTCGGCAGCCGCTCGTTCCACCTGCGCGGCGGTCTCGGCGGTCTCGGTCGCGCGCCGGTCCGGCCAGGACAGGTGCTGCCGGTCGGCGGCAGTCCGCAAGGCCCGGATCTGACGGCGACAGTCCCGCCCCAGGTGTCCGCCGGCGCTTATCGCGTCGTTCTCGGGCCGCAGGATGACTATTTCAGTGCCGCCGGGATCGCGACCTTCCTCGGCGAGGCCTATCGTGTTTCGGCAGAGGCCGACCGGATGGGCTACCGGCTCAGCGGCCCGGTGATCGAGCACGCCAAGGGCTTCAACATCGTCTCCGATGGCATCGTCACCGGCTCGATCCAGGTGCCGGGATCGGGCGAACCGATCGTGCTGCTCGCCGACCGGCAGACGACGGGCGGCTATCCGAAGATCGCGACCATCATCTCGGCCGATCTGCCGCGTTTCGTCCAGCAGCGTCCCGGCAGCGAGATGCGCTTCGCGGCCGTGTCCCTGTCCGATGCGATCGCCGCGGCGCGCGAGCAGGCTGCCATGCTGACGGCCGTCCGTGCCGGACTGAAGCCGGTCGGCCTCGGCTTCGACACTGAACATCTCCTGTCCGTCAATCTCGTCGACGGCTGGGTCGATGCCCATGCGCCGCCGCCCGAACCCCCGCTCGTCACCGCCGCCTGAAGGAGGCCGTCATGACTGCCGTCGATCTCAATTCGGACATGGGCGAGGGCTTTGGTCCCTGGAAGATGGGCGACGACGAGGCGATGCTTTCGATCGTGTCTTCGGCCAATGTCGCCTGCGGCTGGCATGCCGGCGACCCCGTGATCATGCATCGCACTGCCGAGATCGCGAAGGCCAAGGGGGTATCGATCGGCGCCCATCCCGGCTTCGGCGACCTCTGGGGGTTCGGACGCAGGGTGATCCGCGGGGACAGCATGGGTGATCTCGAAAAGCAGATCGCCTACCAGGTCGGCGCCATGCAGGCACTGGCCGTCATGGCCGGCCATCAGGTCACCCATGTGAAGACCCACGGCGCCCTGGGCAATATGAGCAATGACGATGACGAGATGGCGATGGCCGTCGGCCGTGCCATCAAGGCCGTCGATCCCACGCTCGTCTTCGTCGTCATGCCGGGACTGTCGACGGAGAGGGCCGCCGAGAAACTCGGTCTGCCGATGGCACGGGAGGTCTTCGCCGACCGCACCTATGACGACAGCGGCAACCTGACGAGCCGCAAGGTGGCAGGCGCCGTCATCCACGATGCGGCGCTGGCTGCCGCCCGAGTCCTGCGCATGGTCGAGGATCAGGAGGTGGTCACCGTCACCGGCAAACGGATCAAGGTCGCCATCGACACGATCTGCGTCCATGGTGACAATCCCGCCGCCGTGGCCATGGCGCGCACCGTCCGCGACAGGCTGGAGGCGGCCGGCATCACCATCAGGCCGTTCAAGGCCGCCTAGAACCGGCCTGGATCTGCCGCCACAGGCCGCGCAGCGGCTCGAAGGTGAAGGTGACGGTCGCGCTGCCGCCGGGCACCTCCACCGCGCGGACGACCCCGAAGGCACGTTGGATGGGCACGTCGCGGCCGTTGATGCGGGCGAACCACCAGGGGTGCCAGGCATCGCCGAGGACGAGGATGCCGCCGTCGGCCGTCGTCGTCTCGACCGTCACGGCCGTATTGCCATAGGCGAGGATGCGCGCCGTGCCGCCGGGTTGCCGCGCGGGCGGTACGGGTCCCTCGACCAGGACCGTCAGGCGCGGATCGAGACCTGAGGGAAAGCCGGCCGCGGCGAGATCCGGCGGCGTCTCCATGGCCGCCGGCGCGACCCAGACGCGGGGCAGGGCCCGGGTGTTCTCATGGATGCGGATGCCGCCGGCCTCGCCGACGAGTGGCAAGGCATCGGCGGCGAGCCGCCGGTCGATGTCGCCGGGTGGCACGCGCGTGACCACGAAGCGCAGCCCGAGAATGTCGGCAAGTTCCGACCGGTAGGACGGGAAGGCGGGGGGAAAGCGCCGCTGGCCTGGCAGGGCGGCGATGTCCTCGGCGCCTACGAGATTGGCAAAGGCGGCGGAGCGCACGGGATTGAAGCCAAGCACGTCCTCGAAGTCATGGGACATGGCGACGTTCTGCCATTCGTAACCGAGGCCGATCAGCTCGAGCCGGTCACGTCGCGTCGCGTCGCGGACGATGAGGGAGCGGATGAGGGCGAGCGCGGGATCGGCGCTGCCCGGCTCGAGCACCGCATAGCTGGCGGGCGGCAAGGCGGTGGATTCACTTGGACCGTTGGTGAGGCGCAGGTCCGCCAGCAGAACCGCCCCGAGGAGGATCGTCCATCCGGCAGCAGGCAGACGCCGGCCCAGCCCGAGGACCAGCAGCGACAGAGCGATCGATCCCGCTGCGATGGCGAGGTTGGTCCAGGCGGCGGTGGGTGCGCCCTTTGACACGATCAGCGCGCTGGCCAGCGTCACCAGGGCGGCGGCGAGCAGTGCCTCGACGCGCCAGTTGGTCTGCAGCGTTCCCGTCAGCAGACGGTGCGCGCCATAGCCGGCGAGAATGGCGAAGAGCCCGCCGATCACGAAGGTTGCATCGGCCGGCCGGCGGAAGAGATCGACGCCCGGCAGTTGCCAGAAGAGGCTGAAGGCGGGCGTGTACCAGCCGAGGGCATAGAGCAGCATGATGACGAGCGCGACGGTGACGAAGCGGATGTCGCGATCGAACAGAGCGCCGCTGCGCAGGAGGCCGAGGACGAGGAGCAGGGGCAGGGCGCCCGCATAGAGGTTGCCCATGTTGCGGGCGAGGAACAGGCCTGTCTCGCCCCAGGTTGGGCTCGGCGGCCCCCAGTGCTCGGCGAGAGGACCGGCGGCGCCATAGAGATTGCCGACGATCCAGGTGAGGAGATGGGCCGGATGGAGCGAGCCGCGGCCGGCGCCGGTCTCGTCGATGACGATGCGGTTGGATTCGGCCCCCCACAGGGCTGACATCAGGACCGGAACGGCAACCACCAGCGCGCCGGTCAAGGCCGCTGCCGTGAGCGGCCCGAGCGTCGCCCCGACTTTGGCCCAGGGTCTTTCCGCCGCGACCCAATGGGCCAGAACGGTCGCAGCGAGCAGGTAGGCGCAGAGCAGCGCCACCTGGTCGCGGCCCAGCACCATGAGTGCCGCCGCCAGTCCCGCCGCGATTCCGTAGAAAAGGGAATGACGGTCGAGGGCGCGGGCGAGACACCACCAGGCGATCGGCCACCAGCAGAGAGAAAAGACCTGCGAGAGGTGCTGAATACGCCAGCTCGCCGCCGCGCCGAAGGCAAAGGCGAGGGCGGCGACGAGGCCACCGCCCCAATGCCAGCCGCGGTCCCTGAACAGGAGAATGATGCCGGTGCCGCCGGCGAAGAGCATCGCGAAGACAGCCCAGTCCATGGCGGTCAGACTTGGCTTCGCGGTGAGAGCGGCGAGCGCCAGGAGCGGTGCCGAGAACAGCACCGATTGCGGATCGGCGATTTCCGGCGACCCCGCGAAGATGTTCGGCGTCCAGGACGGCGACGCGGCCGCATGGAGCGACCGCGCTGCGAAGACGAGGTGAGGGTACCAGTGGGCCTTGGCGTCCCAGGGAATGGTCACATGGCCGAGGAGCCAGGGCGCCGCGAGGATGAACCAGCCGAAGGCGAAGAGCCCCAACGGCAGGGCGAGGCGGAACGGCACGGGGTTCTGAGACAGCATGGGCGGCGCCAGGTTCGACCTGCCGCCCTCTTAGCCCAGCCCGGCACTCCCCGCCATAGCCGCTATTTGCGGGCGGCGAGGCTCGCAAGAAGCGCATCGGCATCGATGGCATGGCCGGCGCGGTCACGCTTCGATGTCAGGTAGCGCACGTTCTCGTCGGTGGCGCGGCCGATGACGCGACGTTCGGAACGCACCTCAATGCCGGCGTCCGCCATGGCGGCAATCTTGACCGGATTGTTGGTCATCACGTCGATCGAGGTGATGCCGAGCTGCTTCAGCATCTCGGCAGCGAAATCGAAGCGACGCTGGTCAAGATCGAAGCCGAGGACCTCGTCGGCGTCGTAGGTATCCCAGCCGAGCGACTGCAACCGATAGGCCCGCATCTTATTGGCGATGCCGTTACCGCGGCCTTCCTGGTCGAGATACAGCAGCACCCCGCCGCCGTTCTTCGCCATCCACTCGACGGTATCACGCAGTTGGTCGCCGCAATCGCACTTCAGTGACCCGAAGAGGTCACCGGTCAGGCAAGCGGAGTGCAGGCGCACCGGCACGGGCTGGGCCGGGTTCGGCTTGCCGATGACGATGGCGACCTGGTCACGCAGCCCCTCGCCGCCCCGGAAGACGACGAATTCCGTATCGGGTGCGCCCTCAAGAGGAACCGGTGCCCGGCCGACGATGCGGATCAGGCGGGCCTCCAACTTCCGGAAATCGCCGATGGCGGCGGCGTCCACTGATAGGACGTGCAGCGGCGCATCGCTGCCCGCGGCCAGTGGAACCATGACGACCGCCGGCACGATCAGTGCGAGGCGCGCCAGTTCGAGCGCCGCCTCGTCGAGGTCATCGACGGGCGAGACCGGCGCGTCGATACGCGCCTCAATCGTCAGCGCCAGGGTTTCGATCCGGGACGGAGTGATCTGCGGCAGCGCCACGCGGGCCGGAGCAGACCGCTCTAGGCCAAGCCGCCGCAGACGGGCGGCCGGGAGGAGAAGATGAGCCATGGACGGGCTGAGAGCAGCTGCCGCCCCTGCCGCCACATGGTCGATACCATCGACTCCAAAGGCAAGCACGGTTCGCCCTGCGCCATGGATCAGGACCGGGCGCGCGGCCCGAAATTCAGCAATGGCCCGCTCGACCTGGGCCCGGACGATATCGGCCTTCGTGCCGAGAATTCCGGAAGTTTCCATCGTCAGATAGGCCTTTCATGCCCCTGGCAGGTGCCGGGCTGGACATCCAGCCGGCGACTTGTACTGCATGTATGGCTCTCGAACCGGTTTTGGATCAGGCGCGGCGAAAAAAGAGTTACCAGCCACACTGGCATCAATCGCATCTCCCGTCATCGCTGCGTAACGACAGAGGGCGCGTGCTACGCTTGAAAGGCCGCCAAAAGGCGCCCCTTGCATTCCGCAGGAGACCCCGATCATCATCAGTGCCTGGAACCGATGGAGAGATGGCAGTCATGTCGCAGGCGGAAATCTATTCGACGCCGCATCGGATCATCCACTGGGCGACCGCGGCGCTGATCATCGGGCTGGTGCCGGTCGGCATCTACATGACCAGCATTCCCTTTCCGCCCGATCCAGACGCCAATCCCGCGGTGAAGAATGCCCTTTATGAGTGGCACAAGTCATTCGGCCTGATCGTCCTGCTGCTCGCGGTCATGCGCGTGGCAATGAAAGTCACGCAGGGAACCCCGCCTCCGGTGCCGACCCTGACGAAATTCCAGCGCGTCGCCTCAGCGGCCACCCACCATCTGCTCTATGTGCTGATCTTTCTCGTGCCGCTGACCGGCTGGGTCGCCACTTCGATGTGCTACGGGCCGGTCAATCTCTTCTGGACCATCCCGGTGACGCTTCAGTTGTCCGGCCAGCCGGCGACCTGTTCGGTGATCTACCGGTTCCATTTCGGCGGTGCAGTGGTGATGAGCCTGCTGGTCTTCGCGCACATAGGGGCGGCGCTGATGCACCTCGTCATTATCAAGGACGGCGTTTTCCGGCGCATGTGGCCGTGACGCCTGCCGGCTGAAACAAAAACTGCCGGCGCCCGGAAGGACGTCGGCAGTCCTGGATCTTTTATTCGGCGATCTCGGTAGCCCTAACGTTCCGATTCTAGTGGAGCCTGGAGCTGCTCGCCCTCAGGCGCTCGATCTGGTCCTTCAGCTGCAGCTTGCGCCGCTTCAGCTCCGCAATCTCTTTATCCTGCGAGGATGGGCGGGCGACGATCTGGCTCAACTGCCGATCAAGTGCCTCATGACGCTTCTCGAGTTCCGCAAGGTGCGACTGCAAGCTCATCAAAGTCCTCCTTTGAAGAAAGGGTCCAGATGGCCTCGGACAAGGTCCGAAACGCATCGGACTGCAATCGAGTGTGGACCTGTATGCGGCAAAGTAAAGTCACGGAATGTTACGGCGACCCTCCACCGCAGGCCTCACGCCTAGACAAGCGGCGCCTTGCCCAAGGCGCTGCGGCGATCGCATAATGCCGGCGGCGCGGATCGCCCTTCGGATCCGGCACAGCCTCTGGTAACGCAATGGCATCGAACGACACCGACGAGCGCGAGGCGCTGCTTGAGCTTGAAAGGCTGCGGCAGGAACACCGGGATCTCGACGTCGCCATCGATGCACTGGTGCGGATGGCGGTCGCCGACCGCCTCCAGATCCAGCGGTTAAAGAAGCGCAAGCTCGTCCTGCGCGACCGGATCGCCTTCCTCGACGACCTTCTGACACCCGACATCATCGCATGAAACGGCTGCGGCCAAGCTGATGCGCCGGCGCAAAGATAGGGTCAGGCTGCGTCTTGCTACCTGGACAACCTCTGCCTATTCTCCGCCGCTTCTTTCTGAATGCCGTCGATCCTCGACGAGCGGGGGGAGGCGTCGATGCCGGAGACGGCCGCGAGCGGGGATAAGCCCGTCGCTATCATCATGGGCTCCCAGTCGGACTGGGCGACCATGCGCCATGCGGCTGAGATTCTGGCCGCTCTGGGTATCGACCATGAGTCTCTCATTGTCTCCGCCCACCGCACGCCCGACCGGCTCTATGATTTTGCTCGATCGGCGCGCGACAAGGGGTTCAAGATCATCATCGCCGGAGCCGGCGGCGCGGCGCATCTGCCGGGCATGGCGGCGGCGCTGACGCCGTTGCCGGTCTTCGGCGTGCCGGTGGAGAGCAAGGCGCTGTCAGGTGTCGATTCGCTCCATTCCATCGTGCAGATGCCGGGCGGCATCCCGGTCGGTACCCTCGCTATCGGCAAGCCCGGTGCCATTAATGCGGCGCTGCTGGCGGCTGCAGTCCTTGCCCTCAACGATCCGGCCCTGGCCGAGCGGCTTGACGCCTATCGGGCCCGTCAGACGGCGGCTATTGCGGAGCGTCCCCGTGACGACATCTGACCGGTCGGTCGGTCCCGACCAGATCATCGGCATTCTCGGCGGCGGCCAGCTCGGTCGCATGCTTGCGCTGGCCGGCGCGCGGCTGGGCCTGCGTTGCCAGGTCTTTGCCCCCGAGCCGGAAAGCCCTGCCTTCGACGTGGTGCGGCGGATCACGGAGGCAGACTATTCGGACGAGAGCGCGCTGGCCCGCTTCGCCGAGGATGTCGACATCGTCACTTACGAATTCGAGAACGTGCCGGCCCGGGCCGCCGATTTCCTGGCGAGCCGGCTGCCGGTTCGCCCCGGCCCCATGGCGTTGACGGTGTCGCAGGACCGTATCGCGGAGAAGACCTTCGCGCGTGGCTGTGGGCTCGCCGTCCCCGACTTCCTTGCCGTCGATTCGGTTGACGATCTTGTCCGCGCCATCGAGACGATCGGCCGGCCTGCCGTCCTGAAGACCCGGCGCTTCGGCTATGACGGCAAGGGGCAGGTCGTGATCCGCTCGGGCGACGATCCGGCCCGCGCTCTTGCGACCATCGGCAACCAGCCAGCCATCCTTGAGGCCTTCGTTTCCTTCGAGCGCGAGATCTCCGTCCTCGTGGTCCGCGGTGTCAGCGGCGAGATTCGCCATTACGATCCGGTCTGGAACGTCCACCGCAGCGGCATTCTCCGCACGTCGACAGTACCGGCTGCTATTGATGTCTCGCTGGCGGCGCGGGCGGCCCTGATGGGCACGGTGCTCGCGGAGAAGCTCGACTATGTCGGTGTGCTGGCGGTGGAGCTCTTCGTCACGCGCGACGGACAGCTTTTGCTGAACGAGATGGCGCCACGTGTCCACAATTCAGGCCACTGGACCGAGGCCGCGTGCCATTGCTCTCAGTTCGAGAACCATATGCGCGCGGTCGCCGGCCTGCCGCTTGGCTCGACACGGCGGCACTCCGACGCTGTGATGCAGAATCTCATCGGTGCCAGCGTCAAGGACTGGCGACGCCATGCCGCCGAAGAGGGAACGGTGCTGCATCTCTACGGCAAGCGCGACCAGCGCGAGGGCCGGAAGATGGGCCATCTGACCCGCCTGTCGCCCCTCAGCCAAGGCTGAGCAGCACAGCGACGCCGATGACGATGAGCGCGATCGCCAGCCCCTCGCGCGGGCTGGTCGCCTGCTTGATGATGGCTCCCGAGACGATACCGGCGAAGAGCACCTCGACCAGGGCGAGGGTCCGCACCTTGGCGACGGTTTCCAGCGCGAAGGCGAGAAACCAGAACTGGGAGGCAAAGGCGCCGAGGAAGCCCGCCGCGAGCGAAGGCCGCCAGGCGCGGAAGATCGCCATGAGGCCGGCCCGGTCCGCGATCGCAAGATAGGCTGTGAGGACCGCCGTCTGGATCGCCAGGCTCCAGGCGAGGGTCGTGGTGGCGGCGAGGACGAAGCTCTCGGTGTCGAGGGTGCGGATGGCGCCGCGGAAGCCGACCGATGCGAGACCGAAGAGCGCGGCGGAGACGATGCCAAGGACGGCCGGCCGCAGGGACTGCTCGGTACCGGGCTTCCAGGACATCAGGAGGATCCCCGATGTGGCGATGAGGATCGCGGTCCATGCCCAGCCCGTGAGGTGGTCGCCAAGCAGCACCACGCCGAACAGCGCGACGATGACCGGTTCGGTCTTGGTATAGGCCGTGGTGACGACGAAGGAGCGCTCCCGCATGGCCGCCAGCATCAGTGCCGTCGCGCCGATCTGTGCCATGGCGCCGACCGTCGTCCACACCAGAAAGGCACCTGACAGGCCCGGCGCGCGAGCCGGTACGGCGAGATGGACACCAGCCAGAAAGACCAGTGCGAAGGGAAAGCCGTAGAGAAAACGCACATGGGTGGCGCCGATCGTGCCCAGACGCTCGGTGAGGCTGCGCTGCAGGGCGTTGCGCGCCGTCTGGGCGGCAGCTGCGATGACGGTAAAGACCGCCCAGAGCCAGGGCATGACGAGCATCGTTGCACTCCCGATCACCGCTATCGGGCCTGCGGCGGCGGCCGGTCAATCGCGGGCGATGCAGGGCAGCGGTGCCAGCCTCAGCGCAGGCCTGTCTGCCGGATCGCCGTGACGCAGGGAGGCGAGAGCTGCCCCTGGTTGCTGCGCAGGCAGGCCGACACCCGCGCCGAATCGGTCCCGGCGCTCGGACATTTGCTGTCGAGGTCGGCCTTGCAGGCCCGGTAAATGCCCATGCGCTGGGAAAAGGACAGGTTCTCGCTCTGGCCGAGCGCAGGGAGCGGCAGGAAGGCGCCAGCAACGACGAGGGCAATGACGGGTCTGCGGGTCATGGCGGCTCCGGTTGTTCTGAGGGAAAAGCGTCGCCCCAGCCGAGGCGCCGCGTCAAGCGATGGGCATCGCGGTCGCGGCTGGCGACGACGTGCTGCGTCAGGCCCGCTCCCGTGCAGAGAGTGAATGTGGTTGCCGCCTTGTCGGCATGGGGAGGTCGCAGGATGCGTGCCGGCGCGGCCACGATCCGCAGATGCGGCCGCGCGGCGACCAGATAGGCATAGCGCTCGTCCTCGAACGGGGCATCGGCCGATTTCGCGGCCTTGTGGGCGCGCAGCCGCGGCAGCCGGGCGGAGAAATGGCACCAGTCAGGTGCCACGATCGGGCAGGCGCCTTCGCCCGGGCAGGGGGCAGCGATACGGGCGCCGCCGGTCATTAGCGCGGTGCGGGCGGCGGCGATCACAGCGAAGCCGGCGGGAGTGCCGGGCTCGATGAGGACGAGCACGCCGCGCGTGGCGGCGTAGAGCCCGCACGCCGCATCCGCGACCGCGGCGGGCTTGAGTTCGTTGAGCGTATAGCTGGCGACAACCAGATCGGCGGTGGCCGGCGCGACCCCTTCCAGCCGGCCGGCCTGCCAGTCGGCCTCCGCCAGCAGGGCCGGCCCCTCCGCCGCGAGGTCGCGGCCGAGCGCCGTCATGCCCGCATGGGCGTCAACCAGCGTGGCCCTGACGAGGTCCTGAAAGATCTCCGCTGCGGCCCAGCTGGCGGTGCCCGGTCCGCAGCCGACGTCGAGAAGGGTGCGTGGCGCGAGAAAAACCCGCGCCGCGGCCTCTGTCAGGGCGGCGGCACAGGCCGCATAGGTCGCCGGCATGCGGGCAATGGCATAGGCGGCGAGATCGACCGGGGCCGGCAGGCGCGAGCCGCGGCCTGCCCGGTAATCCGCAGTGAGGCGATGGCTTGCTGCGGCAAGGTCGCGCCCGCTGAAACGGCCGGCGAGCCGCTCCAGCGCCGCACGCAGGGCCGGCGGCAGATTGGCGCTCAATCCTGCACCGGCACCGTGTAATTGAGCCCGAGCCTGCCGCCATCGGCATAGAGCGTCTGGCCGGTGATGTAGCTGGAGGCGTCGGAGGCAAGGAAGACGGCGACCTTGGCGATCTCGTCGGGTTCGCCGAGGCGGCGCAGCGGCGTCCGCGAGAAGAGGCGGTGACGGGCGGCCTTGTCGGTATTGACGCTCGCCAGCATCTCGGTGGCGATGGAACCGGGACCGATGGCGTTGACGCGGATGCCGTGTTCGGAGAGCCCGAGCGCCATGACGTTAGTGAGCTGGCCGACGCCGCCCTTTGAAACGCAGTAGGGGATCTGGTTGACGATGGCGAGCCGGGCATTGACCGAGCTCATATTGACGATGGCGCCCGGGGGCTTTCCTGCTTTCACCTGCTCAACCATGCGGCGGGCGACGGCCTGTCCGACGAGGAACGAGCCCTTCAGGTTCACCCGCATAACCTTGTCGAAATCGGCCTCGGCGAGGTCGAGGAATTCGGCGCTGTGGACGATGCCTGCATTGTTGACCAGAATGTCGATGTCGCCGCCAAAGGCCTTGCGCGCCCCCTCGACGAGGCCGGCGACCGAGGCGGCGTCACCGACATCGGCCGCCACGAAGACCGCCTTGCCCTTCTTGGCGAGTTCCGCCGTCGTCGCACGCCCGGCCTCCTCGGCAATGTCGGAGAGGACGACGCTCGCGCCTTCGTCGATGAACCGCCCGGCGATGGCTTTGCCGATGCCGCGTGCGGCTCCCGTGATGATGGCAACCTTGCCGTCCAGCGCGCCCATGGCGATCCCCCGCAAAACCTGACCGCAGCGGTTCTAGACCAGAAGGGCAGGCACGGGGAGGGGGCGGGACGGGGGGCTCATACTTTCTGCAGCGGGCGGTGCGGCCCCTCAGGGAGCGTGATCTCCACGGCATCGCCCGGCCGAATTCTGCCGCCGGTGACGACGATCCCCATGATGCCCGCCTTGCGGACGAGGTTTCCGTCCGCATCGCGATCAAGCGTCGCCTGCATCAACCCGTCCTGGAACCGGTCGATCTGGATGCAGGGATTGCGCAGGCCGGTGATTTCGATGATGGCACCGGCAATGGTCAGACGCGCGCCGGTCGGCAGGGCGAGCAGGTCGATGCCCGATGTGGTGATGTTCTCCCCGAGTTCGGCAGGACCGACGGTGAAGCCCTTGCCGGCAAGCTCCTCGAAGAGCTCCGCGTGGATCAGATGAACCTGACGCAGGTTGGGCAGGGTCGGATTGAAGCGCGCCCGCGAGCGATGCTTGACCGTCACGCCGCAATGGGCGTCGCCTGCCACGCCTTCGCCGGCAATCAGCGTGATCTCCTCGATAGGCGCCTTGGAGAAGCGATGGCGACGGTCGAGGCTGACAGAAATCACCTGGCCCATGTCGTGGCTCCGAGCGGGTATAGCGCCTTCTGCCTGCTCGCTAACCGGCTGTCACCTGCCTTGGCGGGAGGCGCGCCTTGCGCCGCCGGTGATGGACGGGAGAAGGCTGTAGCCCTATTCAGGCCAAATGCCCCAGACCGTGCTTTTCGACCTCGATGGAACCCTGACCGATCCGGCGCCCGGCATCATCGGCTCCTTTCGCCAGGCGCTGGTCGATCTCGGCCACGAGCCGCCGCCCTTCGCCGATCTCGGCTGGATCATCGGGCCGGCGTTACGCCTGTCCTTTCCGAAGGTGATGGGGCCTGGGAGCGATCCCGAGGCGGCGGTCGAGCGCTACCGCGTCCATTACCGCGCAGGCGGCATGTACGACCTCACCCTCTATACCGGCATGATGGAGGCGGTTGCCGCCATCGGCGGGGCCGCCGACCGCATGTTCGTCTGCACCGCCAAGCCCGAACCCTATGCGGTGCCCATCGTCGAACGCTTCGGCTATGCGCCGCATTTCCAGCGCGTCTACGGGGCGGCGCTCGACGGCAGCCTCGACGACAAGGCCGACATCATCGCCAAGATCATTGCGGAGCAGGGTATCGACCCCTCCGGAACGGTCATGATCGGCGACCGGATGCACGACATCCACGCGGCCCAGCGTCACGGCATCGCCTCCATCGGCGTCGCCTGGGGTTATGGCGGCGTCGCGGAACTTGAGGCAGCCGGTGCAACCGCGATCTGCCAGCGGCCGCAGGATCTGCCGGAGATGGTCGCGGCGCTGGCGCGCTGATCGCCTTGCACTCCTCGGTCGGATCGTGTAGTGCCCGGCCCATTCCACACGCGGACCCGCGGCTGAGGCCTTTTGTCCTTTGCCGCTCCGGTGGTGACGGATCCCGTTCGGGGTCGGCCATAGTCCGCGGAGGCACAACCGGAGAAGACCATGGCGCTGCCCGATTTCAGCATGCGTCAGCTTTTGGAAGCTGGCTGTCACTTTGGCCATCAGGCCCATCGCTGGAACCCGAAGATGAATCAGTACATCTTCGGCGTCCGCAACAATATCCACATTCTCGACCTCGCCCAGACCGTGCCGATGCTGCATCGCGCGCTCGTCGCCGTTTCCGACACCGTTGCCAAGGGTGGCCGCGTGCTGTTCGTCGGCACCAAGCGCCAGGCGCAGGACGGCATCGCCGCCGGTGCCAAGCAGTGCGCCCAGTATTATGTGAACTCCCGCTGGCTGGGCGGAACGCTCACCAACTGGAAGACCGTGTCGGGTTCGATCTCCCGCCTGCGCAAGCTCGACGAGGCGCTCGGCTCCGGCGGCGCCGGCTACACCAAGAAGGAAGCGCTGACCCTCGCCCGCGAGAAGGACAAGCTCGAGCGCGCCCTCGGCGGCATCAAGGACATGGGCGGCGTGCCCGACCTGATGTTCGTGATCGACACCAACAAGGAAGCGATCGCCATTCTCGAGGCCAAGCGTCTCGGCATTCCGGTGGTCGCCATCGTCGACACCAACTGCGATCCGGACGGCATCACCTATCCGATCCCGGGCAATGACGACGCCGGTCGCGCCATCTCGCTCTATTGCGACCTGATCGCTCGTGCCGCCATCGACGGCATCGGCCGCGCCCAGGGATCGTCGGGCATCGATCTCGGTGCCTCCGAGAAGCCGATGGTCGAGGATCTGCCGGAGGCCGCAGCCCCCGCCGGTGTCGAGCGTCTCGCCGGTCCGCGCGGCCCGGCCGACGAGCTCATCAAGCTCACCGGCGTGTCGCCGGAGATCGAGAAGCAGCTCAACGATCTGGGCATCTTCCATTTCTGGCAGGTCGCCGGCTTCACCCCGGTCGATGCCGCTGAAATCGGCGACAGCGTCGGCCTCCCGGGCCGCGTCCAGGGCTGGATCGACCAGGCGAAGTCGCTGGTCGAGGCCGAGGCCGCCTGATCCAAGCCGCCAGCCGGCGTCATCCGGCCGACACGAAACACGTGTCGATCGGAGATCGGTTCTGAGTTCCGGCCGGCTCGCTCCTGCGGGCCGGCCGTTTCCCTTCCCAACAAGACTGAATTCGAGGACGGACCCATGGCGAACATCACCGCCCAGATGGTCAAGGAACTGCGCGAAATGACCGGCGCAGGCATGATGGACTGCAAGTCCGCGCTGAACGAGACCGCCGGCGACATCGAGGCCGCCGTCGACCTGCTGCGCAAGAAGGGTCTGTCAAAGGCCGCCAAGAAGGCCGGCCGCGTCGCCGCGGAAGGTCTCGTCGGCGTTGTCACCGCCGGTCCGAAGGCCGCCGTGGTCGAGGTCAACTCGGAGACCGATTTCGTCGCCCGCAACGACCAGTTCCAGGGCCTCGTGAAGGCGATCGCGGAAGTCGCACTGAAGACCGGCAACGACGTGGATGCCATCCTGGCGGCGCCGGTCGCCGCCGGTGGCACGGTTGCCGACGCCATCGCCTCGGCGGTCGCCACGATCGGCGAGAACATGACGCTGCGCCGCGCCTCGGTCCTGTCGGTCTCCGACGGTGTCGTCGGCAGCTACATTCATAACGCGGTCGAGCCGGGCCTGGGCAAGATCGGCGTGCTGGTGGCGCTCGAATCGACCGGCAACAAGGACGAACTCGCCGCCCTGGGTCGGATGGTCGCGATGCATGTCGCCGCCGCCAACCCGCTGGCCCTGGACGCCGAGGGCCTCGATCCGGCCGTCGTCGCCCGCGAGAAGGCAATCCTCGCCGAGAAGAATGCCGGCAAGCCCGAGAACGTCATCGCCAAGATCGTCGAGTCGGGGATCAAGACCTATGCCAAGGAAGTCTGCCTGCTGGAGCAGCTCTATATCCATGACGGCGGCAAGACGGTGGCCCAGGCCCTGAAGGAGATGGAGAGCAAGGTCGGCGCGCCTATCAAGCTGACCGCCTTTACCCGTTTCGCCCTCGGCGAAGGAATCGAGAAGGCCGAGAACGATTTCGCTGCGGAAGTCGCGGCCCAGGCCGGTATCAAGGCCTGAGCAGATCCGACGTGACGGCGGAAAGAGGGGCGGGCGACCGCCCCTTTTTTCATGGGTTGAGCCCACGGCCGACGGCGAGCGCCTCGTCGACGTCGTGTCCTTGGCGAAACACATGCCGGGTCCGATCAAGAACATCGGGACGCCGAAGGCGACGCTGCCGACCGACGTGATCCCGGGGATCCGCAGGGCCCGGGTGACAGGGCACGCTACGTCGCGGCCTTACAACCGAAGGAAATGGCCGGATCAACTGACATCGTGTGTCGGCACGCCGCACAGCGTATCGACGTGCGGTGAGGCTCGTTCGTCGCGACTGCCTCACCTGCACGGTTGCGCCGATCGGGCATTGCGCTAAACCCGACCTTCGCAAGCATCATGTGACGACCGCGAATCGGGGGAACGATATGGCCGGGCCACGCTACAGGCGCGCGCTGGTGAAAGTATCCGGCGAGGCCCTGGCGGGCGATCAGGACTTCGGCTTCGACGCCAAGACGGTCCGGATCATCGCCGAGGACCTCATCGCCGCGGCCAAGGCTGGCACCGACATCGCGGTAGTGGTCGGCGGCGGCAATATCTTCCGCGGCCGGCAGATCGCCGGGATCGGGCTGAGCCGCGTCGATGCCGATGCGATCGGCCGTCTGGCGACCGTGATGAACGCGATCGCGCTGGCCGGTCAGATCACTGCTCTTGGCCATCCCGCGGTCGCGCTGTCGGCGGAGCCCGTGCCTGAGGCGCTGGATGTCTACACGGTCCGTCATGCGCTTGCCCATCTCACCGCCGGCAAGATCGTCGTGCTCGGCGGAGGCATCGGCGTGCCGCTTCTGACGACGGATACCACCGCGACCATGCGGGCGGTCGAGCTCGGCTGCGACGTCGTGCTGAAGGGCACCAATGTCGACGGCGTCTATTCCGCTGACCCGAAGCGTGACCCGACGGCAGTACGGTTCGACCAGCTGAGCGCCGATGAGGCGATTGCCCGCGACCTCAAGGTGATGGACACCGCTGCCTTCGCGCTTGCCCGCGAGAACCGACTTCCGATAATCGTGTTCTCCCTCGATGCCCCCGGCGCCGTCGCGTCGGTTCTCGCAGGCGAGGGCCGTTGCACCGTGGTCACTGTCTGACCGCGAAACCGACCTTCCCGCGGATGTCTCCGCGCAATCTCCAAGAGGCGTACCCCATGGCCGCGTCCCCGACCTTCGATCTTGGCGACATCACCCGTCGCATGCAGAGCTCGATCGCTTCCTTCAAGCACGAGCTGGGAACGCTCCGCACCGGTCGCGCGTCGCCCAACCTCCTCGACCCGATTCAGGTCGAAGCCTACGGCCAGTCGATGCATGTCAACCAGGTCGCCACGGTGAGCGTGCCCGAGCCGCGCCTCCTGTCGGTTCAGGTCTGGGACCGCGCGATGGTGGGTCCGGTGGAGAAGGCCATCCGCGAATCGAGCCTGGGTCTCAATCCGCAGACCGAGGGCCAGGTCATCCGCCTGCGCATCCCGGAACTGACGCAGGATCGCCGCAAGGACATGGTCAAGGTCGCGCACAAATATGCCGAGGGCGCGCGTGTCGCCGTGCGTCACATCCGCCGAGACGGCATGGACATCCTGAAAGCGAAGGAGAAGGACCACTCGATGAGCGAGGATGAGAACGTCCGCGCCGCCGATCAGGTCCAGAAGGAAACCGACAAGCATATCGCCGAGATCGACCAACTGCTTGCGCAGAAGGAAAAAGAGATCATGACGGTCTGAGCGCGGGCACGGACATGACCATGGTGGACCGACAAGGCCTGGCCGCAGAACACGGCGTTGCGACCGCAGCGCCGACGTCTCTGCCGCGCCATGTCGCCATCATCATGGACGGGAATGGCCGCTGGGCGAAGCAGCGCGGCCTGCCGCGCATCGAAGGCCACCGGCGCGGTGTCGATGCGCTCCGGCGGACCCTGCGCGCCGCCCGCGAGATCGGCATCGAGATCGTAACGGTCTATTCGTTTTCCTCCGAGAACTGGTCGCGGCCGCCCGCCGAGGTTTCGGCTCTGATGGGGCTGCTCAAACGCTTCATCCGCAACGATCTGGCCGAACTGCACGAGGCTGGCGTGCGGGTCCTCATCGCCGGTGATCGTGACAACCTTGAGCCCGACATCCGGCTGCTGTTGACCGAGGCCGAGGCGCTGACCCGCGGCAACACGCGGCAAACGCTCATCGTTGCCTTCAACTACGGGTCCCGCCAGGAGATCGCTGCCGCAGCCCGGGCCCTGGCGGAGGAGGTGGCGCGTGGGGATCGCAGTGCGGCGAGCATCACGCCGGAGGCGATTGCGGCGCGCCTCAATACGGCCGGTGTCCCCGATCCCGACCTCGTCATCCGCACATCCGGCGAGATGCGCCTGTCGAACTTCCTGATGTGGCAGTCGGCCTATGCCGAGCTCGTCTTCCAGACCATTCTCTGGCCTGACTACGGCCGTGAGGCGCTGATGGAGGCGCTCGTCGAATATGGCCGCCGCGAGCGTCGCTATGGCGGCCTCGGCGCTGTCGGCGCCTGACATGCACCCCGATCAGCGCCCCGCCGGGGCCTTTTCCGATCCCGACCTTAAGAAGCGGATCCTGTCCGCCCTGGTCCTCATCCCGGTGGCGATCTTCACAGCCTGGCTCGGCGACTGGCCCTTCGCACTCCTCTGGCTCTTCGGCGCCGCGCTGGTTCTGCGCGAGTGGAATCGCCTGGTCCTGCCGGGTGCGCCGATGGCGCTCTATGTCGGCGAACTCGCCGCCCTGACCGTCGCTCTCGGCCTCGAGCGGTATTTCCTCAATCCTGGCTTTGCCATGGTCGCCCTCGGCGCCGGGGCGGGCGTTGCCCTGGCGCTGAGCCCGCAAGGACGCTCGCGCTGGGCGATCGCCGGCCTTCTCTACGCGGCCGCGGTGGTTCTCGGCCCGACGATCCTGCGGGACGACAACAATCTCGGCTTCGTCGCCATTCTCTGGCTCTTTGCCGTGGTCTGGGGCACCGACGTGGCCGCCTATTTCGCCGGCCGGTCGATCGGCGGCCCGAAGCTGTGGCCGCAGCTGTCGCCGAAGAAGACGTGGTCGGGTTTCATCGGCGGCACGCTGATCGGCACGGTGATCGCTCTCATCGTGGTCAAGATTGCCGGCCTGCAGCTCAGCGTCGGGCTGGCGCTGACGACCTGGGTGATCGCGGCTCTCAGCCAGGGCGGCGACCTCTTCGAATCCTCCGTCAAGCGCCGTTTCGCCGCCAAGGATGCCGGGTCGATCATCCCTGGCCATGGCGGTGTCATGGACCGTCTCGACGGCTTTCTCGTTGCCGCCGTCGCCGCCGCCGCCGTCGGCTTGATGCGCGGCGGCGTCGGCAACCCGGCGGCCGGCGTGCTGGTATGGTGAGCGGCATGCGCAGGCTGACGATTCTGGGCGCCACGGGTTCGGTCGGGACCAGTGCTCTCGACATCGTCGCGCGCCATCGCGACCGATTCCCGATCGAGGCGGTGACGGCGAACGGCGATGCGGCGGGCCTCGCCCGGATCGCCCGCGACCTCGGCGCGCGATTTGCCGCAGTCGCCGACGAGGGCGCCTATCCGGCCCTGCGCGAGGCCCTGGCGGGAACCGGCATCGAGACTGGCGCCGGCCCGGCAGCGGTCGCCGCCGCCGCGGCACGGCCTGCGGACATGGTTGTCGCCGCGATCTCGGGCGCGGCCGGCGTCGAGCCGGTTCTCGCGGCCATCGGACAGGGCACGACGGTCGCGCTCGCCAACAAGGAGAGCCTCGTCGCGGCGGGCGCTATGGTCATGGCAGCGGCCCGCGCGCGACGGGTGCAGGTACTCCCCGTCGATTCCGAGCACAATGCTGTCTTCCAGGCGCTCGCCGGGTCGCGCATGGACGATGTCGAGACGGTCTGGATTACCGCGTCGGGCGGGCCTTTCCGGACCTGGGACGCGGCCGCGATCGCAGCGGCGCGACCGGAGGACGCCCTCAAGCACCCGAACTATTCCATGGGGGCGAAGGTCACGGTCGATTCCGCCGGCCTGATGAACAAGGGTCTCGAACTCATTGAGGCCCATCACCTTTTCTCATTACCACCCGATCGCCTCCGGGCGCTGATCCACCCGCAACAGGTGGTCCACGGTATGGTCGGCTATCGCGACGGTTCCATCGTCGCCCAACTCGGCGCGGCGGACATGCGGGTGCCCATTGCCCACTGCCTTGGCTTTCCCGAAAGAATCGATGGGCCGTCCCGGCGGCTCGATTTCGCGGCGATCGCCACGCTCACCTTCGAGGAGCCCGATCTGGTGCGCTTTCCTGCGTTGCGCCTCGCCATCGAGGCCATGGCGGCCGGGGGCAGGGCGCCGACGGTGCTGAATGCTGCCAATGAAGTGGCTGTCGAAGCTTTCCTCGCCCGGCAGATCGGCTTTACCGCCATCGCTGGAATCGTCGAGAGCGTGCTGGCGGCGGAAGGGGTCGGCCCCGCTCCGGCCACATTGGACGATTTATGGTTGATTGACCATGCCGCACGACAGCGGGCGCGGGCCACTATGCTTAACGCACCGGCTGCGGCATCTTGAATTCGGGAGGGTATGAGTCCGGGATTTCCAGGGCCCATATCCATGGGACAATGCAATGAACGTGGTTTCCGCTCTCGGCGGATGGGGCCAGACCCTGATCTGGACCATCATTCCGTTCCTGTTCGTGCTGACCGTCGTGGTGTTCTTCCACGAGCTCGGGCATTTCTGGGTCGCGCGCCGCAACGGCGTGCGTGTGGAGGTTTTTTCGGTCGGTTTCGGCCGGGAACTCGTCGGGTTCAACGACCGGCACGGCACGCGCTGGAAATTCTGCATCATCCCGCTCGGCGGCTACGTCAAGTTCTATGGCGATGCCGATGCCGCCTCGAAGCCAGATTTCGAGAGCGCTTCGGTCATGTCCGAGGAACAACGCTCGGAAAGCTTCTTCCACAAGAGCATCGGCCAGCGCGCGGCGATCGTCGCAGCCGGCCCGATTGCCAATTTCATCCTCGCCATCGTCATTTTCGCCGTCGTCTTTACCGTTTTCGGCAAGCCCATCACCCAGCCGCGCGTCGAGACCATCGTGGCGGACAGCGCCGCGGCCAAGGCCGGGTTCCAGCCGGGCGATCTTGTCGTCGCCATCGGCGGGCGGGCGATCGAGAGCTTCTCCGACATGCAGCGGATCGTCGGTGCCAGTGCCGGCGAGACCCTGACCATCAAGGTCGAGCGCGACGGCCGCGAGATGGACCTGACCGCCGTTCCGACTGTCTACGAGTTCAAGGACCGTTTCGGCGGCACCCATCGCATTGGCCGCCTCGGCATCTCGCGCTCGAACCAGGCGGGGGACACGCAGATCCGCCGCTACGATCCCCTCACGGCCACCTGGATGGGCATGAAGGAGACCTGGTTCGTGGTCGACCGGACCTTCGCCTATCTCGGCGGTGTCATCATGGGCACCCAGAGCGCCGACCAGCTCGGCGGCCCCATCAGAATCGCCCAGGTCTCGGGCGAGGCTGCGCAGATCGGATTCGTCGCGCTCCTGAGCCTCGCCGCGCTCATCTCGGTGTCCATCGGCCTGCTCAACCTCTTCCCCATTCCGATGCTCGATGGCGGCCATCTGGTCTTCTACGCGATCGAGGCCGTGCGCGGCCGTCCGATGAGCGAAGGAGCCCAGGAAATGGCGTTTCGCTTCGGTTTGGCGCTGGTGCTGATGCTGATGATCTTCGCCACCTGGAACGACATCCGGGGGCTCGTCGGCTGATGGCAGGCGTGGCGATCCAGCAACGGATTTCGAAAAACCCGCGGAGGCTCGGCGGTGCGGTTTGCACTCCGGGACAAACCGGTTACAAGCGTTTCGCCCGGGCGGAATCCACGGGTGGTTCGCGTTCGCGTGAAACCGACATAACGAACAGACAGGCGCGTGCTTCATGACTTCTTTCGCTCGGACGGTCCGAACGGTCGTGATCGCAGGGACGATGACCGCAGTGGGCGTGGTGATGGCCACGACCGCGGGCATGGTGCTCTCGACAGAGGTTTATGCGCAGTCCGCCGGGGCGATCGTCGTCCAGGGCAATCGGCGCATCGAGGCCGACACGGTGCGGTCCTATTTCCGCACCGGCCCGGGTGAGCCTCTCACCGCCGCCCGCGTCGACGAGGCCATCAAGGCCATGTATGCGACCGGCCTGTTCCGTGACGTGCGCGTGAGCCGCCAGGGTGGCCGCCTCGTTGTCCAGGTCGCCGAGAACGAAGTGATCAACCGCGTCGTCTTCGAGGGCAATCGCCGCCTGAAGACCGAGCAGCTGCAGGGTGAGATCGAGTCGCGGGCTCGCGGCACCTTTTCCCGCGCCACGGTCCAGTCCGATACCCAGCGTCTCTATGACGTCTACCGCCGCACCGGCCGCTATGAGGTCGAGATCGTTCCGAAGACCATCGAGCAGCCCAATGGCCGTATCGACCTGATCTTCGAGATCACTGAGGGCAAGAAGGCCGGCGTCCGCGCCATCAATTTCGTCGGCAACAACGCCTTTGGCCGCCAGCGCCTTCTCGACGTGATGTCGACGGCGGAAAGCGGCATCCTGTCCTGGCTGAAATCGAACGACGTCTATGATGCCGATCGGCTCAATGCCGACCAGGAAGCGATCCGCCGGCTCTACCTGCGTGCCGGTTATGTCGACATGCGCGTCCTCTCGGCCCGCGCCGACTTCGACCAGGCGGCGAATGCCTTCACCATCTATATCGAGATCGAGGAAGGCCCGCAGTACCGGATCGGCACGGTCGACGTGCAGTCCAACATCCGCGACGTCGATGGCGCGACCCTGCGCAGCGCCGTGAAGACGGCGCCTGGCGCGGTCTACAATGTCGAGCTGGTCGACAAGTCGCTGGAGGACGTGACCCTCGAGGTTGCCCGTCGCGGCTATGCCTTCGCCTCCGTGCGTCCGCGCGGCGAGCGCGACCCGTCGACGCTGACCGTCAATCTCGTCTACGTCGTCGAGGAAGGCCCGCGTGTCTATGTCGAGCGCATCAACGTGCGCGGCAATACCCGCACCCAAGACCGCGTCATTCGCCGCGAATTCGATATGGCCGAGGGTGACGCCTATAACCGCGTTCTCGTCGACCGCGCCGAGCGCCGCCTGAGGAACCTCGGGTTCTTCAAGGAGGTCAAGATCACCACCGAGCCGGGTTCGGCTGCTGACCGTGTCATCGTCAATGTCGAGGTCCAGGACCAGCCGACGGGCGCATTCTCGATCGCCGGCGGCTTTTCGACGGCGGACGGCTTCATCGCCGAGGCCTCGGTCGAGGAGCGCAACTTCCTCGGCCGCGGCCAGTTTGTCCGCCTCGGTGGCATGTATGGCCAGCGCTCGCGCGGTATCAACTTCTCGTTCACCGAACCCTTCCTGATGGAATATCGTCTGTCGGGTGGCTTCGACCTGTTCTACCGGCACACCAGCCGCGCCAGCTTCCAGCCGTTCGAATCGACCTCCTATGGCGGCACGCTCCGTCTGGGCATTCCGATCACCGAGCAGTTCGCCATGCAGCTGCGCTACAGCGCCGTGTCGCAGCGGATCTCGATGCGCGACGATCAGCTGAACTGCTTCACCGGTTATGGCGGCCAGCTCAGCCGCTATTCCGATGGCCAGTTCTTCGAGGCGTCGGATCCTCGTACAGCCGGTCTTGGTGCCGGAACGCCGCAATTCACGGATGCGAACGGGCTGCCGACCGCGGTGAATACGGGAACTCCGTATAGCTGTCTGCGGGATGGCGAGGTCTCGGCGGCTCTGCGCGCGATCAACAAGAAGAACCGCTTCATCTCCATGGTCGGCTATTCGCTGATCTATTCGAACCTCGATCGCGCGACCAATCCCACCCAGGGTCTGTTCGCCGAGCTGCGCCAGGACGTGGCCGGTGTCGGCGGCAATGCCCGGTTCATCCGCACGACCGGTGACGCGCGCTACTATCACGACCTGACCAATGACTGGGTCGGCATGCTCCGCGTCCAGGGCGGTCACATCGCCGGTCTGGGCGGCCGGCTCGACTCGGTCGATCAGTTCTTCATGGGTCCGGAGCTCGTGCGCGGCTTCCAGACGGCTGGCATCGGTCCGCGAGACTTCGAAATCCGGCGGGTGGCTGGGCTTCAGGGCATCAACCGGGAGGCCGACGCGATCGGTGGCACCATGTATTGGGGCGCTTCGGCCGAGGTTACCTTCCCGATAACCTTCCTGCCGCGTGACTTCGGCATGCGCGGCGCTCTCTATGCCGATGCCGGCTCGGTCTGGGGCTACAGCGGCATCACCTCGTTCAATACAGGTGGCGCGAACCTGCCCGTGACACTGAACGGGTCCGATGCCCACAAGATTCGCTCCTCCGTCGGTGTCGGCCTGTTGTGGAACTCGCCCTTCGGCCCGATCCGCTTCGACTATTCCTTCGTCCTTTCCAAGGCGCAGGGTGACCAGACGCAGGCCTTCCGCTTCTCGGGCGGCACGCGCTTCTGACCGCAGGCGTCCCGCTCCAGGGGCGCCGCGGTCCCTGGCGGGATGATCATGAGCGATCCCCAGTTCCTTGTTCCGGCCGAGGCGATGACCGTCGCCTCGGTCGCGGCTTTTCTGAAGGTCGATTGGACCGGCGGCGACGGCGAGCGTGTCATCCGCCGGGTCGCGGCGCTGTCCAATGCGTCGCCGGACAGCCTGTCCTTCCTCGACAATCCGAAATATGCCGAACAGCTCGCGGCGACGCGTGCCGCAGCCTGTCTTGTGGCGGCACGCCAGAGCCACCTCGTTCCCGAGGGGGTTGCGGCCATCGTCGTGTCCCATCCCCACGCAGCCTTCGTCTCGGTGTCACGCAGGCTCTTTCCGCAGGCGCTGCGCCCGCAGTCGCTGTTCGGGGCCACCGGGACATCCCCTGGTGCAATGATTCACCCCTCGGCGCGGCTTGAACCGGGTGTCGTCGTCGACCCCGGTGTCGTCATCGGGCCGCAGGCCGAAGTTGGTTCGGGAACCATCCTCGCCGCGGGCTGCGTCGTCGGCCCGGGTGTCCGCATCGGACGCGATTGTGCCATCGGCCCGCATGTGTCGCTGGTTCACGCGCTCGTCGGTAACCGCGTGATCCTCCATGCCGGTGTGCGCATCGGTCAGGACGGATTCGGTTTCGAGCTCGGCCGGATGAAACATGCCAAGGTGCCGCAGATCGGCCGGGTGATCATCCAGGACGATGTCGAGATCGGCGCCAATACGACCGTCGATCGGGGCCATGTCCTCGACACGGTGATCGGCGAGGGCACGAAGATCGACAATCTTGTGCAGATCGCCCACAACGTCGAGATCGGCCGTCACTGCGTCATCGTCAGCCAGGTCGGCATTTCCGGTTCGGCGCGGCTGGGCGATTTCGTCATGCTTGGTGGCCAGGTCGGCGTCAACAACCATGTCACGGTCGGTCATGGCGCGCAGATTGCCGCGACGTCGATCGTCAAGGATGATGTGCCCGACGGCGCGCGTTGGGGTGGTCGACCGGCCAAGCCGGTGCGTGACTGGTTCCGCGAGATCGCCGCCGTGGAGCGGCTGGCGCGGGCCAAGCCGGCGGACAAGGACGAGGGGGCTTCCTGACGATGAACGAGACGACGACCAGCATCGATACGGCCGGCATCCAGAAGATCCTGAGCGTGTTGCCGCACCGCTATCCGTTTCTGCTCATCGACAAGATCGTCGACATCCGGGCCGATGAATTCGGCATCGGGATCAAGAACGTCACGGCTAACGAGCCGCAGTTCATGGGCCATTTTCCGGGCAATCCGATCATGCCGGGCGTGCTGATGATCGAGGGCATGGCCCAGACCGGTGGCGTCATGGCCCTGACCTCGGTCGGTGGCACCGGCAAGCTCGTGTTCTTCATGACCATCGACAAGGCCAAGTTCCGCAAGCCGGTCATCCCCGGAGACCGGATCGAGTATCACATGACGAAGATCGCCAAGAAGCGTAACATCTGGTTCTACCGTGGCGAGGCCCTTGTCGATGGCAAGCTGGTCGCGGAGGCCGAACTCTCGGCCATGCTGGCGGACGCCTGACCGATGAGCGCGCGCGCGACCGAGATCCATCCCCTGGCCTATGTGGCGCCGGCGGCCGTGCTGGGGCAGGGGGTCAGGATCGGGCCCTTCTGCACGGTGGGCCCGGATGTCGTTCTGGGCGACGGCGTCACCCTGCATGCCCATGTCAATCTCGACGGCCACACGACGATCGGGGCGCGCAGCGAGGTCTATTCCTTCGCGTCGATCGGCACGGCCCCGCAGGACCTCTCCTACAAGGGCGAGCCGACGACGGTCAGCCTCGGGGAGGACTGCGTCGTCAGGGAAAGCGTCACGGTCAATCGCGGCACGCCGAAGAGCGGCGCGACGATCATCGGCGACCGCTGCTTCCTCATGGCCTATGCCCATGTCGCCCATGACTGCCGGGTAGGCGACAACGTGATCTTCGCCAATGCGGCCACCCTCGGCGGCCATGTGAAGGTCGGCGAC
Source organism: Phreatobacter sp. (assembly GCF_022843985.1). Classification (GTDB taxonomy): domain Bacteria; phylum Pseudomonadota; class Alphaproteobacteria; order Rhizobiales; family Phreatobacteraceae; genus Phreatobacter. Next base: position 51,369 of record NZ_JALHMP010000006.1, on the reverse strand, counting down.
TATGTCTTTCTTGGTGGCCTCTGCGCCGTTCACCAGTTCACCCGCATCGGCGATTTCGCCATGATTGGCGGTCTGACTGGCGTCAAGGACGACGTCATTCCCTATGGCATGGCCTTCGGTGCCAACGGCGTGTCCGGCGAGCTGATCGGTCTCAATGTCGTCGGCATGAAGCGCCGCGGACTGACCCGTGACGACCTCCGGGTGGTGCGCGCCTGCTACGAGACGCTGTTCTACGGCGTCGGCACCTTCGCGGAGCGGCTGGCGGACGCCACGGCGGCCTATCGTGAGCATCCTGCCGCCGGCCGTCTGATCGCCTTTATCGAGGCCGGCGAGAAGCGGCCGGTGATGATGGCGGCACCGAAGAAGACGCGGGTCGCCGGGACGGGCACGACCGCCACCGATGACTGAGACGGGCCCGCTCGGCATCATCGCGGGGGCGGGGAGTTTCCCTCTGGCGCTCGCGCGGGCGGCGACGGAGCAGGGGCGGCCCGTCTTTGCGCTGTTGCTGAAGGGCATCGCCGGTCCCGAGCTGCAGTCCTATCCGCACGCCTGGATCGGCATCGGCCAGTTCGGCGCCATGGTGGCGCAGGCACGCAAGGCCGGCTGCCGCGATCTCGTGCTGATCGGGTCCCTGGTTCGGCCCCATCTGTGGACCACCATGCCCGACCTCGGTGGCCTGCGCGTGCTGCCGGATCTGGTGCGGCTCTATCGCGGCGGCGATGATCACCTGCTCCGCGGTATTGCCGGGATTTTCGAACGCGAAGGGTTCCGTCTGCTCGGGGCGCAGGACGTAGCGCCGGAACTGCTTATTCCCGAAGGACCCCTGGGATCACTTGGCCCCTGCGAGGCCGACCGCGAGGATATTGCGCTCGCCCGGGACGCGATCGCCGCGCTCGGGCCCTACGATGTCGGCCAGGGCATGGTCATCGGCGGCCGGCGCATCGTGGCTGTCGAGGGGGCCGAGGGGACGGACGGGATGCTCGATCGCTGCACCGCCATGCGGGCGGCCGGGCGGTTGAAATGGCCGATGGGCAGCGGCATCCTCGTCAAGGCGCCGAAGCCGCACCAGGACCGCCGCGTCGACATGCCGGCCATTGGGCCGGCGACCGTCGAGAAGGCCGCGGTCGCAGGCCTCAAGGGCATCGCCGTTGTCGCCGGCTCGACCCTCGTCGTCGACCTGCAGCAGGTGATTGCCCTTGCCGACCGCCACGGTCTCTTCGTCGTCGGCGTTCCGGCGGATGGCGGGCCATCATGAGCGCGCGTACTGCCCGGGAACCGCTCGACATCTTCATCATTGCGGGCGAGGAATCCGGGGACCAACTCGGGGCGCACCTCATGGACGCACTCGTCAGCGAGCATGGCGGACCCGTCGCTTTCCGTGGCGTTGCCGGGCCCCGCATGACAGCCCGCGGGCTGTCCTCGCAGTTCCCCATGGTGGAGATCGCCCTGTTCGGTATCACCTCCATCATCATCCACATTCCGCGTGTGCTCAGGCGCATCCGCGAGACGGTCGCTGCTATCCTCGCAGATCCGCCGGACGTGCTGGTTCTGATCGACGCCCCGGGGTTCAACCGGCGGGTGGCGCGGCAGGTGCGCAAGTTCCGCCCCGCCATGCCGATCGTCTTCTATGTCTCGCCGACAGTCTGGGCCTGGCGCCCCGGACGGGCGGCGGAGATGCGCCCCTATATCGACCACCTTCTGGCGTTGCTGCCCTTTGAGCCCGAGGTCCACCGCCGTCTCGGCGGGCCGCCCACCACCTATGTCGGCCATCCGATCAGCGAGCGGGTCGCCGAGATCCGCCCCGGTCCTGGAGAGGCCCGGCGGCGGACCGAGGCGCCCCCGCAGGTCCTGGTCCTGCCCGGGAGCCGGCGCAACGAGATCACCCGCCTGTCGGCGCTCTATGCCGGGGTGCTGGCGCGGGTCGAGGCCGAACACGGCCCGGTCGACTGGCTGCTGCCGGCGGTGGCGCAGCATCGCGATCTGATCCTGCGCGAGATCGCGACCTGGCCAGTCAAGCCACGGATCATCGACGGCGAGGCGGCCAAATTCGCCGCCTTCAGGTCGGCCCATGCGGCGCTCGCCTGTTCGGGGACGGTGACCCTGGAGCTTGCCGTCGCCGGTGTGCCCCAGGTGGTGGCCTACCGGGCCGGCTGGCTCGAGGCGCAGATCGTCCGCCGGCTGGTGACGGTCGATACCGCCGTGCTGGCGAACCTGGTCGTCGGTGACAAGGTGGTCCCTGAATTCCTGCAGGAGAACGCCACGGTCGAGGCTGTGGCTGCGGCCCTGTCGGCAATCCTCGTCGACGGGCCGGCGCGGGACCGGCAGATCGCCGCCTTCGCGCGGATCGATGGGATCATGGACTTTGCCGGCGAAGCACCCAGCGTGAAGGCCGCCCGGATCGTCCTTGCCTGCTTGCGCGATACCGCACCGCCCGAAAAGGAACGGGGCGCCGAAGCGCCCCGCTGAACCCGACTGACCGGCGCGACTGCCAGGGATCACCCGTGGCTGGCGATCACTTGCGCCGGGAGATCGGCGTGTAGTCGCGGCGCGACTCGCCCGTGTAGAGCTGGCGCGGACGACCGATCTTCTGATGCGGGTCCTCGATCATTTCCTTCCACTGGGCGATCCAGCCGACGGTGCGCGCGAGGGCGAAGAGCACGGTGAACATGTCGGTCGGGAAGCCCATCGCCTTGAGCGTGATGCCCGAATAGAAGTCGATGTTAGGATAGAGTTTCTTCTCGACGAAATAGTCGTCGGACAGGGCAATGCGCTCCAGTTCGACGGCGACGTCGAGCAGCGGGTCGTCCTTGATGCCGAGTTCGCCGAGGACCTCGTGACAGGTCTTCTGCATGATCTTGGCGCGCGGATCGTAGTTCTTGTAGACGCGATGACCGAAGCCCATCAGGCGGAACGGGTCGTTCTTGTCCTTGGCCTTGGCGACATATTTCGGGATGTTCTCGACCGAGCCGATCTCGCCGAGCATCTTCAGCGCCGCCTCGTTGGCGCCGCCATGGGCCGGTCCCCAGAGGCAGGCGATGCCGGCCGCGATGCAGGCGAACGGATTGGCACCCGACGAGCCCGCCAGACGGACCGTCGAGGTCGAGGCGTTCTGCTCGTGATCGGCGTGAAGGATGAAGATCCTGTCCATGGCGCGGGCGAGGACCGGATTGGCCTTGTACTCCTCGGCCGGCACGGAGAAGCACATGCGCAGGAAGTTCGAGGCGTAGTCGAGCGAGTTCTGCGGGTAAACGAAGGGCTGGCCGATGGAGTACTTGTAGGCCATGGCGGCAAGCGTCGGCAGCTTGGCCACAAGGCGGATCGACGAGATCATCCGCTGGTGCGGATCGGCGATGTCGATCGAGTCGTGGTAGAAGGCCGACAGGGCGCCGACGGCTGCGACCATGACGGCCATCGGATGGGCGTCGCGGCGGAAGCCGGTGAAGAAGCGGCTCATCTGGTCGTGCACCATGGTGTGGTGCGTGACGCGATAGTCGAAATCGGCCTTCTGGGCGGCGGTCGGCAGGTCCCCGTAAAGCAGCAGATAGCAGGTCTCAAGGAAGTCGCCGTGCTCGGCGAGCTGCTCGATCGGGTAGCCGCGATAGAGCAGGACGCCCTCGTCACCGTCGATATAGGTGATCTTGCTTTCGCAGCTTGCGGTCGAGGTGAAGCCCGGGTCGTAGGTGAACATCCCCGTCTGTGCGTAGAGCTTGCCGATATCGACGGTCGACGGGCCCACGGTTCCGTTGGAAATCGACAGCGGAATGGTCTTGTCGCCAAGAGTGAGCGTCGCGGTCTTTGCGCTTGCGGACATCAGCAACCCCTTGAATTTCCTATCCGAAAATGCGTGCCCGGCCATGGTGGGTTCCACCCGTCGCGCCCCAGAAACCGGATAGACGCTTTTTGACCCAGCAGCAAGCGCGTGCGGCTGCGTAGGGCCCGCCCTGCGACATCGGCAGGACGGGGGATTTGCAGCCCTGGATGGCGTGTCAGGCCTGCATCTGATCGGCGATGCGGGCGAGGCTTTCGTCGCGGCCGAGCACCTCGAGGACATCGAAAATACCCGGAGAGGTGGTGCGTCCGGTCAGCGCTGCCCGCAGCGGCTGAGCGATGGCACCGAGCTTGATGCCCTGCGCCTCGGCCTCGGCACGGACCGCGGCATCGGCCGCGGCGGCAGTCCATTCGCCGAGCGCCGCGAGACGGCCATGCAGCGACGACAGGTGGCGGCGCGCCTCCGGCGACAGCAGGGCGGCCGCCTTGGCGTCGACGGCGAGGGGGCGGTTCGCCAGGATGAAGCCGGCGCCGTCGATCAGTTCCAGCACGGTCTTGGCGCGTTCCTTGATGCCCGGCATGGCCTTGAGGATCTGGGCGCGCCGGCCATCGGTCAGGGCTGCGGCGATCTCGGTACCACCCTCGACATGGGGCAGAATGTCGTCGATGGCGGCGAGCAGCCTGGCATCGTCGGCATGGCGGATATAATGGCCGTTGACCGCCTCGAGCTTGGTGAGGTCGAAGCGGGCCGGCGAGCGGCCGATGGCGGAGAGGTCGAAGGCTTCGATCATCTCCTCGGTTGAGAAGAACTCCTTGTCGCCCTGGCTCCACCCCAGCCGCACGAGATAGTTGCGCAGCGCCTCGGGCAGGTAGCCGAGGGCGCGGTACTGCTCGACGCCGAGGGCGCCGTGGCGTTTGGAGAGCTTGGCGCCGTCGGAACCGTGGATCAGCGGGATATGGGCCATGGCCGGTACCGGCCAGCCGAGCGCCTCGTAGATCTGCGTCTGGCGGGCGGCATTGGTCAGGTGGTCGACGCCGCGGACGATATGGGTAATCCCCATGTCATGATCATCGACGACGACCGCATGCATGTAGGTTGGCGTGCCGTCCGATCGCAGCAGCACGAGGTCGTCGAGATCCTTGTTCGGAATGACGACACGGCCCTGGACCAGGTCGTCGACCACTGTCTCGCCGTCCTGCCGGCCCTTGAGGCGGACCACGGGCTTGATTCCGGCCGGTGCGTCTGCCGGGTCGCGGTCCCGCCAGCGGCCGTCATAGCGCGGCGGACGGCCCTCCTTCATGGCGAGAGCCCGCATCTCGTCCAGTTCTTCGGGTGTTGCATAGCAATGATAAGCGCGCCCGGCCGCCAGCAATTGGTGGGCGACCTCGGCGTGACGCGCGGCACGGGCGAACTGGTAGATGGTGTCGTCGTCCCAGGCGAGGCCGAGCCAGGAGAGGCCGTCGAGGATCGCGTCGATCGCCTCGGTCGTCGACCGCTGGCGGTCGGTATCCTCGATGCGCAGTAGCATCTTGCCGCCGGTCTTCCTCGCATAGAGCCAGTTGAACAGGGCGGTGCGGGCACCGCCGATATGCAGGAAGCCCGTCGGGGAGGGGGCAAAGCGGGTGACGACGGTCATGATTCTTCCCAAGACGACAGGGCAAACCGGGCCGCGCTAGGCTCTCGGCCGGAAAGGGCGTGGCTGTAGCATGTTGTAGACGGCTTGGGGAGCGGCCCCATGGGGGCGAGACGGTGAGAACGCGGGCAAAGACCATCGCTGCCGCGGTGGCCGGCCGCGCCTGGCCGGTGGCAGGTGCGTGGCCCGGCCCCACCCTCGATGTCTGGACAGGTCGCCTGAGGCGCTGGGGCGCGCTGGAACTCGAACGCGGCCGTGCCTTCCTGATGCTGCCCGTGGCGATGGGTGCGGGCATTCTTCTGTATTTCGCCGCGCCCGCGGAACCGGCTCTGGCGGCCCCTCTGATGCTGCTCGCCCTGCTGTGTCTCGCCGCCTTTCGCCTGCGCGAGCGCTACGCAGCGTTCCTGGTCGTGTCGGCACTGGCCGCCATGGCAGGGGGTTTTGCGGCAGCGACGCTGAAGACCCAATGGATCAAGCACCCGGTCCTCGCCGGCGAAACCGGCACGGTGAAGATCGAGGCCTGGGTCGAGGCCGTGGAGAAACGCGAGGCCGGTGACCGCCTGACGCTCCATGTGATCACGATGGCGCCAGCGCCACCGCAGATTCCCCAGCGCATCCGCGTCACCAGCCGGACGCGTACTTCGGTCGCCGTCGGCCAGGCGGTCACACTGGCCGCAAGGCTGCGCCCGCCCGCCGATCCCGCCGCACCAGGTCACTACGATTTCGGCCGCGACGCCTATTTCATGGGGCTCGGCGCCAGCGGCTTCATCATCGGTGCGGTCACGATCGGCGCCACATCAGCCACCGGGGATCCGCCCTGGCCGGTGCAACTGAGGGCTCGCCTTGACAGCGTGCGGACCGCCATCAGCACGCGGATCCGTGCGGCGATCCCGGGGCCGGCTGGCGCCATCGCCGACGCTCTGGTCAGCGGCAAGCGCGACGGCATCCCCGAAGGCATCAACGAGGCGATGCGCGCCGCCGGCACCTATCACATCCTCTCGATCTCGGGCTTCCACATGGCTTTGGTTGCTGCACTGATCTTCGCCGTGGTGCGCGGCGGATTGGCGCTGGTGCCGTCCCTTGCGTTGACCCGCCACGTCAAGGCCTGGGCTGCGCTCGTCGCGCTCCTCGTCTCCACCGTCTATCTCGTTATCTCCGGCGCGGAGGTGGCGACCCAGCGCTCGTGGATCATGATCGCCGTGGTGCTGGTCGGCGTCGCCCTCGACCGCGGTGCACTGACGCTCCGGACGCTGGCGTTGGCCGCGATCGCCGTCCTGTTGATTGCTCCTGAAAGCCTGCTGGGGCCGAGCTTCCAGATGTCCTTCGCCGCCACCCTGGCGCTGATCGCCGGCTATGTCACCCTGCGTCCCTGGGCCGAGCGGCATTCCGGCGATCCGGCGGGATGGGGTCGCTCGCTCCTCATCGTCACCAACGGGGTGATCGGGCTCGCGACCAGTTCCTTCGTCGCATCCCTGGCGACGACGCCCTATGCGGCGTTCCATGTCAATGCGGTGCATCTCTATGGCGTCGCCGGAAATCTCCTGGGCGCACCGATCATCGAATTCTTCGTGATGCCGCTGCAGATCCTCGCCCTGCTGCTCTGGCCCTTCGGCTGGGACAAGCCTGTCTGGGCCCTGGCGGGTCTCGGCATCGATCTCTTCGTGCGGTCGGGAGAATGGGTGGCGTCCTGGCCCGGGGGGCGGGTCATCGTGCCGTCGCTCCATCCGACCGGGCTGCTGACCTTGTCGGCCGGTTTCATCATTCTCGGGTTGTTCTCGACACCGCTGCGCTGGCTCGGCTTGCCGGCCGTCGCGCTGGGCCTGCTCATGGCACCGGACGGACAGCGACCGCTGCTCCTGGTCGACGGGGAGGGGGCGACAGTCGCCGCCCGTGCTCCGGACGGAACGCTGCGGGTCGTCTCGGCGCGCGGCAATCGTTTCGCCGTCCAGCGCTGGCTGAGCGGGGAAGCGGACCGCCGCAGTGCCACCGACGAGACGCTGCAGGAGGGCGTCCGCTGCGATTCTCTGGGTTGCGCGATGCCGCTGGCGGGCGGCGGGCGGATCGCCGTACCGCGCCATCCCGATGCGCTGCCCGACGACTGCCACGAGGCGCGGATCGTCGTGACGCGGAATGATCCACCGCCAGGTTGCGCCGCCATCGTCGTCGACCTGCGCGCCATCGCCTGGACAGGGGCGCTGCGGATCCATGCGGAGGCCGGGGGGTTGCGGGTCGAGGCCGCCCGGCCGATGAGTGCGGAACGGCCCTGGTTCCGGCCGCGGCCGCCCGGCGTTGCGCCGCCGGTTCTCAGGTTTCCCAGCCGCAGCGCCGCGGCGCCATCTGCAGACCTGCCTGCAGAAAGCGGGCTCGGCCCTGACCTGGAGGAGATCGATCCAGAGCCGGCTCAATAACGCGCCTCAGTAGCGCCTGATGAGGCCGACCAGCTTGCCCTGGATCTGCACCCGGTCAGGCCCCAGGACACGCGTCTCATAGGCCGGGTTCGCGGCCTCGAGGGCGATGGAGGTGCCGCGCTTGCGCAGGCGCTTGAGCGTCGCTTCCTCATCATCGATCAGCGCGACGACAATATCGCCGGTCTCGGCGCTGTCGCCCTTGCGGATCAGTGCGAGGTCACCTTCAAGGATGCCCGCCTCAATCATGGAATCGCCCTTGACTTCAAGCGCATAGTGCTCGCCGCGCGTCAGCATTTCCGGCGGGACCGAGACTGTTGACATGCGCTGTTCGATGGCTTCGCGCGGCACGCCTGCAGCGATGCGGCCCATCAGCGGCACGGAAACCGGCATGGCCACGTCTTCGTCGGATACAGTCGGACGGGCGCGGCCGAGCGAGCCCTCGATGACGCTCGGCGAAAACTTGCCGCGGGCGGGGCCGGCCGATTGCTCTGGCTGGCGAATCACCTCCAGGGCCCGCGCTCTATTCGGTAGCCGGCGAATGAACCCGCGTTCTTCTAGAGCGGTGATCAGCCTGTGGATGCCGGATTTCGACTTGAGGTCGAGCGCTTCCTTCATCTCGTCGAAGGACGGGGGCACGCCGCTTTCCTTCAGGCGCTCCTGGATGAAGCGGAGAAGTTCATGTTGCTTGCGCGTCAGCATCGGTTTCCGTTCCTGGATTTCATCGGTCCGACTCACCCGAACAGACCATGAACAATCACTATCTGTTCTTTATGTGTTCCGCAACCGTTGATATCCGGTAAAGAACCGGTCTAGGGGTCGAGACGGAGAATCCGGCAGGGGCTTCCCGCTGCCGCGGCCGGGGCATGGGGCGGCCGGAGAATGAGGGCGTCGGCCTCGGCGAGCACCCGGATCATCGACGAGTCCTGGACAGCAAAGGGCGTTGCGACGAGTTGGCCGTCGCGCGTCGCGAGGGTCGCGCGCAGATGGTCGGCCCTGAGGTCGTTGGGACCGACGTCCGTACCGAGCACAGCTTCTTCGGTCGGGTCGTCCGCGTCGCTGCGCCCGCTGAGGCGAAACAGCAGCGGCCGCAGGAAGAGGGTCGCGCAGACGAACGAGGCGACGGGATTGCCCGGCAGGCCGAGCAGGCGCATCGGGCCGAGATCGGCCATCATCAGGGGTTTGCCCGGGCGCATCGCGATCTTCCAGAAGCCGGGTGCGGCGCCCTCGGCGGCGATCACCTCGCGCATCAGGTCATATTCGCCGACCGAAGCACCGCCGGAGGTCACGAGGACGTCGTGGCCCGTTTCGCGGGCGCCGCGCACGCGCGAGAGGGTCTCAGCGAGGCGGTCCGGCGCTATGCCGAGCATGGTGGGTTCGCCGCCGGCCCGCCGGACGATGGCGGCCAGCGCCAGGGCGTTCGAGGAGACGATCTGGTCCGGTCCCGGCGCCGTCCCAGGTTCCACCAGTTCGTCGCCGGTCGAAAGGATGGCGACCCGCGGCCTGCGGTGTACCGGAACGGTGGCATGATTCATGGCGGCGGCGAGCGCCAAGCGGCGCGGGTTCATCAGCGTGCCGGACGCCAGACCCGTCAGACCCTCGGTGAAGTCGAGCCCGCGGCGGCGGATGAACTGTCCGGCGCTAACACCGGTCGTTACCGCGACCTCGTCGCCGTCGCGCCGGGCTTCCTCCTGCATGACGATCGCGTCGGCTCCGGCTGGCACCGGTGCGCCGGTAAAGATCCGTACCGCCGTGCCGGCGGTGACAGCGCCGGCGAAACTGCGGCCCGCCGCCGATTCGCCGATGACGCTTAGCACTCCCGGCAGGTCGGCGCTGCGCACCGCATAACCATCCATCGACGACATGTCGTCCGGCGGCTGGCTGCGACCGGAGACCAGGTCACGGGTGAGCACACGGCCGTCGCAGGTGCCGACGGGGATCCATTCTTCCGGCAGGGGGGCAGCTCCCGCCAGCACGCGGGCAAGCGCTTCGGCGACGGGAAGCAGGCCCGCCATGGCTTACTCCGCCCTGTAGGTGCCGGAGGCGCCGCCGGTCTTCTCGACGAGATGCACGGCTTCGATCCGCATGCCCCGGTCGACGGCCTTGACCATGTCGTAGACCGTCAGGCAGGCGACCGAGACCGCCGTGAGGGCCTCCATCTCAACACCCGTCTGGCCAGACACCTTGACCGTGGCGCTTACCCTGACGCCCGGCAGCGCGTCGTCGGGCGTGACGTCCACGGCGACCTTGGTCAGCAGCAGCGGATGGCAGAGGGGAATGAGTTCGTGGGTGCGCTTGGCCGCCATGATGCCCGCGAGGCGCGCCGTGCCGAGGACGTCGCCCTTCTTGGCGTCGCCCGCGCGCACCAGGGCGAGGGTCTCCGCCTTCATCACCACCGTTCCCACGGCGACCGCCGTGCGCTCCGTGGCCGGTTTGGCGGAGACGTCGACCATGTTGGCCGTGCCGCTCGCATCGAGATGGGTAAGGGTCTTCGACTGTGCCATGGACCGGACCTAGCGCCTCCACTCACGCTCCGCAACGGCTGTCACGAAGCCACATGGCCCGCCTTTGCCGTCACTTCCGCCGCTGCCTTGCGGATGGCACCGGCGATCGTCTCCGGCGCCTCGGCGCCGGCGATGCCATAGCGACCGGCGACGATGAAGAAGGGAACACCGCTCACGCCGATCTTCTGCGCCGAGACATATTCGCGGCGGGTCCGGTCGATATCGGCGTCCGTCGCAAACAGCTCCGCCAGGAGTTCAGGATCGAGGCCACAGGATGCCCCGATGGCGACGAGTTCGGCGTTGTCGGCCAGGTTGCGCCCCTCAATGAAGAAGGCGGAGAACAGCGCTTCGACGACGCGGTTCTGCGTTTCTGGCGATCGGGCCCACAGGATCAGGCGGTGGGCGTTCAGCGTGTTGGGGGCGATGGCGATGCGGTCAAAATCGAAGGCGATTCCCTCTTCGGCGCCGATCCCGGTCAGCCTTTCGTGGATCTGCCGGATCCGTTCGGGATCGCCGAACTTGTCGAGCATGTACTGGCGCCGCGGCTTGCCCTCGGGCGGCAGGTCCGGCGCGAGCTGGAAGGGCCGCCAGTGGATCTCCGTTGCGATGTCGGGTGTCAGGGCCAGCGCCTTTTCCAGCCGGCGCTTGCCGACGAAACACCAGGGGCAGACGACGTCGGAGACGACGTCGATCGTCAGCACGGGCGGGGTCGAGGATGGGGTATCGGCCATGGCAGGCTCCCTGACAGAAAGCCCAGATTTAATACCCCGCGGCCGCCCGCGCCACGCTCAGGAGTTGTGCAAGGGCGGAATGGGCATCGCCGAGCGGGTCGAGCAGCGGTTCCGGTTCGCGCGGCCGCGTGTCCTCGAAGGGCATCTGCACGGCCTGCCGGGTCCCGCCGGGAATGGCGAGGGGCGTCACACCCGTCTCGAGAAGGCGGCTTGCCAGTCCTGCGATCGCCCGACCGTCACCGACGACGCCCGATACCCGGTCACCGAGCAGGGGATCGGGCCGGATGACCGGGGCGATCTCGCCGCCGGCCTCGACATAGGCGGCGCGCAGCGCGCTCTCGGCGAAGCGACGGCCGCCGATGGAGACCACACCCGGCTCGCGCGAGCCGATGGCGACGCTCTTGCGGGCCTTGTCGGCGGCGGCCGGCAGTCCGGTGTCGCGGAACCCGTCCGCGTCGACAGACCAGAAGGGCGGCTGGCCGTTCTCGGCCCCGGGCGGGAAGGCGGCGCGTGGCACCATGGCGCCGCGCAGCGACAGGTGACCCTCTGGCCCGACGCGCGATTCGACCAGGATCGGCGACTGCCCGCCGCCCGACGTATGGCTGTCTGGTCCCAGCATCAGGGCGCCCGGCTGGCCCTTGAGCGCGCGTGCGACCGCGGTTTCGCCGATGCCGAGGAAGATGTCGACGGCGAGACCTTCGGCAATGGCCTCCGCGAAGGCCTGGCTCTCGACGGGGCGCCGGGAAAAGAGAGCGAGGTGGCGCAGCGCCGGCCGCTGGGCCAGGCGGGCATTCACCACGGCCGCGGCGGCGGCGGCAGGCAGCACCGCGTGGGTGGTGCCGTCAGGGGCCAGACGGTCGATGACGATGCGCAGCGCCAGGGGCGGATGGGCGACGAGGGTGCCGCCGGCCATGAGCCAGGGGATGATCTGCAGGGCGATTCCGGCGAAACAATCCGGCGCCAGGGTCGCGGCGAAGACCGAATGTTCGTCCGGTACGCCGGCCATGAAGGCGGCTAGGCCCCCGGCGATCAGTTCATTATGGCTGCGGGCGACAGCAATATGGCCTTCCGCCACCGCGTCAGTGGTGACCACCGCGATATGGTCGGCGGGATTGTCCGGACGCGCGATCTCGATCCGATCGGCAGCGACCGGTAGTGTCAGCACGTCGTCGAGCGGGATGACGCCGTCGAGGGGTGGTCCGCCGAGCGACAGGACGAAGCGGACGGAGAAGGTCTCGGCAGCGGCGAAACGCATCATGTCGGCGCAGTCCATCGGGCCGATGCGGCCGGCGGTCAGGATGGCGCGGGCGCCGGTGCGCTGAAGATGGGCCGTGGTCTCGCGCCGACCCCAGCCGAGCGGCACGGGCGCGGCGATGAGGCCGGCGCGCGACAGGGCGAGAAGGGCGATGATCGCGTCGCTCGACAGGGCGAACTGCGTCGCGACGACGGCGTCGGTGGGGAGGCCCATGTCCCGCAACCGCCCGGCGAGGGCGTCAACGAGGCCGTCGAGTTCGGCCCAGGAGAGCTGGCGTGGATCACCGCCGATGAGATGAGGCCGGTTCGGCGCATCGGCCAGGGCGCGGGCGTCGGGGCGGATCTCGGCGGCGCGGCGCAGCAATCCGTCGAGCGATACGCGACCCGCCACGCCCGACGACGAACCCTTCTTGCCGCGCCCCAGAATCACTGCCTGTCAGCCCCACCGGCGTCACGACGCCACCACGTCTCAACGAGATAGCCGAAAACGGATGATTCGGCAGGCATGGCAATGTGATTCCATCGGGCAATCCACTGCGCCGGCTGGTGGAACAGCGGCACCCAGTAGAAGCCTGACGTCACAACCCGGTCGAGAGCCCGTGCGGCCATGACGAGGTCCTCACGCCGGCGGGCCTCGACGATCGCGGCCACCAGCCTGTCGACGGCGGGATCGGCAATGCCGGGCAGATTGCGGCTACCCGGCGAACGGCCGGCGGCAACCCCCCAGTAGAAGGCCTGCTCGTTGCCCGGCGAGAGGGAGGTGTTCCACCAGCGGTAGTCGACCATGTCGAAATCATATTCGCGAAGCCGACGGTCATATTGCACGGCATCGACATTGCGGACCGCCATGCGGATGCCGGCCCGCTGCAGGAAGCGCTGGTAGGTCAGGGCGAGGCGCTCCTGGTCGCGGGTGGCGACGAGAAATTCGAAGGTGAATGGCTGGCCCGTCGCCGCGAGGCGCATGGCGCCGCCCTCAAGGTGCCAGCCGGCCGCTGCGAACAGGGCGATCGCCTGGCGCAGGCGGGTGCGGTCACTGCCAGAGCCGTCGGAAACCGGCACCTGGTAGGTGCCATCGAGAATGTCGTCACGCACGCGGGCGCCGGATTGAGCGAGCAGGCGGCGTTCCGCGGCATCGGCGGGCCGGCCGCGGGCAGAGAGTTCGGATCCTTCGAACAGCGACTGGCTGCGCTCGAAGCCGCCGGCATAGAGGGCGTGGTTGGCCCATTCGAAGTCGAACAGGAGCCCCATGGCCTCGCGCACCCTCACGTCCTGGAAGACCGGGCGCCGTGTGTTCATGGTCAGGCCGCGAATACCCTTCGGCGTGCCGGGGCGCAGCGTCTCGCGCAGGATCCGGCCCTCGCGCATCGCCGGGAAATCGTAGCCCGAGGTCCAGCGGCCGGGATCGGTTTCCACGCGGCTGTCGACGAGCCCTTTCTTGAAGGCCTCGAAAAGTGTGTTGCCGTCGCGATAGAACTCGAAGCGGATCTCGTCGAAATTGAACAGGCCGCGGTTGATCGTCAGGTCGCGTCCCCACCAGTTGGGATTGCGCCTGAGGGACAGGCTCTCGCCCGCGCGGACCTCACCGACCGTATAGGGGCCGGAACCGACGAGTGGCTGCAGCGTCGTATCCTCGAAGGTTGCGGGATCGGTGGCGTGCTGCGGAAGGACCGGCATGAGGCCGAGTATCAGCGGCAGCTCGCGGTCGTTGGCCCCTGCGAGGTCGAAGCGGATCGTCTGCACATCAATCAGGTCGACCTGGCGGACCTTGCGATAATAGCTGCGGTGGTTGGGGCGGCCGCGCTCGCGGAGCAATTCGAAGGAGAAGCGTATATCGGCGGCGGTGACCGGGCGGCCGTCGGAGAAACGGGCCCGCGGATCGACATGGAAGATGATCCAGGAACGGTCGTCGGGCACTTCCAGCCCAGCCGCGATCTGCGGATAGAGGGTGAAAGGCTCGTCATAGGAGCGCGCCAGCAGGGTCTCGTGCAGGTATTGCCGGGCGCCGGGAACCGGCAGGCCACGCACGACGAAGGGGTTGAGCGTATCGAAAGTCCCCTGGACGCCGAGGACGATGCGCCCGCCCTTGGGGGCATCGGGGTTCACATAGCGGCGGTGGGCGGCATCCGGGCGGGCGGCCGGCTCGCCATGCATGGCGATGGCGGCCTGGACCGGCGCACGCGGAAACTCTGCCGCCGCCGCGGAGGGCGGAGCCAGCCCCGTCGCCAGCACGGCGAGGGCGAAGACGGGAAGGAGTAAGCGGGGCAGCATGGGAGTCCGTTCGGTTGGCCGCTTCTGTCCCTAGCATGAAGCCCCGTGATTCCGGCTTTTCAACGGGACGGCGAGCCGCTATTGAGCGCGCCGAGGGACCGCGCCACCATGTCGCCACGTTCGGCAGCGACACAGCGCGACCGACTACGACCCATTAAGGTCCGGCCCGCCAGGCTCCGGCTTGCGCTACGGACACGATCGAAAGGACCTTTCATGTCGATCTCCGCCAAAGCTGCGGCTCGTGTCGGTGCCGGCCTCGCACTCGCGCTGGTGCCCGCCTTCGCCTTCGCCCAGGCGCCGGCCCCGGCCCCCCAGCGTCCGGCGCCGCGTCCCGCCCAGGCGGCCCCCGCGCAGCCCGCTCCGGCCCAGCCGGCTGCACCGGCTGCCGGTGCCCAGGAAAATCTCGGCGCCATCCAGACCCCGTGGGTGAAACTCTGCGACCAGGTGCCCACTGACGAGCGGACGCCGCCGACAACCAAAAGACTCTGCATGGTTGTGCAGGAAACCCGCGCCGAGAACGGCCAGATGCTCGCCTCGGTCCAGATCCGCGACCTCGAGGGTGAGAAGCCGAGGCTGATTATCGCGGTGCCGGTGGGCATGTCGCTGCAGCCGGGCATCCGCGTCGTGCTGGAAGGGCCGGGACAGCCGCAGCCGCAGGCCATGCGCTACGAGGTTTGCCTTCCGAATGCCTGTTTTGCTCAGATGGAACTGCAGCCGGAATTCCTGACCCGCATGAAGCGTTCGACCAACCTCAATATCCAGGTCGTCAACATGAACAACCGGGCCATCTCGCTCGGCATGTCGCTGCAGGGTTTCCAGGCCTCCTATGACGGCGAGCCCGTCGATCCGAGGGCCTATGAGGAGAGCCAGCGCCGCCTTCAGGCCGAGTTGCAGCGCCGTGGCGAGGAGGCCCAGCGCCGCCTGCAGGAGCAGCAGCAGCGCCAGCAGGGTGCCGTTCCCGGCGCCGCGCCGATCCCGGGCGCGCCAGCCGGCATGCAGCCTCTGGCACCGCCCCAGCGCTGAACCATCACCCGGTCGATCGACGAGGGCGCGGACGTGTTCCGCGCCCTTTTTCGTTGCCCCACATCCGCCGTTCCACGGAATTGTGCGGTGCAACCTCGTCCTGTAGCGCTGGTCGCAACGAGGAGTGGGACATGAAGCTGCCGCGCAACGTCTACAAGCCGCTGGCGATCGGTGCGCCAGAGCCCTATCGCGACCTGCCGGTTCGGCTGGAACGGATGATCCATTTCGTGCCGCCGCACATGGAGAAGGTGCGCGCCAAGGTCCCGGATCTGGCGAAGAGCGTCGACATCGTCCTCGGCAATCTCGAGGACGCCATCCCGCTCGACGCCAAGGAGGCGGCCCGGGCCGGCTTCATCGAGATGGTGCGGGCCACGGATTTCGGCACGACGGGCGTCTGGACAAGGGTGAATGCCCTCAATTCCCCGTGGATCCTCGACGACCTCATGCAGATCGTCGCTGCCGTCGGCAACAAGCTCGACGTGATCATGCTGCCGAAGGTGGAAGGCGCCTGGGACGTCCACTATCTCGACCAGTTGCTCGCCCAGCTCGAGGCGCGCCATCAGGTCAGGAAGCCGATCCTCATCCACGCCATTCTGGAAACCGCGGAAGGCGTCAAGAATGTCGACGACATCGCGGCGGCCTCGCCGCGCATGCATGGCATGAGTCTCGGACCTGCCGACCTCGCGGCCTCGCGCGCCATGAAGACGACGCGGGTCGGCGGTGGCCATCCCGACTACAAGGTGGTCGCCGATCCCGGCGGGGAAGGGCCGCGTGCGATCTATCAGCAGGATCTGTGGCACTATACCATCGCCAAGATGGTCGATGCCTGCGCCGCCAACGGACTCAAGGCCTTCTATGGCCCGTTCGGCGACTTTTCCGACCCTGTCGCCTGCGAGACCCAGTTCCGCAACGCCTTCCTGATGGGCTGTGCCGGCGCCTGGAGCCTGCATCCCTCGCAGATCGACATCGCCAAGCGCGTCTTCTCGCCGGATCCCGGCGAGGTCGCCTTCGCGGCGCGTATCCTCGCCGCCATGCCGGACGGCTCCGGCGCGGTCATGATCGACGGCAAGATGCAGGACGACGCGACCTGGAAACAGGCCAAGGTGATCGTTGATCTCGCGCGGATCGTCGCCGCGAAGGACCCCGATTTCGCGGCGCGCTATGCGATCTGAGTTCGGGGGGCATCCGTAGACGGTCTCCAAGCCGCGTTGACAGAACGGCGACATGCCGCTTTTGTCGCGCGCCCAGAAACCACTTTCGTCTCAAGGGACCGAGACCGGCGTGATTGACAAGCCACGGCAAGCAAAATTCAAGATCGGCCAGATCGTGAAGCATCGGATCCATCCGTTCCGCGGCGTGGTGTTCGACGTCGATCCGACCTTCGCCAACACGGACGAATGGTACGAGGCCATTCCGGCAGAGATGCGCCCCTCGAAGGACCAGCCCTTCTATCATCTCTTCGCCGAGAACGACGTCACCGAGTACATCGCTTATGTGTCCGAGCAGAACCTGCTGATCGACACGAGCGGCGATCCGATCCGCCATCCGCAGGTCGACGAGGTGTTCGAACGCGATCCCGATGGCGAATACCGGGTCAAGCGGGCAGGGTTGCATTGATTTCGGGCGGCGGTGCCGTTGACCTCGGCGGTCCCGCCCAGTAGCGGTCGCTAACCTTCGGCCGCGCAGCGATCCATCCATGCTCCAGGTCCTCAACCTCGCCATGCCGTTCTTCGGCCTGATCGCGCTCGGCTTCTTCACCGCGCGCTTCAAGGCCTGGAGAGGCACGCCGATCGCCGAGGCCGGTTTGGCCTGGATGAACTTCTTCCTCATCTATATCGCGCTGCCGGCACTGTTCTTCCGCATCCTGGCCCAGACACCGCTCGAGAAGCTCAACAACGTGCCCTTCGTCCTCGGCACGACCTTTGCGACCTTCGCGGTCTTCGTCCTTGGCTTCGCCTATATGGCCTGGCGCTCGGGTGGCCATACCGGCCATGCCACGGTGGCGGGTGTGGCGGCGGCCTATGGCAATATCGGCTATATGGGCCCGGGCCTCGCCTTCTCGACGATCGGCGCGGAGGCGGCTGCTCCCGTCGCGCTGATCTTCTGTTTCGACAACATCCTGCTGTTCTCGCTCGTGCCGCTGCTGATGGCGCTCGACGGCACGGCGCGCCGGTCGATCCTGTCAGTGATCGGTGAGGTCGTCGTCAAGATCGCCACCCATCCCTTCATTCTGGCGACGGTGGCCGGCGTGATCTCGGCCTTCCTGCAATTCCAGCCGCCGGAAATGCTCGATCGGCTGCTGGCGTTCCTGCAGAACGCGGCGGCGCCGGTGGCGCTGTTCACCCTCGGTGTCACGGTCGCCCTGCGGATGGAAAGCTTTGCGGCGCTGGCGCGGGTCGCCGCCGCCATCTCGCCGATCCTCGCCCTCAAGCTGCTGATCCACCCGGCGCTGGTGATCCTGATCCTGTCGCTGATCGGCACCTTCGAGCCGTCATGGGTCTATGCCGCGGCGCTGATGGCCTGTCTGCCGCCGGCCCTCAACGTCTTCATCATCGCCCGGCAATACGACACTTTCGTCGAGGAGGCGTCGAACGCCGTCCTGCTGGGTACGGTGATCTCTGTCGGGACGCTGACCACCGTACTCTATCTCGTGAAGAACGGTCTTTTGCCGATCAACCTTTTCGCGCCTTGAAATATCAAGCGGCGTCGCGGGCCTCGGGCCGCATGAGACGCGGCGACGCGCCGGACGGTTGCAGCCCCTCACGCATGAAGGCCCGCCGGAGAGGGCCGATCTGGTCGAGGAACCAGAGTCCGGCGCCGCGGGCCAGATGGACCGGCATGAAGGGGGAGAGCAGCGAGCGGTTGAGCAGGTCGATGGCAAAGGTGCGGCTGACGATATCGGCGCGCCGGGCGCGGTCATAGGCGTCCATGGCATGCGGTCCGCCGAGCGGCTCGCCGGCGGCGCGCGCCTCCGCCAGGCAGTCGGCTAGGGCGGCCCCATCGCGCAGGCCGAGGTTCAGGCCCTGCGCGCCAATGGGCGGCACGACATGGGCGGCCTCGCCGACGAGGGGGGCATGGGGCACGGCGAAGCGGCGCGGCGTGACCGACGCGAGTTCGTAGCGGCCGCGGCCGGGTTCCACCGTGACCTTGCCGAGGATCGCCTGCGACCGCTTCTCGATCATGCGGGCGAAGGCAGCATCGTCGAGGGCAAGGAGCGTATCGGCCTCGCGGGGCGTCACCACGCAGACCAGGCTCGACCGGTCGCCCGGTAGCGGGACGAGGGTGAACGGGCCGGTCGGCGTGTGGAACTCGGTCGAGACGTCGCCATGGGGGCGGCTGTGGCGGAACGTCGCCGTCACGGCGGTCTGCGGATAGCGGGTGGTCACGACGTCGATGCCGGCAGCGGCGCGGACCGCCGACCGGCGCCCGTCGGCCCCGGCGACGACGGCGGCCGCCAGGGTCTCGCCGGAGGCGAGGGTGAGGGTGGCGCCAAGGGTGAGGTCGATGCCGGTCACCAGGCCGTCGATCAGTGTGATGCCACGAGAGCGGGCGCCGGCGAGCAGCACCCGGCCGATATCGTCATTGGCGATGTTGTAGCCGAAGGCGTCGAGGCCGATCTCGGTGGAGCGTCCTTCGAAAAGCGGCGCGCGCAGAAGGCTTCCCGTGGCGTCGACCAGCCGCATGACGCGCAGCGGTGCGGCATGGGGCGCAAGCTGTTCCCAAATGCCGAGCCGCTTGAGAGCGAGGACCGATCCGTCGAGAAGGGCCGAGGTTCGCCGGTCACTCGTCGCGCCCGGCAGGGCACCGACGACGGCGACGCGGAACCCCGCCTCATCGAGGGCGAGGGCAGCAAAAAGCCCGGCAGGGCCTGCTCCGACCACAACGACGTCGATTGGAGTATGCTTCGCACTCGCGCTCATGCGTCTTGCCGCCCGATGCTGTACCGATCCAGTCGTCTACCATCTGGTGGTGCCCGGCCCAAGTCCAAGACGCTGCGGCAGGGGCGACCGATCACGAAAGGATGAGGATGGCCGGGAGAAACTGGGCGAAGGGAGCGGGTGCGGCCTTCGCCGTCCATGCGTTCACCGCATCCGGGGCCGTGCTCGGCCTCCTCGCCCTGCAGGCGGCGTCGGACCGGCGGTTCGACGCAGTCTTCCTGTGGCTCGGCCTCGCTCTCGTCGTTGACGGCATCGACGGCACCATTGCCCGGCGGGTCGGCGTTGCGGCGCGCCTGCCGCGCTATTCCGGCGAGATCCTCGATCTCGTGGTCGACTATTTGACCTATGTGGTGGTGCCGGCCCAAGTGCTGGTCGTCGCCGGGCTCGTACCGGCGGGGCTGGTCTGGCCACTTGCGGCGGCGATCCTCGTCTCCGCGGCCTTCTATTTCGCCGATACCGCGATGAAGACCCCCGAGGGCGGCTTCCGCGGCTTTCCCGCGATCTGGAACGTCGCCATTTTCCTCCTCATGGTCTTCGGTCTGCCGCCGCTGGCCAATGCCGGAATCATCGCGGTGCTGGTCGCGGCGACCTTCGCGCCCTTCGGCTTCGTCCATCCGTTCCGCGTGGTCCGCTTCCGGCCGATGACCCTCGTGGTTCTCGCGCTGTGGATGCTGGCGGCAGGCCTGTCCGTCGCCGCGGGTCTCGCGCCGCCGCCCGGGGTGACGGTCGTCCTTGCGGTGACGACGGCCTATCTCGGCCTGATCGGCCTCGCCCTGCGCGCCCCTCTCAGGTGAAGGCCAACCGCGCATCGGCGGCCGCCATCGCCGCCTCCAGCGTCCGGGCGATGGTCACGCGCGGCTCGGCGATGCCGAAATGGGCGAGGGTCGCCTGCGCCGCCGGGCGCGGCCCGGCGATCACCACCCGCGTGCCGGCACGCTCGAGCTTGTGGACGAAGCTCTCCAGCGTGTTGGCGCCGGTGGTGTCGAGGAAGGGCACATCGGTCATGTCGAGGATGAAGATCGCCGGCGGATCGCCGATACGATCGAAGACCGAGGCGACGGTTGCCGCCGCGCCGAAAAAGAACGCACCGTTCAGGTGATAGGTGACGATGCGGCGGTCGGTGCCGCGCACGGTCGCATAGGGGGTGCGGGGCGCGGCGTCGTCGGCCATGTCCTCGTCGAGCAGGCGTACCTTGCTGTCCACGGCCATGGCCTCGGCCATGCGGTGCATGAAGAGCAGGGAACCGAGGACGATGCCGACCCCGATTCCCGCCGTCAGGTCGACGAAGACGGTCAACAGGAAGGCGGCGAGAAGCACGACCGCGTCGCCCGGCGAGGCGCGCACCAGCACGGCGAATTCGCGTTTCTCCGCCATGTTCCAGGCGACGATGGCGAGGACGCCGGCAAGCGCGGCGAGGGGCACGTAGCTCATCAGGCCGCCGGCGAGGCCGAGAAAGACCAGCAGGAAGACCGCATGGAACATGCCGGCCACCGGCCCGCGCGCCCCGGCCCGCACATTGGTGGCGGTGCGGGCGATCGTCCCGGTCACCGGCAGGCCGCCGAACAGGGCGGAGGCGATGTTGGCGATGCCCTGTGCCACCAGTTCGCAATTGGAACGATGGCGGCGCCCGGTCATGCCGTCCGCCACGACCGCTGACAGGAGCGACTCGATGCCTCCGAGCATGGCGAAGGCGATGGCCGGGACCAGCAACTCGCGCACCCGGGCAAGGGAGAGGCCCGGCAGGCCATTGAAACCGATCCCGGTCGGAAGGGCACCGAAGCGCGATCCGATCGTCTCGACGGGCAGTGCGAAGAGTGCCGTCGCGGCGCCGCCGAGCACCACGGCCACCAGCATGCCGGGGATGGCGGGGCGCCAGCTCTTGAGTGCCAGAATGCCGGCGATGGCCGCCACCGCGACGACCACTGCGATGGGATTGACGGTCGGCAGCGCCTGCCAGAGCGTCGGGAGCTTGTGCAGCATCTCCGCCGGTTCTGGCCCGGCGAGTGTCAGTCCGAGGAGGTCGCGGATCTGGCTCACGAAGATGATGACGGCGATGCCCGAGGTGAAGCCGACCGTCACCGGATAGGGGATGTACTTGATATAGGTCCCCAGCCGCAGGAACCCGACGGCGACCAGCATAATCCCCGCCATGAAGGTGGCGATCACCAGCCCGTCATAGCCGTGAAGGGCGATCGTCGAAGCGACCAACGGGATGAAGGCACCCGCCGGGCCGCCGATCTGGAACCGCGAGCCGCCCAGAGCCGAGATCAGAAAGCCGCCGACGATGGCCGTGATCAGGCCCTTGTCGGGTGTCGCGCCGGAGGCGATGGCGATCGCCATGGAGAGCGGCAGGGCGACGATGGCGACGGTCAGGCCCGCCACCGCATCGGTGCGCAGGTCCTTCCATCCATAACCTTCCCGCAGAACCGTCACCAGCTTCGGGGTGAAAAGGTCGCGGAAGGACGCGGGCGGGGAGACGGTGGGCGTCATGAGACATTTCGGCAGGGGGTGCGCTGACTCTAGGCGGCTCTCCCGCGACGCTGCGTCCGCACTAATACGTGCATCCTGCGACAGGACAGCTATTCTTTTTGCGGCGCAAAGCCGGCATTGTCGGAGGGACAAGGCCGCGACAGAGGAGCCCCCTGCATGCCCGGGCATCTTTCTACCCACGTTCTCGATACGGCGGCAGGCCGGCCTGCCGCCGGCATCGCCTATCGGCTCTATGCGATCGACGGGGAGACGCGGCAATTGATGGCCGAAGGCCGGACCAATGCGGACGGGCGTGCGCCGGTGCCGCTGCTGACCCCGGCGACGATCCGCAGCGGCCCCTACAGCCTGGAATATGACGTTGCCGCCTATCACCGGGCCACCGGTGTCCCCGTCAGCGATCCGCCGTTCCTCGACGTGGTAACCCTGCGCTTCAACGTGACGGCACTCGACCAGCACTACCACGTGCCGCTGCTGCTCTCCCCCTATGGCTACACGACCTATCGCGGCTCATGACGACGACACGCCCGATCCGCTTCCTGCATCGCGGGACCCTGGTGGAGGCCGCCGGCTTCGCACCGATGACCACCGTGCTCGATTGGCTGCGCCTCGACCGCCGGCTGACCGGCACCAAGGAAGGCTGCGGCGAGGGCGATTGCGGCGCCTGCACCGTGGCGCTCGGCCGCGTCAAGGACGGACGCCTGGTCTATGAGCCGGCCAATGCCTGCATCCTGCTGCTCGGCCAGCTCGATGGCGCCGAACTGGTGACGGTCGAGGATCTGGCGGCGGACGGGCAGCTGCACCCGGTCCAGCAGGCGCTGGTCGACCACCACGGTTCGCAATGCGGCTTCTGCACTCCGGGCTTCGTGATGAGCCTGTTCACGCTCTATCATGACGCTGGCGGCGCGAGGGACCGCGCGGCGGTTCTGTCAAGGCTCGCCGGCAATCTCTGCCGCTGTACCGGCTACCGGCCGATCGTCGATGCGGCGCTGGCGGCCTGCGCCGCGCCGCCTGCCGATGGTCATCACGACCGTCGCACGGCATCGGCTGCGATTCTGGCCGGCCTCGCCGACACGGCGGACGTCTGCGTTGGTGATGAAAACGCGTTCTTCGCGGCGCCGGCCTCGCTCGACGCGCTCGCCGCCCTCATGGAGAGCCATCCCGACGCGACCCTCGTCGGCGGGGCGACCGATGTGGGTCTCTGGATCACCAAGCAGCTCCGGACCCTGCCGAAACTCGTCCATACCGGCCGCGTGGCCGCCTTGCGGGCTATCGAACAGACCGCGACGGCGCTGACGATCGGCGCCGCCGTGACCTATGCCGAGGCGGAGACCGCCCTCGGTGCGCTCGATCCCGACATCGCCCTGCTCATCGACCGGCTCGGCTCGGCGCAAGTGCGTGCGGCGGGGACGATCGGCGGCAATGTGGCGAACGGCTCGCCGATCGGCGACATGCCGCCGCTGCTTATCGCGCTCGGGGCCACGGTCACGCTGCGCTGCGGCGGTTCCGTGCGGCTGCTGCCGCTCGAGCATTTCTTCCTCGCTTATGGCCGGCAGGACCGGGCGCCGGGCGAGATCCTGACCCATGTGACCGTGCCGCGACCCGAGGCGGGTGACCACCTGCGTGTCTTCAAGATCGCCAAACGCCACGACCAGGACATTTCGGCTGTCATGATGGCGCTGAAGGTCCGGCTCGACGGACGCCGGATCGCGGCGGCGCGGACCGCCTTCGGCGGCATGGCCGGCATCCCGAAGAGGGCGACGGCCGTGGAACAGGCGCTCGCCGGTGTCTGCGTCGACGATACCGGGGCGATCGCGGCAGCCGTGGCGCGGCTGCGGGACGATTTCGCGCCGCTCGACGATCACCGTGCTTCCGCCGCCTACCGGCTGCGCGTTGCCGGCAATCTCATCACCAAGGGGCTGATGGAAATCGCCGCGGGCGAAAGGTCGTCGACCCGGCTCGTCCCTCTCCGGGAGGCCCATCATGCGGCCTGACGGGGAGGGGGAGGGGCTGCGTCACATCCACCAGCCGATCCGCCATGACGCCGCCGATCGCCACGTGACGGGGTCCGCGCCCTATATCGACGACATCCGCGAGCCCGAGGGCACCCTGCATGTCGTGCCGGGCGGGGCGCCGGTGGCCCATGGCCGTCTGGTTCGACTCGATCTCGCTGCCGTGCGCGCCGTGCCCGGCGTTGTCGCGGTGCTCACCGCCGCCGATATTCCCGCCGTCAACGATGTCAGCCCGGTGGCCGGCGATGATCCACTTTTCGCGGTCGACACGATCGCCTTTCACGGACAGCCGCTCTTCGCCGTGGTGGCGGAGAGCCGCGACACGGCCCGGCGGGCGGTGCGGCTCGCGGTCATCGCGGTGGCGGAGGAGCCCCCGCTCGTTGACGTCGCCGATGCGCTCGCCGCCGATGCCGACCTGATGCCGGCCTATGCCTTCCGCCGCGGCGATCCCGAGGCGGTTCTCGCGGCGAGCCCGGCGCCGGTCGCCGGGACCCTGCGCATCGGCGGGCAGGAGCATTTCTACCTGGAAGGCCAGGCGGCGCTCGTCATCCCCGAGGAGGACGGCACCTATCTCATCCATTCGTCGACCCAGCATCCCAGTGAGGTGCAGCACGTCGTCGCCAGGGTCCTCGGCATTACCGATGCGGCGATCGAGGTGGCGGTCCGGCGCATGGGCGGCGGTTTCGGCGGCAAGGAGAGCCAGGCGAGCGGCTGGGCGGCGATGGCTGCCCTGGCGGCGCGGGTGACCGGCCGGCCGGCGAAGATTCGCCTCGACCGCGACGACGACTTCATCATGACGGGCAAGCGCCACGACTTCCTCGTCAGCTATCGCGCGGCCCATGATCCCGGCGGCCGGGTGGAGGCTGTCGAGGTCCGCTTCGCCGGGCGCTGTGGCTACAGCCACGACCTGTCATCGTCAATCAACGACCGGACGATGTTCCACGCCGACAACGCCTATTTCTATCCGCAGGTGCATATCCATTCGCGCCGGCTGAAGACCCACACGGTTTCCAACACGGCGTTCCGAGGTTTCGGCGGGCCGCAGGGCATGGTCTTCGCCGAGCACTTGATGGACCGGATCGCCTGGGCGACCGGGCGCGACCCGCTCGACGTGCGCTACGCCAATCTCTACGGCACCGACGAGCGCAACATCACGCCCTACGGCATGGTGGTGGAGGACAATGTCGCCGAGGCGCTCATGCGGCAGCTCGAGGCGACGAGCGATTATCGCGCCAGGCGCGCCGCCACTGCCGCCTTCAATGCCGGCTCTCGCGTGCTCAAGAAGGGTATCGCCCTGACGCCGGTTAAATTCGGCATCTCCTTCACCACCACCTTCCTGAACCAGGCCGGCGCCCTCGTGCATGTCTACCAGGACGGCTCCATCCACCTCAATCACGGTGGCACCGAGATGGGGCAGGGGCTCTTCGTGAAGGTGGCGCAGGTGGTGGCCGAGGAGTTCGGCGTCGCCCTCGACCGCGTCCGCATCACCGCCACCCATACCGGCAAGGTGCCGAACACCTCGCCGACAGCCGCCTCCTCGGGCACCGACATGAACGGCATGGCAGCGAAGGCCGCCGCGGCGGAGATCAAGGGCCGCATTGCCGAGTTCATCGCCCGCGACTGGCAGGTGCCGGTGGCGAGCATCGCCTTCCGCGACGACCGCGTCTGGTCCGGGGAGCGGAGCCTTTCCTTCGCCGAGGTGGTGAAGAAGGCCTATCTCGCCCGGACCCATCTGTCGGCCGCCGGCTTTTACGCGACGCCGAAGATCACCTGGGACCGTCCGAAGGCGACCGGGCGGCCGTTCTTCTATTTTGCCTATGGCGCCTCCTGCTCCGAGGTGACCATCGACACCCTGACCGGGGAATTCACCGTCGACCGCGTCGACATCCTCCACGATGCCGGCCGCTCGCTGAACCCGGCCATCGACATCGGCCAGATCGAGGGCGGCTTTGTCCAGGGCATGGGCTGGCTCACCATGGAAGAGCTGGTCTTCGACGCCAAGGGGCGGCTGCGGACACATGCGCCCTCGACCTACAAGATCCCAACAGCCCGCGACGTGCCGGAGGATTTTCGCGTCGCCTTCTTCGACAACCCCAACCGGGAGGACACGATCTACCGCTCCAAGGCCATCGGCGAGCCGCCGCTGATGCTGGCCAATTCGGTGTTCTGCGCCATCGCCGATGCCGTTCATGCGCTGGCGCCCGGCCGTGCCGTGGCCCTCGACGCGCCTGCCACGCCCGAGGCGATCCTCTTCGCCTGCAGCAAGCAGACCGGGGAGGGCTGACCCGTGGACATCTGGCCCCGCATCGCAGCGCTCATCGCAACAGAGGGGGCCTGCGTCCTTGTCAGCGTGCTGGCAGCGCGGGGCTCGGTGCCGCGCGAGCCGGGTGCGCGGATGATCGTCCGGCCGGACGGGGCCTTCCACGGCACGATCGGCGGCGGCACGCTGGAATGGCAGGCGCTGGCCAAGGCGCAGGCCCTGCTGGAGCGCGGCGAGGCGGCCGCGCTGATTCTCGACCAGCCGCTGGGACCAGCGCTGGGGCAATGCTGCGGCGGCCACGTGACCCTGGCGATCGAGCGCTTCGCCCATGGCGACCATGAGATGGTCGCGGCCCTGGCGGCGGCCGAGCGGGCAGGGCCCTTCCGCACAAGGACTACGGTGCACGACAGGCACCTCCGGCGCGTCGTCCTCGCCGATCATGAGGTCTCCGCGGCCGAAACAGGCACTGCCTTTGTCGAGACTTTCGGCGCGAACCTTCCGACCGTCGCGCTGTTCGGTGCCGGCCATGTCGGCAAGGCTGTCGTGCTGGCGCTGGCGCCGCTACCCTTCCGGGTCGTCTGGCACGACGGCCGTCCCGCTGCCTTCGCAGCGGCGATCCCGGCCAACGTCACCCTGCAGTCCGGCCCCCCTGAGACCGCGCTTGACGCGGTCCCGGAGGGCGCACAGGTCCTTGTCATGACCCACAGCCACGCCCTCGACCTCGCCATCGTGGCGGCAGCCCTGGCGTCCGGCCGCTTCGCCCATGTTGGCCTGATCGGTTCGGCCTCCAAGCGGGCGCGCTTCCTCCGGCAGCTCGCGGCTGTCGGGCTCGGCGAGGCGGCTGCGGCCCGGCTGCGCTGTCCCATCGGCCTTGCCGGTCTGGCCGGCAAGGAACCGGCGGTCATCGCCGCCTCCGTCGCCGCGGAGTGCTTGATCTTGGCGCAGTCCCGTACCATCAACGCAAAGCCGGCTCACCGGCGACAGAGCGCCTGAAGAGGCCGGCCGGACGCAACATGGACATCGCCCTCGCCACGGACTGGTTCAATCTCCTGTCCCGCTGGTTTCACATCACCGCCGGGATCACGTGGATCGGCACCAGTTTCTATTTCATGTCGCTGGACTTCAGCCTGAAGGCCAAGGCGCCGGGCACGAAGGGGGCCGACGGCGTCGCCTGGGAGGTCCATGGCGGCGGCTTCTACCATGTGCAGAAATATCTGGTCGCGCCCGACAACCTGCCGCCGGACCTGCTGTGGCACCGCTGGGCCGCCTACCTCACCTGGGTTTCCGGGTTCATCCTGCTGGTGGCGCAATATTACCTGAATGCCCGCGGCTTCCTCATCGATCCCGCGGTCGCCGACATCACGCCGGCCCAGGCGATCGGCTTGTCGCTCGCGTCCATCGTCGTCGGCTGGCTGCTCTACGATACGCTGTGCAAATCGCCGCTGGCGAACCATCCGACGGTGCTGGCGCTGGTCGTCTTCGCGATGGTGGTGGGGGCGGCATGGGCCTTCTCCCAGGTGTTCTCCGGCCGCGGCGCCTTCATCCATGTCGGCGTCTTCGTCGGGACGATCATGGCGGCGAACGTCTTCCTGGTGATCATCCCCAATCAGCGGATCGTGGTTGCCGACCTGATTGCCGGCCGCAAGCCCGACCCGAAATATGGCAAGATCGGCAAGACCCGATCCACCCACAACAATTACCTGACCCTGCCGGTCCTCCTGATGATGGTCTCGAACCATTATCCCATGCTCTATGCCCATCCGCATTCCTGGCTGGTCGTCGCCTTCATCCTCATCACCGGCGCACTGGTGCAGCACACGCTGAACCGCCACGAGGCGCATGATCCCTGGCAGAGCTATGGATGGGCCGTGCCGGTCGCTGCCATCGCGCTGCTGCTCGCCATATTCGTGACGTCGCAGCGGCCGAAGCTTGATCTCGCCGCTGCCGGACAGGTCAGCGAGGTCCAGGCGCTGCAGATCACCGCGACCCATTGCGCCTCCTGCCATGCCCGTCGACCGACCCAGGAGGGCTTTGCGGAAGCGCCGAAGAACGTCATTCTGGAGACGGCTGCCGATCTCAGGCGCCATGCGACCGCCGTCATCCAGCAATCCGTCCAGTCCAGGGCCATGCCACTCGGGAACCAGACCACCATGAGCGATCATGACCGCGCCGCGCTCGGCGCCTATCTGGCCGGGCTGAAATGAGCGGGCTCGACATCGACCGTCTCGGTCGGCGCGCCGAGGCCATGCTGGACGAACTGGCGGCGATCTCGGAAGAGCCGGATCGCCTGACGCGGCGCTACCTGACGCCGGAGCACAAGCGCGCCGCCCATCTGGTGGCGCAGTGGATGGCGGAAGCCGGCATGACGACCGCCGAGGACGCCCTCGGCACGATCCGCGGCCATTATCCAATGGCGGATGAGGCTGCCGGCGCCAATGCGGTGCCGCGCCTGCTGATCGGCTCGCATATCGATACGGTGATCAATGCCGGCAAATATGACGGCATGCTGGGCGTCGTCTGCGGCATCCTCGCCGTGGAACATTTCCGCGATGCCGGCCGCCGCTTTCCCTTTGCCCTCGACGTGCTGGCCTTCGGCGACGAGGAGGGCGTGCGCTTTCCCACGGTGCTGTCGTCGTCGGCTGCCCTGGCGGGCACTTTCGATCCCGCCTGGCTGGACGGCAAGGACAGGGACGGCGTGACGCTCGCGGCGGCGCTGCGCGACTACGGGCTCGACCCCGCCGGAATCCCTGCTGCCGCCATGAGCCGCGACGAGGCGCTCGCCTATGTCGAGATCCACATCGAACAGGGACCGGTCCTCGAACATGGCGACAAGCCACTCGGTGTCGTAACCTCCATTGCCGGCCAGTTCCGCACCCGGGTCACCCTATCGGGTATGGCCGGTCATGCCGGCACCGTGCCGATGCCCCTGCGACAGGACGCGCTGCTCGCTGCCGCCGAGATGATGCTCGCCGCCGAACAGATCGCGAAGGCCCACCCGGAATCGGCCATGGTGGCAACCGTCGGCCAGATCAGCGTCAAGCCAGGCGCCATCAACGTCATTCCGGACCGCGTGGAGTTCGTCCTCGATCTGAGGGCTGCCGCCGATGCGCCGCGTCACGCCGCGCTGCAGTCCTTCACGGCCCGGGCGCAGGCGCTGGCGGCGGCCCGCGGGTGCTCCGTGGTCTTCGAAACCTACCACGATTGCCCGACGGCTGCTTGCGCGCCCTGGCTGCAGGACGGGCTTGCCCGCAGCATGGAGAGCCTCGGACTCGCCGCGCCGCGCCTTGTCTCGGGGGCGGGCCATGACGGCCAGGCCATGGCCGGTCTCACCGACTTCGCCATGATGTTCGTGCGTTGCAAGGGTGGTATCAGCCACAATCCGCTGGAATTCGCCGATAGTGCCGATATGGGCGCGGCGGTGGCGACACTGATCCGCTTCATCGAGGATTTCAGCCCGGCACGAAACGTCTGACCGGCCACCGGATGCGGCATTCGGGCGCGTTGAACGCAACACCCCGTCGCAGTAGCGCTGCCGCTGCGGCATGCTAGGGGTTGGGCTTTTTTGATGACGAATGCGTCTTTGTGGAACGTCGCGCTGACGCGCGCGAGCTATGCCGTGTCGACGGCGCTGGCGAAGCCGTCAGCGGTAGTTCTCGATAGTCTGTTTTCCGCCTATCCGGACTATTACCGCATGCGGATTAACGGCGATGAGCGGATGGCGGCGATCGCCAACGTCATTCGCAGCGAGGTCGGCACCTGCGAGAGCCTTGGCGACGTGAGCGTCTACGAAGGCTATGTGCTCGGTTGGGTGGCGCGCGAGCTCGGCGTTCAGACCGTCTCCGGCTGCGACCTCTCGGGGGTCGCCGTGGACCGCGCGAGGGCTCACCTGCCCGGCACCTACACCACCTTTGACCTCAACGACCTCTACAAGAATCCAGCATCGGATCTGCCGATCCCGAAGCCGGACGTGCTGCTTGTCTGCGAGTGTCTCTATTACATCGGCCCGCTCGCGAACCTCACGTGGCGCCAAACCTGGCTGTTCCGTGAAGCCAAACTTGCCTTCATGCAGGCGCTGCGGCGGCAAGCCAACAAGGCCATCATCGTTCAGCATTTCGGCAAGGGCCAGAAGGAATCGATCGGCGAGCTCGTGGTCGCCGCGGGCGGGCGCAAAGTTGAGGACCGCTGGGGAATCTGGCTGCTGCCCGCCGCGACCTGAGGTCTTGCGCCGGCCCGGTTGCCGCATCCTCTTGCCATTCGGTCCGTGGCTTGCCTAATGAGGAGCATGGCTACACTCATCGATACCCTGAAGAGCGACAACCGCCCCCGGCATCCGGAAAAGGCGCATCGGCCGGACAAGCCGATCGCCCGCAAGCCGGATTGGATCCGCGTCAAGGCGCCGGGCTCGCCGAAATGGGCGGAGACCCACAGGATCGTCAAGGAAAACGGCCTCGTCACCGTCTGCGAGGAGGCGGGTTGCCCGAATATCGGCGAGTGCTGGGAGAAGAAGCACGCCACCTTCATGATCATGGGCGACACCTGCACGCGCGCCTGTTCGTTCTGCAACGTCAAGACCGGAATGCCGGCGCCCCTCGACCCCAACGAGCCCGAGCACACGGCGATCGCCGTCGAGAAGCTCGGACTTGAACATGTCGTCATCACCTCGGTCGACCGTGACGACCTTGCCGATGGCGGTGCGCAGCATTTTGCCGACGTCATCCACGCGATCCGCCGCCGCTCGCCGCAGACGACGATCGAGATTCTCACGCCTGATTTCCTGCGCAAGGACGGCGCCCTGGAGGTCGTGGTGGCGGCGCGGCCCGACGTCTTCAACCACAATCTGGAGACAGTGCCGTCGAAATATCTGAAGGTCCGCCCCGGCGCCCGCTACTTCCACTCCATCCGGCTGCTGCAGCGGGTGAAGGAGCTCGACCCCACCATCTTCACCAAGTCCGGCATCATGGTCGGGCTCGGCGAGGAGCGGAACGAGGTGCTGCAGCTGATGGACGACCTGCGCTCCGCCGAGGTCGATTTCATGACCATCGGCCAGTACCTGCAGCCGACCCGCAAGCACCACGAGGTCGTCCGCTTCGTCACGCCGGACGAGTTCAAGGGCTTCGAGACCATCGCCATGGCGAAGGGATTCCTTCTCGTGGCATCGAGCCCGTTGACGCGCTCCTCGCACCATGCGGGCGACGACTTCGCCAAGCTCCGTGCCGCCCGTCTCGCGCGCCTCGGCCATTGAGTTCGGGCGAGGCCTCTTCATGCCCGTCTTCAAGACCGAGCGGCGGGTCGGCCACCGACCCGGACAGATGTTCGACCTCGTCGCCGATGTGGACCAGTATCCGCTTTTCGTGCCGCTCTGCGAGGCCCTCAAGGTGCGTCGGCGGGTCAACGCGGGCGACGACGGCATCGCGATCCTCGTCGCCGACATGACGGTGTCCTATGGGCCGCTGCGCGAGACCTTTACCAGCCGCGTCACCCTCGACCGCCCGCGGCTTCACATTGTCGCCGAATATATCGACGGCCCGTTCTCGCGGCTGGAAAACCACTGGCGGTTCACCGCCGACGGGGAGGGAGCGCGCGTCTCCTTCTCCATCGACTACGAGTTCCGCTCGCGGGCGCTCGCCCTCGTCATGGGTGCCGTCTTCGACGCGGCCTTCCGGCGCTTCGCCGAGGCCTTCGAGGCGCGGGCCGATGCGGTTTACGGACGGCCTGGCGCGTCTCCGGCAGCCTGACCGTCCGCCGCGGCAAGGTCGAGCAGCATTCCAAGCGCGACGCGTACGCTCGCCGCGCGCACCGCCTCCCGGCCGATGGGGCCGAAGCGCTCCTCGCGAAGGACCACTTGGTCGCCGCGTTGCGCGGCGAAATGGACGAGGCCGACGGGCTTGCCCGGCGTCGCGCCGCCGGGGCCGGCAATGCCGGTGACGGAGACGGCGATCTGGGCGCGCGACCGTGCAAGAGCCCCGGCGGCCATGGCGGCGGCCGTCTGGGGGGAGACGGCGCCATGGGTCGCGAGCGTCGACGCCGGTACGCCGAGCATCTCCTGCTTGGCTTCGTTGGTGTAGGTGACGAAGCCCCGATCGACCACGTCGGAGGAGCCGGCAATGGCGGTGAGCGCCGCGCTGACGAGGCCGCCGGTGCAACTCTCGGCCGTCACCGTCATCAATCCGCGCGCCCGGCAGGCGGCGAGGACCGCGGTGGCGAGGGCGTCGATCTCGGTCGGGCTCATGCACCGTCTCCCGGCAGGCGGATGGTGGCGAGTGCGAGGGCGGCGAGGCCCTCGCGCCGGCCGGTGAAGCCCATCTTCTCGCTGGTCGTCGCCTTGATGGCGATGCGGTCCAGGCCAACGCCGAGGATCGCGGCCATGCGGGCGCGGATCGCCTCGCGGTGCGGGCCGATCTTCGGCGCCTCGCAGACCACCGTCACGTCCAGCATGGCGAGGCGGCCACCGCGATCGGCCAGGAGCCGCGCCGCATGGGCGAGGAAGTGGTCGGACGAGGCCCCCTTCCACTGGACGTCGCTCGGCGGGAAATGGGTGCCGATATCACCGTCTGCCAGCGCCCCGAGGATCGCGTCGGTCGCGGCATGGAGCACCACGTCGCCGTCGGAATGGGCGATGACCCCGCGGTCATGGGCGATGCGCACGCCGCCGAGCCAGACATGGTCGCCTTCGGCAAAGGCGTGGACGTCATAGCCCTGGCCGACCCTGACGTCGTTCATCGCCGCCTGCATCCGCCGTTCCGCCGCATCGAAATCCTCGGGATGTGTCAGTTTCACATTGCCCGGCTCGCCGGGAAAGACCGCGACCGCATGGCCGGCCCATTCCATCACCGCGGCGTCGTCGGTCAGGGCGGCGATGCCGGCGATCGCCGCCCGGCGATGGGCCTCGCGCAGGGCCGCATAGGCGAAGGCCTGCGGGGTCTGGATCGCGCGCAGGGTGGCGCGATCAGGCGTGCCCGTCACACGACCGTCACCATCGACCACCTTGATCGTGTCGACCACGGCGAGGCCCGGCACCGCGGACAAGGCCCCGCGCGAGACCGATTCGATTGCCGTAGCGATCAGGCCGGCTGACAGGAAGGGTCGCGCCGCATCATGGACGAGCACGATGTCGGGGGCTGTGTCAGCGAGCGCTTCCAGCCCGGCCAGGACCGATGCCTGCCGCACGGCGCCACCGACAACCGGGGCCAGAAGCTTGTCCGACGGGGTCATCGCCGCCGCGTAGAAGCTGTGGTCGTCCTCGCCGATCACGACGAGGACGCGAGCCACTCGGTCATGCAGCCGGAAAGCCTCCACCGTGCGATCGAGCAGGGGGCGGCCGGCGATGCTGCGATATTGCTTCGGCACGTTGCCGCCGGCGCGGGTGCCGCGACCGGCGGCGACGATGAGAGCTGCGACGGAGGGTTGCGAGCGCATGCGCGGCGTCCAGGTTTTCAGCGTCTTCCCTAGCGCGTTCACCACGACCTGTCTTGTCGTGCGGCACGCCTCTTGTGCAGCGCGGAAAATGATGTCTAAAGTGTAGGCATCATTGCATCACGCTTACGAAATAGGCAGTTTAATGAGAAACCCATCGACCGAAGCGCCGTTACGGCGTGTGCTGTCGATCGGGCCGTTCGAGATGGCATCCCCCGTCGCCCTCGCCCCCATGTCCGGAATCACGGACGCGCCTTTCAGGCGCATGGTGGCGCGGTTCGGTGTGGGCTGGACCGTGTCGGAAATGGTTCCGGGCGACGGGCTCGCCGCTGGCGAGGAAGAGGCACGGCTGCGCGCGGAAGGCGAGGGCCTGTCGCCGCATGTGGTGCAGATCGCCGGCTGCGACCCGTACTGGATGGGCGAGGGCGCGAGGATCGCGGTCGCAGCGGGCGCCGACATCATCGACATCAATATGGGCTGCCCGGCCAAGCGCGTGACCGGCGGCTATGCCGGATCGGCGCTGATGCGCGATCTCGACCATGCCGAGCGGCTGATCGCCGCGACGGTCGCCGCCGTCGATGCACCGGTGACGCTGAAGATGCGGCTCGGCTGGGACCACGCCTCGCTCAACGCTGCGCAACTGGCGCGCCGCGCCGCGCAGGCGGGCGTTGCGCTCGTCACGGTCCATGGCCGCACGCGCCAGCAATTCTACAAGGGCCGGGCCGACTGGCATGCCATCGGCGCCGTTCGCGGGGCGGTACCGTTGCCGCTGGTCGCCAATGGCGACATCACGACGCCGGAGGACGCGCGCCTCTGTCTCGCCCAGTCCGGGGCGGATGCGGTGATGATCGGCCGCGCTGCCCAGGGGCGGCCCTGGCTGCCGGCGCAGATCGCCGCCCATCTCGCCGGCGCGCCGGTTCCAGCCGATCCGGACCTTGCGACGCAATTGTCCTGCGCCATCGAACTCTACGAGGCCCAGCTCACCCATTACGGGCGCGCCGTCGGCATCCGCCATGCGCGCAAGCATTTGGGATGGGCTCTGGATGCGGCCGCCGCCACCTGCGGCGCCGATTCCGCGACCCTCGCCGAGGCCCGTGGCAGCGTCCTCACATCGGAGGATCCGGGCCGGGTGATCGCGGCGATGGCCGAGAGCTACGACCGGTTCCGGTGGAGGCGGGCGGCATGAAGGGCTCGGCGCAGGTTCTCTCCGTGCATGATTCGATTCTCAACGCCCTGCCGCACCCTGTCATCAGCGTTTCGGCGACGGGCATGGTCCTCGACGGCAACGCAGCGGCGGAAGGCTTCTTCCAGGCGTCGATCTCGGTGCTGAAGCGCCACGCGCTGAAGGAACTCGTGCCTTTCGGCAGCCCGCTCCTTGCCCTGGTCGACCAGGTCCGCGACCGGCATGCGCCGGTGAATGAATACAAGGTCGACCTTGGCACGCCGCGCAACGGCCACGAGCGGATCGTCGACATCTATGTCGCCCCGCTCGCCGAGCGCCCGGGCGACGTCGTCGTGATGCTGCAGGAGCGCACCATTGCCGACAAGATGGACCGTCAGCTGACCCATCGCGGCGCAGCCCGCTCGGTCACGGCGCTGGCGGCGATGCTGGCCCACGAGATCAAGAATCCGCTGTCCGGCATCCGTGGCGCGGCGCAGCTCCTTGAAGCCTCGGTGGACGATCAGGACCGGACGCTGACCCGGCTGATCTGTGACGAGGCCGACCGGATCGTGAAGCTGGTCGACCGCATGGAGGTGTTCTCCGACGAGCGCCCGGTCGAGCGCCAGCCGGTCAACATCCACGTCGTGCTGGAACATGTGAAGAAGCTGTCGCAGTCGGGCTTTGCCCGCCACATCCGCTTCGTTGAGGAATATGACCCGTCGCTGCCGCCGGTCTTCGGCAACCGCGACCAGCTGATCCAGGTGTTCCTCAACCTCGTCAAGAACGCCGCCGAGGCCATCGGCGAGCAGGCGGGTGACGGCGAGATCCTGCTGACGACAGCCTTCCGTCCCGGCGTCCGGCTTACCATGCCCGGCCTATCGAGCCGTGTCGCGCTGCCGCTGGAGGTCTGTGTGCGTGATAACGGTCCGGGCGTGCCGGACGACCTGATGCCGCATCTCTTCGATCCGTTCGTGACCACCAAGAGTTCGGGCACCGGCCTCGGCCTCGCCCTGGTCGCCAAGATCGTCGGCGATCACGGCGGCATCGTCGAATGCGACAGCCAGCCGCGCAAGACAGTTTTCCGCATCCTCCTGCCCATGGCCCGCGTCTCCCATTCCGACGCCAACGGCCGCAAAGCGCTCTGAAGAGGTTCATATGCCGACGGGTACCATCCTAGTCGCCGATGACGACGCCGCGATCCGCACTGTCCTCAACCAGGCGCTCTCGCGGGCCGGCTATGACGTGCGCCTGACCGGCAATGCGACGACGCTCTGGCGCTGGGTCTCGCAGGGCGACGGTGACCTCGTCATCACCGATGTGGTCATGCCGGACGAGAACGCCTTCGACCTGCTGCCGCGGGTGAAGAAGCTCAGGCCCGACCTGCCGGTGGTGGTGATGAGCGCGCAGAACACGTTCATGACCGCCATCAAGGCCTCGGAGCGCGGCGCCTATGACTATCTGCCCAAGCCCTTCGACCTGAAGGAACTGGTGGCGATTGTCGGCCGGGCCCTGGCCGAGCCGAAGGGCCGGCCCGGCAAGGCTCCTGCGGTGGATGCCGACACCATGCCGCTGGTCGGCCGGTCGCCGGCCATGCAGGACATCTACCGTGTCCTCGCCCGCCTCATGCAGACCGACCTGACGGTGATGATCGTCGGCGAGAGCGGCACCGGCAAGGAACTCGTCGCCCGGGCGCTGCACGATTATGGCAAGCGCCGCAACGGGCCCTTCGTCGCCATCAACATGGCTGCCATCCCGCGCGACCTCATCGAGAGCGAGCTGTTCGGCCACGAGAAGGGCGCCTTCACGGGTGCCCAGGCGCGAAATGCCGGCCGTTTCGAACAGGCCGAAGGCGGGACGCTCTTCCTCGACGAGATCGGCGACATGCCGATGGAGGCGCAGACCCGGCTGCTGCGCGTGCTGCAGCAGGGTGAATATACGACGGTCGGCGGCCGCACCCCGATCAAGGCGGATGTGCGCATCGTCGCCGCCACCAACAAGGACCTGCGCCAGCTCATCCAGCAGGGCCTGTTCCGCGAGGACCTGTTCTTCCGCCTCAACGTCGTGCCGCTGCGCCTGCCGCCGCTGCGCGAACGCAGCGACGACGTGCCCGATCTCGTCCGCCACTTCTTTGCCCAGGCCGAACGCGAGGGCCTCCCGGCCAAGCAGATCGATTCGGCAGCGCTGGAGAAGCTCAAGCGCTATCGCTGGCCCGGCAATATCCGCGAGCTGGAAAACCTGATCCGCCGCCTCACCGCGCTCTATCCGCAAGAGATCATCACCGCGCCGATCGTCGATAACGAACTGTCGACGCCGGAGCCGGCTTCGTCGCAGGACGAGCCGCGCGAGGATGACACGCTGATGGCCTCGGTGGAGCGCCATATGGGCGCCTATTTCAAGGGCTTCGGCGATGACCTGCCGCCGCCGGGTCTCTATCACCGGGTGCTGCGGGAGGTGGAGATCCCGCTGATCTCGGCGGCATTGGCGGCGACTCGCGGCAACCAGATCAAGGCGGCCGATCTCCTCGGCGTCAACCGCAACACGCTGCGCAAGAAGGTCCGCGACCTCGACATCCAGGTGATCCGAACGTCGCGCTGATTGCCACGCGGCCTCACGATCGCGTTGGGATCCTCGCGAGGGCGTGACGTTTCGGTCACAGTTGTTGTAAGAGGGTCACCCTTGAGTCCCGAAGAGGGGTCGACGGTTCGCCGCGCCGGCTTTCCGCCGAACTCTCCGGAGATGATCGCCGGATGACCGATACCGCGCAGCCCGCGACGCCTCTTGCCCCGGCCGACGGCTCTGCCTTAATGCCGCGCCTGCGCGCGCGACGGGCCGGGCCGATCATGGTCGGCGTGGCGCTGTTTTTCGGCCTGATCACCTTCCTGCTCGTCACCGGCCTGCTGCCGATTTCGGCGACCCACGAGGTCGTCCTCACCGTCCTCATCATCGATGGGCTGCTGGTCTGCGCGCTGATCTTCCTCATCGTCCGGGAAATCATGGTGCTGCGGCGGGCGCGCCGGGCCGGGCAGGCGGCCTCCCGGCTGCACGAGCGTGTCGTGAGGCTCTTCGCGATCGTCGCCTCGGTGCCGGTCGCGGTCATCGCCATCGCCGCCTCGATCACCCTCGACAGGGGACTCGAGAGCATCTTTTCCGGCAGCGTGCGCCAGTCGGTGGAGGCCTCGGCCAATCTCGCCAATGCCTATCTCAACGAACAGGTCTCGGTGGTCCGCGCCGAGGCGGCGGCGCTGGTGCAGGACATCGAGCGCGTGCGCTCGCTCACCACGACGGAGGTGAATTTCGAACGGTTCCTGACCGCCCAGGCCATGGTGCGCGGCCTGACGGTCGTGCGGATCCTGAAGAGCGACGGTTCGGTGGTCGATCGTGCCGACGTGCCGATGCAGGGGGATTTCACCGTTCCCGCCTCGATCCTCGACGAGGTCAGCAAGACCGACGACATCATCGCCAATGTCTCCTCGCGCGAGGACCGCGACTTCATCGAAGCCATCCTCAAGATGCAGCGCGGCGGCAACGAGATCCTGTATGTCGTGCGGCAGATCAGCCCGCAGATCGCCCAGCACCTCCGGGCGACCCAGTCCGGCCTGTTCGAGTACCAGGCGCTGCAGTCAAGGCGGCTCGGTCTGCAGATCGCCTTCGCGCTGATGTTCGCGCTCATCGCCTTCCTGGTGACGCTGTCGGCGGTCTATCTGGGGCTCAGCTTCGCCAACCGGCTGGTGCAGCCGATCCGTCGGCTGATCGGCGCCGCCGACCAGGTCGCCGCCGGCGATCTCGACGTCCAGGTCCATATCCGCAAGTCGGAGGGCGATCTCGCCAATCTCGGCGACACGTTCAACAAGATGACCGGGGAACTGCGCGACCAGCGCGCCGACCTCATCGCCGCCCGCGACCAGATCGACAGCCGCCGGCGCTTCACCGAGGCGGTACTGGCCGGCGTCACGGCCGGCGTGATCGGCCTCGACGAAGCCGGCCGGGTGACTTTGCTCAACCGTTTCGCGGTCGAGATCCTCGGTGTCAGCGAAGCGGCGCTGTCCGGCACCATGCTGTCGGAGACCATCCCGGAATTCGCCGAACTGATCGCCGGCGCGGCGCGCGGCGCGCCTATCGTCCAGGGCCAGGTCATGCTGGTGCGGGGCGGGCGGGAGCGCACGCTGGTGGTCCGCGTGGCGCTGGAAGCCGACGAGGACGGGGCCCATGGCGCGGTGGTGACGATCGATGACGTGACCGATCTCGTGGTGGCGCAGCGCACCTCGGCCTGGGCCGACATTGCCCGCCGCATCGCCCACGAGATCAAGAATCCGCTCACCCCTATCCAGCTCTCGGCCGAGCGGCTGAAGCGGCGCTACGGCCGAGTCATCACCGAGGACCGCGAGGTTTTCGACCAGTGCACCGACACGATCATCCGCCAGGTCGGCGATATCGGGCGCATGGTGGACGAGTTCTCCTCCTTCGCCCGCATGCCGAAGCCGGTTTTCGAGATGGAGGACGTCGCCGATACCGTCCGTCAGGCGGTCTTCATGATGCGCATCGGCTATCCGGAGATCGAGATCGTCGACGAGATTCCGGAAGGGGCGATGCCGGCCTCCTTTGACCGCCGCCTGATCAGCCAGGCGCTGACCAACATCATCAAGAACGCCACGGAGGCCATTGCCGCCGTGCCGGAAGAGGTTCGCGGCAAGGGCAGGATCATGGTCAGGCTCACCGCCAGCCAGCCCTTCTATGCGGTGGATATCATCGACAACGGCATCGGCCTGCCCAAAGAAAACCGTCATAGGCTGCTTGAGCCTTACGTTACGACACGGGAAAAGGGCACGGGCCTCGGTCTGGCGATCGTCGGCAAGATCCTTGAGGAGCACGGCGGGGGGCTCGGCCTCTATGACGCGCCCGCAGGGGCCGGCGGAGACCAGCGCGGGGCCCTCATCCGGCTCAGTTTCAGGGACCAGCGGCTGGCGATGCAGACCACCGCCGCGGCAGAATGACGAAGAACGGATAAGGACGCATGGCAGGGGACATTCTCGTTGTCGACGACGAGGCGGATATCCGGGACATCGTCGCCGGCATTCTCGACGACGAGGGCTATCGCACCCGCACGGCCCGCAATGCCGACGAGGCGCTGGCGGCCATCGAGGCGCGGCGCCCCAACCTGGTTTTCCTCGATATCTGGATGCAGGGCAGCCGGCTCGACGGGCTGCAGCTCCTCGATGTTGTCAAGGAGCGCCATCCCGAGGTCCCGGTCGTCATGATTTCGGGCCACGGCAATATCGAGACCGCCGTATCCGCCATCAAGCGCGGCGCCTATGACTATATCGAGAAGCCCT
This sequence comes from Phreatobacter sp., assembly GCF_022843985.1. Classification (GTDB taxonomy): domain Bacteria; phylum Pseudomonadota; class Alphaproteobacteria; order Rhizobiales; family Phreatobacteraceae; genus Phreatobacter. The sequence goes on along the minus strand of NZ_JALHMP010000006.1, from coordinate 11,180 downwards.
TCAAGGCCGATCGCCTGGTGCTGATCGCCGAACGGGCGATCGAAACCTCGCGGTTGCGCCGCGAAATCAAGGAACTGCGCCAGATCTCGGGGCAGACAGCCGGGCTGATCGGCCGTTCCTCGGCGATGAACCAGCTTCGCCAGACGATCGAGCGCGTGGCGCCGACCAACAGCCGCATCATGATCTTCGGCGCGTCGGGCGCCGGCAAGGAGCTGACGGCGAGAACGATCCATGCGACGTCGGCCCGCGCCAGCGGCCCCTTCGTGGTGATCAATGCCGCCGCCATCACGCCCGATCGCATGGAGATCGAACTGTTCGGCGCCGAGACCGACGGCGCCCAGGGCCGCAAGGTCGGCGCGCTGGAAGAGGCGCATGGCGGCACGCTCTTCATCGAGGAGATCGCGGAAATGCCGCGCGAGACGCAGAACCGCATCCTGCGGGTTCTGGTCGAGCAGAGCTTCCAGCGGGTCGGCGGCACCGCCAAGGTGCAGGTCGACGTCCGGATCGTCTCGGCGACTGCCCGCGACATCCAGGCCGACATCGCCGAGGGGCGTTTCCGCGAGGACCTCTTCCACCGTCTTGCCGTGGTCCCGGTCCGCGTGCCCTCGCTCGCCGAAAGGCGTGAGGATATCCCCGAGCTCGTCGAGCATTTCGTCGAACAGCTCGCCACCGTGTCGGGCCTGCCGCGTCGCAGGATCGGCGACGATGCCATGGCGGTGCTGCAGTCCCACGACTGGCCAGGCAATCTGCGCCAGCTGCGCAACAATATCGAGCGGGTGCTGATCCTGGCCGGTGGCGACCCGGATGCGGTGGTCTCCGTCTCCATGCTGCCGCCGGATGTCGGCGCCGCGGCGCCGTCCATGCCGACGGGGCAGGGGGGCGAGCATCTCATGGCCCTGCCGCTGCGTGAGGCCCGCGAGGCCTTCGAGCGCGAATATCTTGCTGCCCAGATCAACCGGTTCGGCGGCAACATCTCGCGCACGGCCGAATTCATCGGCATGGAGCGCTCGGCCCTGCACCGCAAGCTCAAGGCACTGTCGGTGGAGTGATCCGCGATTTCGGCAGGGCGGCCTTGCGCCGCCATCGCCTGCGGCAGGTTTCGCCCGTTGCGCGAACCATGGCAGATTGGCGTTGCACTGCGGCAAGGACCGCCGCTGCGCAAAGCCGGTCGAGCGTCATTGATCCCACGTCGTCGTCCCATGCCCTTCGAGGAGCCGCCGTATGTCCCGCGTCGCCTATGTCAACGGAAGCTACGTGCCCCATGGCGAGGCCGCCGTTCATATCGAGGATCGCGGCTACCAATTCGCCGACGGGGTCTATGAGGTCTGCGAGGTAAAGGGCGGGCGGCTGGTCGACGAGACGCGCCACATGGACCGCCTCGAGCGCTCGCTCGGCGAATTGCGCATCGCCATGCCCATGGACCGCCGGCCGCTCGGCATGGTCCTCAGGGAAACGGTACGCCGCAACCGCGTCCGTGACGGCCTCGTCTATCTGCAGGTGACCCGCGGCGTTGCCCGCCGCGACCATGCCTTCCCCAAGCCCGGCACGCCGCCGGCCCTGGTCGTCACCGCCAAGAACATCGATCCTGCCAAGGGCGAGGCGAACGCCGTCAAGGGCGTCAAGGTCATCTCGGTCGCCGACAACCGCTGGGAACGCGTCGACATCAAGTCCGTCGGCCTGCTGCCCAACTGCATCGCCAAGCAGACGGCGCGCGAGGCGGGCGCCTTCGAGGCCTGGCTGGTGGATGCGGACGGGTTCGTCACCGAGGGGTCCTCGACCAATGCCTGGATTATCACCAAGGACGGCGCCCTGGTGACGCGTTTCGCCGATACCGGCATTCTCAAGGGCATCACGCGCACGACGATCTTCGACCTGTGCGAGCGCGAGGGGTTGAGGATCGAGGAGCGCAAGTTCACCATCGAAGAGGCCCAGAACGCCCGCGAGGCCTTCCTGTCCTCGGCGACGACGATCGTCATGCCGATCGTCGAGATCGACGGCCGGCCGGTCGGCAATGGCGCGCCCGGATCGATCGCCACGGAGCTGCGGGCGAAATTCCACGAGGTGGCGGAGATCGCCTGAGCGGCGAGGGGGCCGTCCACACGCGGCTGTGACGAGACTTTCGCTTGTGCGCTGCGGGACGATCGGCCTTAAATGGGGATGTCAAGAACAAGCCCGACCGGCCCGGCCGGTCCATAAACCTTCGCGGCACGTGTGAGTCCGCGGCAACAACGGAAAAACACCATGGCGGAACGAGCTCAGAACCTCCAGGACACATTCCTCAACCATGTGCGCAAGCACAAGATTCCCCTGACGATTTTTCTGGTCAACGGCGTCAAGCTGCAGGGCGTGGTGACCTGGTTCGACAATTTCTGCGTCCTGCTGCGCCGGGACGGCCACTCGCAATTGGTCTATAAGCACGCCATATCGACAATCATGCCCGGTGCGCCGGTCCAGCTGTTCGATCCGCAGGACGGAGACGGCGACAAGGGCTGAGCTCACCCGACGAGGCCCTGTTGGACATACGCCGCCCCGATATCATCAGCACCACCCCGCATGACGGCGACGAGCCGCGTGGCGAGTCGACACGCGTCGTGGTCGTCGTGCCGGTGCTGACCGGGCCACGGCGAGGCGAGGGGGTCGACATTCCCGCCCGCACCGTCGCGGCGCGCCGCGACGAGGCCGTCGGCCTCGCCGCCGCCATCGATCTCGAGGTCATGGACACCGTCACGGTCGGGCTGAACACGCCACGGCCGGCCACCCTGATCGGCAAGGGCAAGGTGGAGGAGATCGGCGGCCTGGTGACGGCCCACGATGCCGGCCTCGTCTTCGTCGATGCCGCCCTGTCGCCGGTGCAGCAGCGCAACCTCGAAAAGGCGTGGAAGGCCAAGGTCGTCGACCGCACCGGGCTGATCCTCGAGATCTTCGGCCGCCGCGCCCGCACGAAAGAGGGCGCGTTGCAGGTCGAGCTCGCCCATCTCAGCTACCAGAAGAGCAGGCTGGTCCGCTCCTGGACCCATCTCGAACGCCAGCGTGGCGGCTTCGGCTTCCTTGGCGGCCCCGGCGAGACGCAGATCGAGGCCGACCGCCGCATGATCCAGGAGCGCATCATGCGGATCGAGCGCGAGCTCGAACAGGTGACGCGCACCCGCCGCCTGCACCGCGAGAGCCGAAGGCGCGTGCCCTATCCGATCATCGCGCTGGTCGGCTACACCAATGCCGGCAAGTCGACGCTTTTCAATGCGCTGACCACCGGCGGGGTTCTGGCGCAGGACCTGCTCTTCGCCACCCTCGACCCGACGCTGCGCCAGATGCGCCTGCCACACGGCACCAAGGCCATCCTGTCGGACACGGTCGGGTTCATCTCCGACCTGCCCACCATGCTCGTCGCCGCCTTCCGGGCGACACTGGAAGAGGTGATCGAGGCTGATGTCATCCTGCATGTGCGCGACGTCAGCCATGGCGATACCGAGGCCCAGGCCGCCGATGTCGCGGCGATCCTCGCCGATCTCGGCATCGACCCGGCCAGCCGCACCCTCGTCGAGGTCTGGAACAAGGTCGATCTGCTCGACGAACCGGCCCGCGAGTCGGCGCTGAACCGCGCCGCCCGCCACGACGAGGCGCATCGGCCCTATTTCGTCTCCGCCGTGACGGGCGAGGGGCTGCCCGATCTTCTCGCGGCCGTCGAGGACAAGCTGCGGGCCGCCCATGAACGCCTCACCGTCACGGTCGATGCGGCCGATGGCGGCACGCTGCACTGGATCCACGAGAATGCCGAGGTCGAGGAGCGCCGGTCCCTCGACAGCGGCGATACGCAGGTGACGCTGCGCATCGCCCCGGCCAAGCGCGACCAGCTGGAGCGGCGGCTGGCGCGCAGCGCCTGAGGCCCGCTTCAGGCCCCGCCGGCCTTCTCGCGCCGCTTGGCCTCGTCCCAGAGCGCGTCCATCTCGGCGAGCGAGGCCTCGGCCGGCTTGCGGCCTTCGGCCGCCAGCGCCGCCTCGATGGCGGCGAAACGCCGCTCGAACTTGGCATTGGTACCGCGCAGGGCCGCCTCCGGATCGACATCGAGGTGGCGGGCGAGATTGACGACAGCGAACAGCAGGTCACCGACCTCGTCGGCAATGGCCGCCGGCCCGGCACCGTCGCGCCGCGCCGCGACGATCTCGCCGGCCTCTTCGACGATCTTGGCGAGCACGGCATCGACATTATTCCAGTCGAAGCCGACCGAGCCGGCCTTGGCCTGAAGCTTCAGGGCGCGGGTCAGGGCGGGAAGGGCGGTCGGAACTCCCGCCAGCACGCCGGCCGCCGTTTCGGCCGGCAGGCCCAGCCGCTGCCGTTCGGCAGCCCTGGCGCGCTTCTCCTCGGCCTTGATGCTGTCCCAAAGGCCCTTCACCGCCGCCGGGCTGACGTCGCGGTCGCCGCCGAAGACATGGGGATGCCGGCGGATGAGCTTCCCGGTGATGGCGCGGACAACGTCGGGAAAGGCGAAGAGCCCTTGTTCCTCGGCCATGCGGGCGTGAAAAACGACCTGCAGCAGCAGGTCGCCCAGTTCATCCCTGAGATCGGCGAAGTCGCCGCGCTGGATCGCATCAGCCACCTCATAGGCTTCCTCGATCGTATAGGGCGCGATGGTCGCGAAGGTCTGTGCCAGGTCCCAGGGACAACCGCGGCCCGGCGCCCGCAGCCAGGCCATGATGGCCACGAGATCGGCAATGTCGTCGGAGGGGGTCGGCGTCTGCGGCATGGATGTCATGGGGCAGTCTGAGCGGGGACGGGCCAGTGATGGCAAGCGCGCAGGAGGGTCATCCACAGGTCTCGGCCAGGGGCGAGGCGGGCGTCAGCATGAGCCAACCATGATTCGCATAAGACATATTATGGAATGTCGTCATGAACCCAATGAAGCACCAGAACGGCCCCATACCCGTGGGAACCCTGCGGCCCGGCGGATCAGCCCGTCCGGACGATCAGCCTGTCCGGATGGCCATCCCGTCATAAGCCGGCACGATGCCCGCCGGCAGCCGCGCTGCCAGGGTCGCATAGTCGATGTCCGAATGGAGATTGGTCAGCACGGCGCGGTCGGGCCTGTGGCGCGCGATGACCGCCAGGGCCTCGTCGACGGAGAAATGGGTCGGATGGCGCGTGTAGCGCAGCGCGTCCAGGATGACGGTTTCCGCGCTGTCGAAATAGCCGGCACTCTCGTCGGGAAGCCGATTGATATCAGGGCAATAGACGTAGTTTTTGACACGAAACCCGAAGGCGCGATAGCCGGCGCCGTGCTCCACGGGGAATGGCTGGAAGGTCAAGGCGCCGCCAGGCCCGGGCACCATGATCGGCACATGCGGTTCGAACAGGCTCAGATCGACGATGGGCGGATAGTCGCTGCCCGGCGGCGAGGCGAAGCAATAGCCGAACCGCTCGCGCAGCGATCCGGCGGTCGTGGCGTCGGCATGGGCGACGATGCGCCGCCGCATGGCGAGAACGAGCGGCCGGAGGTCGTCGATGCCGTGGGTATGGTCGGCATGGTCGTGGGTGTAGAGCACCGCGTCGAGCCGCGTGACCCCGGCTGCAAGGAGTTGGTCACGCAGGTCCGGTCCGGTATCGATCAGGACGGTGGTGACGCCCTCCGGTCCGCTCTGCTCGATGAGCAAGGCACAGCGCCGCCGCCGGTTGCGCGGTTCGGACGGGTCGCAGGCGCCCCAGCCCTGGGCCACCCGCGGCACGCCGCCGGAGGAGCCGCAGCCGAGGATGGTCAGGGTCAGCGCCATGGTCGGCTCAGGCCGCGAGGCGCCGGCCGGGATCGGCCTTGGCGAAGAGGCGGTAGAAATTCTCGGTGGTCTGCCGCGCCATCGCCTCGGGCGTGACGGCACGTGCCTCGGCGATCACCCGGCCGGTCTCGACGACATAGGACGGCTCGTTGGTCTTGCCGCGGAACTTGCCCGGCGCGAGATAGGGCGCGTCGGTCTCCACCAGGATGCGGTCCGCCGGCAGTTCGGCCGCCAGTTCCCGCAGATTGGCGGCGCTCTTGTAGGTCGCGATGCCTGAAAACGACACGTAAAGGCCGAGGGCAATGCCGGTGATGGCGAGGTCGCGGGAGCCGGTGAAACAGTGCAGGACGGCTGTGAAGGCCCCCTTCCCCATTTCCTCCGTGAGGATCGCGGCGACCGCCTCGTCGGCCTCGCGGGCATGGATGACCAGCGGCAGGCCAGAGGCGCGCGCCGCGGCGATATGGGTACGGAACCCCTGTTCCTGGGCGTCCCGCGGCGACTTGTCATAAAACCAGTCGAGGCCGGCCTCGCCGATGGCGATGACCTTGGGATGGTCCGCCAGCGCCACCAGCGCCTCTGCCGTGACGTCGAGCTCCTCGTGGGCATTGTGCGGATGGGTGCCGACCGAGCACCAGATGCCCTCATGGGCCTCGGCGATGGCGCGGATGGCATCGAAGCGGCGCACACGGGTGGAGATCGTCACCATGGACTGAAGGCCCGCCGCGACGGCACGGCCGATCAGGCCGCCACGATCGGCGGCAAGCTCGGGGAAGTCGAGATGACAATGGCTGTCGACCCACATCAGGCCGCCGTCTCCGGCTCGACATAGCGCGGGAAGACCCCGGCCGGCGGCGGCAGGACCGTCCCGGGCTTCAGCCGGGTGGCGAGCGCGGCGAAGTCGCGCGCGTCCTCCGGGACCGCGAGCAGGTCGAGCAGCTTGGGCGCGCCGAGCGGAATGGCGGGCGCGGCCAGGATCGCCGCCTGGCGGATGACTTCGGCCGTGACGTAGAGAACCGTCTCCATCCGCGCCGGATCGGTCTTCCGCAGCGCCCAGGGCGCCTGCGCCGCGAAATAGCGGTTGGCATCGCCGACGACGGCCCAGACCGCCTCGAGCCAGCGGTGCAGCTGCTGGCTGCCCACCGCCTCGCGGGACAGGGCGAGCATGCCTTCGGCCGCGGCGAGGATCGCCTCGTCCTCGGCGCTGAAGGCGCCGGGCGTCGGCAGCACGCCGTCGCAGTTCTTGGCGATCATCGACAGCGAGCGCTGGGCGAGGTTGCCGATGTCGTTGGCGAGATCGGCATTGGTCCGCGCCACGATCGCCTCGTGCGAATAGGAGCCGTCATTGCCGAAGGCGACCTCGCGCAGCAAGAAATAGCGCATGGCGTCGACGCCATAGGCTTCCGCCATGGCGAAGGGATCGACGACATTGCCGAGCGACTTCGACATCTTCTCGCCGCGGTTGAACAGAAAGCCGTGGCCATAGACGCGCTTCGGCAGGGCGATGCCGGCCGACATGAGGAAGGCCGGCCAGTAGACCGCGTGGAAACGGACGATGTCCTTGCCGATGACGTGGAGATCGGCCGGCCAGAAGGCCCATTTCGGGTCGGTCTCGTCGGGAAAGCCGGCGCCGGTGATGTAATTGGTCAGGGCGTCGACCCAGACATACATGACGTGGCCGTCGGCGCCGGGCACCGGGACGCCCCAGTCGAAGGTGGTGCGCGACACCGACAGGTCGGTGAGGCCGCCCTTGACGAAGCTGATGACCTCGTTGAACCGCGTGTCGGGTCCGACGAAGTCCGGATGGGCCTCGTAATGGGCGAGGAGACGATCCTGGTACTTGGACAGGCGGAAGAAAAAGGTCTCCTCCTTGGTCCATTCCACCGGGGTCCCCTGCCCGCCGACGCGCACGCCGTCCGGGCCGACCGAGGTCTCGTCCTCGCCATAGAAGGCCTCGTCGCGGACCGAATACCAGCCCTCGTAGCCGCCGCGATAGATGTCGCCGGCCGCCACCATCCGCTCCCAGATGGCCTGGCTGGCACGATAATGGCGCGGCTCGGTGGTGCGGATGAAGTCGTCGTTGGAAATGGCGAGCGCCCCCGCCATGGCGCGGAACCGGTCGGCGTTGCGGTCGGCCAGCGCGCGCACGGCGAGGCCCTCGCGCTCCGCCGTCTGGACCATCTTCAGCCCGTGCTCGTCGGTGCCGGTCAGGAACTGGACCTCGCGCCCGTCCGCCCGCATGAAACGGGCGATCGCATCGGTGGCGATCACCTCATAGGCGTGGCCGATATGGGGCGCGCCGTTGGGATAGGAAATGGCGGTCGTGACGTAGAAGCGGGGCTTCGACATGAGGCGTTTCGGACGGTTCGGGGTCAGGCGCGCCGCCGGCCGGCCTCGGCGAGCCAGCCGAAAACCTGGAAAACGAAGGGCTTGCGTTCGAGATTGAACGTGCGCACCTGCGCCGCGGTAGCCTCGACCTTCTCCCATACCTCGGCATGGGGTGCAAGGCGGCGGGCCCCCTCGCCCGCCTCCGCCAGGACCTGCCGGTGCAGATGGGCGAAGACCATGCGCAGGAACAGCTCGAACAGACCGTCGTCGCGCCGTGCGAGCTTGTCGCCAAGGCCGTGGATGGCCAGCGGATCGGGGGCCGGCAGGCTCGCCAGCAGCCTTTCGACCTCGCCGGCAAAGCTCTCCTGTCCACCCGCGGCGATCTCCAGCGCCCGGCGCAGGCTGCCGTCGGCCAGGGCCGCGATGCGGCCCGCCTCCTCGGCCGGCAGGCGGATGTCGTCGAAGGTCTGGAGGCCGGCGGCGATCTCGTCCGCCGTCAGAGGCAGGAGCGGCAGGGCGCGGCAGCGCGAGCGGATGGTCGGCAGGAGCCGGCCGGGCATATGGGCGACGATCAGGAAGAGCGAGCGCGGCGGCGGCTCTTCCAGAAGTTTCAGCAGGGCGTTGGCGCTGGAGCGGTTGAGGTCGTCGGCGGCATCGACGATACAGATGCGCCAGCCGCCCTCGCCCGCCGTCGAGCCGAAGAAGCGGACGATCTCGCGCATCGCGCCGACGGAAATGTCCTGGGGGATCTTCTCCTTGCCGGCCTCGGCGATGCGCCGCAGCGCCAGCAGGTCGGGATGGGAGCCGGCGACGATGCGCCGGGCCGCCGGTTGGGCGTCAGGCACGGACAGGTCCGCCGTCGCGACCGGGACGGCCGCCGCGACGGGATGGGCGAGGACGAAGCGGGCGAAGCGATAGGCGAGCGTCGCCTTGCCGATGCCCTCGGGACCGCCGATGAGCCAGGCATGGTGCATGCGCGGGCCGCGATAGGCGTCGAGCAGCTGGCGCTCGGCCGCGCCATGGCCGACCAGGACCTGCCGTTCGCGCGGATGCGGGGCGCCGTCGAGGCGGTCGGCGGCAGTCTCCGAGATCATGGGGCCACCAGCCGGGCCCCGAGGCCGAAATGCTCCGTTACCGCGTTGCGGATGGCGTCGGCGACAATGTCGGCGTCGCCGCTGGCATCGATCAGCCTGCAGCGCTCGGGTTCAGCGCGGGCAATGGCCTTGAAACCGGCGCGCAGTTTGTTGTGGAAGGCAAGGCCCTCCTTCTCGAAACGGTCCGTCGCCTCGCCGCGGCTGGCGACGCGGGCGAGCCCCACCTTGGCCGGCAGGTCGAGGATCAGCGTCAGGTCCGGCCGGTTCTCGCCGACGGTGACGCGCTCGACCGCCATGATAAAATCGAGCGGCACCTTGCCGGCATGGCCCTGATAGACGCGGGTGGAATCGGCGAAACGGTCGCAGATCACCCAGGCGCCGCGCGCCAATGCCGGCAGGATGGTGACGGCGAGATGGTCGCGGCGGGCGGCGGCGAAGAGCATGGTCTCGGCCTCCGGCCCGAAAGGCGCGGCGCCGCCGGAGAGCAGGACATGGCGGAGGATCTCGGCGCCGGGCGATCCGCCGGGCTCGCGGGTCATGACGACATCGTAGCCGCGCTGTTCGAGGAAGGCGGCAAGGCGGCGCGCCTGCGTCGATTTTCCGGCCCCCTCCCCGCCCTCCAGCGTGATGAAGCGTCCGCGGGCCTTGGCGGGAGCACTCAAGGCCGAGCCGCCCCGGACCGGATCCAGCCGGTGGCGAGTTCCCAGGCGCCCTGCATGGCGCGCTGGCTCAGGGTTCCTGTCTCGACATCGGCGGCGGCGAAGACCGGCACCTGAAGGGCGAGCTGCGCGCCACGCATCACCCGGAGCTGGCCGACCTCCGTGCCCTGCTTGACCGGTGCCCGGACCGGGCCGCGATAGACGATCTGGGCCGTCACGCGGTCCGACTGGCCGCGCGGCAGCAGCAGCCGCACCAGATTGCCGGCGGTGACGGGAACGCTGCCCTGCGCTCCGCCGAAGACGGCGACCTCGCCGATCGTTTCCTGTTCCTGGAACAGGTCGCGCAGCTCGAAGGAGCGGAAGCCCCAGTCGAGCAGCTTGCGCGCCTCGTTGGAGCGCTCCTGCAGCGAACGGGCGCCCAACACCACGACGATCAGCCGCTGGCCGTTCTGCACCGCCGATCCCGCAAGGTTGAATCCGGCCTCATCGATATAGCCGGTCTTCAGTCCGTCGGCGCCGTTATAGGTCCCGAGCAGCGGATTGCGGTTCTGCTGGCGGATGCCGCCCCAGGTGAATTCCCTCTCGCTGTAGAGCGGGTAATGTTCGGGATAGGTGCGGATGATGTGGTCGGCGAGGCGCGCCATCTCGCGGGCCGTGGTGCGCTGCTCCGGGTGCGGCAGGCCGGTGGTGTTGCGGAACACCGACTGGGTGAGGCCGATGGTCCGCGCCCGGCTGTTCATCACCGGAATGAAATTCGCCTCGGTGCCCGATACGGCCTCGCCGAGGGCGATCGTCGCGTCGTTGCCCGACTGGATGATGGCGCCGCGCAGCAGGTCCTGCACCTTCACGCGGGAATTGACGGCCGCATACATGGAGGAGGTCCGCGACGGAGCCCCTCCCCGCCGCCAGGCATCCTCGCTGATGACGATCTCCTGGTCGGGAAGCAGCCGTCCCTGGCGCATCTCCTCGAAGATCACCGCCAGCGTCATCAGCTTGGCCAGGCTGGCGGGGGCCTGGAGTTCGTCGGCGGCCTTCTCGAACAGCACCGATTGCGTCCCGACATCGACGAGGATGGCGTTGCGGACCGTGGTCTGGAAATTGTCCTGGGCGAGCGCCGGCCCTGCCAGACCGACAGCCAGCGCCAAAAGGCCGGCGACGGCGCATTGCATCAACCCGAGTCGCGGCTTGGTCACGGTCGTCCTCCCGCCCCATGGATGGGGCGGGACGCGGCTGAAATCAAGGCGGATCAGTAGAGCGAGCCGAAGCCGAGGGCGGCACGCACCGGGGCGCCGCCGGGCATGGCGGCGATGGCCGGGGCCGGCGGGCGCGGCGGCGCGAAG